>CAZRBL010000027.1:0-40265 GCA_964598335.1 uncultured Rhodospirillales bacterium
AGATACTACCGAGGGGAGGCGGGGCGGGGGTGAGGGGGCGAAGGCCAGCCGCGCAAGCGGCAAATCAAAAAAACAGCAGCCGATCAAGAAATCCTAATCCTTCGCCCGCTCGACATAGCTGCCGTCGGCGGTTTTCACGACCACCCGCGTGCCCGTTCCGATATGCGGCGGCACCATGACCCTGGCGCCGTTTTCCAGCACGGCGGGTTTGTAGGAGGAGCTTGCTGTCTGGCCTTTGACCACCGGATCGGCCTCGATGATTTCCATGGTCACGCTGTCGGGCAGGCTGACCGAGAGCGGCGTTCCTTCAAACTGCGAGACCTGACAGATCATGCCTTCTTGCAGGAATTGCGCCGGATCGCCGATGATCTCGCGGCTGATTTCTACCTGTTCAAAGGTCTCGGTGTGCATGAAGGTGAAGTTCTCGCCCTCAGGGTAGAGATATTGGTAATCCTCTTCATCGATATGCGCTTTTTCGAGCATGTCCTGAGTGCGGAAGCGGACATTGGTCTTGTTGCCGGATTTCAGGTCGCGCATTTCGATCTGGGTGACCGACGCGCCCTTGCCCGGCTGGATGGTTTCCGCTTTCAGAACGACCCAGAGCTTTTCGTTGTAATCCAGCACATTGCCGGGGCGGACATTGAGGGCAGCAATTTTCATGATGAGTGCTTTCGGTCAAGGATGGCGGCTGCTTAGCTTATTTCAGGGCAGCGGGAAACCGCTGAGATGCCGGCCGTGAGCGGCGCTGCGATTCCGCCCTGGCGACCCGACCGGTTGGCGCAAAGACTGCCGGCGCTGAAGCAACGGGCCGCGGCGCTCGCCGCCCTGCGGCAATGGTTTGCCGAGGCCGGCTTTACCGAGGTGCAAACACCCTGCCTGCAGATTGCCCCGGCGATGGAGCCGCATCTTCAGGGCTTCGAGGTTCGGGGCCGCGGCACCGGCGCCGGCCACTGGCTCCAGACCAGCCCCGAATTCGCGATGAAAAAGCTGCTCGCGGGCGGTCTTCCGGCGATCTATCAGGTCGCTCACTGCTTCCGCGACGAGCCGTATTCGCGGACCCATCATCCCGAATTCACCATGCTCGAATGGTACCGTACCGGGTGCGATTACCGCGATTTGATGGATCAGGTCGAAGGGCTGGTGCAGGCAGCGGCGCGCGGCGCGCAGGTCGAGCATGTTCGCCGCGGCGAGATTGTTTGCGATGTTTTCGGTCAATGGCAGCGGCTGACGGTTGCTGAGGCTTTCGCGCGGTATTGCGGCATCGATCCTTTCGCGACGATCGACGACACCGAGAACCCGTCCCGCGAAGCTCTGGAGGAAATGGCGCGACCGCTCGGCATTGAAGCCGGGCCGGATGACGGCTGGGAGGATGTTTTCTTCCGGCTGTTCCTGAACCGGGTCGAACCGCATCTGGGTGTCGGCGTTCCCACCCTGTTGAGCGATTACCCGGCATCGATGGCCGCACTTTCCAAGGTGCCGCCCAACCGTCCGCAGATCGCCGAGCGGGTCGAGCTGTATATTTGCGGTGTCGAATTGGCGAACGGATTTACCGAATTGACCGACGGCGCCGAACAACGCCGACGTTTTACCCGCGATCTCGCCCTGCGCCGCCGGGTTTACGGCCAGAGTTACCCGCTCGACGAAGACTTTCTCGCGGCCATCGATCACGGCTTGCCGGATTGCGCCGGCATGGCGCTCGGCTTCGACCGCCTGATAATGCTGCTGACCGGCGCCGAAGGCATTGACGACGTCTTGTGGCTACCCGTAGCGGGTTGACGCCCTTACCCTGCGCGGTTGAGTTCTCGCCGCGCCTCGCGTTGTGCGGTTCTGAGCTCTTCCAATGTCATGCCGATGGTTTCGATCAGGATATGGTTTTCGCCCAGCGTGCCCTTCAGCTCGGCGCGTTTTACCGAGCCGGCGCCCCAATGCGAAAGCGCATAACGTTCGGCAGCCCGCAACTCCGTCAGCCGCTTTTGCAGCAGCGCCGCATCTTCGCCCTCTTCCGCAGTTTCGCGATAGGCGCGCACCGCGCCGCGGACCCTGATCAGGGCATCGTTGAGCGTTTGCCGCAATTCGCGTGCGTCGCGCACCGGCTCGAGCACGTTTTGCCGACGTTCCGCAGCGTCCTCTTCGGCGCGCTCTTGCGGCGTCATCGCCTCGCGGCGCTCCTGCTCCAAAAACTCTTCGAGCGGGGGCGGAGACAGATCGGTATCGGGTTCGAGCCATTCCCTTTCTTCGGCGAGAGCCGAGAATGGCAGCAGCAGCAGGGCGATGAGAAAAAGCTTGGCTTTCATGACCAGCGAAATGGCGTCAGCCGCTCGCCCGGTCAATCGCCTCGGCAAAGGCGGTAATGGCTGCGGCAGGGCCGTTGGGATGATCCCAGATTGCTGAGATAACGGCAAGGAAGTCGGCGCCGGCAGTGACCAGCGGGGCGCAGTTCTCCGGCGTTATTCCGCCGATGGCGACGCTCGGGACTTCCATGATCTCCGACCACCATGAGATCAGCTCGACCGGGGCACGGCGCGGGCCGGTTTGCTTGGTTATCGTCGGAAACATCGGACCGAAGGCGACATAATCGGCGCCCTGTTCTCCGGCGATCATGGCGAGATGCCGGCTGTCCTCGCAACTGACGCCGACCGCCGCCCCGGCGCCGACCGCACTGCGCGCGGCGGCGATGTCGCCGTCGGCTTGCCCGATATGCACCCCGTCGCAGCCGAGTGCGGCGGCCAGATCGGGCCGGTCATTGATGATGAAGGCAATGTCACGCTCCTGGACGGTTGCCATAAGCGCGGCGGCGGCGCTGCGAACAGCGTCATCGGGCGCCGGTTTGAGCCGCAATTGCACCGCCGCAACCAGGCCCGGCACAGCATCCAGCGCCTCCGTCAGCGGCGGCAGAAGGGCAGCGGGCTCGAAGGCAGGCGGCGTGATCAGATAGAGCCGGCAAGACCGCTCGTCGACGGTATTTATCAGTCGCGCCCTTTATAAATGTCGATCACCTTGCCGAGCAGGGCGAGGGCCTCCTGCCTGCTGCGCTGAAAGCTGTTGCGGCCGATGATCGAGCCATTGCCGCCGCCGTCGCGGATCGCCTTGGCATCGACATAGACGCCGTCCTCGCCCTTGGTGGCGCCGCCGGAGAAGACGACAATGCGGCGGCCGGCGAAACAGCTTTGCACGACATGCCGGACACGGTCCGCCAGTTCGGCGCGCGGGATGTCGTGTTTTTCATAGACCTTCTTGGCGTCCTTGTTCGCCAGATGGTCGGTCGGCAGCTTGACCTTGATGATGTGCGAGCCCGCGAGGCAGGCCATGTGTGCGGCGTAGGCGATCACATCGAGCGCGGTTTCGCCGTCTTTGGTCAGATCGCCGCCGCGTGGATAGGCCCAGGTCACGACGGCAAGCCCCGCCTGCTTGGCTTCCAGGGACAGCTCGGTCAGCTCCTCGAACATCTCATACTGATCTTCGGAGCCGGGATAGAGCGTGAAGCCGATCGCCGAACAGCCGAGCCGCAAGGCATCCTCGACGCTGCCGACCACTGTCTGATCCTTGTTGGTTGACAGGCTGTTGGCATGATTGACCTTGAGAATGGTCGGGATCGCACCGGCAAAGCTATCCGCGCCGGCCTCCAGCATGCCGAGCGGCGCCGCGAAGGCGTTGAGGCCGGCATCGACGGCAAGCTGCCAGTGATAATGCGGGTCGTAACCGGGCTCATTCGGCGCGAAGCTGCGCGCCGGGCCGTGTTCAAAGCCCTGATCGACCGGCAGGATCACCATGCGGCCGCTGCCGCCCAGTTTTCCTTCCATCAGCATGCGCGCCAGATTGGCCTTGGTGCCCGGCGTGTCGCTTTCATAGTTCGCCAGGATGCGCTTTACTTTTTGGGTGATCTTCATGGCCTTGTCCGCGTGAGTGGCTTGCCGCCAACAGATACGAATTGCCGCGCCCCGGTGCAACGCGCCGCCCGTCCGGAGCATTTGCGGATGATTCCTGTCCACCCCGCACCGCCCCGCCTCCCGAGACCAGATACTTCCTGGGGAGGCCGGGCGGGGTGCGGGGTTGGGCCGGACCGAAAGCAAACAGAAATGCTTAGATCAACCGGCACCCCGCCTGGTCGGCCATCGCCGCGAGTTTGGCCTTGACCGCCGGATCGCCTGTAAATCGGATAGCCGGTATTCCGGTTCGGATTGCCGCCATCACGGCGCCGGCGCTATCGGCGCAATCGAGGATGGCGATCATGCGACAATGCGGGAATTCGGCCTCTGCGCGATCGAGCAGCGCCCGCCACCAGCTCGGCCCGCCATAGATCCCGGCGCCGGGGCCGCTTTGCAGGGTCACGGCAGTGTCGGCTTCGGACTGGGCGGCTTCGGACTGGGCGGCTTCGGACTGGGCGGCTTCGGACAGGGCGGTTTCGAAGTCCGGCCAGCCATGCACGGTCATGATTTCGCGCGCGGTCATTGCCCTAGACGTAAGCGCTCCGGCGGGACCGGCAAAGCAGGATTTGCTCAGATCAGCCCGCCCTTCGCGGCTACAATCGTTGCTTCGGCGCGCTGTCGATAGGCGGCCAGCGGATCCTCGCCGCCATTATTGATCGCTTCCATCCGCGCGCGGCGCTCCTCGGCGCGCAGCTCCATCAATTCCGCCAATGCTTGCTGGCGGATCTGGTCGGCCGTCTGTGCCACTTTGCGGTCTTGCGGGCTCGGCTCCGCCGGCGCGAGGGCGGCGCGCTTGACGACATCCATCTTGGCGATCGTCGCCTCGGGATCGCGTTCGGGCGAGGTGTCGATCTTCACCGAGCCGCCGACCGCGTAGCGACGCCCGTCGGGACCCTGCTCATAGTCATAGCGTGGGGCTGAGGCATATTGGCCGCCGACCAGGCGATGCGCCTCTTCATGCCGCACCACTTCATCATGGCGGGCCTGCATCTGTTCGACGATACGGCGTTCTTCGGCGGTAAGGCCGAAGGCGTCTCGCTTGTCGTCAAGGCTGGGCAGGGCAGCCGGCTGCAGACGAATAGGCCGCTGCGGTGCCGCCTCCTGTGACGGCTGCACCCGATCGGTGCGCGCCGCCTCAGGCCGGTTGTCGCGCGTGCTTCCATTCTCTGTGCGCGTCGTTGTCGCGCTGTTCTGAACGCCTTGAACCGGTTGTATCGCAGACGCACCGGCAAGGCTCATAGTTACGGTATCCATAACAACCTCAGCGTTTTCGCTGTGTCCACTTCTGTGACAGCCTTAACATAAGGGCGAGAAATTAACGGTGGGTTAACCCTTTCTATTTGAATAATTTTATCGATTTATTTCAGTTGATTTTTATTTATTTCGCTGTCGCCATCGCGGCGGCGGTGTCGCTCATCCGGTTGGAAAAGCCCCATTCATTGTCATACCAGCTCATGACGCGAACGAAGCGGTTCTCCAGAACCTTGGTTTCCTTGACGGCAAAGCTGGAGGACAGGGGGCTGTGATTGAAATCGCCGCTGACCAGAGGCTCGTCATAGGCTTCGAGAACGCCCTTCATCGGCCCGTCGGCGGCGGCGATGATGGCGTTGTTGATGGTCTCGGCGTCAGTATCCCGGCTGGCGGTGAACTTGAAGTCGACCAGCGAGACATTGGCTGTCGGCACCCGCATGGCGACGCCGTCCAGCTTGCCGTTGAGCGCCGGCAGTACCTTGCCGACCGCTTTGGCTGCGCCGGTCGAGGTCGGGATGATGTTCTGCGCCGCCGCCCGCGCGCGATGAAGGTCGCTGTGCATGGTATCGACGATCCGCTGATCGCCGGTATAGGCGTGGATTGTCGTCATGAAGCCATGCTCGATACCGACAGCGTCATGCAGCACCTTGGCGACCGGCGCCAGGCAATTGGTGGTGCAGGAGGCGTTTGATACGATCGTATGATCAGCCGTCAACTGATCATGATTGACGCCGAAGACGACCGTGATGTCCTCATCCTTGCCGGGCGCCGAGATCAGTACCTTTCTCGCCCCGGCCTCGATATGCTTTTCGGCATCGGCGCGGTTGGTAAAGCGGCCGGTGCATTCCATGGCGATGTCGACGCCCAGGCTGCCCCAAGGCAGCTTGGCCGGGTCCATTTCCTTGGTCACGGCGATCCGGTCGCCATTGACGATCAGGGCATCAGCGGCGGTTTCCACCGACATCGGGAACCGACCGTGGACGCTGTCATATTTCAGCAGATGCGCATTGGTTTCGATGTCGGCGAGATCGTTGATCGCGACGATCTGCAGATCGGAACGGCCGCTTTCATACAGCGCGCGCAGGACCAGACGGCCGATGCGACCGAACCCGTTAATGGCCAGTTTGACTGCCATGGTGTGAACTCCGAAAAGGGCTGTGGCGTTATTGTTTCTTGCCAGAAGTATAGGGAGCCGCCCGCCGCCTCGCCAGCAGCGGCCGGCTGCGGCGTATTCATAACAGGGTCATCTGCTGCGCGCGCCCGGGCACGGCGAAAAGATCGCAGCGAAGCGGATTGCGTCCGCGATTGAGGCCCAGCCGCCCACACACGGCGCCGAAGCGGGCAAACAGCGCATCGGCATAAGGGCCGCTGCCGCGCATGCGACGACCGAATTCGGCCTTATAGAGCGCGCCGTCATGGCACTGCCGAACGAGGCTCAGCACGCGGTCGGCGCGATCAGGGTAATGATGACGCAGCCATTCCTCGAACAGCGTCTTCACCTCCAAAGGCAGTCGCAGCAACAGGGTGCTCGCGCAGCGCGCCCCGGCCGCGGCAGCCTGCTCGATAATCGCTTCGAGTTCGTGATCATTGAGCGCGGGAATCATCGGCGAGGCCAGCACTGAGACAGGAATGCCCGCTTCCGAAGCGGCGGCAATCGCGGCCAGGCGGCGTTGAGGCGATGCGGCGCGCGGTTCCATGCGGCGCGCCAGGCCGGTATCGAGGGTTGTCAGGGAAACGCAGATTTCCGCCAGGCCCTGCTCCGCCATCGGTGCAAGGATATCGAGATCGCGCAGGATTAGCGCCGATTTCGTGACGATGCTGATCGGGTGTTTGTAGCGGGCGCAGATATCGATCAAGGCGCGGCTGATGCCCAGCCGCTTCTCCGCCGGTTGATAGGGGTCGGTATTGGCGCCGAGCGCGATCAGCCGCGGACGATAAGTCGGGCTTTGAAACAGCGCTTCGAGCGCATCGGGCGCTTCGGGTTTGTAGCGGATCCGGGTTTCAAAATCGCGTCCAGGGGACAGGCCGATATAGGCGTGAGTCGGCCGTGCAAAGCAGTAAATGCATCCATGTTCGCAACCCTTGTAAGGGTTCAGCGAGCGATCGAACGGGACATCCGGGGAGTCATTGCGTGCCAGCACCTGCCGGGTCTTTTCCGGCGTCAGCTCGGTTGCGAGTCGCTGCTCACTCTGGTCAGCCTCCGCGTCCGGTATCCGCCACCCATCGTCGACGGCGATACGCTGCGTCGCTTCAAAACGGCCGTCCGCATTACTCAGCGCGCCGCGCCCGCGAAATGATCCCGCTCGTTGATGCACCATGGTGCACAACGTATCAGGAAAGGCGAGAACATAACAAGAACAATTTGCCGGTGAATTTATTCTGGGGTCGCGCGAAGCGCCGCGCTATTCTGGTTTCCAACGGGGAAAGGCAGGTTCTATGGCCGACGGGTGCGGTTCCCCAGCTTCATTTGACAGGACAACGGCGCTTTGCTAGTTTTCCACGGCATGGAAACAAAAGTTTGACAGGTTTGTTACAAAACTGGGCGTTGCATCGCGCGTTCATCGGGCGTCGGATTCGGATCCGCTGATGCAGCGGCGCGGCAGAACCGGTACAGAGCGTAGCAAGACGCACAAGACGGAGACGAGAACAGGTTTGGCACTGGCAATGGGCTGGGATGATTATCGACAGGTGGCAGAGGCGCTTGCCCGGCAATATCCGGGAACGGACCGGCTGAACCTGGAGACCGAGGACGCGGTGACGATGATTACCGGCCTGCCCGGCTTTCGCGGCCCGTCGGTGCCTCCTGACGAGGAAGCGGTCGAAGACATCATTACCGCCTGGCTTCAGCTCGACGGTGAGTCCCCTGAAAGCGGCGAACAGACGGCGTAGGCATGGCTGATACGGCAATGACGCAAGATGATCTCGGCAAAACGCTCGGCGCGTTGGGCCCGGTCAAGCTGACGGCAACGGAAGTTCTGCCTGACAGCGGTGAGGTCAGCGGCCTGTTCTTCGAAATCACCCCCGTGGGTGACGACGCGCTCGCCTTGGTCATTGAGTTGTGGAAACTCGGTGCCGACGATGTGCGGCGACCGATGCCGGTTTTGAGCATGACGTTGCAAAAGCGTGGTGACGGTCGCCATTACGACGCCCGCAATGTGACCGTGAAGGGGCATGATGTGGCGACCGACCAGGCCGATCTGCCGGCCTTGCTGACCCTTGCCGGCGCGCTGCGCCGCGATGCCGAGAACGACCATGTGCCCGACTTTGCCGAAGTGCTGAACGCGCCTGCGGTGCGGCTTGTGGCCTGATGAAAAACAGTAGGAATTGGGAGAGCGCGCCCCGGCGCCTGATCGGAAACTCATGATCGCACTGGCAAGAAAAGATTGGCCGTCTCTGCTCGGCCTCAACGGACGGCAGTTCGGCGAGCTGCAGCAAAGACTGGCGCATGTCGAGGAAGACGGCAGCCTGCGCGCGGTGGTGTTGGATCTCGATCTCGGCGACGCCGAGCAGGGCCGGCCCGCCGTGATCGCGGCGCGCGGCTGGGATGAGGTCAGCGGCGCACAAACCCCGCTTTACGAAATCGTCCTTGATGCCCCGCTGGCGGCGGATCTGAACGCGCCGGGCGACGACACGCCGGTGGGCGTTGTGTCGGTCAAGATCGGGGCCGGCGGGGAAGCTGTCGCTCTCGATGACGATAATCGCGGCCAGATTTTGCGCCTGATCAATGCGGTCAAGGGGCTGAACAAGGATGTCGTCGCCTCACAATCGCAAACCCTTGAAGGCGGTTTTGAGCCCTTTGCCCAGCGCCTGGCGACCGCCGGTCTTGCCGAGCTGGTTCCGATGCTGAATGCCGGCCGGGCCGAGCAGAGCATTGCTGCAGACGACCCGCTGGTGATGCCGGCGGCGATCGCCGAGGCCCGCTTCGGCATCCGTCAGGACAGCCTGCCCTATGTCGCCAGCAATCAGGATCTTGACGACGTCAATGCCAGCTATGGCGCCGAGCGGGTGCTTGAACGCGATGCCGACGGAACGCTGCGCGCGATCCGCTACAACAACCGGACCCAGATCGGTCTCGATGCCGCGGTCCACTCGGTCATGGCCGAGGTGCGCTTCGAGCCTGCCGGCGAGGGCAAGCTACGCCTGACCCAGATCCGCGTCGGCGACGGCGAAATCGATCTCGCCGATGAGTCGAAGCTGCGCAAGGCGGCCGGTGCGCTGCGCGAGATGGCCGCCGATCTCGATGCCGACCGTATTGCCGATGCGCTCGGCGCTTTCGCGCGCGCCGGCCTTTCCAGTGATATCGGCATGATTCCGCCACCGCCCGGCCTCGAAGACGGCGGTCGCTTCATCTATCGCTCTCGCGGCGGGATCGAGCTCAACAGCGTGGGGCCGGTGAAGGCCGAAATCGGCCGCAATGCCAATATGGCGATATTCGACTATGAGCAGGACGGCGCCTATCGCGCGGAATCGATCGTCTATGATGACGGCATCGGAACCAGCGACAGGAATGAAACCGGATATGATGAGTATTATTCCTGCCTGCGCGAAGCTTTCCGGGACAAGAACGATCCCGATCACGAGCCCGCCTATCCGGCCCATTTCCTGTTCATCGGCCACCCGCATTTCGATCATGACGGCGGCCCGCCGCACCACGTCAAGGACGGCCTCGACATTCCGCTGGTGCTCGGCAACCAGTATGTCATCGCCAGCTTCAAGGCGAAATGCCAGGCGCTGGGTATTCCGCGCCATGATTTTCCGCCCACGGTAGAGTTGAAATCGCCGGACGATGTGACCGCCGAGGAGCTTGAAGCCTATCGCAAGCTGAGCCCGGAGGAGCGCTACCGGTCGGCCATCGAGCGCGGTTACCTGCTCGAGGGTGTCGATCTGCCGTTCAAGGCCGGCAATATGACCTTCCGCGCCGAGCCCGTGACGCACTCGACCCCGACCACCGGGCTGATTGTCGATACCGCGGCCGCGAGCATGCGGCTCAATGGCGATTACAAGCTCGATGAAGGCAGCAAAATCGGCGGCGAGACCAGCGAGGAGTTCCTCGGCTATCCGGTCGATTTCGCCACCGCCGAGGGCACCAGCCTGCTCAGCCCCGGACATAATCCGACACAGGACGAGATTGCCGAAACCGCGCGCAAGTTGCTCGACGAGGAAAGCGGCCGCGATCTGCTGGTGGTGCAGTTCAGCAAATCATTGCCCTCCGTCGTCACCTTGGCCGAAGCGGCGGCGCGGCACCCGGATCAGCGCACCATCACATCGGTCGGCGCCAATATGCAGCAAAGCTTTCGCTGGATGAACAAATTCGGCCTCGACAGCGCTTATTGGCCGAAGGCGAAGAACCAGAATTTTAAGGACTACATACAGCATCAAAGCTTCACACGGCTGCTGGCGCAGGAATTGCGCGAGATGATCGATAACGGCGAGTTGATCGAAGGGCGGCGGCAATCGCTGCTCGATGCGCGCGCCGAGACAAGCGGCAAGACTCTGGCCAAGGAGATTGCCGGCTATCGCAAGGAAGTCGAGCAATTGATCGACAGGCTGGAGCAGGGCGAGATCCTGCCGCGCGAACGTCTTGATGAACTGAATGAGGCGGCAAGCGCCGAAGGTAAGCCGACCTTCTCAACCCGTCGCAAGCGCGAGGAAGAGGCGGTGTTGCGCGATATGCGTCTATTCACCGCCAAAAGGCTGAAAGAGCTGCGGCGTGAGACGACCGACATTGTCGGCGTTGACAGCAATCAAGCGGCCAAGCTGCTGGAAGGGGATGGCGAGCGCGGCCGTCTGATGGCCTTCATCACCGGCGTCCACATGGAAAAGGACTCCGCGACCGATAAGCTGTTCAACAGCAAGATCGACAGCAAGATCGATATCGATCTCACCGGGACCACAGTGATTTTCTCCCAAGGCCCGTCGATCCCCAGCGAGCGGGAGCGCTATCACAAGGTGGTCAATGCCTTTCTTGAGGCCGGCGCCAAGATTCGCATGCCCGATGAAGACAAGACCGGCCACTACATCCTCGAGAAGGACAAGGAGCGCGAACATCGCAAGGGCGAGCCTTTGTACAGCTCCGGCCACTCGCATGAGCAGACCTTCAAAAAGCACGCCGCGCTGCAGAACCAGGTACAGCGCTTTGTCATGCAGCATGGCGGTCCGGATCAGATCGATCAGGGCGAAAAAACGCTGCAGGACATGGGCCGAGAGACGATCCGCGCGACCAATCAGACCGGCATCGCCAAGACCAGGGACGGCGAGCCCGAGATCATCGGGCCGTTCCTCGATATTGTCGAAGGCGTCAAATATAATCGCAAGCCAAGCCAGTATTACACGCCGACCGGTGTCGATGACCGGGAAAAGACACGCATCACCATGCCGTTGCTGCCCGACAGCGTGACCAAGCTGAGTCCGACCATGACCGTCGCGGCCATGGTCTCGCGCGCGCGCCATGACGAAAGCATGAAAGCGCAGGAAAAGCGGCTTTCCGCCAGTAGCCGCGCCAAGTCGGCGATCGACCAGTTCAAGGAGCTCGGCGGCCGCGGCGGCCCTGCCCCTTAACGGCAGCCTGGAGTCAGCATGCGCATCAGCCTGAAAGACCTAAGCGAAGAACAGCGCGCGGCGATCGAGCATCTCGTCGAGCAGGGGATCGTGCGCGAGAAGATCGGCGATTTTGAAACCACCGGATTGAAGCGCCCGGCCTGGCCTACCCAGTTTGCCGGGCTGTACCGAAATCTGATCAGCGGCGAGATCGAACCGCAGGGCGATGAGCAATTCTACATCATGCCGCCCGATTACGCGCCGCTCGAACCCGGCGCCGCCATGGTCACCGGGCTGACCAGAAAAACGCTGCAAGACAGTAATGCGCTTGATTGGCGCTACGCCGCCTGGCGCCTTTATCGCTGGCATCAGCAAGCCCTGAAAACCGGCGACGGCAGCGATCGTTTCGAGATTGAAATGGCCGACGGCTCAATCCTCGAAATCCCCACCGAGGCGGTCGAGGACAGCGAATTGCCGATCAGCAAGGCGCTTTACACCGGCCATAATCTGCAAAGCTTCGACCGCAGGGTCGACAATCAGCTGCTGCATCGGGCGATGTTTCCGGACTGGTATGCCGGCAGCAGCGGCCGCAGCCTGCCCAATGATACCTTGATTACTGCCCGCGCCGCCAAGCTTGCGCAGCCCGGCAGCATTGAAACCGGCAGGAATGCGGATACCGGCCGTCCGTCTTTCCGCAATGGCGATCTGGCTCAGGTCAATGGTTGGACGCTCGACGGACGTCTGCCGGATGAGATGGACCTGCATAATGCGCGCGATGACATACTCGTTACCGGCGCCAACAGCGTCGGGCTGCGTTCCGCGGCCACCGATACGATCCGTGCCATGGATCGCAACACCGGCAAATATGCGGTACGCGACGCGCTGATGCATGGTGATGACGGCAACACGTCCGCCCCGGTTCATCTTTACGGCTTCATGGATCGCCAGGGCCGGCTTTCGGGTCGGATGGTGACGCTGGCCGGGCTGCACAATGAGTATCACGACAGCTCGCAGGCGACGGTCGTTAATCTGAATGCGCTTGATCAGCAGGCACTCGGCGAAATCGATGCATGCCGCCGCGCCGATGGGGCCGTCGATCTCGCCCGCCTGACCAGGCTGCTGGACGGCTATGAAGCCAAAGGCGAGCCGCTGATCTTCGGCGTCTCCTATAACAAGCAGCCGATCATTCTGCCGGCCGAGCTCGGTATGCCCGACCACGCCAGGGACGCGGTGACCGGCCGTGATTTGTCGCGTGAGGCGCTGGAAAACCGCGCTCGCTATCTCGAGGATAACCCCGATATCGGTGCCGCTCTGGTTGCCGCGCGCGAACTGGCAGGCTTGCCGCGCCTGTGGGCGCAATTTCCCGATATCGCCGATCCTGACGGCAAAGCAGGGCGAAAGGTTGCGGCCGAACGGTTGCCTGAAGACGCCATGCTCAAAGGGCTCAAGAAAAAGCTGTGGCTGACCATGGGCGATGAGGGTGAAAAGCAGACCCGAGCCTTCGATGTCGATGACCGCCACGACAACGCTCTGTTCAAATATTTCGCGCCGCAGGATTTTGAGTATGAGCATCTCGATGATCCCGATGCCGCTTTCGATCCTGAAAAGCCTGATCGGGTGCTCGGCTATTTGCTTCATACGGATATGCGCAAACATAAGCTGTTCGGGGATAATCCGCCCGAAGAGCTGATCGACGATATCACCGCAATTCGTGCCAACCCGGCCGAGGCGGGGGCCGAGGATGCAGCAGGCGAGGCGCCGGAAGCCGAAAAGGCCGGGCGCGAGGACTATATCGAGACGTTCTGGCGTGTTCGTGCCGCGTTGATCGACGATTTCCGTGATCCGCTGTTACGGCGCCAGGCAATCCTGACCGTCGGCGATTACCGACCGTCACTGCTCTCAACCGATCAGGCGGCGGAATATGATGCCTATCACGCCTGGCGATTGAACGATCCGGCGGCACCCTCGGAGCGCCCCTCCGTGCCGCAGATGCTGCGCGTCATCGAGACCATTCGTAAAGGCCCGCAAAGCGATCCGAAGCTGTTTGCCGATGAGGCGCTGCCCGATGGACGCAACCCGGCGCGCGACAATCTCGACCGCCTGCACAAAGAGTACAAAAAGGACAAATCGGGCGCCGAGAAAATCCTGAAGCAGCTCGAAAAGGAATATCGGGCGGCGGCCAAAGCCTATCCGCTGACGGCTCAGGCGAAGAAAATCCTCGGCCTCAGCGGTGCGGCACCGAAAAAACCGCCGCGCGGTCCATCAGCCAAGCGCGGCATGGTTGCTGAAGGCGCTATTCCGGGCTGACATCCTGCATCTCCGCTCGAAATTCTGCGATCACCGGTTCGAGATGCTCGCCGATGCAGGCAACCGGCGCATTCTGCATTACGCTGTAAGCCTCCTGCAGCATTTCCGCGTTCTCGACCCGGCCTTCCAGCGCCAATAATTGCGGCATCGTCATTTCCTCGACCACCGCCTCGCACGAGCAATTGCAATAGGGCAGCATTCGCTCTTGCGGGACGTTCTGAATACCCTGGAGACCAAGGTTGGTGATGCTCGAGCTGACGCAGTTCGGCACGCAGGTATTGCGGAAATTTGCGGCGATTTCAGGCGGTAATGTTTCCGCTTTTGGGTCGATGCCCGCTGCCTCCAGCGCTTGTTCAACTTCAGTCGGCGCGACGGCATCGCCATGATGGTGCCCGTGATCATGGTCATGCCCGTGATCATGGTCATGGCCCGCATGGTCATCCGCCTCACCGCAAGCGGTAAGGGCCAGGGCCAGGCCGATAATCAAGGCCAGCAAAGTCATCAGGGCGGTCAGGCGTTTTCGGGGGGCGGCCGGCATCAGCAGATTTTCCGATATCATGGATAGCCGACGGTATACGCTGCCGACCGCCGTTTAGGAAGCGTCGATCAGAAAGTGCGCCCGGTCGATCGCGTCGCGGATCACGGCGCGCGCATTCCACGGCAAGAAATGATTGGCGCCGTCGAGCCTGATCAGCTCAAGCGGTTCGGCATTGATCAGGGTTCGCTGCATGAAGGCGACATTGTCATAAGGCACCAGCCGGTCCTCCGTGCCGTGAACGATGATCACCGGCTGGGTGATGGAGCGCAGCATCGGTTGCAGCAGGCGCAGCTCCTCCTCCAGCGCCAACAGTTCCTCATTCGCGTGACGTAGGGTGCGCGGCAGCCAATGCCTGACCGGCCATGCATTGCCGAGACGCTGGGCCGGATGGATCTTTTCGAGCTCGGGGTCGAGCGAACCGGCGATGAGGATGACCGCACCGATACGATCGGGGGCCGCGGCCGCCGCCCGGGCGACGATCGGCGCCCCGAGCGAATGGCCGACGAGAATGGCCGGCTGCTCGCTTTCTTCAAGCGCGGCAAGCGCCGCTGCGGCCTGGCTCTCAAGACTTGTCACCGCACCGGTATCGACGCTGCCGCCGAAACTCGGACGGTCGAGCGCGAGCATGCGGTACCTGTCATCGGCCTCCAGCAGATAGTCGGCCCAACCCCGCCCGTTGCCGGGTGTGCCGTGCACGAACAGAACAGGCCGGCCCGCCGACCTGCCGCCATGCAAAACGGCAATCGGGCTGTTGAACCCGTCGGCCGAGACCTGAAAATGCAGCAAGGCGGCTATGGCCGTTTCCTCCGCATCCGGTGTCCACTCACCCTCGCAGCCGGCGAATAACACGGATATCGGCAAAAAAAGGCATAGCGCCCACGCAATGCGGCGACATCGCCATGCCCGATGCCGTAATTTTGCTGTGATTTCCCTTATGTTACGGATCAATCGACAAGCACTG
Source organism: uncultured Rhodospirillales bacterium (assembly GCA_964598335.1). GTDB lineage: Bacteria > Pseudomonadota > Alphaproteobacteria > CAZRBL01 > CAZRBL01 > CAZRBL01. Next base: position 15,521 of record CAZRBL010000027.1, read on the forward strand.
ATCACGAGAAAGTTTCGGCATCATGTATCGAACAGCACTGATATGGGGGTTCGGCCTGTTGTTGATCAGCGGGCTGGGCGTTGCCGATATCCCCACGGCACAAGCACAGCTTACCCAGATCGCGGAAGACGACCGGCGCAATATCTGCATTGATCTGGCGCGCATCCGCCGCACCGAAGTTGTCGACGACAACACCATCCTGTTTTATCTCCGCGGCGGTGACGTCTATGTCAACGAGTTGACCTATCGCTGTCCGGGCCTGGGGTTCGAGGATGGGTTTTCTTATACCACCTCGCTGACAAAGCTATGCTCGAACAAGGAAATCATTCGTGTTCTGGATCGCGGCACGGCTTGCGGCCTCGGCACCTTTACCAAGATCGACAAGGCCACGGCGCGCGCGATCCTGGCCGGTGAAAAGCTTGATCCAAGTCGTCTCGATGACGGCGGTGCGGCCCGTTTCAGAAGCGCGGCAAGCGATTAATCGGGCCGGTCCCTGAACTAGCCCTAGCCTTTGCCCTGATCGGCGACCGCTGCGGCCTTTGCAGCGATTGCCTCCTGATCACCCAGATAGCGGCTGCGCAGCACCTGCAGATCGGTGCTCATTGAGTAGACCAGCGGCACACCTGTCGGGATGTTCAGACCGCTGATCTCATCTTCGCCGATATCGTCGAGATGCTTGACCAGCGCCCGCAGGCTGTTGCCATGCGCGGCGACGATAACGGTCTTGCCGGCGCGAAGCTGCGGCGCGATTTCGCCGTGCCAATAGGGCAGGACCCGGTCGAGCGTCGATTGCAGCGATTCCCCGCGCGGCAGCGACGCCGCATCAAGCGCTGCATAGCGTCGGTCATTTTTGGGATGGCCCGGATCATCTTCTGCCATCAGCGGCGGCAGGATGTCATAGCTGCGGCGCCAGATATGGACCTGCTCATCGCCGTATTTGGCCGCGGTCTCGGCCTTGTTGAGCCCCTGCAGGGCGCCGTAATGGCGCTCATTCAATTGCCAGGCGCGGGTGACGGGCAGCCACAGGGCATCCAGCCTGTCCATAACGATCCACAATGTCCGGATTGCGCGGGTAAGTACCGACGTAAAGGCAATGTCCGGCTGCAGCCCTTCGGCGGCGATCAACTCCCCCGCCGCGACCGCCTCATTCCGCCCGTTTTCCGAGAGGTCGACATCGACCCAGCCGGTGAAGCGGTTTTCGAGATTCCACTGGCTCTGGCCGTGGCGTAACAGGATCAGGTTTGCGGGCATGGCGGAACTTTTCATTCGGTTCGATGCCGAACAGATAGCGGCGGCGCCTCAGAAATTCAGCCGCCGGAAGATTTTTTCCGGGATCAGTTTGATAATCGTCATGACCAGCCGCCAATGCGGCGGATAATAGAGTTCAGTCGCTCCGTTTGCCGTGCTGCGCCAGATTGCGCCGGCCAGATCCTGCGGATCCGCCAGACCTAACGGTCCATCCTTGACCACACCCCAGCTCATGGCGGTATCGACAAACCCTGGCTTGACGGTGAGGACATCGACGCCGGCGGCATTCAGCCGCTGCCTCAGCCCCTGGGTGAAAACATGCAGCCCGGCTTTTGCGGCGCCATAGACGAAATTCTTCTTGCGGCCGCGATCCCCCGCCACCGACCCGATGATCGCGATTTTCCCGCCTTGTTGCCGCTCGAAATGCGGGATCAGATGAAGCATCACGCTCATCGCGCCGGTCAAAGTCGTGTCGATGCACTGCGCGGCGAGCTCCGGCTCCGCCTCGATCGCGGCTTGCGGCGGCATGGCTGCGAAGGCGAGAAGAACATTCAGCACCTCGCCGTCCCTCAGCCGATCGCCGATTTGCGCCGCGAATTGGGCATGGCTCGCTCCCTCTCGCGCGTCAAACGCAAACACGGCGGTTTCAGCGCCGAAGCGTACGCGCAAATGACCGGCGGTGCGCTCGAGATCATCAATGTCACGTCCGGCGAGCATGATCCGCGCACCGTTCTCGGCGGCGATCTCGGCAAAGGCTCGGGCGATCGCGGAGGACGCGCCGAGCACCAGCCAGCATGCCGCTCGCTCCGTGCTCATGCGCCGCCCCTCACGCGCAGGCGCTCGGCCATCGCGGAGCTGAACACAGCGTTCGGATCCACATCGCTCAGAACTGATCTGAATTCACCAAGGCGCGGATACATTTGCTCGAATTGTTCCGCCGTCAGCAGGCTGTCCTTGGCCGGATAGACCCGGCCGCCATGATCCAGCGCCATCGCATTGAGCCGTTCAACCAGCTTTCTGCTCCTGGCGCTGCGCGGAAAGTCGAGCGCCAGGGTCATTCCCCTGATCGGAAAAGAGATCATGCCGCGTCCCTCACTGCCCAGACTTTTGAGCACGCTGAGAAAGCTGGCGCTTCCGGATTTGGCGATCGCCGTCAGTATGGCGCGGAGACCATCCTGTGCCGCTTGATCCGGGATCACGCATTGGAACTGATAAAAGCCGCGCTTGCCGTAAATGCGGTTCCAGCCCCGCAGCCGGTCGAGCGGGTAGAGAAAATCAGGATAGCCGAGGCAGTCCGTTCTGCCGCTTTTGGGCACGCGCCGACGGTAGAAGTGGTTGAAAAGGCCGACGGAAACCCTGTTCAACGCGAAACCGGGAAAGTCGAAAGGCACCGAGAAAGGGCGCTTGTCCTCAAGCTTGACTGCCTGTTCGGAAGGCTCCGCGGTTTCAAGAATGCCGCGACCGAGCTTTTTTCCTCTCGCCAGCCCGTCGATCCAGCCGACCGAGTAACTCACCTGCTGCGCCCGCGCGTCGTTCAGCGCTTCCAGATAGGCGTCGAGATGGTCGATCCGGCGGCGCTGTCTGACAACCGCATTCGATGGCACCGGTATCAGGTGAAAGCTTACCGCTGTGATGATCCCGGTCAGCCCGATGCCGCCAATGGTTGCTTCAAAAAGGGCCCGGTCTTGCAGCGGCGATACGCGTTTGACGCTGCCGTCCGCGGTCATCAGCTCGAGCCAAAGCAGATGGTCGCCGAAACTGCCCAGGCGGTCGTGATTCTTGCCGTGCACATCATTGGCGACGGCTCCGGCCAGGGTGGCAAAGGCGGTGCCCGGCGAGACCGGGACCAGCCAGCCGCGCGGCAGGAAGACGCGCATCAGCGTATCGAAGGTGACGCCCCCTTCGGCTGTCAAAAGACCGCTTTCCGGGTTGAAATCGAGCAGGCGGTCAAGTCGCGCGGTCAGGATCGCTCGGCCGGCGGGTGCAATTGCCTCATCGCCATAGCTGCGCCCCCCGCCATGGGCGAGAACCGTGTCGCCGCGCGCCTGCGCATCCGCCAATGCGGCGCGCAGCTGCGAGAGGCTCTCAGGCCGCGCGGCGGGTACCTCGGAGCGCATGACCCGGCCCCAGCCGGTCAAGGGCACATTTTTCCACATCATGCGGCCTGTGCGTGGAGGGGACGGCGCAGCGCCGCCGGCAGCGCGACGATGCCGAGCAGGGTGGCGAACCACAATGTCGTTGCCCGGATCACCGCGGTGGCGGCGACGGCCGTGTCGGCGGGAACGTCGCTGGCGATCAGCAGGCCGGCCATGGTCGCCTCAGTGCCGCCGAGTCCGCCCGGCAGCATCGACAATGCGCCGACTGTCAGTCCGAAGCAGAAGATGAATACCGCTTGCGGAAAGCTGATCGGGGCGCCGAGGCTTTCCAATAACCACCACAGCGCGAGGGCTTCGGCGGCCCAGCCGAACAGCGCCAGCGCCAGACCGCCGAGAAAAACCCCCGGTGCGGCAAGCGCGCCCATCTCGCGAAAGGCCTGCCTCATCTTGCCCAGCGCGCGACCGCCGCGGCCGACCAGCCTGTACGACAGGCCGATGACGCGGTTGATCAGCTGCGGCTTGAGCAACAGCACCAAGAACACGGTCATGGCGAGCGCGGCGAGCAGGGTCAGGCCGAGATAGTCGGCGAAGGCGGCGGCGCTTGCCAGGCAAAGGATGATGATCGCGGTCATGTCGCTGAGCCGGTCACCGATCATCAGCCCGGCCGAGCGCACAACAGCGATGCCGTGGCTGCGTTTGAGGAACCACAGACGTAAAGCTTCGCCCATCTTGCCCGGCGTCGCGGTCAGGGCAAAGCCGGCAATGTAGTATGTCGCATTAGGGCCTATCGGGACCGTCAGGCCGAGGGCGCGGCAAAACAATTGCCAGCGCAGCACCCGCGCCGCGAAATTTACCAGTGATAGGGCGAGCATGCCGGCAAGTACCGGCAGCGAGACCGCCGCCAGTCGCGCCAGAACGTCGTCGCTGCCGACCACAAGGCTGGCAAAAATGACCAGCGCCAGGAAGACAACGGCCGCGATCGCCGTGGCCTGCGCCGCCCGGCGCCATCGATCCGGCGCCTGAGGCTGACCGGACATGTCAGGTGCCGCCATAAATCAAAAAACCGAAAGTCGCGATCCAGCCGATCACCGCCAGCAGGATCGGCGGGTCTGTCAGCACGACCTTGGTCGGGGATCCCGAGCGCTCATAGACCACGGTCAATTGCAAATAGCGCAGCACGCCGTAGGCGACAAAGGGGGCGGTATAAAACAGCTTGTCGTTTCCAAGCCGCGTCATCACCGTCTCATCCGTGGTGTAGATAAGATAGGCGACAAGCAGGGCGCCGAGCAGCATGGCCAGTGCAGCATCGAGAAATCGCCGCGAATAACCCTCAAGGCTGCGGCGATGATTATTGCCCAGCTTCCGCACGATATCGTCGCGCCGTTTGGCCAGGGCAAGAAACAGGGCCAGCAGGCCGGTCATGATCACGATCCAGGCGCTTGGCGCGATATCGAGCAGCAGGCTGCCGGCCTCCACCCGCAACACGAAACCGAAGGCGATGGCGCAGACATCGATGATTGCCTTATGCTTGAGCCAAAAGCTGTACAGGACATTGTTCACGACATAGAGCGCCGCGACAATGGCAAAGGCGGTGCCGAGATAGAGCGCGATTGCGCTGCCGAGGACCAGCAGCGTGGTCCCTAACAGCGCCGCTGTAAGGACACTGACGCGGCCGCTGGCAATCGGCCGGTTTCTTTTCACCGGGTGTTCGCGGTCGGCCTCGCGGTCGGCGATGTCGTTGAGCAGATAAATGCTGCTTGCCAGAAAGCAGAATGCGAGAACGGCTAATGCGGTTGCCCAAAGCGTCTGGGCAGAGACGATTTCGGGCGTAAAGAACAGCGGTGCCGCGACAAAGGCATTCTTTACCCATTGATGCGGGCGAATGGCCGTGATCAGGGGCGGCAAACTCATCGCCGCTCAATCGTCGCCGCGCCGCCGATAGACTTCGACGCTCGGCATCGCCGCGCCTGGGTAAATGGCGGGTTTGCCGATCCGCACGAGACAGGCTTCAACCCTGTCATCCTTCAGGCATTCGGCGACGATGTCTTCGACCACCGTCTCCAGCAGCTCGGTATGGGGGCGGCTCGGCAGAACTTCGCTGACATAGGTATAGAGGCGATTGTAATCGATGCAGTCGGCGAGCGCTGTGCCGGTAAAGCGCCCGCGTTTTCGATAGAATTCGATGTCCACGATCGCCCGTTGCGGCGCCTGTTTCTCGCTGTCGAGCACACCGATCCGCAGATCGATGTCGAGCCCGGTCAGGGCCACTCGCTCATAGCTGTTATCGCGATCCCAAGCTGTCATGGCTCACCGCAGATTGCTGCCGCCGTCAACGGTCAGCGTTTCGCCCGAGACCGCGTGTGCCGCGAGCAGATAGTCGATCGCGGCGCAAAGATCATCCGGCCGGCTGCCGCGCCTGAGCGGGGTCAAATCGTGCACGCGCTCGAATTCTTCCTGGGTTTGCGGGTCGGTGCGCAGGGTAAGCCCGGGCGCCAGCGCATTGACGCGTACCCGCGGCGCCAGCGCCTTGGCCTGCAGCCGGGTGATCGCGGCCAAAGCGGCCTTGGCCGCTGTGTAACTGAAATGCTGCACGGTCAGGATCTTTCCCAGCGACTCATCAAGGATATTGATCACCGCGCCTGTCTGCCCGTCGGGCAGGTTTTGCGCAAGCCGCGCTGCCAGCCAGGCCGGTGCGCGGGCGATCACCGTCATATGCAGATCCCATTGCGCCGCTTCGGGCATTGCCGCGTTATCCGGTACATAGGGGGCAGCGTTGTTGATCAGCACACTCGGCGGTCCCAGCGCCCGGGTGCAGGCGTCGATCAGGCCGTCATGGCTTGCCGGTATGGCGAGGTCGGCATGCAGGAGGGCGCTCCGTCGCCCCTTGTGGTCAATCGCCTCGGCCACGGCTTGAGCCGATTTCTGCGAGTCGCTGTAATGAATGCCGACATCATAGCCTTGATCGGCGAGATGCTGAGCGAAAACCGCACCAAGACGTCGGCCGCCACCGGTTACCAGCGCTATCGGAGCGGTCATCGGGGACGCTTACGGCCGGATTTCCGCCGGCGGCCTGAGACCGAGCAGGGGGTTGAGAAAGACGCTGATATCCTGACCATTCACCCTCACCGTACCGTCCGGGCCGACATCCAGCCGGAAGCCGACGGTTTCCGATCCGTCTTCCGTCTCGCCGGTTTCGCCCAGAGTACGCAGCATGGCGATGATCGGGCCATAGGCGAACATGTAAGCGGGGTTGCCTGCAATCGACTCCATCACCGCGCCGAGTTCATGCAGTTGAAGATTGGCGCCGCCGAGATAGCCCTGCTCGGCCTGGCGGTCAAAGAGGATCAGGCCGTTTGCGGTGAAATCGGCCGTCGGTGTGTCCGCGGACAGTGTTTCAAGCACAATCTGGGTACCGGCCTCGGCCATCGCGGCGCGGGCTGCCTCACTGGCCCGGCGCTGCGCCGTCTCGGCATCGAAGCGCAGGCTGTCTCGGGCAAACTCTTCGCCGATTTGGTTGAATTCCTGCATCGGCAGATCGCGGGCGGTGAGCTCAGCGGCGAGATTTTCCGGTGTCAGATCGGGCGGCGAGGGCGGCGGCGTTACTTCGCCGCCGCTATGCGCATAGATCAGCGAAAAGCTGCCGCGATCCTGTCGCAGTCCGCTGCCGGTTAAGGTGTAGTCGATTTCCGGTATCTTGAGGACGCGGACGCCGTTATCGGGCGACACGCGCAGACGTTCCATGACCACCTCGGCGCTGAAGCGGTCCGGCGAGCCGTTTTGCGGGCCGGCAGCGGTGCTTGCAAGAATATCGTCGCTTTCGGCAAGCAGGCCGAACATACCGAGCGCCAGGATCGGCTCGACCCGGTCGTCACGCACGGCGATCGTATCGAGCTGCAGGGTCTCCGACCCGGCCCAGAGCGTGCTTTCGCCTGTCTTCGGCGCCCATTGGCGTTGCCAGCTCAAGACCCCGATTTCGATCCGCTCCGGCAGGCTCATATCGCCGAACATCACTCTCGGTCGGCGACGTTCCAGCAATATATTGGCATAGCGCAAATCGGCCAGCGGCAGGATTCCGCGTTCCGGCAGCCATTGCAGGGCGAAGAGCTGTTCGCCGATCGTCATCACGGCAAGCTCTTCGCCGTCCGCATCGACCAGAGGGATGCTGCCCGGCAGCGCGATCCTGGCGTCATAGCCGTCGGCCTCGCCGCCACCGGTCGCTATTCTTACCGGCGCGAAATTGGCGATCATGTTGCGGATTTCGATGCGGCGCCCCTGCTCCAGCCGGATCAACAGATCGGGCAGGGCCGCGGTATAATAGCCGGCATCCTGATCGGCCTCGACCGATAAGCTTCCGAGCCATTCAAGCCTCAGCCCGAGCCAGTCATTGGCCTGATTCAGGGCCAGCAACTCGGTCAGCGCTGTTTGCAGGGCTTGCGCGCCGCTTTCGGTTATCTCCGCCTGCGCCGGTTGCGGCCTTGCCGCAATCAGCCAGATCAGTGCCAAGAAAAACAGCGTGCGCAGGCCCGCACCGGCAAGCTTCCGTCTCATGGCGCCATTCCTACCGAAAACTTCGTGGCGGTTCCATGACCATGCACGGCTTTGCCGCACCTTGTCCGCGCGGTGCCTAGCTGCGATGTCATAGGGGTGAACATTCTCGCGCGGCGGCGCTCGGCTATGAGCCATGCAGATTCACAGATCACGGCGGTTCTCGGCCCCACCAATACGGGGAAGACGCACTATGCCATTGAGCGCATGCTGGCGCACCCGACCGGCATGATCGGTTTTCCGCTGCGCCTGTTGGCGCGGGAAAACTATGATCGCATCGTCCGGCGCAAGGGGGCTGATCAGGTCGCTCTGATCACAGGTGAAGAGAAGATCATCCCGGCCGAGCCGCGTTATTTTGTCTGCACCGTTGAGTCGATGCCGGTCGACCGCCGGGTTTCCTTCCTCGCCGTCGATGAAATCCAGCTTTGCGCCGATCCCGAACGCGGTCATGTCTTCACCGACCGCCTGCTTCATGCCCGGGGCAATTTCGAGACGCTGTTTCTCGGTGCCGAGACGATGGCAGGGCTGATAAGGCGGCATGTCAGAGGCGTCGAAATAGTCTCCCGTGCGCGTCTCTCGACCTTGAGTTTCTCGGGTTATCGCAAGCTGACCAAATTGCCGCGGCGCAGCGCCGTCGTCGCTTTCAGTGCGACGGAGGTTTATCGCATGGCCGAGCTGATCCGACGTCAGCGCGGCGGCACGGCGGTGGTGATGGGCGCGCTGAGCCCGCGCGCGCGCAACGCGCAGGTGGAGCTGTTCCAGGAGGGCGAAGTCGATTTTCTCGTCGCCACCGATGCCATCGGCATGGGGCTGAACATGGATATCGACCATGTCGCCTTCGCTCGGATCGATAAATTCGACGGCCGTTATCAACGGCGTCTGAGCAAGGCCGAGATCGGTCAGATCGCCGGCCGCGCCGGGCGTCATATGGCCGACGGCAGTTTCGGCATCACCGACGAGGTGCGGGAGCTGCCGGAAGAGGTTGTCGAGGCGGTGGAAGCGCATGAGTTCGAGCCGGTCAAGGCGCTGTCCTGGCGCAATAGTGCGCTTGATTTTACCACGCCGTCGACTCTCTTGGCTTCACTGGAGCAGCGGCCATCCGACCGCAGCTTGCTGCGGGTGCGCAATGCCGACGATACCGCCGCGCTGAAGGCGTTGATGCGCGACAAGACAGTCCTCGATCTGACCGATGGGCCCGAGGCGGTGATGCTGCTGTGGGACATCTGCCAGGTGCCGGATTTTCGCAAGACCCTCTCCGATGCGCATCTCCGCTTGATCGGCGATCTCTATCGCCATCTGCGCGTCGATGGGCGCTTGCCGACCGATTGGGTGGCCGGGCAGATTGCCCGGCTCGACCGCAAGGACGGCGATATTGATGCGCTGATGCAGCGTCTCGCCCATGTCCGGACCTGGACTTATGTCACTCATCGCGCCACTTGGATGGATCGCCCCGCGCACTGGCAGGAACGGGCCCGTGCCATTGAAGACGCGGTATCGGATGCGCTGCATCAACGATTGCTTCAGCGTTTTGTTGATAGACGCTCGGCGATTCTGGTACGAAGCCTGCGAGACGGCGGCGCATTGCTCGCGGGCGTAAGAAGGGACGGCTCGGTGATCGTAGAAGGCCAGCATGTCGGCACATTAGCGGGTTTCCGCTTCACGCCGGACATTGCCGAACATGGTGAAGATGCCAAAGCCTTGATGGCGGCGGCGCGCAAGGCGTTGAAGGACGAGATAGCCTCGCGCATCGCGCGGCTTGAGAAGGACGACGCGAAACTGTTCCGTCTCGATGAAGGCGGCCAGTTGCTGTGGCGCGGCGATGCCGTTGCCCGGTTGGCAAAGGGGCAGACACCGCTGACGCCGACGGTGACGGTGCTCGACAGTGATCTGCTCGATGCTGAAGCGGCGAACCGGATCGCGGCCAGATTGACCGACTGGTTGAACGGCCATATCCGGGAGGCGCTTGAGCCGCTTTTCGTCCTGCAGGAAAGCGATCTGCAGGGTACTGCGCGCGGCATCGCCTTTCAGCTTATAGAACGGCTCGGCATCCAGCCGCGCAATGCCCTGGGGAAGCTGATCAAACCGCTTGAAAAATCTGATCGGCAGGCGATGGGCCGCGCCGGCATCCGGCTCGGGCCGCATTATGTTTTCGTGCGCAACCTGACCAAGCCTGCCGCGGTGCAGATAAAGGCACTGTTGTGGTCGCTATGGACCGGGCTTGAGAAAGTGCCCGAGCTGCCGGGCGCCGGTCGCGTGTCGATTGCCGCCACGCCCGAAATGCCGCGCGAGCTTTACGAGATTATCGGCTATCCGATTGTCGGTCCGCGCGTGGTGCGTGTCGATATGCTCGATCGGCTGATTTCGGATATGTACGCCAATGGCGATGACGGTGTCTTCCCCCGACAACCGGCGCATGCGCCGCTGGTCGGTGCCTCGCTCGAGGAACTTGACGCAATGATGGCAGCGCTTGGTTTCGACCGTATCGAAATCGCCTTGCCCGATCCCGAAAAGCAGCCCGGTGAGACCGGCTTTGACACCGACAGCGGGCCGCCGATGTCGATCGAGGAGGCCCTGCTGGCCAATCATGTCGACGACGCGCCGGCCGCAGAATCGTCCACTCAGGGCGAGGACGGCCCGCAGGCGGAAGAGGCCCGGCCGGAGACTGAGACGCCGCCGGTCATGGTAGCCTACAAGTTGCAGCCGCGGCGCGGCAAAAAGGGCGGCAAAGGCAAGATGAAGCTCGGCCCGGGCGAAAAACGCGAGCGCGGGCCGGTCGAGGTCGTTACCAAACGGTCAAGGCGCAAGACCGGGCCTGCGGGCGATAAGCCCAAGCTGAACCCCGCTGACCTGAAAGCCGGGCTGAAACGGCGGCAGCAGGGGCTCCAGGTCGGCGAGAATTCGCCCTTCGCCAAGCTGAAAGACATCGTCAAATAAGGCCGGCTCCAGCCCTTGTCGCTCCGCCTCGACAAATGGCTCTGGTATGCCCGCTTCGTCAAAACCCGCAGCCTGGCGACGAAGCTCTGTGCAGCGGGCGGCATGCGCGTTGACGGAACACCGGTCAGCAAGCCGCATTTTTCCGTCCGGCCCGGTCAGATACTGACCTTCCCGCTCCATAATCATGTCCGCGTGATTAAAGTGTTGGCACTGGCCGAGCGCCGTGGCCCGGCCAGTGAAGCGCAAACGCTGTATGAAGACCTTGCGCCGCCGCAGCGCGAAAACGCCCTGCCGCGCCCGCCCAAAGCGCCGAGCCCGGGTAAGCGACCCGATAAGCGTGCCCGGCGCCAATTGCGCGATCTTCGCTCAGGCTGATCGGACGCCGCCCGCAAGCTGCCGGACGAAATCGAGTACGCGCTCAGCTGTTTCAGGCGACGCGCGGCCGTCCTCGGAAACAGTGTCTGCAATCAGCCGCACGATCGCTGAACCGACGACCGCTGCGTCCGCCATACGCGCGATAGCGGCGGCGGCTTCGGGCGTCTTGATGCCGAAACCGACGGCGATGGGAAGATCGGTGTGGCTGCGCAGCCGCGCGACCGCGGCGGCGATCTCTTCTTCGCCGGCGGATCGGGTGCCCGTGATCCCTGCAACCGCGACATAATAGAGAAAGCCGGTGGCTCTTTCGAGAATGACGGGCAATCGCCGGTCATCGCTGGTCGGGGTCGCAAGCCGGATGATATGCAGCCCGGCGGCTTCGGCCAACCGCCACAGCGTCTCATCCTCTTCGGGCGGCAAATCGACAATGATCAGGCCGTCGACGCCGGCATCCGCCGCAGCGGTGATGAAGCGGGCGACGCCGAAATGGTGGATCGGGTTATAATATCCCATCAGCACGACGGGCGTCGCCTCTTCGCCGCGGCGGAAATCGCGCACCATGCTCAACGTTCCGGCCAATGTCATGCCGGCATCGAGTGCGCGGCGGCCGGCGGCGGCGATCACCGGTCCGTCGGCCAGCGGGTCGCTGAACGGCATCCCCAATTCGATGATATCGGCGCCTGCCTCAGGCAGACCGGCAAGAATTGTTCTGCTTGTCTCGCTGTCCGGATCTCCGGCGGTAACGAAGGTTACCAGACCGCCGCGACCGGCAGCCTTCAGCGCGGCGAAACGCGCCTCAAGTCGATCGGTTCCGGCCATGAATCAGGCGGTCGCAGGCGTTTCTGCCGAGGTTTCGCCGGCATCGCCCTCTTCCTGTTCCGCGCGACGATAGGCGGTCGGGCTGAGATCGGTCGCCTGTTTGAACACGCGGTTGAAACTGGCGAGGCTGTTAAAGCCGACATCGAAAGCGATCTGGCTGACCGGTTGATCGCCGTCCCGCAAGAGCTGCTTGGCTTCTTCGACGCGATGGTGATTGATCAGGTCAGTGAAGGATTTGCTCATGCCGATATTGATGATGCGGCTCAAGCGATGCTCGGGAATGTCGAGTTCGTCGGCGAGTTGTTTCCGGCTGAAACCGGGCTCCTGATACAGCTTATCAAGCGACATCAACTGCTCGACCCGGTTCAGGATTGCCTTTTCCTCATCGGTCAGGGTTTTGCGCTCGGCCAGACGTTTGACTTCGCGCTCGGGCAGCGGCGGCTCGGGCAGTTCAAAGACCCCGGGGAAGACGCGGAACACCGATGAAGCGACAAGATAGAAGAAGGTCAGGCGCAAGACCGCACCGGCAATCTCCGCTCTTTCGACACGGATCGCCTCGAACAGCACCGCCAGATCGATCGCGAGCACGATGGCGGTCAGGCCGATAATGGTCAGTATCAGAGCGCGCTTTTCCCGGCCCAGGCCGATATCGTCCAGCTCCGGCAGGCGCCGCTGGATGACGACCATCAGCACCAGGAGGGTGAGCGCACCGGCGACCACATCGTATACCCGCAAGGCATCGCCGGGCGGAGCGCATCCCTCGACCGGCAACGGGCAATAAGCGGGGGCGCCGAGCCAGCCGCCGGCGATCATCACCGGAATGCCGAGCACAGGGCCGATGAGCACCAGATAATGCCAGCCGCGCGGCACCGCGTCGGTGACCAGTTGCAGCACCAGCAGATAGCCCAACGCCGGCAGGGCACCGGCGATCAGCCAAAGCGGATTGACCAGCCCGGAAAGCCCGGCATCCTGGCTTAACGGCAGCAGGAAGCCGGCCGTGAGAACAAGAAAATAGGCAATAGGCACAAGCATCAGCGATTTTTCGCCGACGCGGCGAGCGGTGAAGACCGTCAGCAGCAGGCCGAGCAGAATGCCTGCCAACTGAATCCCCGATTCGATACCGCTCAACGTGCTTTCCATAGGGTTACTGTGCCGTCTCTGGGTCGCTTGTCAAATATCTGTTTATGTAAAACTCAATCCAGCGCCGTTCGGAAGGCGGCAAATCGGGATTTTCCAGCATAGATAGCAGCAGTATTCTTGCCGCTTCCTTTTCTCCACGGGCCTGCAGCACGAAAACCGGTAACTGTCGCGCCCAGTTCGGCATCGGGACGCCGTCGCGGCTGTGCCACAGCGCGACTTCCTGCGCCAAGCTGAGCGCAAGGTCGAGATCACGAACATAGTAACGCGAGAGATGCACCGCATGTGTCATCCAGCGCCATTTCCGTGCCGGCTCCGCGCGGGCATGCTCGGCGAGATAGCCGACCAATTCTCGCATTTCTTCGGGGGATCCTTCATCCCGATACAGAAAGGCCGCCATGGTCGGAACCGCATCGGCGCGGCGGTCAAGTTTGTCGAGCGCGGTGAACCAGTCCGCCAGGCGGTCGTAATCGAGGTCACGGTAGCCGAGCACGCGACCGTCGAGAAAGCCGGTATGCTGTAATTGAAGGCTGCGGGAGCGAAACAGGAATTGCGGATCGCCCATGGTTTGAGCCGCAAGCTGGGCATCGCTCGGCGCCGGTCCGAGATCGCGGTAAATCGGATCAATCTCGCGGGTTTGCCAGGCAAAGGCCATTTGTGCCGCAAGAAAGCCCAGCAGCAACACCGTGGTGGCCCAGCCTGGCCAGCGCATTGTCGATGACCGGGAACCGCCCATCGTCTCAGATCCTTTTGCGCTCAAAATCATGCATCGCCGCGATCAGGATCAGCCCGGTATAGAGAACGGCTTGCAGGCCGAGCAGGGCCAGCCGTTCGCCGCCGCCTTCGCCCGGGCCGTAAACCAGCCAGGCGCTGTCGCCGAATAGGTCGAGCCGCGGCAGAATCAGGGCGATCCATTCGGTCACGTCTTCGGCGCCCTGCGAGGCGGCGTCGGAGAAGCTGCGGAATTCCGAACCGGCGATGGCGAGCAGGATGCCGATGGTCCGCGCCAGCAGATAGAAGGCGAAAGCGCCGAGCGCGATAGCGACAACGCCCGAAAGCGTCAGCGCGAAGAACAGCGTGAAGGCGGTCATGATGGCCGTCTCGAGCCAAAGGCTGGCGAGCCATAGACCAAGACCGGCGGTATTCGGCCCGGTCGCAGCAAAGAGCGCCAGGCCGGCCAGCAATACCAGCAGGCTGGCCACCGCCATGAAGCCGAGCCAATAGGCCAGAATCACACCGTGACGCGATATCGGTCGAGACAGGATCAGCAATAAATCCTTGTTGTCGAAGCCGCGCCTGACATGCAGCGCGACGAACATCACCAGCCCGCCGATCACCACAAGCCTTATCGCAAAACCGGCGAAGCTTGCCGCGGCTGCGCCCGACTCGGTGACCGATTGATCGGCGAAAAAAGCCGACAGCAGGGTCAGGATGACGATGGCGACGGCCATCGCAACAAAAAGGCGGTCGCGAACAGCGGTCAGCAGGATGAATCTCAGAGTGCTGGTCATGTTGTACCGGCCCGGCCCGGCCCTCGACTCCTGATTTCCCGCCTAAAACGCGACCGGCCGCGGGTCCTGGACAAATCGGTCATAGAGGCGGCGGTCGGCGTCGTCGGGCGGCGGGTTTTCGACGATGGTGGCGCGCAGCAGGATCACCAGCTCGACCAGCTCGCTGCGGTTTTCACGCTGTCCGGTCAGCATGTTGACCAGCGGGATGTTGCGGGTGCGCGGAATGCCCTCATCGGTGATCGTGGCGCGCTGTTGCATCAGCCCGCCGAGCACCGCGACATTGCCCGAGCCGAGCCGCATGACGCTATCGATCTCGCGGATGTCGATCACCGGTACCGAACTCGGGTCGACAACTTCCAGATCATTTTCCGACAGCACCAGCGATACCGCCGGATCGGGGACGAAGCTGCTGATCTGGGTGACGGTCGGCCGGATCGTCAGGGTGATCTGATCACGGTCAAGATCGATCGCCGGCTGGACGCTCATCAGAAAGCCGATGGGCACGGTTTGCAGCGTGCTGGTGAACACGCGCTCGACCTCACCGACCGGATTGCCGTCATTATCGCGGTTCTGCTCGATCTCGGCTTCGATGCGGAAATAGACGAAATTCTCCGCGACTTTCAGCATCGCGCTCTGATTGTTCAGCACGGTGAGCCTTGGGCTCGAGAGTGTGCGGACCGTGCCGAAGCGTTCGGCAAAGCGAATCACCGCGTCGACATCGCTGCCGTCGACGGCGAGCTCGAAGACATTGGCGGCACCTGCCGGTCCGAGCGCGCCGATGGTTGCATCGGGATTATTGAACGTCAGGGTACCGATATCGTCGATTTCGAGGATTGAATTCCAATCGATGCCGGTGTCGGCGGCATCGTCCAGCGTCACCTCTATAATCCGCGCATCGATCAGGACCTGCGCGCCCATGAACTGGTTATAGCCGTCGATCAGGCGCTTGACCGCTTCCTGCTGCCGGGCGGTGCCGAATACCGTGACGACCCCGGTCTGCCGGCCGATGGTGAAATTTTGATCACCTTCCTGCACCAGACCTCGCGGCTGTGTCGCCTGCAGGATCTGATCGAGCGCCGTTTCAAGTTCGCCGAACAGATCGGTCGATGAGGTGATGGTGATCTCAGCCTCCGACGCAATGCCCTGGCTGGTCCCTTCGCTGCCGCTGGCGACGCCGGTATCGATACTGGTCGAGCTGGTCAATTCTCGGGTCTGGGCGACTGTCGCGAGGCGGTAGGTTTCCAGATATGGCTCATCAAGTTCGACGCGCACCGCATTGTCCTCAATGCGCGTCCGCAGGCCGGCGACTTCACCGATCCGCCGTACGACATCGGCAAAGGGGCGCTCGCGCGCCGAGAACACGATACCGCCCTCGATGCGCGGATCGATTTCCATATCGACACCGGCCTGACGGCCCAGCTCGAACAAGACGTCCTTGAGCGGAATGCTCTCATTGACCGAAATCGAGACCCGCGGATCATTGGCCAGTTCGGGCACCGGCGGGGCGCTGAGCACGTCGTAAAGCTGCGGGATCGGCGGCGGGGCCGACGCCGCCGGGCCGGGCGCCGGTTCGGCAGGCTCGACCGGCGGCGGCTCGACCAGATCCTGATAGTCGTCGCGCGTCAGACCGAGCTTGTCGTCATCATAGACCGTACCGTCGGTACAGGCAGCCAACACCATCATGCTGCTGCAAAGCAGCAGCCGGCAGCAAACCGAGCGGAAGTCAAATTGCGGCACGAAGAATCTCCGATAACCCGTTCAAATCGCTGTAAAGCAATGTCGCCGATCTTGCAATCATGCAGATCGGGCATCAGCGTCGAGCCGGTTATGGACCGATTATCGCGCTCCCCGCAATCGACATCGGCCGCGGGTGGTCAAAAACCGACCCGGTAGGAAAGGGTCGCGCGGAAATCGCGGCCGGGCTGGGAAACGCCCGCATTGACGACTTCATAATCGCGGTCGAACAGGTTTTCGACACCGAGATCGAGCCGGAGACCGTCAAAGGCGCCGCCGAATGTCTCTGATGGCTCCCAGATCGCATATAGGTCGATCACGGTATAGCCGTCACGGCTCTGCGCCGCGGTCGGCGTTTCCTCGAAACCGTCGGCCAGGGTGGCTCGAACACCGCCGCGCAACTCAGCCTGCGGCGCTTTCAGCATGGCATCGATAAACAACCGGTTCGGATACAGAACGCCGACCGGCTCGCCGGTCGCTTTGTCTTCGCCGTTAATGCCGGAGGCATTCGCGCGCAGTGTGAAATAGCGGCTGTCATAGACCGCCTCGATCTCGAAGCCGGACAGATCGGCATTACGCGTGTTGACGTTTTGCGACGTGCCGCCGGTGATGCAGGGCGGGCCGAACGGCGCGCCGAAGCAGGTCGCCGGGACGAATACGTCGAGATCGATCAGATTGCTGACATCCGACCAGTAATAAGAGCCTTTCAGCGTCAGCCTGTCGCCCTCGGCGAACAGGTCTTCGCGCTCATAGCCGCCGCCGATCTCGAAAGTCTCGCTTTCTTCGGGCTGCAGGTCTGGGTTTTCGATGAACTCATTGGCGACAAAGCGGGGCGGGAACGCGGTCAGGTCGGGCACCCGGAAATGCACGCCGTCGGCAAAGATCTCATTGAAGGACGGCGCGCGGAAGGCCTGCGAATAGCTGCCGAAAATCAGAACGCCGTTATTGCTCTCGAAACTGGCCGAGATCTTGGGCGAAAAGGCGCTTTCATTGATGCTGTTCGAGCCATCGGCGCGATTGCGGAAACTGTCGAAACGCAGGGCGGGAATCAGGCGAAAGGTTCCGGGCAGGGCGCCGCCCAATGTTGTCGATGCATCGGCCTGGACGAAGGCGCCGAGAAAGCGCGCCGTTGCGTCCGGCACGCCGCCGCGGCTGCCGTCGACTGACTGATTGTCTTCGCCGGTCTGCTTGTCGCGGTAATACTCGCCGCCATAGGTCAGCGTGATCGCGGCGGCATTGCCGAATTCGAAACGCGAGCGATTATCGATCGTGAAGCCGACCGTGTTGACCTCGCGGCTGACCACGCGCGGCGATTGCGTTTCGTCTTCCTCGACCTCGTTGCTGGTGAAATAGACCACCCCGGCAAGATCGATCAGCTTGCTCTCCGGGTTCCAGCCGAGCCGCCCCTGAAAGGTATCGCTCGAAATGTCCCGGTCCACTTCGGGATTGTCAGCATCGGCAAGATTGGCGGCCTGCGGATTGGCCGGATCGATCGCATCATCGCGGTAGAATATCCACGAGCCGCTGATCTCGATATCGTCGAAGGCGTCGCTGCCCAGTTTCACCATCCCCGAGAAGTTCCGGCTATCGGCCGGCAGCGCGAAATCATTGCCCAGCTCGATATCGCCGCTGTCGCGAAAGGTTATGCCGGCCACCGCATTATAGGCGCCGCCGTCAAGCGCAGCGGTGCCGGTCACGCGCCATTCATCATCGACCGAGCTGAACCCGGCCTTGAACTGCCCCGCGGCGCTTTCGCCGTCGCGTAGATAATCCTCCGCATCCACGGTGCGCAGCGCAATGACGCCGCCGATGGCGCTCGAACCATACAGCGCGGAGCTCGGGCCGCGGACGATTTCGACGCTTTTCAGCAATTCCGGTTCCAGAAAGAAGCGTCCATCATGGCCGGAAATGAAACTTTGTCGCGCGCCGTCGATCAGGATCAGGACGCTCTCGCCCTGCGCGCCGCGCACGGAAGGAACCTGACCGCTGCGGCGCGGGCCGCCATCGATTTGGGCGCCGGGGATGACATCGAAAATATCCTCAAGGCCGCTGACATTGAGGTCTTCCAGCCTTGGCCGCTCGACCACCGTGACCTGTCCGGGAAAGCTGAAGACGTCGGTCGGCGAGCGTGTTGCGGTGACGGTAATCTGCTCTGCGAGTTGGCTGACCGGGTCGGGTTCGGCTGCAGTATCGGTTTGGGCTGCGGCAAAACCGGGTGCCAACAGGAGCGTGAGGACGGCCGTTTTTCGTGCGTGAGGCATGATAACAGAAGCAGTGACGTGGATGTTTTGAGAATGCGAGCAGCTCGCATTTGCAGGGGATTAACGGCGCCGGATGATGAATGCAAGTGGTTATGCGAGTCATTCGCAGAAATTTGCTCGGGGGGCGACGTTGGCCCCGAAGCTCATGCGCTCAGCGGCCTCCGGCGCTGCTGAAAAAGTCGTTGTCGGCACAGGGGCGGACCGCTGCGGGGCTTCGATGGTCGCTTCTGGCCCGCAGCAGATGGCGGTGGCGGTGTTCCTTGCGCGCCACGCGTTGCCCCCGGGCGGTGTCTTCGGCGGCGACTTCCCCGATCCGGCAGGGCCTTTGAGGTGAATGCGGCCGGTCATGTCGGTGGACGACGCTATCCAGCGCATCGCCGGAATTGATCGGGGCGCCCATGGCCGCGCAAGGGGGGGCGGGAGATATGGTGCCGGATGTCGGACTTGAACCAACAACCTACCGCTTACAAGGCGGTTGCTCTACCAATTGAGCTAATCCGGCTTTTCCGCAGATATAGCGCGGCTCGGCGGCCAGTGCCATAGCGGTTCAATCGGGTCAATCTGCAGCGCGTCGACCGCCATTGCCGGCAATTCGATGGAAATTGTGGACCCGCCGCGCGGGTAATCCCGGAATGTGATTTGCTCCCGGGGCAGGCCGCGCCGGAGGGCTATTTCCTCGGCCGGTCAAATCGCTTAAACCGAGGCGGTTATGGCGGAAACGACGAAAGATGACGGCACGACGTCGCTGATCCTCGGCGGGATTGTCGCCGGGCTGCTGCTGTTCGGGCTGTGGTATATCTCCAAGCCCTATCTGGTCGACGCGACGCATGCCTATCGCGCGATGCAGGTCCGGTTCTTCATGGACACAATGCCCAATCATTCGGTCGACATGCTGTTGCCGGACGGCCAGGGCGGTGTCGCCATGCAGCCGGTCGGTTGGGCTACGCTCGATTTTTGGCTGTCGACGCCGGATTTGTCGCCCGAAGACCGGGAATGGGTGCTGGCACGGGCCGCCGATGTCATCACACCGATCACCAAATGGCCGGCGCTTGTCATCATGGGCGGCCTGCTCGCCTGGGCGGTGATCCGGGCGCCGGGTACGCGCTTTCGCACGCGGCATACATTGGAAAGTCTGATTGACGCGCAGGCACAGGCCTGGCCGGTGATCTCGCCGATCGTCAAATTCAATCCGGCCGAGGCCAATGCACGGGCGCCCGGCACACCGGTGCCGCGCTCCCTGCCCAGTTTTGCAGAAGCGTTGAGCCCGATTGAATTCGTCGCCTACCACCGGCTCGGCGATCCGCAGACCGGGCTCGACGACGCGACGATGACGGAGGTTTTTGCCGCCCAGCTCGGGCCGCGCTGGGACGGCGCGGCGGCGCTGCCGTCCTATAAAAAGGCGCTGTTCGCCGCTTTCGCGCTAAAGGGCGCGCGAAAGCGCTCCGAAGCGGATGAGTTGCTTGGCGAGATTGCGCCGCATTGGTCGGTGGAGAACGGCCTGCAACTTCCCAAGCCGCTTCTGGCCCGCATCGACGCCATTATTGACGATAAGAAGATCGGCGGTGTCGCCGAGGATATCTGCTGGGAGCATGCCTATACCACGCCGGCGCTGGTCCGGTTGCTGTTGTGGTGTCGTGAGCAGGGCGGCGTGCTGGCCCCCGCACAATTCCTGTGGCTGCGCGCCGTCGATCGGGCACTTTGGTACCCGCTGAACAATGCCGGGCGGCAGGCCTTTCATCCGGAGGCATCCGGTGCCATGGCGCATTACATGGCCGAGCAGGCCGCCGGACGGCCCTTGATCCAGCCAAAGGTCAATGCCGCGAAAGAGGCGCTGATCGGCTATCTGCAGGAAAATCCGCAGAAGGTGCCGCCATTGGAAAGTGAACAGGCGAACGCGCCCGGCAAGAAAAAGAAAAAAGGCAAATAGTCCGACCCATGGCCTTCTCCCTTTCCGGCCGCGTACCGCGTGACGCCGCCAGCGCCCGCCTGATCGGCGGCGCCCTGGTGATTTCCCTGGCTGATGCCGATCCCGCGGCAGTCTGGCGCCTGCCGCTCGCCGACCAGGGCACCGCCGCGTTCGCCTTGCGTGAGGAGGGCGGTTTCTGGCTGCTGGAAATGACGCCGACCAGCGAGAGCGCAAATGCGGTGACCCTCGCGCGCTATCGCAGCCATGATCAGGCCAGGGCAGCCCTTGATGCGGTCGCGTCGGCATTGTTGCGCCCGGCATCGGGGGCGATGCAGCAAACGCCCTCGCCTTCGGAGGTCTGGGCCCGCAGCTATGCCCGCCAGCCCTGGGTCTGGGCGACGGTGGTGCTGACCTTGCTGCTGGTCATGATGCTGCTGACGCGGTTTGCCCCGGTGCCGACTTTTCCGGGCCCGGAGGCGGGTCTTGAGGGAGCCGTCGAGCGTCAGGGCGCCGCTGCGCCCGGCGCTGTTCCGGGCGCACCGCAAAACGCCGATGACTTCTTTCGCAATCGCTAGTAGTCTGGTCGAGGCGTTTTGATGATGCAGCCGATCCGCCCCACGCCGCCGCCCGGAAGGGATGAAGGGCGGACCGGCCAGATGAGAAAGTAATCATGGCAATTCATCGCAGGCATCATATCGACCCCTCGATGGGGCTGCGCGATATCCGTCCGACGTTGTCGCGGATTGCCGATGGCGCGCGTGAGCCGATGGTGCTTACCATCACGCTGGTCTGCTCCGTCATGCTGATCTGGTTCCTGCCCTGGCTGGCGGAATTCACGGTCATGGCCTGCGCCGGTTATGTCTGGTGGTTCCGCGGTCACAAGATCGCTTTGCCGCTGAAATTGCCGAAATTCGCCGACCGGCTCGATCCGAACAACGCCAAGCCCGGAGGCGGGGCGGGGCAGGCTGACGGCATTCTGTTCGTCGGCAATGACAAATTCTCCGATGAGGAGATGTGGCTGACCAACTCCGACGCCCGGACGCATATCCTGTATCTCGGCACCACCGGCGCCGGTAAGACCGAGGGGCTGAAAAGCCTGGTCACCAATTCCCTGACCTGGGGGTCGGGCTTTATCTATATCGACGGCAAGGCCGATACCGATCTGTGGGCGGCGATGTTCTCGCTGGCCCGTCGCTTCGGCCGTGACGACGATCTGCTGGTCCTCAACTATATGACCGGCAACAGCGACGGCGGCGCGCCGTCAAACAGCCTGAACCCGTTCTCCTCCGGCTCGGCCTCCTATCTGACCAATCTGATGGTCAGCCTGATGGATGAGGCCGGCGGCGACAATGCGATGTGGAAAGGCCGCGCGATCTCATTGATGAGTTCGCTGATGCCGGCACTGACCTGGCAGCGCGATAATCGCGGGCTGTTGCTCGATGTTTCGGTGGTGCGCGATGCGCTCAATCTGAGCCGGATCGTGCAATTTGCGCGCGATGAAGAAATTCCGGCGCGGATCAGGCGCGGCATCAACGGCTATCTGCGCTCCCTGCCCGGCTTCCTCGACGAAGCCTTCGATGATGAAGGCAATGCCCAGGTCGGCCCGGACGGTCATGCCCATGATATCAGTATCCCGGCGCAGCAGCATGGCTATCTGGAAATGCAGTTCACGCGCGGGCTGCAATCGCTGGGTGACGAATACGGCTATATCTTTTCCTCGCAGATCGCCGATATCGACATGCTGGACGTCGTGCTCAACCGGCGCATCCTGGTCTGTCTGATCCCGGCGCTTGAGAAATCGGCCGACGAGGCAGCCAATCTCGGCAAGATTATCGCCGCCTCGATCAAGGGTATGATGGGCGCCACGCTGGGTGCCGATGTCGAGGGTGATTGGGACGGCATCATCGAGAACAAACCGACCCGGGCGTCTTCGCCTTTCATGACGGTTTTTGATGAGGTCGGCTATTACGCGGCCGAAGGCATGGCGGTGATGGCGGCGCAGGCGCGTTCGCTGGGTTTCTCGCTGATCTTTGCGGCGCAGGATTTGCCGGCGCTGGAAAAACGCGTCAAGGACGAGGCCAAGTCCATCGTCGCCAACTGTAACCTCAAGCTGTTCGGCAAGTTGGAGGATTCGCGCAGCCAGGGCGACACCAAGGAGTTTTTCGAGCGCACCGTCGGCACCGCCTTTATCGGCGAGATGGGCAATTTCACGGTCGACAGCAACAGTCTGACCATGACCTATCAGGACGCCAAGACGGCGCAGATCGCGGAAAAGCCGAAGGCGCGGTTCAGCGAGCTGAAAAACCAGAAAGAGGGCGAGGTTCACCTCGTCTGGCGCTCGGACGTGATGGACGCACGGATGTTCTATGCGGCGCCGAAGAAGATCAAGGCGATCCGGGTGCAGAAATTCCTGCCGGTCTCGCCCGAACATCTTGCCGTCCCGGACGTCGATAACGCCGTCGATGCGGTTCTCGACCGTCTGACCGATGAAGCCTGGACTGCTGCCGCTGCCGGTGAGGAGACGGCTCAGGATGAGGCGCTCGACGCGCTGCAATACGGATTCGAGCTCGGGCAGGCTGCAGAGAAATCGCCCTTGCTTGCCGGTGCGCTCGGTGTTGCGTCCTTGTCCGATGCGTTGTTGCGGTCGCAGCAGTCGGAGGAGGGCGAAGCCGCCGGCGACGAGGCCCCGGGCGCGTCGCCGCCGGCGGGTGACGCTGCTGCGCAAGAGCCGGTCGCAGCAGCGCCGGCGGTTCAGGAACCGGCGCTGGCGCCGGCCGAAGAAATCGATGATGAAGAAACGGATACCGCCGACGGCGCGCCTGCCCCTCACATCGCGCCGGTTGATGACGCATCCGGCGATGACGCGGTTCGCGATGCTGTCGGGGAACAGGCCCCGGCGCCGGAAACCACATCGGGCGCCGCTGCCGCGATGGCATCCGATGCGGATCCGCCGGACATCCGCGCCGCCTTGCCGCTCGATATCGTTCCGCAGCGCGTGACCGACTCGATGCGCGCGCCGCCCATGGCGGAAGCTAGGGTTGTTGCGGCTGATATCGTCAATCTCGGCGCTATCGCGCAGCCGGTGACGATACCGGAAAGCATGATGCGGTCGAGCGGGCCGCATATCGTATGGGTTGCGCCGAAACAGGCCGATGCCGGCCAGAGCGATGATGAAACGCAGCTTGACCCGGGCATTGCCGCACCGATCGGTGCAGCCTCGCACGCCCTGGCGCGAAACCTGTTCGCGGCCGGCGGGGCTGATCCCGACGATGGCGCGGCGGCAGCGCGGTCCCGCATTGACGCCGAGGCGGCTGAATGACCGGCCGGACAGGCGACTGCCGGACCTCTGCGTTCGCTGCTTGATTTGTGTCGGCGCGCGTCGCACATTCCTGTCACATTACTGTCAACCGTGAAAGAGGTTTGCCATAGCTAGGCCACCGCCCGGCCCGCCCCCCAGCCGTGAGGGACCGCGGGTAAACGAAGAGATACGCGTCCCCAAAATCCGCCTGGTAGGGGCAGACGGCGAAATGCTGGGGGTCATGTCCCCCGCCGACGCGCTGGAAATCGCCGCCGAATCCGAACTTGATCTGATCGAAGTGTCGCCGAACGCGGACCCGCCCGTGTGCAAGATACTCGATTACGGTAAGTATAAATACGAGCAGCAAAAGAAAAAGAACGAGGCGCGCAAAAAGCAGAAAGTCGTCGATGTGAAGGAGGTCAAGCTGAGACCAAACATCGACACGCATGATTACGATGTGAAAATGCGCAACGCTCACAAGTTCCTTGAAAACGGCGACAAGGTGAAAGTCACTCTGCGTTTTCGCGGGCGCGAGATGGCGCATCAGGACATCGGGATGAGTTTGCTCCACCGGGTCAGGGACGATCTTGAAGAGCTTTCCAAGGTCGAGCAGATGCCGAAGATGGAGGGGCGTCAGATGATCATGGTGCTGGCTCCCCGCTGATCGTCGGGTGACCCGGCTTTCCACCCCGCGCGGGATCTTGTTGATCCTGACGGCGCTGACCGCGCTGGGGCCGCTGGCGACCGATCTTTACCTCCCGGCGATGCCGCTGATTGCGATTGAGCTCTCCGCCTCGCCGGGTCTCGTCCAGCTGACAATCTCCATTCCGCATTCCCCAAGTAAGCCGCTGATTTCGCTGTCCTGCGCTTGATATTTCCTA
>CAZRBL010000028.1:0-39985 GCA_964598335.1 uncultured Rhodospirillales bacterium
CCACTCGATGAGCGTATCAAAAAGCTGGTTCGAACTCTCTCCAATCAGCTCCACCGCATCGCGCCGGCAGCGCTGCCACCAGAAACCCAGACCGGCGGCCAGCAGGATATAGGCCCCGGGTTCGGGAATAGGCGTGCCCGAAGGCTCGTCCGGTATCGTGCCGGGGTCAGGCGTATCATTGGCTGGCGACACAAGGATCGACCCCAGTGTGTGGTCCCCGGTGACCAGATCCAGCGTTCCGGCAGCAAGCGCAATCGTGACGGACCCGGTAAAGCGCCGCTCGTCTTCCTCGCGGCAAGTGCTGATCGGCACGCCGAAAGCGATGGTCACATTGTCTTCATTGGTTCCGAAATCGCCGCAGCCATCGGGCTGGGGCGGAAATAACGGCTCCGGCACACCGTAGCCCGCCGCAAGGTCTTCAGCCCTCAAGGAAAGTTGTGACTCGTAGGCGACCGCGAGCGACAGCTCTTCAACGTCGAGGGTCCAGGTGCCGGGAAGCGAGAGATCAAGCGACAATGACCGGCTCAGGTCCAGATCGCCGACAATATCCGACTCCGCCGCGAGGTCGGCGAAATCAAACGGCGTTTCCCGCATCGCGCCGCTTTCGTGCGTGGCGACGACGCGTCCGGCGAGAGTCCCGGGAACGAATGTTGCCGCGTGTTCGATCGCCAGCGTCCCATCTACCGCCGTCTTGACCGTGGTTAACGCCGGCGCACTGCGGTAAGAAATCGCCCGCGCATTGTCGGCGAAAATGTCGGCAATGCCGCTTCTAAGCTGTTCGTTTCCGCGCAGCAGCGCGCTGGCAAAGAATAGTGGCTCGGGGCTGAACGCCTCCGGCTCGACGAATGCGACCTCGAGCGCAGCGGTAAGGCCGGCGGCGGCGATAAAATTACCGCTTAACCGCTCCGCCGCCAAGGTCAGGCCCCAGCTTTGCGCCGCGTCGACCGGCAGAGCCTCAGAAAATGTGGCGGCGAGGTCAAGGGACAGGTCAGCGGTGAGCGCGGCCTCAACCCAACTCGCGTCGCCTTCTATCCTTGCCAGGTCCATGTCGATAAGCAGTGGTGCCGCGCCGGCGCCACCGTAAAGCGGCTGTGATCTTTCAAATGAAACTGAAAGGTCGCGGGTCGAGGGCGATGCCGATGCGACTTTTACAAACAAAAAATACGCGCAACCAATGGCTGCAGCGAAGAAAAAGCAAATAAAATATTTGGAATATACCATTGCCATATTTAGATCGTTGCCAAACTAAATTATAGCTGCCCTTGAAGCTCGTAATATCTGGCGGCGTGGTGGGTGTCCGGCCCGAGTGGGCTTCTGCACGCACCGAGTGTTGGTGAGTTAGTCGAGTTTGCTGCGGTGATCAAGCAGCGTTTCCCAGCTTCGCCGGAACCCGGAAGACGTGTTTTTATTCGGTGCGATGTCGATAAACGGGTTCCTGGGCCCTGCTGATGGTTTCACATTCTGCGCCTTGAGGTTGATTGCCGTGTTTTTTTGGGGGGCGTCTTGTCCCATCGCATGCTGATCGGGATCCCGAAGGAGATCAAATCCGGAGAGAACCGCGTCGGGTTATTGCCGCCGCAGGTGGCTGCCTTGCTCGGGGCCGGGCATCGCGTAGCGGTCCAGCGAGGCGCCGGGTTGGGGCTCGGCCTTGCCGATGCCGATTACCAGGATGCCGGAGCGTCGCTTGTTGACGATGCGGCCGCTCTCTTCGCTACCGTCGACATCGTTGTCAAAGTGAAGGAGATTTTGGCGCCCGAATACAGCCTGCTTTCCCCCGGTCAGATTGTTTTCGGCTTTCTGCACCTGAACGCGCAACCGGATCAGGCCGAGGCCTTCAGGCGGGCCGGGGCGAGCGCAATTGCTTATGAGTTCATGCGCGATGGAGACGGGCAGCGGCCAATCTTGGCGCCAATGAGCCGGATCGCCGGGAGGATGGGGGTGGAGTCCGGTCTCCGTCTTTCGTCAAAGCGGGACAGCGATGCCGTCATCACGATCCTCGGCTCGGGTGTCGCTGCCGAAGCGGCCTGCGCCGAAGCGGTGCGGCGCGGCGCGCAGGTCATCGTGTTGGCGCGGAATGAGATGCGCCGGAATGCGCTTGCGGCGGGTCTCGATCCAAGGCCGACAACGGGCGGGCTGGAACAGGACCGGCTCGCCGATGCGCTACGGCGCTCTGATCTGGTCATCGGCGCGGCGGCGTCTGCCGGGAAAGCCGTGGACAAGATAGTTCGGCGCGAGCACTTGTCGTATCTTTCGCCCGGCAGTGTGCTGGTCGATATCGCCATCGACCAGGGCGGCTGTTTCGAGACCAGCCGCCCGACCAGCCATGATGATCCGATCTATCGCGTCGACGGCATCATTCACTATTGCGTTGCCAATATGCCGGGGGCGGTCCCGCAGGAAAGCGCCGAGGCGCTGGCCAGGGCAGCCTTGCCTTACATAAGGCGGGTTGCTGATGTCGGGCTTGAAGCAGCGATGGCTGCGGATTGTGCACTCGAGTCCGGTGTTTGTATCCGGCGCGGTGATCCCGTGGCCGGCCGTATTTGACGGCAAAACGGTGCCGACCGACGCAAAGCCCTGCCACAAAAGCACCGTAAAAACCGATTGCACTTCGGGCAAGCGTCGGTCCGGAAAACCGGTTTCGCGGTTGCCCGGCCGGGAGCATCATGGGATACTTCCGCTATACGCGAATTCAGCTGCAAGAGGACCCGCGTTGATCGATCACCATCCGTCACCGAAAAGCGGTAATGTCAGCATTCTCGTTTATATTGCCGCTTTGTTTGCCGGTCTTTTAGCCTGCGCTTCGGCAGCGGCGCAGGACAATACGGGCGAGTATGATTGTACCGTCATCACCTTCGACGATGACGCGTCGGGCCGTCTGCTGACGCGCGCTGAACGGCTGGCGGCGCTGGACAGCGCCTTCTTCGACTCTCTTGATCAATACGATGCCTGCCAGGCTGAAAAAATGGCCTCGGGCAGTTCCGGCAGCGGATCCGGTTCGGGCGCCGGCGCCGGGGCCGGCAACTCTGGGGCAGGGGCCTCTGGGGCAGGCGACTCTGTCGCCACATCATCGATCCGGGGCACCGAATCGCTGGCGAATACTGAGGAAAGCAGGGCCGCGCGGGATCTGTCTCTGGCTGATCCGGAGGCAACCGCCATGCCGCCTGATGGTCTCGAGCAGGATACCGATATTCGGTCGCCGGGAAGCACCGGATCAGTGCCCGAGGATATTCCGCCTGCTGACAACGACACCGCGGTCGCCGCGATCATGCGCGACCTGGCCATGAAGGAAACTGATCCCGAGCGACGGGCGGAATTATGGAACGCCTATCGCCGCTATCAGAACATACCGGTCCAGGAGGAGCAGGAATGACACACGCCCCAATCGAGGAGACCATCCGCCGTCGGCGCTTTCCGACATTTTTGCGGCTTGCCAGGAAGACGATCTGCGTGGTCACCGCCGCCGGCATGCTTGCCGCCTGCGCCACCAGCGGCGGCGGCGGGATGAGCACGGCGCGCGCACCCACCGTCGGACCGGGCGCCTCATCGCACTCCACCTCGGCCCGCATGGCAGCGACGCCCGCGGCAAGGCCCGATGCGTTGCCGGTTTCGCTCGACATCGCGATCCCGGTCTTCGATCCCGGTCTCGCCGACAGGGACGGCGTGATCGACTATCAGGAAATCGAAGAAGAGGGCATCTGGCCGCAATTGCGCCGTGCCGAGGCCAATCGTTTCGCGGTCAAGATGCGGCGGGCCTTGCAGGCGACCCAGGCCTTCGGCGCGGTGCGCGTGGTGACCGGTTATGAAGCCACGGCGGATGTCTATGTTCTCGGCCGCATCGTCGAGTCTAATGCCGAGGATGTCGAGATCGATATTCGCGTCGTCGACATCACCAATCGTGAGCTCGGCTCCGAGGATTTCGAGCACCGCGTCAGCGAGGGCTTTTTCCGCGATCGCAGCAATATCGGCCGGGACCCCTATGACCCGGTCTTCGCCGAAGCTGCCGCCTATGTCGTCGACCTGTTGGCGCGTCAGCGAGCCAGCCGGCTGGAAGAAATGAAGCATGTTGCTGAACTGCGTTTCGCCCAATCCTTCGCACCGGAATTCGCCGCGCCTTATCTTGAGACGGATCGCCGTGGCCGGTTTGAACTCGCCGCGTTGCCGGCTGAAAACGATCCGATGATGGCGCGGATGGACGGGCTGCGCGTGCAGGATCAGCTTTTCGTCGATCGGCTCCAGGCGCAATATGACGATTTTTACGACCGGATGAGCGGCCCGTATACCAAATGGCAGCAGGAAGCGCTGCCCGCTGCGGTGGAGGCGCGCAGGGCGCGTGAGAAACGCAATGCAGCGATTGCCGGGGCCGTGCTGCTGGGCATTCTCGGCGGCTATGCGTCGGCGCAGGGCAACAGCGCCGCCGGCGCGCTTGCGACGACCGCCGTCGTCGCCGGGCTCGGCAAATTTGCGCTCGATAAATCGGCGGAGGCCCGCGCGGCACAGGCCGAACTCGACGAGATCGGCATGTCGCTTGATATCGAAATCAGCCCGCAGGTCTTCGAGATCGAAGACCGCACGGTCCAGCTGTCCGGCACCGCCGGCGAGCAATATGCCCAATGGCGCGCAGTGTTGCAGGAAATCCATGCCCTGGAGCGCACGCCTGACGAGCTTCTTTAAGACCCTTACAACTGCGGCCACCGGCGCCGATAGGCGGGCATGATCGACCGCAATCTGCAAGCGGCACAGCAGGCGTCGCGGCGCGACGTTGTGTTGCGCGTCATCATCGTCGTTCTGCTTGTGCTGATCGCCGTCGGGGTAATGGCCGGCTATCAGTATCTCAGCGAGCCAGATCAGCCGGAGACGGTGGTTGAAAATGCTCTAGAGCTTGATGAAGAGAGCCCCGAGCCGGCACCGGCAGCGAGACAAACCGATGCCGCCAGGGAGAGCTTTATGGCGGCCTTGGCGGTGTTTACCGAGGCGGTCAAGCCGCTGACCGAGGCGCCCGGGCTGGCGGATTGGGCACCGCAGCGTCTGGCTGAGGCGTTGGCGCAGGAGGAGGCCGCGGTGATTGCCTTCGCCCAGGAGGATTACAGCCTCGCTCTCGATCGACTTGCCGAGGCCGAGGCGGGCATTCGTGCGCTTTATCAGGATTGGAACGCTGCCTTTGATGAGCAGCTTGCCGCGGCGGAGGCGGCCTTTGCCGCCGATGATGCCGCCCGTGCCGGGTTAGCGGTCGATCGGGCCCTGTCCATCCGGCCCGGTGATGATGCGGCCACGGCGCTGGCCTCACGCATCGCGGCCTTGCCGGAGGTGCTGCGTCTGCTCGAGCGCGCGCGGATTGCCGACATCGAGAACAATGTGGCCAGGGAAATCGCCGAATTGCGCGAGGTTTTGGCCATCGATCCGGCACGCGAAGCGGCGCGGTCCCGCCTGCAACAGCTTGAAGGCATGATCGACGACGAACGCTTTGCGGCTGAGATCCGTCGTGCCGAGGGTGCCCTTTCCGGCGGCGATTTGACAACGGCGCGTCAGGCGCTTGCTGCGGCGCAACGCATACGCCCCGGCAGCGTGGAAACGCAAAGCCTTGCCGAACGCCTTGGGTCAGCGGAACGAGACCAACGTCTCGACGCGCTGCTTGCCGATCTTGACCGGGCGGCGGAGACGGATCGCTGGGGTGAGGTGGTTGAGGCTTCGCGACGCGGCCTGTCGGAATTTGTCGGCCATCCAAGGCTTCAGGCGATGCTCGATCTGGCGACCGACATCAAGGCGGCGCAGGATCGTCTGCGGCCCTTCATCCGTGATCCCGACCGATTGAGTGATCCGGCCATCAGAAATGCGGCGCAGGCGGCAATGGAACAGAGTGCCGCGCTGGCGCCGTTGAGCCCGACGCTGCAAGAGGCGCTCACCGGGATCGATGAGCAGCTCGCGCTCTATACGCGCAAGGTCCCGGTATTCGTCCGTTCCGACGGACAGACCGAAATCCGTGTGATCGGCGTCGGTCGCGTCGGCCTGACCGAAGGGCGAACCATTGAATTGACGCCCGGCGATTATGTGCTCGAAGGGCGCAGGCAGGGATATCGGTCCAAGCGGGTGCCCCTGCGGGTGCCGCCCGATGCCGCCGCGCCGATTTCGGTCGAGGTCATTACCGATGAACAAATTTGATCCGATCGTCAGCCGCAGCCGGACACGCTATCTCTTCGTTACGGTTTTCGGCGGAACTCTGCTTCTGATCGCTGCGCTGGCAGCGATAGTCTGGCTCGGCTTCGTCAAGGGGTATGCGCTTGAGATCGGCCCCAACGAAATCTCCGGGACCAAGCGCGTGTCGATCGATAGCGGTATCGGCGTCGTTATCGCTGACCGGCTGTACACCGTGTCGGATATCGCCACGCTGACGGTTTCGGCCCCGCTTTATTTCTCTGAGGAAATCTCCACGGAGCGCGCTGTTGCCGGCACGCTGTCCGTTACCCTCCAGCCTCGCCCGTCGCTGCTGTCTGCTTCAAGCGTTCCTCCGGTCGAGGATATGCGCTGGCTCGTCAATGACGAACTCGCGGCAATCGACGCCGCGCTGTCCATCGAATTGGAGCCCGGCCGCCATGAGATCACCGCCGACAGCCCGCTGCATCGCGTCGAAACGCAAACCGTCGAGGTGAAGCGGGCGGAAACCGCGACGATCAGCTTTGTCCTGCAGCCCGCAACGGTCACCTTTGATCTCAACAGCCGCCCGCCCGGTGCCGATGTGACGCTGAACGATGTCGCCGTCGGCGTAACGCCGCTGCGCGTTGAGCGCCCGGCCGGCGATTACGAAATCGCTCTGGCTCTGCCGTCATATCTGCCGGTGCGCGAGCAGGTCCGCGCGCTGAAGACGCAGCCCGTGATCGAGCGCGATTATCGCCTCGAAGCTCTGGGCGGAACGGTCCGGGTTCAGGTCGCGCCGACCGGCGGCGTGCTGCTGGTTGATGGTCGCAACGAGAAGCCCGGGCGGGATATTCCTGTCGCCGCCGACCGCCCGGTCAGGATCAGCTATAGCAAGCAGGGCTATTCGGACGCCACGCAGACAGTGCGTCTGTCGCCCGGAGCATCGCGGGCGCTCACCTTCTCGCTGGAGCCGCTTGTCGGCACCGTTACCTTTGCGGCCGAGCCGGAAGCCGATTTGGCGATTGACGGCCGACCGGTGGGCCGCACGCCGGTGACCATGGATCTTTCCGCGGTCCCGCTCGAGGCAACGTTCAGCCGTCAGGGATATCGAACCGTAACGCGGCGTCTGACGCCCGATCCCGACACGCCGCGCCGTGTTTCCGTCTCTCTGCTGACTGAATTCGAGGCCCGTCGCGCGGCCGGTGAGCAGACGACGGCGCAGCGGCTCGGCATCGAGATGCTGCGCTTTGACCCGAACCGGGTGACGCTGGGCAGTCCGCCGGGCGAACGCGGACGGTTCCGTAACGAGTTTGAGCGCGAGGTTTTGTTCTCGCGCCCGTTTTTTCTCTCGAAGACGGAAATCACCCAAGCGCAATATGCTGCCTTCGCGCAGGCGCAGGGCGGTGTCACACCGGTTGCGGCAGCATCTGAACCGGATCTGCCGGTCAGCAATATCAGCTGGCTCGACGCGGCCCGTTTTGCCAATTGGCTGAGCGTACAGGACGGGCTGCCGCCCTTCTACCTCATCCATGATGGACGTTATGCCGGGATCGATCCGGGGTCTAACGGCTATCGCCTGCCGACCGAGGCTGAGTGGGAATGGGCGGCGCGCCGTGCCGGCCGGCCGACCGAGACGATGTTTGTCTGGGGCGATGCGGAAATCGTGCCGGCCAATGCCGCCAATTTGGCTGATGAAAGTGCTCGCGGTTCGCTTTCGCTTGTCATCGGGCGCTATAATGACGGCCATGCCGGCAAGGCGCCGGTTGGCAGTTTCAGAACCGAGAGGGCCGGGCTGCAGGATCTTGCCGGAAATGTCAGCGAATGGGTGCATGACCGTTATACTAACCAGCCGCCGCCCGAGGGGCCGCTGACCGACTGGATGGGCGCATCCCGCGGCATCGGCCACGTTGTCAAGGGCGCCAGCTATCGAACCGCACGCTTCAGCGAATTGCGCGCGGCTTTTCGGCGTCAGGGGCAGGCGGCGGATGAAAGCATCGGTTTCCGTTTGGCGAGGTATCAATGAGAAAAACTGCTCAAAGCCCGGATCAGGCAAAAGTCGGATTTCGGCGGCGCCTGATCCTTGCCGTTATCCTGGCATTGCTGGCGCTCCTCGGTATTCAGGCGGCGGCACAGAAAATCAGCCTGAACGCTCCCGCTACCTTTCCGGTGGATATCTGATCATGCGCGGTTTCATCGCCAGCCTGCTTGCCTTACTGGCCTCCGTCGTCCTGGTGCAACTTTTATACGCCGGGCTGGTGACGCCCCAGGCCGCCCAGGCGCTTGCCGATGCGGCAGCACAGGGTCAGTCCGCACCGCGCAATTTTTTCGTCATCATCAAGGATATCGAACAGCAGATCTGCATCACGCTGATGTTGTGGGGCATGTATTTGATGGCGGTGAAGGGATTTGCGCTGTTGTCGGAACGCTATCTGTTCGGCGTCGATTTTATGGAATCGTTGAAAAACCCGGGTGAGGAGGCCGCCGAGTTGCGGGCTGAGCTGTCCGGGTCAGGTCCGCGATATAACCGGTCGGCGGCCGGAGAGTCAGCGGAACAGCCGGCCGCGGCACCGCCCGCATTCGATGAGAACGACAAGCATGCCTTGCTCAGATATCTCGAGCGTGAGTTGGAGAACAGCAAGGTTCAGCACGCGCCGCTGGTGCAGACCTGGCTGTCCTGCATCCGTCGTTATGTTCACACCGACGACATCCAGAACGCCTCGGATGCGCTTGCGGCGAGCGTGGAATCGATGGCGGTTCGGCTCGAGAGCGAAAACTCGATGATCCGCTACCTTATCTGGGCGATTCCCTCGATCGGCTTTATCGGCACAGTCCGGGGCATCGGTCAGGCGCTGGCCCAGGCCGATGCGGCATTGGCGGGCGACATCGCCGGCATGGTCGACAGCCTGGGCATCGCGTTCAATTCGACCCTGGTGGCGCTGTTCATCAGCATCATTCTGATGTTCCTCTTCCACCAGCTGCAGCGATTGCAGGACGGCATGGTCGTCGATACTCAGGCGCATTGCGAAAAATACCTGCTCAAGCATCTGCATTGACGGTTTCGCTCCATGCTGCGTCGCCGCCGCTCGGATAGTTTCAATCTCGCCTTTCTCGACGTCATGTCCTGCGGGCTGGGTGCGGTTTTGCTGATCTTCATGCTGATCAAGTTCAATGCCGAAACCAGCATCCCAAGCGATGAGATCGAGCGTCTTCAGGGTGAGTTGGAGGCGCTGCAGGAGCAGGAACGTCGGGCGAGTGCCGACTTTACGGCAAAGCAGGCGACAGTACAGCAGCAGGAGCGGGCAATCGCGTCATTGCAGGGCGAAATCGAAGAGTTGACGGAGCAGGCCGAAGACAGCGCCCAGGCGCTGGAAGAGGGCCAGATCCAGATCGCCGATCTGGAAAAAAGCGTCATGGGCGCGGCACCGCCCGAGCAGGCCCCCGATCCGGTTCGCCTCAGCGGCACGACCGAAGAGACCTATTTGATCGGTCTGCGGGTTGAGGGCCGCCGGATCGGCATTCTGCTCGATCACAGCGCGTCAATGGCCGCGGAGACGCTGCGCGATATCATCGCCCTGACCGTTGCGCCCGCGGCGGAAAAACAGGCCGGTGCAAAATGGCAACGGACCAAACGCGTCGCCCGCTGGCTGCTGGCGCGGCTGCCGGCGAACGCCGAGGTTACCGTGGTTGCCTTCAATGACGATGCCCGGGTCGTGGCGGCAGCCAACCGATCGGCGCGCAATGACCGCGCCTTGCAGCAGCTGGCGGCCGAGATCGACGGTCTCGTGCCGGAGAACGGGACCGATCTGAACAAGGCGCTCAGCCGGATGCGGGCGGCGATGCCCGATCTGACCGATCTCTATGTGATTACTGACGGGCTGCCGACGCTGGGCGTGGAGGACTTTATCGGCCTGCGCAACAGCAGCGTCTGCAGCGAGGCGGTCGGCCGCGCGCGGCGGATCAGCGGCGAATGCAGGCTGCGCCTGTTCGGGCAGAGCGTCCGGCAATTGTCGCGCGGCAATGTCACCGTCAATGTCGTGCTGCTGCCCCTGGAAGGCGATCCGTTTGCCGCGCAGGCCTATTGGGATTGGACTCGCTCTTCGGGCGGCACGATGATCAGCCCGGCGGCGACCTGGCCCTAAGGAGAAAAAGCATGCGCCGGCGCCGCGAATTCGATATTTTCAGCCTGTCATTTCTCGATGTGATTACCTGCGGCTTCGGCGCCGTCCTGCTGCTGATTCTGCTGGCCAAGGACGGCGAATTCGAGGATTTCTTCGATGTCAGCCAGGCGCAGGCATTGCTGCAGCAGATTGCCGAGACCGAAACGCGGCTTGACCGTATTGCGGCAGCGTCCGAAAGCCTTGATGCGAGCGTTGCGGGCAATGCCCGACAGATCGCGAGGCTGGAAACCCGCAGCGGCGCGGCGGCGCAGGCGGTTTCCGAGCTGGATCGGCAGCTCGATATCATGGACGACAAGAATGACGGCCTGCGCGCTGCACTTGAGAGCATGCGCCTTGCCGCTTTAAGGGCAAGTAATGCCCCGCCGCCGCCAGAACGCGATGATGAGGTCGGCGGCATTCCGGTCGACAGCGATTACATCATCTTTATCATCGATACCTCAGGCAGCATGCGCAGTATCTGGAGCACCGTCGTTGCTCAGATGGAGAACATTCTCGACATCCATCCCGATGTGCGCGGCTTTCAGATCATGAACGATATGGGCAATTATCTGCGCCCCGGCAGCCGCGGCCGTTGGATCGAGGATACCGGTCGGCAGCGGGCGTCCGCCTTGCGCCTGCTGCGCCAATGGCAGTCGAATTCAAACAGCAGCCCGGTCGAGGGGCTGGAAGAGGCGCTGCGGACCTATGCCGAGCCGGGCACCGATCTGGCCATCTATATCCTCGGCGATGAATATAATGGCGGCGGCTATGACACCGTGATCGAGACGCTGAACCGGATCAACACCAACCGTATCACCGGTGAGCGCCTGGCACGGGTTCATGCCATCGGCTTCACCGGCTCGGCGAACACCACCCGCTTCAGCACGCTGATGCGCGAGGTCGCCCGCCAGAACAACGGCACCTTTGTCGGCATCCCCCGCTAAACAAAAAGCCGCCCAAAGGCGGCTTTTTCAGTCGGATTGTCGTGAAGATTGGCAATGGGGCTGAGCCGATTAACCGGAATCCGGCCCCGGGCGGGTTGCCAGCCAGTCGGCGACCGGGCGTTTGCCGCTGCCGTCCGGCGGATCGATGACATAGCTCGGCAGGCACAGCCCCGAGACCCGCTGCCCGAGCGCCGCCATCAGAGCGAGGCCGGTTTCGGGGGGCAGGCGGAAATGGCCGGTGCCGGGCGCCAGATCCGGGTGATGCAGATAATACGGCTTGACCCCGGCCGCGACGAGGCGGCGGAACAGGGTCTCGAGCGTTTCGACATCGTCGTTGATGCCCTTGAGCAGAACAGTTTGTGACACAAGGCCGATACCGCTTCGACGCAGCCGGTCAAGCGCCGCCAAGGCCTGATCGGTCAACTCGTTCGCGTGGTTGACATGCACCGCCAGCCAGAGCTGTCGCGGCCATTGTCGCAAGGTGTCGATCAGCCTGTCAGTGATGCGTCCCGGGCTGACCGTCGGCACGCGGCTGTGCAGGCGCAGTACGCCTAGATGCGTGCAAGCGGCCAAGCCGTCGATCAAGTGCTCAAGCCGGCGCGGCGACAGGATAAGCGGGTCGCCGCCGGTCAGGATGACCTCCCAGATTTCACCATGCGCAGCAATGTAGTCGAGCGCGGCGGCAAGTTCCTCATGACTCAACGCATCCTGTTTCGGGCCGATCATCTCCCGCCGAAAACAGAAACGGCAATAAACGGGGCACAGCGTCGTTGCTTTCAGCAATACCCGATCCGGATGTCGGTGCACGATTCCGGGTACCGGGGAGAACGGCCGATCGGCGATCGGATCGGTCAATTCTTCCTCGGTCCGGTTCAGTTCCTGCGCATCGGGGATGAATTGCCGCGCAAGCGGGTCCTCTTCGCCTCCCTTGATCGCCTGCGCGATTTCCTCGGTCACCGCGACAGCGTAGCGCTGTTCGACCCGCTGCAATGCCTCTTGCCGATCGGCAGGGACAAGCCCTCGGGCGATCAGGTGCTCTATGGTGACATGGCTGGACCGCATGACCATGGTCTATCGACCTGAGGGCGATGCAGCAATTACTGGTCACCGGTAATTGCTTGAGCCATATTATG
The DNA here is from genome assembly GCA_964598335.1 of uncultured Rhodospirillales bacterium. Taxonomy (GTDB): domain Bacteria; phylum Pseudomonadota; class Alphaproteobacteria; order CAZRBL01; family CAZRBL01; genus CAZRBL01. The sequence goes on from CAZRBL010000028.1 coordinate 12,364, forward strand.
CGCTCGATGATTTTTGGGAAAGCGTCGTGCTTGGTTTCGATCCCCTGACCATGACTTTGGGCGCCGGGCTTCTGCTGGCGTCGTTCGATGACTGCCCGCGCCCGGCAGCGGCAACCGTCGAGGTGACGACCGATATTCAGGCGCCGAGCACGGATTTCAGCCCGTCTCTTGACGATCTGCGGCGGTTCGATGTCGACACGCAGCTGATCCGTGACGTCGTCAATCCGCATATCGCCGGCATCACCAGAAGCGGCATCAATGTGAATTATATCGTCGATTTCGACGGGCGCATCTTCGGCGATCAGGCCTGTGTCTGGATTTCCACCGTCGAGATCGTCGTGCGCTCACGGCCGGAGGTGCTGATCGCGCGTGAGTACCCGCCGGGCACCTGCGAGCATGATGCGGTGATGGAACATGAGATGAAGCATGTCCGCGTCGATCATAATCTGGCCGCCCGCTATGCGGAGCGTTTCAGGCGTGCGGCACAGGATGCGGTCGGCGGACTCGGCGTCCGCTATGTCAGCGATATCGGCGACATGCAGCGGGTTCAGAAGACCCTCGAAAACCGCATCGGCGCCGCGATAGACGCGGTCAGCGCCGAGTATCAGCGCGACCGCAACCGTTTCCAGAACGCCGTCGACCGTCCAAGCGAGTATCGGCGCGTCCATGCGCTTTGCGATGGCTGGAAGCGGAGGAATTAGAGCATTTTCCGATCGTTCCGCTCCACCCCTGCACCCCCGCCCCGCCTCCCCTGCAAGTATCCTGTCCGGGGAGGCGGGGCGGGGGTGCAGGGGTGGACCGGATCAAAAACAAAGGAAAACGCTCTGGAGCCGGGGCCCGGCGCGGGGCCAGACCGGCCGCGACGGGCTCTTAAAGTTCGGCCCGTAACGCCGCGATATTGTCGCGCACCGCGTCGATGATCGGCGCGTCTTTGGGCAGGCGGGCAAGCAGGTCCTCAAGACGCGCGATTGCGGTTTCATACCGGCCGTCGACTTCTGCCGCCATGGCGCCGAAATAGATCGCCTGCGGGTCGGCCGGCGCCAATGCCACGGCGCGTTCGGCGGCGGCGATGAAATCTTCCTGCCGCCCCAGGACCTGATAGGAACGCGTCAGGCGCAGCCAGCCTTCAACATCGTCGGGCTGTTCTTCCAGCCTTGCCGCGAGGGACGCGACCATGCCGTCAATCATCGCCTCACGGTCCTCCGCTGACATGTCTTGCGCCGCGCTGACGGTCTCCTCGTCCAGAGCGGGCATCGCGGGCGGGGGCGGAACCGGAATGCCGGTCTGCTCGGAAAGCTCAGCAATGCGGGCGATCAGCAAGGGCCGCATGTCGCTGCTTGCCGGCAGATCGCGCAGAATTCCCTGCATCTTCCCTAGGGCGATATCGGCGCGGCCCTGCTGCTCATCGGCAACCGCCAGCAGATAGCGGGCGCGCGGGTCGTTCGGGACCTTCTCGACAACCTCGTCAAGCAATTCACGGGCGCGCTCGCCCACGGTTTCGTCATTCGCCCGGATCAGCGTTTCGGCCAGCGCATAGACCAGCGGCGGCGCGCGATCGGTCAGCATAACGGCTTGTTCCAGCGGCGTAACCGCGGCGCGATATTGTTGCAGGGCGATATGCGCATCGGCCAGCGCCAGATAGGGCCGCAGCGCTTGCGGATTGTCGCGAATGGTCCGGCTCAGCTCGGCGATCTCGGCACGGATGGCCGCACGCTCCTGCATCAGCGTTGCCGGTCGTTCAGCAATCGGCAGCGCCGGTAAATCCGGGTTGCCCTGGCTTAGATAAAGAGCGAGGCCGAGCGCCGGGACGCAGACGACAACGACGGCTTGCGCCCAGCGCGGGACCAGCCGGGCCGGCTCGCCCGGTGTTGTTTCGCTCGCCGAGATCATGCGCCGCTTCACTTCGCGTTCAGCCGCCGCAGCCTCCTCCGCTTCGAGCAGACCGCGTTCCTGATCACGGGCGATTTCGGCGAGCTGATCGCGATAAACCGCGAGCGCGCGATCACTGTCCTCGCTGCGCAGCCGTCCGCTCAGCGGTCTGAGAAGGATCACCGCGGCGACAACGCTGAGCCCTGCGGCGATCAGCCAGAAGGCGATCATGATCGCTCCTGACCCGCCCGCAGCAATGCATCGGCGCGAGCCGTCTCTTCGGCGCTGAGAGGAGCGTCGGCGGTGGTTTCCGGCGTCGAGCGGCGGCGCAGTGTCAGCCAGCCAAGAACACCGATGGCGAGCAGCATGGCGAGCGGCGCCCCGAACCACAAAGCCCATGTGCTGATGCGTATCGGCGGCGTCATCCGGACAAAATCGCCATAGCGGCTTTCGAGGAAGGTGAGGATCTCGGCGTCGCTGTCGCCGGCCACCAGGCGCTTCCGTACCACCGCGCGCAGATCGGCGGCCAGCGGGGCGTTGGAGCTGTCGATGGTCTCATTCTGACAGACCAGGCAACGCAATTCCTGATACAGCGAACGGGCTCGTTCTTCGAGGGCGGGGTCGGCCATGATCTCGCTCGGCTCGCGTGCTTGAGCGACGCCGGCAACCGCCAGCATCAGCAGGACCAGAAACGTCTTCACGACCGTAATTCCTCGATCAGGGGCAAAACCGTCTGATTCAGATGCGCCGGGGTCAGCAATCCGGGGTGGCGGAACCGGATCATGCCGCCGGCATCAATGACATAGGTTTCCGGCACGCCATAGGCGCCCCATTGGATGGCCGCCTGACCGTCGAGATCGGCGCCGATCGCGGTGAAGGGATTGCCGACCTCTTCGAGATAGGCGGCTATTGCGTCGGCTTCGTCCTTATAGGCGAGGCCGAAGACGCGCACGCCTTCCTGCTCGGCGAGCCGCATGAGGATCGGGTGCTCGACGCGGCAGGGCGCGCACCAGCTGGCGAATATGTTCACTACGGTAACTTCGCCAAGCAGATCCGAACGGGCGAAGCCGGGTGCCGTTTCCAGCAAAGGCGGCAGGGTGAAATCCGGCGCCGGCACGTCGACCAGCGGCGAGTCGATCAGTGCCGGGTTGCGGCCGTCCTGAAGGCCCTGAAGGCCCAGCAGGGCGATCAGCCCGACGACCAGCAAAAGCGGTATCGCAACCAGCAGACGTTTCATCACGCGCTATGCGGGCTGGGCGATGGGGCCGGTTTCCGAATGCCGCCTGGTCACGGCAAGGCGAAGGCGGCGGTCGGAGAGCGAGACCAGCCCGCCGAGCACCATGACGCTGCAGCCGATCCAGATCCAGGGGACCAGCGGGTGGATATAGAAGCGGACAATCCATTCTCCGCCCTCCGCCGCACGCGGACCGTCCTCGGTCCGGATCGCTTCGGGCTTGCCGATGGCAGCGTAAAGATCGGCCAGCCAGGTCGTGTGGATGGCTGCCTCGGTGGTCCGTTGCGCGGCCACGGGATACCAGCGCAGCTCAGGGGTCAGCCTTGCCACGATATCGCCGTCGCGGCGCACGGTGATGATACCTTCATCGGAGAGATAATTCGGCCCCTCGATCGGGCGGACCTGATCGAGAGTGACTTCATATCCGCTGAGGGTCAGGCTGTCGCCTGCGCGCAGCAGGGCGATCTCTTCCTTCATCCAGCCGGCGCCGCCGGTCATGCCGGCAATGGCGATTCCCAGCCCGGCATGCGCCAGGGTCGTGCCGATAGCGCTGCGCGGCAGGCTGCGCAGGCGTCGCAGGCTTTCGTCAAGCGGCGCAGCGCCGAGGCGGATACGGTCGCTCAGTTCCGTGATCGCGGAGCCGAAAGCCCAGGCGGCCATGGCCAGGCCGACCAGCGCCATCACCGGCTGGAAGCCTTGCAAATAGGCCGCGACCAGCACGGCCGCGCCGGTGAAAAGCCCTGCCAGTTTCAGTCGTTGCAGACTGCCCGCCAGATCGGCCCGTTTCCAGGCCAGCAGTGGGCCGATGCCCAGAACGGCAATCAACGGAATCATCAGCGGCACGAAAGTGGCGTTGAAGAAGGGAGGGCCGACGGAAATACGCTCACCCAGCGCCTCGACGACCAGCGGATAGAACGTGCCGATGAACACCGTCAGCAATGAGGTGCAAAGCAGCAGGTTATTGACTACCAGCGCGCCTTCGCGGCTGATCGGCTGGAACAGGCCCCCGGGGTCGAGCTTATGCGCCCGCATCGCATAAAGCAGCAGGCTGCCGCCGGTGGCGAGCGCGAACAGGCCGAGTATGAACAACCCCCGGTCGGGATCGACCGCGAAGGCATGAACGCTGGTCAGCAGACCCGAGCGCACCACGAATGTCCCGAGCAAGGACAGGCTGAACGCCATAATTGCCAGTAACAGGGTCCAGGATTTCAGCGCATTGCGCTTTTCGGTGACGATCGCCGAATGCAGCAGCGCCGTCCCGGCCAGCCAGGGCATGAAGGAGACATTCTCCACCGGGTCCCAGAACCACCAGCCGCCCCAGCCGAGTTCATAATAGGCCCACCAGGATCCCAACGCGATGCCCAGCGTCAGCGCCGACCAGGCGGCCAGCGTCCAGGGCCGGACCCAACGCGCCCAGGCGGCATCGATGCGGCCTTCGATCAACGCCGCGACGGCAAAGCTGAAGGAGACGGAAAAGCCGACATAGCCGAGATAGAGAAAGGGCGGGTGAAAGGCGAGGCCGGGGTCCTGCAGCAGCGGATTGAGGTCATTGCCGTCGAGCGGCGCCGGATCGACCCGCAGGAACGGGTTCGAGGTCAGCACGCAGAATAACAGGAAGCCGAGACCGACCAGCCCCTGCACGCCGAGTACCCGCCCGCGCAGGCTCTCGGGCAGATTGCCGCCGAACCAGGCGACCATGGCCCCGAATAGCGCCAGAATGAATATCCATAGCAGCAGTGAGCCTTCGTGATTGCCCCAGACGCCGGAGACCTTGTACAGCATCGGCTTCAGCGAATGGCTGTTCTGGACCACATTCCAGACGCTGAAATCCGACACGACATAGGCCCAGGTCAGCGCGCCGAAGGCGAGCCCGCAAAACAGCAACTGGCCGTATGACGCCTGTTCCGCCATCGCCGTCAGCGCCGGCATGCGTCGCGCCGGCCCCAGCAGCCCGGCAACGGATTGCGCTGCGGCGAGGACAAGTGCCAGGATCAGGCAGAAATGGCCGAGTTCAGGGATCATGACTAACTTCCCGGCTCGATCAGGGTTTCGGCGGTGCGGGCGCGTTCGAGGGCGTCGGCAACCTCGGGCGGCATATAGTTTTCGTCGTGCTTGGCCAGCACTTCCAGGGCGGTGAAGACGCCGTCATTCCCCAGCGTTCCCTCGGCAACGACTCCCTGACCTTCGCGAAACAGATCGGGCAGGACGCCGGTGTAAATCACCGGAATGGTTTCGACGTCGTCCGTGATGTCGAAGGCAATACGCAGCGTGCCGTCCTCGCGGCTCACGGAATCCCGTGCAACCAGACCGCCCAGCCGGAAGCGCTCCGCCGGCGGCGCGCCGCGTGCGGCGATGTCCGAGGGGCTGTAGAAAAAGGCGACATTGTCCTCAAGCGCAACCAGGGTCAGCGCAGCGGCGGTGCCGACGCCGATCAGCACCAGAGCGAGAACCATGATGCGGCGATTCTTGCGGCTCATCTCGTTTCCGCCTTGCGTTGGCGCGCGGCCTCGGCTTCCAGTTTCTTCATGCGACGAAAACTGTGTACGCCGAGCAGGACCAGCGCGATCAGGCTGAGTGCATAGGACGGCCAGACATAGAGCGCATAGCCGTCCATAGCGAAATAAGTGATCAGCGCATCAGGCATGGCGTGCCTCCGCCGGTTCGACGCGGCCGGTAGCCGGCGCGCGGCCCATGCCGGCGACCCGCAGGCGCTGCGCCGCCAACTCGCCGCGCAGGCGCCAGATCGCAAGCACAGTGAACAGCGCCATGTAAGCCGCGGCCATCAGCAGCAGCGGCGTCAGCATGTCGGCATGCAGCGCCGGGGCATCGAGTCGGCTGACGCTGGCAGGCTGATGCAAGGTATTCCACCAATCGACCGAGAACTTGATGATCGGCAGGTTGACGACGCCGATCAGCACCAGCACCGCGCCGCTGCGCAGACCGCGGCTGCGGTCATCGAAGGCGTGCACCAGGGCAAGATAGCCGCAATAGATGAAGAACAGGACCAGCACGGAGGTCAGCCTGGCGTCCCAGACCCACCAGGTGCCCCACATCGGCTCGCCCCATAACATACCCGTGACAAGGCAGAGCGCGGTGAACACCATGCCGATCGGGGCAGCGGCCAACACATACAGCTCGGCAACCGTGTGCCGCCAGATGAGCGCGATAAAGGCCGCCGTCGCCATGGTGGCATAGACGAACAGCGCCATCCATGCCGCCGGAACGTGCACATACATGATGCGTACCGTCTCGGATTGCTGATAATCGGGGGGCGAGGCGATCAGGCCCGTATACAGCCCCGCCGCCATCAATACCGCCGTCAGCCCGACGGCCCAGGGCAGGACGGCATCGGCCAGACGGCGAAAACGGGCAGGGTTGGCAAAAGTTGAAAACACCGATGTGCACTCACTGAATGTCGTTAGCCCAATATAGGTCAGTCTCGCCGTTTCTGTGACGGTTTTGCGACCGAATTTCGCGTTTTTCTATTTTCGTGCCCGCGGACAGGACAGACCCTGATCAGCGCAGCGCCTCTTTCAGGGCCGCGGCGGCGGCAACCGGGCCGACCGCCGCCATCAGTACCGTCTGCGCCGTCAGCAGCAACAGATGCGGGCGTGGCGTGGCGCCGGTCAGGCTCGCCTCGACCGCCGCCGTGCCGAAGATCAGGACAGGGGCGCAGAGCGGCAGCAACAGGACGGCGGTAAGCATGCCGGCGCGCCGCGCGCCGAGCACCAGCGCGCTGCCGGCGGTGCCGAGCAGGCTGAGCGACAGGCTGCCGACCGCCAGGCTGAGCAACAGCACCGGCAGGCCGGCAAGCGGTAAGGCCAGGATCATCGCCAATAGCGGCGCCAAAAGCACCACAGGCAAGCCGGTCGTGAGCCAGTGGCTCAGCGCCTTGGCCGCCGCCACCGCCTCCAATGGCAGCGGTGATAGGGCAAACAGCTCCAGCCGTCCTTCCTCGAAATCGGGCTGGAACAGGCGGTCAAAGCCGAGCAGCGCGGCGAGCAGGGCGGCGAGCCAGATCATCGGCGCCGCGATGCGCGCCAGCAGATCCGGGCCGGGGCCGACACCAAGCGGCACCAAGGCGCCGACCAACAGGAAAAACAGCAGGACGGTCAGCACATCGCCGAGCTGACCGACAGCGAGGCGCAGCTCCTGCGCCAGCAGCGCAAAAAAGCCTTTCATGAGACCGGTTCCCGGCGATCGCAGAGGCGCCCGTCATCCACCCTTCTCTCCTTCATGAACTCAACTGCCCAATCGCAAGACGGTGACCGGCGCTGTCAGCGCCATGGCGCTGTGGGTTGCCATCACCGCGAGGCCGCCGCGGGCGCAATGGGCGTCGACCAGTTCGGCGAGCAAGGCGCCGCCCTGATCGTCGAGAAAAGATCCCGGCTCGTCGAGCAGCCAGATCGGGGCGGCGCTGAGGGCCAGCCGGGCAAGTGCGGCACGCTGTTTCTGGCCAGAGGACAGCATCCGCGCCGGTCGCTCCGCAAGCTCGGCCAGGCCGAATAGTCGCAGCGTTTCCGAGACGCGCGCATCACCGGATTTCAGCCCGCTCCAGGCAGCCGCATGGTGACGCGGGGTTTCGATCGGTTTCAGCCCGCTGATCGTCCCGAGCCAGGCGCAGGCGGGCTCGACCGGGTCCTTATCCGACGCGATGGTCAGATACCCCGCAACGGGAGCGATGAAACCGGCCAGGGCGCGCAGCAATGTCGTCTTACCGCTGCCGTTCGCCCCGCGGACGGCCAGCGCCGTGCCGGGATCGACCCGGAATGAAAGATCCGCGAGCACAAGGCGTTCACCGCGACGCAAGCTCATGGCCTCGGCCACAATCCGGCAGGATGACGGGGCGGGGCCGAGCAGCGCGGTCAGGGCGGCAGTGCTTGCGGACATGGGGCCGGTATGCCGCGCCGCATCGAACAAGTCACCCATCCTTCCCCGTATTGCCTTCAATTCGGAGGCTCGCCGCGCTATCTAGCGGAGAAAGCCCGGCAAAGGGCGGCATCATCAAAAACCCGAGATTTGAGAGCGCGACGTGAGCACCACGACCGGCAAAGACAGTCTGAATACCCGCGATACCCTGACGGTTGACGGCAAGGAATACGATTTCTTCAGCCTTCCCAAGGCATGCGAGGCCGTTGCCGACATTGCGCGGCTGCCGTTCTCGCTCAAGGTGCTGTTCGAGAATCTGCTGCGCTATCAGGATGATGTCACGGTTACCGTCGATGACATCAAGAAATTTGCCGAATGGGTCGAGACGCGTTCCAGCCCGCATGAAATTGCCTATCGCCCAGCACGGGTGCTGATGCAGGACTTCACCGGCGTGCCGGCGGTCGCCGACCTGGCGGCGATGCGGGGCGCAATCGACCGGCTCGGCGGCAAGGCGGAGCGGATCAATCCGCTCTCGGCGGTCGATCTGGTGATCGATCACTCGGTCATGGTCGATGAATTCGGCAGCCCCGGCGCCTTTCAGCGCAATGTCGATCTCGAATTCGAGCGCAATAAGGAGCGCTATGAATTCCTCCGCTGGGGTCAGCAGGCGTTCGATAATTTCCGCGTGGTGCCGCCGGGCACGGGCATCTGCCATCAGGTCAATCTCGAATATCTTGCCCAGACCGTTTGGACCGATCGCGATCAGGACGGGCGCATGGTTGCCTATCCCGACACGCTGGTCGGGACCGACAGTCACACGACAATGGTCAACGGTCTGGCGGTTCTGGGCTGGGGTGTCGGCGGCATCGAGGCCGAGGCGGCAATGCTGGGCCAGCCGATTTCGATGCTGATTCCCGAGGTTGTCGGTTTCCGCCTGTCCGGCAAGCTGAAAGAGGGGACGACCGCGACCGATCTGGTGCTGACGGTAACGCAAATGCTGCGGGAAAAGGGTGTGGTCGGCAAATTCGTCGAGTTCTACGGCCCCGGTCTCGCCGACCTGCCGCTTGCCGACCGCGCCACGATCGGCAATATGGCGCCGGAATACGGCGCGACCTGCGGCTTTTTCCCGATTGATGAGGAAGTGCTGCGCTATCTGCGCTTTTCGGGGCGCGACGAACACCGCGTCCAATTGGTCGAAGCCTATGCCAGGGCGCAAGGCATGTGGCGCGATACCGATACACCCGACCCCGTCTTCACCGATACTCTGGAACTCGATCTGGCAACGGTGGAGCCGTCCATTGCCGGGCCGAAACGGCCGCAAGACCGCATTCCGCTGTCGCAGGCGGCGCCGGCTTTCAAGCAGCATCTGCAAGGCAATGTCGACGACACCGACCGCAAGGTGCCGGTCGGCGACGGCGAGTATGCGCTCGGTCACGGCGATGTCGTGATTGCCGCCATCACCTCCTGCACCAATACCTCAAATCCCAGCGTGATGCTCGCCTCCGGGCTGGTTGCCAAGAAGGCGCGGGAAAAGGGGCTGACGGTCAAGCCCTGGGTGAAAACCTCGCTGGCGCCCGGCTCGCAGGTGGTCACCGACTATCTCGCGGCAGCCGGCGTGCAGGACGATCTCGACGCGCTGGGCTTCAATCTCGTCGGCTATGGCTGCACCACCTGTATCGGCAATTCCGGCCCGCTGCCCGACGATATCTCCGAGGCGGTCGAGGCCGGCGATCTGCTGGTCACCTCGGTGCTGTCGGGCAACCGCAATTTCGAGGGGCGGGTGCAGCAGCAGGTGCGCGCCAATTATCTCGCCAGCCCGCCGCTGGTCGTCGCCTATGCGCTGGCGGGCAATATGAGTGTTGATCTGTTCAATGACCCGCTGGGCGAGGACAGCGACGGCAACCCCGTCTTCATGCGCGATATTTGGCCCAGCAATGCCGAAATTCAGGAAACGCTGGAAAAGGCGCTGACCGCCGAGATGTTCAAGGCACGCTACGGCAATGTGTTCGAGGGGCCGGAGCAGTGGCAGGCGATCAATGTCAGCGGCGGCCAGCGCTATGACTGGGATGACGGCTCAACCTATGTCAAGGAGCCGCCCTTCTTCCAGGATATGACGGCCGAGCCGGGCGAGATCACCGACATCAAGGGCGCGCGGCCATTGGCGATGCTGGCCGACAGTGTCACCACCGATCACATTTCCCCGGCCGGCGCGATCAAGAAGGACAGCCCCGCCGGTGAGTATCTGCTGGAGTATCAGGTCCGGCCGGTAAACTTTAACTCTTACGGCTCGCGGCGCGGAAATCATGAAGTCATGATGCGCGGCACCTTCGCCAATATCCGTATCCGCAACGAGCTCGCCCCCGGGACGGAAGGCGGCTACACGACGCATCGGCCCTCCGGCGATGTCATGCCGATTTATGATGCCTCGATGCGCTACCAAGCCGAAGGCGTGCCGCTGGTCGTGATCGCCGGAAAGGAATACGGCACCGGCTCATCGCGTGACTGGGCGGCCAAGGGGACAAGGCTGCTCGGCGTCAAGGCGGTGGTGGCGGAGAGTTTCGAGCGGATCCACCGGTCCAATCTGGTATTCATGGGCGTGTTGCCGCTGCAATTCAAAGACGGCGTCACGCGCGAAACGCTCAGCCTCGACGGCACCGAGACTTTCGACGTTACCGGGATCGAGGACGGCCTCAGCCCGCGCATGGATGTTACCCTGACGGTGCATCGCGCCGACGGCAGCAGCGAGCAGGTGCCGGTGCTATGCCGCATCGATACTGCCAATGAGGTCGATTACTACCGCAATGGCGGCATCCTGCATTACGTGCTGCGGGACATGGTCAAAGAGGCAGCTTAGATCATCAAGCGCGTTGCTTTGTAACAAAAGCGTCATATAAATATATAATTGCTCCGATTTTGCTTGCAAAAGCTGTCGGCGGGTTTATGTTGCGGTCGATGGGCAGGCAGTGAGTGCCTGCCCGGTTCCCCTCGGTCCTTCCACTGCGGAGCGCTGGATGCCTTCTTTGTTCGATGGCGAATACACCGTCGTCGTTAAGAGCAATGACCTGACTGAATTGAAGCTGGCGCTCGACGTCATGCGACAGACGATGAAGGATGCCTTGATGGTCGATATGATCACCAAGGAATCGCAAGATCAGTATTCGGTCATGCTGACGCTGAAAGAGCCCTCACCCAAGCGAAACACCCCGCATGGGATGAAAGCACGGGCCTATGGGGCGCAATTGGAGAAGAAGCCGCGTTACACCGGCCCCCGTCGGATCGCCAGCGGACGGCATCTCTAGGCGCACCATACAAAACTGCGGCGATTGACGAGAAGACGTTCTTCGTCTACCCCGGGTTGGAGTTAAGAATGATTATCGTTTACGGGGCTTGCCCGTTATGATGGAGATTCGTCTGCCGATGGCCCCGCAGCCGGACGCACCGGAACGCGCGATGGATCTGGCGGTGACGCTGATCGCCGCCCTCGATTCGATTTCCGATCGCTGCGGCCCTGCGGATATCGCGGCGCGGCTGATCGAGGATCAGGATGCCGTCAGTCAGATCAGCATGTTGCGGAGAAATCTCGAGCGTAGCCGCGAAGCGCTTGCCGATGCCGTGCTGACGGCGAAAAGCAGCGGCGCTTTCGATCAGCTCGGCCCGCTTCTCACGGAAGCTGACAGGCATCTCACCGCGGTCCTTGACTGGCTGCATGGTCCCGGCGCGCGCTATGGCGGCGATGAGGCGATGGTTCTCGACACCGCCCTGATCCGCGCGCTCGATTTGTCACGGGAATTGCGTGCCTCGGGGGCGATGCGATGACCGACGCCAGCACGGATAGAGACCGCGCCGCGCTGGAAAAGCAGATTGCCGATGCGCGACGAAAATTCGATGCATCGCTTCCGGGCTTTCTGGAGCGTGCAAAAATGCCCGAAGTGCCCGACCTTCAGGTGCGGCCGGAGGCCGAAGGCGCCGAACCGGTATTCATCGTCACCGGCGCATCCTTCAACCCAATTCCCGCCGATCACCCGGACGCCGAATGGCTGGGCGGTATCGCCGTCGGCACGGACGAGCAAACGCTTCAGGTCGGCAATCCTGCGGGGGCTGCTTTCGTCCGGTTGATGAACGAAGGCGCGCGGATCGTCGTGCACAGCAAGGCGCCCGAGCTGATTTCCCGGATGATCGGGGATGCGGGGGTCGATTTCGGCCGCATCGACATCATCAGCGGCGATCCGGTCTCGCCCGAAGCGCTGCATTCGATGGCAGAGGCGCTGGAACGGCAGGCGCAGGCGCAGCCGATCAGCGAGGTGCGTCCGATCCTGTATAACTCCTTCGCGCAGGGCGAGCCTGAACCGTTCAAGGTCATGGTCGATGAGCCGGTGGAGAATGTTGAAAAAGCCGCAAACCGGCGCATGCGCTTTGTTTACTCGATGTCGGCGCTGTTTTACGACCTGCTCGCCAATCGCGGCCAGGAACAGCTTCGTGTTGTTTCGCTCGGCGCGCTCGCGGCCAACCGCGCCAGCTATGGGCTGCTGGCCGATGCGGGCGATAAGTTCATGACCGAACTCGGCTGGCGGACCTTTCATCACGAAGCGAACATGCTGACCGGCAAGCCGGTTTCGGTGATTCAGGTGCATCCCGGTATCACTGTCGCCGGTTCGGTCTATAGCGGCAGCCGCGTCGATCTGGTCAAGGCGGAATCGGTCGCCGACGGTCACCCGTTCGATACCGAGGTTCTGGAGGGCGAGAGGGATATGCCGAAGCTGTCTCCGGCGGTGATCGGCGATGTCTGCGCGGCGATGGCAATGGTCGGACCCGGCGATGATCCCAATACCCTCGTCAAACGGGATCTTGCCGACCTGCTCACTGCCGGTACTTCTCTCGATCAGCTCAGTGACGCCCTGCGGCGCAGTGTGAGTGTGGCCGAGGGGCGTGTCTCGGTCGGCATCAGCGGCGAGTTGCCCGATTTCGCCTATGCGCCGCATAGCGAATACGGCAAGCTGCCGAAGCCGGGCCCACGCGATTATCGTCGCGTCAATATCAGCCCTCCGGGCCAACGGTTCTGATCGTCCGACGATGAGCGACCGCGTTTCGACCTGGATCGACGCGGCCGGGGAAGAGGCCATGCAGGCCGGCCACGGCCCGAGCTGGAATGCGATGATCGATGCCTTGGGCGCGGTCGATCTCAGCACATCCTCTATCCTCGATTATGGCTGCAATCGCGGCGGCTTCCTGCGCCTTTTGCATCGGCGGCTGCCTTTTCAGAAGGCGCTAGGTGTCGATATTGCCGAAGAGTCCCTGGCCGCTGCGCGCGCGGCGGCTGGGGATCTGCCCGTCAGCTATGACCACATCGATGCGCTTGAAACCAAGGCGAACGACTTCGACGTCGCCTTCAGCCATGAGGTGATTTATCTGCTGCCGGATCTGGCGGCGCATGCGGCGCAGATCCACAGGGTGCTGAAGCCCGGCGGCGCCTATTTCTGCGCCATCGGCGAATATGAGGAAAACCCGCTGTGGCCGAAATGGAAGGCTTTGCTGGAAGAAAGCTCAGCCGTGCAGCCCTATACCTATTCCAGCACCGACATTGCCGCGGCGTTTCTCAAGGCGGGCTTTACCGCCGCCATTCGGCCGCTGGCCTGCACCGGCTTCGCCGAGATCGACGAAGAAAGCAGCTATTTTGCCAGCCCTTTCGAGCTGGCCGAATTCCACCAGCGGCTGATCCTGCTCTATCGGTTTACGAAACCTGCATAAGGCGGCATTCCGGCGCTGGTGCTGCGGGTGAAACCGCCCTACATCTCAGCGTCATGGCTGACCTCTCACAAATCCGCAATTTCGCGATCATCGCGCATATCGATCACGGCAAATCGACCCTGGCCGACCGGCTGATCCAGCAATGCGGCGGGCTGGCCGAGCGCGAGATGAAGGAGCAGGTGCTCGACAGCATGGATATCGAGCGCGAGCGCGGTATCACGATCAAGGCGCAGGCGGTGCGCCTGCAATACACGGCCAAGGACGGGGTCACCTATCACTTCAACCTGATGGACACGCCGGGCCATGTCGACTTCGCCTATGAGGTCAGCCGCTGCCTCGCCGCCTGTGAGGGCTCGCTGCTGGTTGTCGATGCGACGCAGGGCGTCGAGGCGCAGACGCTGGCCAATGTCTATCAGGCCATCGACAATGATCACGAAATCCTGCCGGTCATCAACAAGATCGATCTGCCCGCCGCCGAGCCCGAGCGGGTCAAGACGCAGATCGAGGATGTTATCGGGCTCGATGCGTCGGACGCCATCGAGATCAGCGCCAAAACCGGCATCGGCATCGACGATTTGCTCGAAGCCATTGTGGCCCGCCTGCCGCCGCCGCGCGAAACCCTCAACAAGGGGCAAAAAGCCGTCACCGAAAGCGGCGATCCCGCGACGCAGGCGCTGCTGGTCGACAGCTGGTATGATGCCTATCTCGGCGTCGTCGTCCTGGTTCGCGTCGTTGCCGGCGAATTGCGCAAGGGGCAGAGAATACGCTTCATGGCGACCGGCGCGGAACGGGATATCGACCGGGTCGGCGTGCTGACCCCGAAAGGCGTGCTGATTGACAGTCTCGGTCCCGGCCAGATGGGCTTCATCACCGCCGGCATGAAGGACATCACCGAGACCAAGGTGGGCGACACGATTACCGAGGCGCGGAAACCGGCGACAACGCCTTTGGCCGGTTTCCAGCCGTCAATTCCGGTCGTCTTCTGTTCGCTGTTCCCCGCCGATGCCAGCGATTTCGATCATCTGCGCGACAGCCTCGGCAAGCTGGCGCTCAACGATGCCAGCTTTCAGTTCGAGATGGAGACCAGCGCCGCGCTCGGCCTCGGCTTCCGCTGCGGCTTTCTCGGCCTGCTGCATATGGAGATCATTCAGGAGCGGCTCGACCGCGAATTCAATCTCGACCTGATCGCCACCGCGCCCAGCGTGGTCTATCGAGTCCATCGCAGCGACGGGACGATGGAGGAGCTGTATAACCCCGCCGACATGCCCGATCCGGTCAAGATCGACCGTATCGAAGAGCCATGGATCAAGGCGACGATCCTGCTGCCCGATGAGTATCTCGGCGGTGTTTTGAAGCTGTGCGAGGAACGGCGCGGCGTGCAGGTCGAGCTGACTTATGCCGGCGCCCGCGCCATGCTGATCTATCGCCTGCCGCTGAATGAGGTGGTGTTCGATTTCTATGATCGGCTGAAATCGATCTCCCGCGGCTATGCCAGCTTCAATTACGAGCCCGACGGTTATGATGAGGGCGATCTCGTCAAGCTGAACATCCTGGTCAATAACGAGGCTGTCGATGCGCTGGCGATGGTCGTGCATCGCAGCCAGGCCGAACGCCGCGGTCGCCATTTCTGCGAGCGCCTCAAGGACCTGATCCCGCGCCAGCTGTTCAAGATCCCGATCCAGGCAGCGATCGGCGGCAAGGTCATTGCCCGCGAAACCGTCGCCGCGATGCGCAAGGATGTCACCGCCAAATGCTATGGCGGCGACATCACCCGGAAGAAAAAGCTGCTGGAAAAGCAGAAGGCCGGCAAAAAGAAGATGCGCCAGTTCGGCAGCGTCGAAATCCCCCAAACAGCGTTCATCGAGGCGCTGCGCATGGGCGAGGAGTGAGGCGAATTGAGTTCTCCGGCCATGCGCGTGCACGGATGGCGGAGCGGGGGGGCAACGGAAAAAGAAGTGTCGGCGACCGTGGAAGAAGGGGAACGCTCCGCGGCGCGTCACGGTCGCTGGCTCTCGCGACGGAACTTCCCCACCGATGGGCGCGACGGCTTATCAACCAAACAGATCGAAGCCTACTGGGTCGACGAGGATGATAGGGCAGTTGTCGTCACGGTCATCGTGAAGTACTTTTGAGATAATGAAAATTGAGCATGATGCAGCCCTGAACGTGGCTTATCTGAGGTTCGGAACCACGGCTCAGCCTGTCACAACCCTGACCTTGAGTGCGGATGTGAAAGTCGACATCACCGCCGAAGGAACGATTGTCGGCATCGAGCTGCTGAATGCCAATGAGCAACTCAAGGGTGATGAGGGTGTCCCTGAGGTCCAAATCACCGTGGATAGCGCAACGCAACGAATACGGTTAAGTTGACAGTCAACGATGATGTTGTCGAATGGGGAAGCTCTCTCGGCTTCTCTGGCTTGAGGGTTGACCAAAAAGCCCAGGAAAAATTCGGACAGTATCTCAATGAAGTAGTCGCGGCGCTGTTTGAGATGCACTTACTGCTCTCGCAGCGCGAGATCGCCTATCCGGCTGGATTTCCCTTCCATTTTAACAGCGCCATCGTCAATCTGGAATTCGCGCTGACGTCGAGCCTCAGCCGTGTTCTGTATGCGCAAGACTTGCGCCAGAACAATGGGCGTTGGAAGGATAAAGAGCTGTTTGTTGGCCTTTTAACAGACTTTTTCGACTTCGGGCAAAATGGTGGCCTTGGCGAAGACATTGGCGGGCAAACCGCAGCGAAAGTAATTTATGAGGTCTATCGCTGTCCGACTGTCCACGCGCTCAATTTAGTTGAGCCGTCTCTCTTGGCCTCGGCCACTTCCCATCTTGGCCTCGCCGATCCGCTCAACACCGTGAAATTTGTTTACCCGCCTCCGTCTTCGAGCCGGGAGGACTTCGCAGAATGCATAAATGCAGATGTTTACCAACAAGTACTTTCAGTGTCCGGCGGTGCATTGGAGTTTTATCCGGACGCGTACTATCGAAGTCTCAGGTTAATGGTCGAACGGCTCGTAGCGCCTGATCGCTTCGGCCAGATTGACGAGCACTGGAGACGATTGGGTTGGACGACTTGAGCCGCCTCGGGCAGCGTCGAGATCCACCAAACTGCATTCATCGACGCGCTGCGCATGGGCGAGGCGTGAGCCGAATTGAGTTCTCCGGCCATGCGCGTCAGCGGATGGCGGAGCGGGGGGCATCAAAGGGCGATGCCAACCGCGGTCAGGCAGCCTCGCTTGCGCTAATCGGCAGCATGCTCTGCCCCAGCAGGCGGCCGAAGGTCAGGGCGGGGGTGACCATCATGCCGCCGACCGCCGATTTGCCCATCAGCTGCCCTGAGCCGAGGATTTCACCGGCGGCATAAAGCCCATCGATGACGCTGCCGTCTTCGCGGATCACCTGCAATTTGTCATTGACCGATACGCCGACGGTCGAGGTGAGCGAGAAGGCCTGCTGGCGAATGGCGTAAAACGGGGCTTGGACGATCGGCAGCGGCATGTGTTGGCGCCCGAATTCCGGGTCATGGCCTGCTTTTTGCGCGCTGTTATAGGCGACCACGGTTTCGGTCAGACCGGCCGCATCAACACCGGCCTTGGCGGCCAACGCCTCAAGGCTCTCGGCCTTGAAGAACATCGGATGGCTCTCGAAGGCGGCAATGACCTGATCGCGGCTCCAGCCCTCAACCCCATTCGGTGCGGCGTCGAAAATCGCCTGATCGAAGATCAACCAGGTGCGCAAATCAGGCTGCTGTACTAGGGCGTTTTCACGCTTGTCGACGCTCGGCTCATCCTCGGCGACATAGCGTCGGCCATGGACATTGACCTGAATTTCCCAGGGTTGCCGTTTCTCGGGTCGGGTGGTGAACCGCGTTTCGGGCTCGGCCGGTTCGTCCGCGCTGGCCATGATCCGTGGCTGGCCGCAGATGAAATTCTCCTTGCCGCGCACCGTGCCGCCTGCCGCCAGAACCATCCGATAACCATCGCCCAGGCTGTGCTCATAGGAAGCCGCGCCATATTGCTTAAAGCCGCTCAGCTCCTCGAACAGGGACGGATTCATGGCATAGCCGCCAGTCGTTACCAGCACGGTCGCGCCGTGATAGTCGATGACGTCTTCGCCCTGTTGTGCCCGGACGCCGACCACCGCGCCATTATCGAGGATCAGCTCTTTGGCCCGCGTGCTGCGATGGATCGTCAGGCGTCCGGCCTCTTCCTCGGCGAGCGCCAGCGGCGCCAGCACATTCAGCACGCCGCGCCCTTCCTGCGGCGACCAGACATAGCGTTTCTGGCTGTAGGGTTCGTGCGCCTGACCCAGAACGGGGTGATGTGGCTGCGGGTCGAAGCCCAGCTCCATCAACCAGTCAAAGGTGTCTGCCGCATGATCCACGGCCAGCCGGGTTAGATGCGGGTCGGCGGTACCCTTACTGATCCGGACGACATCCTGATAATGCAGTTCTGCGCTGTCCTCGATGCCCTTTTCGGCCTGTAACTTCGTGCCGGCGGCGCTCATCTGCCCGGTCGAGATATTCAGCGTGCCGCCGATGGTGTCCGCTGCTTCCAGGACGACCACGCGGGCGCCGCGTCGGGCGGAAAAGATCGCGGCCGGCAAGCCGGCGGTACCGCCGCCGACAATGATGATGTCCCAGGTGAGACCGTCTGGCATAAGTGTCATTCAGCTGAGCCCTGCTTTGTCAAAAATGTCGGACCGGATCATGATCCTGGCATCATCCGGCGCGGTCAATTGTCGGATATAGTCGGTGATCGAACGCGGCAGCTCATTGACCTCGATCATCTTGTCACCGATTTCGACACCGGCAAAATCGAATGCCGGTCCGCCCTGCTGCATGCGGATGACAAAGCGGCGGTCGGTGCGCGCATAGGGAATGTCCTCCTTGAAATCGGGCAGTTTCTTCGGCGGGCAGGACAGCGTTTCGAGATGCTCGAACATGAAGGATAGCTCGGCATCCCACCAGCGCAGCTCGAGGAGTTTTTCCTGTTGAGCGGCGGGAAAGC
Organism: uncultured Rhodospirillales bacterium; assembly: GCA_964598335.1. Lineage (GTDB taxonomy): Bacteria > Pseudomonadota > Alphaproteobacteria > CAZRBL01 > CAZRBL01 > CAZRBL01. The sequence continues at coordinate 31,090 of CAZRBL010000028.1, forward strand.
GGGATTTCAGTTTCTTCGCCGGATTACCGCCGGCGAGGGCGAAGGGCTCGATGTCCTGCGTCACCACTGCGCCCGGAGCGAGGACCGCACCGGCGCCGATCTCAACGCCTGACATGACGGTGACGCCGCGCGCCAGGGTCACATTGCCGCCGATCCTGATCGGGCCCCTGGTCCGGTTCGGAACGAGGTTTCGGCCGGATTGCAAAAGCGCGGCGCGCTGCATTGGAAAGCTGTTGAGCGAATTGTTGAAGACGAGATCGTTGGGATGCTCACCGCCGAGCAGAAGTGTGGTGCCCGGGGCCACCTCGATCATCGGTCCGGCTTCCAGCAGGCAGTGCGTCTCGGGATAGGCGGAAAACCGAACAAGGGTCTTCACCAGGCTCGCCGACCCCTTGCCGATCAAGGCGTGGTTCTCCCGGGTCAGCAGGACTTTCAGATCGTAATAGGCGAACAGGGCTTCAAAGCGCTGTTGCCGAGGGATCACCGCCTGGGCGGCGACCGCTTGCGCAACCGGCTGTGCCGTCTGCTCATCGTCTGATGGGGCTTGCTGGTCGGTCATGCGGTTGTCTATCCCGTTCGCGGCCCTGAAAAAAGCTCCGATCTCATGCGTCTCCCCATTCTCTTTGTTGTCGGCTTATTGCTTGTCGCCGGAGCTTGGCATCCGGTGCGCGCGGATGGGCTTGATGAGATCGTCGTTTCGGCCAGTCGCAGCCCCGAAACCGTCTTCGATGCAGCGGCCAGTGTCAGCCATATCGATCTTGATCGGGCCGAAGCACGCGGCGCCTTGTTCATCGGCGAAGAGCTGATCGGTCTGCCTGGCGTGCGGGTCGATCGCGCCGAGAGCGGCACCCAGACATCGGTGACGATACGCGGCGTGCCGAACCGGATCGGCAATGACAGCTTTGTCGCTTATCTTGACGGTGTGCCCTTCGTGACGCCGGACGATGAATCCGATCTCGAAGACATCCCCGCGCTGGCGCGGGAGCGTACCGAGGTGCTGCGCGGACCGTCTTCGGCGCTGTTCGGCCGTGGCACCACCGCCGGAACCGTGCATTTCCGCTCGCCTGAGGTTCAGCGCGACCTCTCGGCCAGTGCCCGCGTCGCCATCGGCAGCGATGGCTTCCGGCGCTTCGGCGGCGAGCTGACCACGCCGACGGTCGGCGGCGGCGCGCTGCTGGCAAGGCTGTCAGGCGAGACCGGCACCGGCTGGCGGGCGCGGACCGAGCGGGATGAGTATAGCGCCTACCTCAAACATGAATGGCAGGCCTCCGACATCGTCCGTCTCACCACCAGCGCCTATTACAGCGACAGCGATCAGGATATCGCCGGGGCGCTGCCGACGGATGCGCTGGGCGAGCGTATCGCCTTGCCGGGCGGTCGCTTCGCCAATTTCGATCAGCCCGATGCGCGTTTTGACCGCACCTTGGTCGGCGGCACGGCGCAGCTTGATCTGGCGCTGACAGCGCGGCTGAGCACGCGCACCATCGTCCACGGCCGCAACACGCGATCAACAGCAGTCGAGGGATTCCTGCAGCCTTTTCAGCGCCGCGATCGAGCGGTGACGGTGACGGGGTTTCGCGTTGACGGGGATGATCGCTTCACCTTTGCGAGCCAGCAGCTTCGCTATGAGGAATCGACCTTCGACGCGGTTATCGGCATCGATCATGAATGGATCGACGGCGACCGTTTTGAGACCTTTACCGGGCTGCTGACCGAAAACCTGTTCTTTGCGCAACAGCGCGATCTCGAGACCGGCGCGCTGATCCGACCGGACCGCTTTGTCTCGGCGCGATTGCTGGATGTCGGGTCCGAGCACCGTAATCTGGCGGCTTATGGCCAAAGCCGTGTCCGCCTCGGTGATTGGGAAGCCGAGTTCGGCCTGCGCTGGGACCGCTTTATCCGGCGCGCTGATTACCGACCGCTGGTCGGGCCGTTCGGGCCGGATCCGGGTGCCTTGATCGAGGACCGCGATGGGCGGACCAGTTTTCGCGGGGCGCTGAGTTATCGGTTGAACCCCGATATCAACCTCTATGCCGGTTACGGCCAGGGATTCAGCCCGGGCTTCGGGCCGCTGTTTTCCTTTCGCCAGCGGGCGCGGGATTTGAATCCGGAGCGGGCCTGGCAAATAGAGGTCGGTGCCAAGGCGCGGCTGTGGGATGAGCGTCTGGGGCTGTCGATTGCCGGCTATCAGCTCAAGCGTCGGGACTTGATTCAGGTGTTGCCGCAAGGACCGACGGCGGTGACCGTCAATGCCGGCGCCCATCGCGTGCGCGGTGTCGAGCTGACGGCGCAGCTGGCGCTTGACCCACTGCTTGAAGGCTTCGGCCTCGGCGCGAATTATGCCTATACGGCAAGCCTTTGGCTCGATAACCGGTTCATCGATCCGGCCAGCGGCCTGTTTTTCGACTTCTCCGGCAATCGGGTCGCGGGCGTTTCACCGCATAGCGGATCTCTGTCCATACGATATGCGGCGCCCGATCGCGGGTTTCGTTTCACCGGCTTCTGGGAGCTTGTCGGCAATTACCCGATTGACGGCCAGAACAGCGATGATGCGGGCGGCTATGCCATTGTCAACGCCAGCGCCGCCTGGACGCCGCATTTCCTGCCGCAGGTGACGCTGACGGTTCGCGGGCGGAATCTGTTCGACAGCGCGGCGGGCCGTTTCATCAGCAATGCCGAGCGGGTGTTCGCGGTGGCGCCATTGCCGCCGCGTCAGTTTTTTGTCGAGCTGCGCGCCGGGTTATGACGCCCCGTCGAGTGCTTCGAGATCGGCGATGATGGCGTCGAGCGGCGGGCGCCTGCGGTAATCCTGCTCAAAGAATTTCGCGGCAATGGTGCCGTCGGGGCGGACCGCGAAAACGATCGGATGCGGGAAGCCGTAAAGCGAGCTGGATTCGCTGACCTGATCGTTGAGGATGCCGAGGGCCTTGATCGTCGATGAGTTTTCGTCCGACAGCAGCGCGATACGTTCGCCTTGTGCATTGGCGAACTGGGCGAGTTTGGCCGGGCTGTCATAGCTGACAGACGCGACGCCATAGCCCATCGACTCAAAGCTCTCGGCCTGCTCGATGACCTCGATCATCTGGGTGGCGCAGAACGGGCACCAATCTAGCGAGCGCGTATAGAACAGCAACACACCTTTTTCGCCGCTCAGCGTGGCCAGCGTCTGGGGTGTGCCGGTGTGATCCTTTAGTGAGAACTCGAAGGGGATTGAGGTGCCGACATCGGGGCCGAGCTCGGCGGGCGACTGGGCGTGGGCGGTGACCGTGAAAAGCAGAGCAAGGACGGTAATCAAGGCACGCATGGCGATCTCCTCAGGGTGATGACGGCGGTCAGATTGCCGCATTCTGTGGCGAGAAATAGGCACGGGTGGCCCGGAACACGACCGGGCTCAGCAGCAAGAGCCCGATAAGATTGGGCAGCGCCATCATCGCATTCAGCGTATCGGCGATCAGCCAGACCGCATCCAGGGCCACCGTGGCACCAAGCGGCACCGCCAGGACCCACAGCACGCGAAACACGGGGATGGTCCTCGCGCCGCCGAGAAATTCGAGGCAGCGCTCCCCGTAATAGGACCAGCCGAGCATGGTGGTGAAGGCAAACAGCGCCAGCGCCACCGATACCAGCATGCCGCCGAAGCCGGGCAGCGCGGCCTCGAAGGCCTGGGTGGTCAGAGTCGCGCCGCGCTCGCCGCCGATCCAGACATCGGTGGTCAGGATCGCAAGACCGGTGATGGTGCAGACGATGATGGTGTCGATGAAGGTGCCCAGCATTGCCACCGTGCCCTGCCTGACCGGGCTGTCGGTGCGGGCAGCGGCATGGGCGATGGGGGCAGAGCCCAGCCCGGCCTCATTCGAGAACACACCGCGGGCGACACCGAACTGGATCGCTGCGGCAACTGCCGCACCGGCAAAGCCGCCGGTTGCCGCGATGGGCGAAAACGCATGGGTAAAGATCAGGCTGAAGGCGGCGGGAACGGCATCTATATTGATGATCACCACCGCCAGCCCGGCCAGCACATAGGCAATCGCCATGAAGGGAACGAGCCTCCCGGCGACGGCGGCGATGCGGCTGATGCCGCCGAAGATCACCAGCGCGACCAGCGCCGCCATGGTCAGGCCGGTCGCCCAGTCGGGAATGCCGAATTCGGACTGCATCGCATCGGCGACGGAATTGGCCTGCACCGTATTGCCGATGCCGAAGGCGGCGATGGAGGCGAAAACGGCGAAAGCACCGGCCAGCCACAGCCATTTTCGGCCCAGCCCGTCGAGGATGTAATACATCGGACCGCCCTTATAGCGGCCGTCTTCGCCATGCCGGCGATAGGTCACGGCCAGCACCGCCTCCGAATATTTCGTCGCCATGCCGACCAGGGCGGTCATCCACATCCAGAACAGCGCGCCGGGCCCACCGAGGATGATGGCGGTCGCAACGCCGGCGATATTGCCGGTGCCGACGGTCGCCGACATCGCCGTCATCAGCGCCCGGAACGGGCTGATCTGGCCGTCGGTCGACGGTTCCCTGGAAAACAGCAGAGAAAAGCCGAAGCCGAGCTTTCGGATCGGCATGGCGCGAAGGCCCGCGGTCAGAAAGATGCCGGTGCCGAGAATGGCGACCAGCATGGGCACGCCCCAGACCAGCCCGTTCAGCCAGGCGATTGCGTCCATCACGGCCGTCATGCCCGCCTAGCCTTCAATGGCGAGTTTGACGTCATAGCCCTGGACCGGTTCGAGGCCCCGCATGGCGACGACGGTGATGCTCTCTGCACCCTCCAGCGCCGGCATCAGCTTATCGTCGATCTCATATTCCAGCAGGATGCCCTCCGGCTCATCCTCGAAATCGACGCGCAGCAGTTTTTGCTGGCGCAGGAGGGTGACGCCGGTCAGGGCGCTGTTGAACGGTGTCGATGAGGAAAGAAACACTGCGCCGTCGGCGGCGACGACAAGATCCCAGGCCATGCCGGTTCCGAATTTGTGACAGGGTGGATTTAGTCCTCGTCACCATCGCGGCTGGGGCCGGGGCGTGCAAGCACGATTTCCGCACTGATCTGGAGTTTGTTCGAGACGACCACCGCCGGTGCTGCACTTTCGGCCATATCCGCTATCGCCGACATCGCGCGCGCCTGGAATCGCGGTTGCGAGACCACTTTGGGCACAAAGGCGACCGTCGCGATGCGGAAATCGGCATCGTCCAGCACGGCGTTCAGCCGTTCGACTTCTTCGCGGGCAGCGCTGTATACCCGCGCCCGCAGCTCGGCCCGCACGCGCTCGACATCGGCCAAAGTCGGTTCGAAATCGGTGCGTTGGATGCGGATCTGCAGCCCCGGCTTGCTGACACGGTCGGCCCGCTCGGCGGCGCCGTCGAGCTGCCGGTCGGTCAGTCGGGCTTCGGCCATGGCGTTCCAGTTTTCGAGCCCCGCCCGATCGACTGACCGGTCAAACCGGGTAAAGCGCCATTCTGCATCGGGGGCGACGTCATCAAGTGCCTCGAGCATATCGCTGCGAATACTGATCGCATCGCTGCCGGATCCGGCGGCATTGATCGAGACGACGATCTTCGCGGTTTCGGTATCAACCCATTCTTCGACACTGAGGCGCAGGATGATTTCATCCTGCCAGACCTGCTCTGCGAAGGCGGGAAAGGCGGTGAGCGCGGCTAGAAGGGCAATCGAAAACAGACGCATGGCGGGGCACTCCTTGAGAGTTCGGGGGGCAGCCGGTTCTTTTGCCGGGCAGTCTTGACCGCTTTACGGCCCTCAGCGCCTCTTAAAAGTCAAGAACCGCGTAATGCGGCGCGGGCGGCAGGCCGGCAATGTAATCCTCCAGAAGCGGCCTGAAAGCGGGGCGCGATTTGACCCGCATATACCATTCCTTCGACGCGCCATGCTGCAACCAGGGCACATCGCCGAGATAATCGAGGCAGGAAAGATGCGCGGCGGCGGTGATGTCGGCAAGGCTGTAGCGCTCACCGGCCAGCCAGCGGCGGCGTTCGGTCAGATAGCGGATATAATCGAGATGGGTGTGGATATTGGCCAGCGCGGCGCGCAGATTGGCGGCGTCCGGCTTGCCGGTTTTCAGAAAGCGTTTCTCGAACCGTTCGCTGAGCAGAAGGCTGCCGACCTCGGCGTGAAACTTCTCATCGAACCAGAAGACCAGCCGCCTTATTTCAGCGTCTTCGACGGCCGACGCGCCGAGCAGGGGTTTGCCGTCATCGGCGAAACCGGTTTCGAGATATTCGGCGATCACCTGGCTGTGTGAAAGCACGGTTCCGTCGGGCTCGACCAGAACGGGGACCTCGCCGGCCGGATTCATGGCGATGAATTCCGGCCGCCGGTCCCAGACTTGCTCGGTCTTCAGCGTGAACGGCAGATTCTTTTCCGCCAGCATCAGGCGGATTTTACGAGACGGCGCTGAGAGCCAAAGGTGATAGAGAATGCGTTCGGACAAGCCGGTCGACTCCGGTTAAGCGGACAGCTATGCCGCCCTGAATGCCGAAATCCCGCCGCAATGCCCAGCCCCAAGCACAGAATGATGAGCAGCGCCTGACCATCTATGGCCGGAACCCCGTCGCTGAGGCACTGGCCGATGCGGCCGTGCCGGTGCTGCGGCTGTTCGTGTCGACGCGCGCCGGCGGGCCGCCGATTGATTGTATCCTCAAACTCGCCGCACAACGCAAGACGCCGGTTCAGCGGCTCGACCCGCAGGCGCTGAGCCGGATTTCAAAACACGGTCGACAGGATCAGGGAGTCGCCGCCGATATCGCCATGCCGCAAATGCGCACCGTTGCGGCGCTGATCGAGCAGGGTTTGCCGACCGGGGGCCTGTTCATCGCGCTGGACGGGCTGACGACCCAGGCCAATGTCGGCATGATCATCCGCAGCGCGCTCGCCGCCGGGATCGACGGCATCATCCTGCCGGACAAGGGCACGGCCGGCCTCGACCCGCAGGTTCTCAAGGCCTCGGCCGGCACCGCCCTGAGGGCACCGATTCTCCGCTGCCATGAGCTCAGTGAGGCCCTGACCGCCTTCGCCTTTGCCGGGGCCGAGATCGTCGGCCTCGACATGCAGGGTGAGCAAACCGTGTTCGAGCCGCTGGTGCAGCGACCCGCGGTTCTGGTGATCGGCAGTGAAAGCACCGGCTTCGGTGAAGATGTTGCTAAGCTGATCAGCCGCCGGGTGACGATCCCGATGCAGCCGGGCGTCGAAAGCCTGAACGCGGCAGTGGCCGCCAGTGTCGCGCTGTTCGCGCTTACGCAATAAAGCCGTGAATATCCCAGTGCCGGGTTGCCCGATGATGGAGGAGCCAAAAGCGCCGTCCGGTTTTGTCTTCGATACGGTAATAATCGCGGGTCATGGTCGCTGGGTCTTCGAAGGCGCGCCGGGATCGCCACCATTCCGGGGCAATGCGCTCGGGCCCGTCTGTGCGGCGTATCACGAAGCGGCGACCGCGCCAGATGAAGGCGGCCGGGCGATCATCGGTCAGTGTCATTGCCACCGGTTCTGGTTCCGGCAGCAGGCATAACGGGCGTTGCCAGTGTTCGGGCCAATGCTCGGGCCAATGATCGTCGGATGCGGCATCGTCGGACAGCGTCACCGCCTGCTCGGGCAAATGGCTTTGCCGCGGTCTGAGGCTGATCACCGAATCGTCGCCGAGCCGGGCCTGTATCCGGTCGATCAGCGCGGAAAAATCGCCGCTGCCGGCCTGACTTTCAAAGGCGGCAAGCTGCGCGGCGGAGATGCTGTCTGTTTCGACCACTTCCAGCACCATCAGATCAACACTGATCGTCAGCTCGGCGCGGGCCAATTTCTCTACGAACAACCCGGCGAGATGCTCGCTATCCTGGCTCGGCCGGCCGCTGCCCCAGCACAGCCGTGATGTATTGCTTGCCTCGCCGGCATGGCGGCTTTCTCCATACAGGCTGAGCTGGAGCCGTTTCGCGCCGAGGCCGGCTTCGGTCATCGCGACACAGAGCCGGTCGAGCATCATTTGCACCGAGGCGGCGATATCCTCCTGCTCGGTGATCGGTTCGGCGAAACCCTGCCGCTCGGAAAAGCGCGGGGCCGGGCGCCGCGGGACGATCGGATCGGCGCTGCGGCCCAGCATCCTGTCGAGCCGGTCGAGCAGCGCGGCCCCGAAACGGCGCTGCAGATCGGCACGGGGCAGGGGGTAGAGATCGCCGATCCGCCTCAGCCCCAGCCTGACCAGATCATCGACGATACGCGCATCGAGCCGCAATGCCGCGACGGGCAGCCCGGCCAGCAATTGCCGCTGGCTGCCGGGCGGCAGGATGGCGCCTTGCTCATCGGGACGATAGCGCGCCCAGGCCCAGGCCGCCGCGGCGCAATCGGCGATGGCGAGGCGGGTGTTGAAATCGCCCAGGCGATCCGACAGATCGGCGACCATGGCGCTCTCCCCATCATCCTCCGGACCGGCGAACAAATGCGCGCAGCCGGTGATGTCGAGCATCAGCCCATCGGGCGGATCGAGCGCCACGGACGGCGTATAGCGGTCGGCCCAATCCGCCAGCCGGGCCAGCGAACGGGCCTGCTGTGCGGGCGCGTCATCCTGGACCATGACCGACGGCACGATCGCGCGCGCATCGGCCAGCGGCATGCCGGTAAACATCCCTTCGGCTTCAGCCTCGGCGCTGAGCGCGCTGACCGTCAGCCGGCCGCGCTGTGCCGTCGTCAGCACCAGCGGCAACCCGGCCAGCGCCGGCTGGGCGCGGAGGATCAGGTCGGTCGCAAAACGGGGCAGCCAGAGAGAAAGAAAGCGTTTTTGCATGTTTTCGGCAGGTTGCCGGTCCACCCCTCACCCTCGCCCCGCCTCCCTTCGATAGTATCCTTGCAGGGGAGGCGGGGCGGGGGTGAGGGGTGGACCGGCCCGGCGCGTGAGCG
>CAZRBL010000029.1:0-6739 GCA_964598335.1 uncultured Rhodospirillales bacterium
GATCGGGTTGGTCGAGGTTTCCTTGCCTTGCTGGTGCTGGCGGTAATGCCGGGTCACCGTCCCGTGCGCCGCCTCCGCCTCGACGGTCTTGCCGTCCGGCGTCAGCAGCACCGAGGTCATCAGCCCGAGTGAGCCGAAGCCCTGCGCCACGGTGTCCGACTGCACATCGCCGTCATAATTTTTACAGGCCCAGACAAAGCCGCCTTCCCATTTCATGGCAGCGGCGACCATGTCGTCGATCAGGCGGTGTTCATAGGTCAGACCCTTCTCCTTGAAGGCGGCCTTGAAGTCGTTCTGATAAACCTCCTCGAACAAATCTTTGAAGCGCCCGTCATAAGCCTTCATGATCGTGTTCTTGGTCGACATATACAGCGGATAGCCGCGGCTGAGCGCATAATTGAAACATGCCTTGGCAAAACCGCGGATCGACTCATCGAGGTTATACATTCCCATCGCAATGCCGCTCGACGGGAAGTCATAGATTTCCATCTCCATCGGCTCGCCGCCGTCTTTCGGCGTATAGGTCATGGTCAGGGTGCCGGGGCCGGGGACCTTGAAGTCGGTAGCCCGGTACTGATCGCCGAAGGCGTGCCGACCGATGATGATCGGCTTGGTCCAGCCGGGCACATAGCGCGGCACATTCTTGCAGATGATCGGTTCGCGAAACACGGTGCCGCCAAGAATATTGCGGATGGTGCCGTTCGGAGACCGCCACATTTTCTTGAGGCCGAATTCCTCCACCCGCGCCTCATCCGGGGTGATGGTTGCGCATTTGACGCCGACGCCATGCTGTTTGATCGCCTCGGCGGCGTCGATGGTGATCTGATCGTCGGTTTCGTCGCGCGCTTCGATGCCGAGATCGTAGTAAACCAATGAGATATCGAGATAGGGCAGGATCAGCTGGTCCTTGATCATCTGCCAGATGATGCGGGTCATCTCATCGCCGTCGAGTTCGACAACGGGGTTTTTGACGGTGATTTTTGCCATCGGAAATCGGTCCGGTTTTTGGGAATGTCAGGCGGCGGGGTCGGGCGCCGGGACAGTGAGATTTTCCGCCGGTTATAGCATCGGCCTTGCCTGCCGCAAGGTAAGCGAGGCGAAATCCGGCAGATAGTCCGCCGCCGCCGCTAAAGCTTCTTGCTGGCGACCTCGCTGTCACGCGGCCCGGCATCGCGCAGCGCCGGCAGCACGGCGTCGATGCTGTCGACGACGATCGGCAGCGCCCGCATCCCGCGATCAATATAGCCGGCATCCAGCAGGTGGTCGAACATTGTCAGTAGCGGATCCCAGAAACCGCCGATATTGGCGATGACCACCGGCCGGTCATGCAGCCCCAGCCGATGCCAGGTCAGCACCTCGAAAGCTTCATCCAGCGTACCCCAGCCGCCGGGCAGCACGACGAAGGCATCGGATTTTTCGACCATCAGCCGCTTTCGCGTGTGCATCGAGTCGACCAGCATCAAATCCTGTATGCCGTTGTGCCCCGCTTCGCGCTCGAACAAGAAACGCGGCAGGATGCCGGTGACGCTGCCCCCCGCCTCCAGCACGGCATCGGCCAGAATGCCCATCATGCCGACCGAGCCGCCGCCGTAAACCAGCCGAATACCGGCCGCCGCCAAAGCGCGGCCCAAGGCTTCGGCGGCCCGACCGTAAAGCGGATCGCGGCCCGGTGCCGAACCGCAATAGACGCAGACCGTTTTCATCGTCTGGTCAGCCGAGTTGTTTTCAGAGTTTCGCTTTGCCGTGGCGTTCATTATCAGCAGCCGGGAACCGGACCCATCGGCCAAGGACTTACCCGAACGCGGCGACAACACAATGGCGAAGTCGACCCAAGATGCTTGATGCCCAGCTGAGACGCCTGATCGATCCGCCGCTGGACCGGCTCGGCCGCCTGCTCGCGCGTCGGGGTATTACCGCCAATCAGATCACGATCGCGGGTTTTCTCTTCGGTACGGCCGCTTTTCCGGCACTGGCTTTTGAGGCGTATGGCTGGGCGCTCGCGGCGCTGGCGGCGAACCGGATGGCCGACGGGCTTGACGGCGCGGTGGCGCGGCAGCGGGGCGTGACCGATCTCGGCGGTTATCTCGATATCGTCCTCGATCTGATTTTCTATGCCGGGTTCGTGTTCTTCTTCGCGCTCGGCCGCCCTGACCAGGCGCTCATCGCCGCCTTTCTGATCTTCAGCTTCATGGGTACCGGCGCATCTTTTCTCGGCTTTGCGATCATGGCCGCAAAGCGCGGCATCGGTAGCGAGATCCGCGGCAAGAAATCGCTCTATTATCTCGGCGGCCTCACAGAGGGCTTTGAAACCATCGTCGTCCTCAGCCTGACCTGCCTGTTCCCGGACTGGTTCTTCTGGCTCGCTCTGATTTTCGGCGTCCTATGCTGGATCACCACCGCCAGCCGCATCGCCGCCGCAGTGCAGGCGTTTCGGGAGCAGCGGGAAATTACTCCGCCGCCTCGGGAACCGGCCGGGGGCGGTTCGGGAGGGTGAAGCGGGGGAAACGGCGTTTCCTGTCGCCGCGCGCGGCCCGGTTTTCCTTCCAGCGTTCACGCAGCATCAGTGCCGAGGGGGTGATCAGCAGGGTCAGGGCGGTGGCGAAGACCAAGCCCGAGACCACGGCGATGGCGAGGCCGCTCCACCATTGGGTAAACGGCGCGCCGACGGTGACGTCACGGCTGATGAAGTCGATATTGACGCTGGTTGCCATCGGCAGCAGGCCGAGCGCCGTGGTGATCGTCGTCAGCATCACCGGTCGGAGGCGTTGGGCGCCGGTGCGCAGGATGGCCTCGGTGCCGTTCCTGGCGGTCTTGCGCAATCGGTCGAAGGTGTCGATCAGGACGATATTATTGTTCACGACGATACCGGCCAGCGCGATCACGCCGACGCCGCTCATCACCACGCCGAAAGGCTGACCGGTCACGATCAGACCGATAAAGACACCGATGGTCGACAGCACCACCGAGCTGAGGATCAGCGCGGCGCTGTAAAAGCTGTTGAACTGTGTGACCAGGATGATCGCCATGACGAACAAGGCGATCAGAAATGCCTTGCCGAGAAAGGCTGAGGATTCGCGCTGGTCCTCGTCCTCGCCGCGGTAAACGACCTGCACGCGCGGGTCCCAATCGGTTTCCGGGTCGGTAATCCAGGCGCGCAGCTCGATCAGCTTGTCATTGGCCATGACGCCTTCGGCGATGTCGGATTTGACCGTCAGCACCGGCTTGGTGTCCTTGCGCTTGATTTCGCCGATGCGCGGCTTGGCGACACGCTCGACAAAGGCGGAAATCGGCACCGATCCCTGGCCGGTTTCGAGGCGGACGCTGTCAAGCGCGCTCAGCGTGCGCAGATCGGGCGGATAGCGCAATTTGATGTCGACCTCGTCATCGGCCCCCGGCGGACGGTAGTCGGCGACGATCAGGCCGGAGGTGATCAGCTTGATGCCGTCGCCGATCGCGGTCAGATCGACGCCGCGTTTTGCGGCCTCGGCGCGATCGACCTGCAGCTCCCATTCGATACCCGGCAATGGCCGGGTGTCTTCCACGGCAATCAGCTCCGGATCGGCGTTCATATACGCCGACAGCCTTTCGACCGCGGGGAACAGGATATCGAAGTCATTGGCGACAAGGTCGATTTCGATCGGCTTGCCGGCGACGGGGCCGGGCTCTTCGATCCGGGCTTCGACGATGACGCCCGGCACCGCGCCGGCCAGTTCCTCGGCCCGGGCGAGGATCTCGCTGGCCGGGGGGCGGGTATCCCAATCGGTGAATTCCATCAGGATCGAGCCGATCGCGTCAGGCGGCGCATCGGAGCCGCCGGTACCGCTGATCGTGCCGGAGCGGGAATAGGTGTAGCGGATGCCGGGCAGGGTGCCGATTTGCTGCTCGACTTCGCGTACCAGAACATTTTTTTCATAGACCGAGAGATTGCCCCGGGCCTGAACGATCAGCTGGGCCCGCTCGGGTTCGACGGCGGGAAAGAATTCGATGCCGTTGCCGTGGGTTGCATACCATCCGACGACGAAGACCAGCAGACAGAACGCACCCGACAAAACCAGCCCCGGCCGTTTCAGCAGCTTGTCGAGAAAGCGGACATAGCTGCCGGTGATGCCGGGTAGCGCGCGGATGTCATTGTCGGCTTCGGCCGCCATGACGGCAAGGTCGTCACGCGCCGCCTTGCGGACGAATACCGCGCCCATGGTCGGGACGAAGATCAGGGCCATGAGCAGCGAGGCGGCCAGGACAGAGCTCAAGGTGACCGGCAGATAGCCCATGAATTCGCCCACCAGGCCGGGCCAGAACAACAGCGGCATGAACGCGGCCAGCGTCGTCGCGGTGGAGGCGATGATCGGCCAGGCCATGCGCTTGGCGGCCATGCCGAAAGCCTCACGGCTGTCCAGCCCTTCGGACATTTTCCTGTCGGCATATTCGGTGACGACGATGGCACCGTCGACGAGCAGGCCGACCGCCAATATCAGGGCGAACAGCACGACATTATTGAAACTCAGCCCCATGATCGTGATCACCATGATGCCGATCAGGAAGGAGCCGGGAATCGCGATGCCGACCAGGCCGGCGGTGCGCAGGCCGAGGGTCGCGACGCAGATGATCATCACCAACAGGATCGCGGTGACGACATTGTTCTGCAGATCGCCGATCATCGAGCGGACTTCGTTCGACGCGTCTTGCTGGAAGGCGACGTTCAGCTCCTCGGGCAAATAGCGCTGACGTTCGGCAACCATCGCCTTGACCGCCTCGACGGTCTCGATGACGTTCTCGCCGGTGCGCTTGACGATCTCGATGGCGACCGCCGGCTCGCCATTGACCCGGGCAAAGCTCTCCGGATCGACGAAAGTATCGCGGATGTCGGCGACGTCGGCGACGGTAATCACCGAATTATCGCCGAACAGGACGGGCATCTCGTAGACGTCGACGGCGCTTTCGAACAGCCCGGGCACCTTGACGGCGAAGGCTCCCTGGTCGCTGGTCAGTTCGCCTGCTGCGACCAGGCGGTTGCTGCGCTGGAACAGCTGGATGATGTCATTGGCGTTGAGACCATAGCTTTCGATCAGCACCGGATCGACGATGACGTCGACTTGCGGTTCCCGGTCGCCGATGATGCGGGCCTCAAGGACGCTCGAAATGCCTTCGAGATCGTCGCGCAACTCGCGCGCAATCCGGACCAGCGAGCGCTCGGGCAGGTCGCCCGACAGGGTAACCACCAGCACCGGGAACAGCGACAGATTGACCTCGAAGACGCCGGGTTCTTCGGCATCGGTCGGCAATTCCGCCTTGGCCCGGTCGATCGCCTCGCGGATGTCCTGCATGGCGATGTCGGGATTGAAGCCGGCCTCGAATTCGACCGTCACGCTGGCCCCGCCGAGAAAGGCGCTGGCGGTCATCTCCTTGACCCCTTCGACCGAGCGCAATTCCGCTTCGATCGGCCTGACCAGCATGTCGACAGCGTCTTCGGGCGAGATACCCTCGAGTACCACGACCGAATAGATGATCGGGATATTGATGTCCGGGAAGGCTTCCTTGGGGATGGACTGATAGGAGTAGATGCCGCCGATCAGCAGCAGCACCAGCAGCGACAGAACCGTTCGCGAGCGGCTGAGCGCCGCATTGATCAGGGCGGTCATGAGGGCTCTCCGGGCCCGTTGCGCAGGATTTCCGAGGGCGCCGGCTGATAGACCGGTTCGACCTGCTGGCCGGGGGTGACGAAATCCTGGCCGACGGTGATCAGGGTCAGCCGCTCGGGCAGTCCGTCAAGCCAGACGCCCTCAGCGGTATCGTTGATCACCCGCACCGGCATGAAGACGACGCGATCGCTGTCATCGACCGCCTTGACGCCGACATTGCCGTCGTCATCCAGTGTCAGCGCCGACAGCGGCACGATATGGGCGCTTTCTTCGTCAAGCGGGATCTGCATGCGGGCGGTCAAACCGTCGACAAGCGCGCCATCTGAATTGGTTACCGTCACCTCGACTCGGAAAGTCCGCGTCGCCGGATCGGCAACCGGCGCGATATAGGTCACGGATCCTTCGCGGACATCACCCTCGAGGAATCGAATCTTCGCCGGCGCGCCCAGCGAAACATGGGTGACGCTGGTTTCCGAGAGAAAGCCGACGACTTCGACCGCGCTGAGATCGACAACCTCGCCGATCACGTCGCCGACCCGAACATAATCGCCCGTCTCGACTTGGCGCATGGCGAAAATGCCGTCGATCGGCGCGTCGATTGTCAGGTTTTCGACGGCAAGCTGTGCCCGCACCTTGGCGGCGCGAGCCCGTTCCACTTCAGCCCGCGCCTCGGCCAATCTGACCTGGCTGTTGAAACCTTTTCCCGTCAGGTCGTCCGCGGCACGGAATTGCAATTCTCGCTGTGCCAGCGTGGCCTCTGCTTCGGCAAGCGCGGCTGGACGGTCTTCGGGCGCCAAGCGGACCAAAACCGTGCCGGCGCTGACCTCTTCACCTTCAGTAACCGGCATCTCCAGCACCGGCGCATCGATTTCGGCGCGAATAACGACCCGGCGTAAAGCCTGCGACCGGCCGTTGACCGTGATCGATTGCACCATGCTTTCGGCGCTGACATCGCTGACGCGGACTTTTTGCAGAACCCGTTCCTCCTGCGCCGCGATTTCGGTGTCGCTGCCATTGTCTTTCGCAAAACCGACGATGCCCGAGACGATCCACAGCGCGGTCATCACGGTCTCGCCCTTCCAGGTGGCCGTGACCTCCTG
>CAZRBL010000029.1:6749-36742 GCA_964598335.1 uncultured Rhodospirillales bacterium
ATCACGGCAATAAGGAGAGCGATAAGGACGGAGCGGCGCATGAAGGAAGCTTCAATTCTGATTGCTGATACGCGGGGATTTCACGCTGCGGATTAGCGCGTCCTGCAGGATAATTAATTTGTCGAATTATATAGCAGGATGCGTGTCCGGCGACAATTTGCCTGCGAGGCTGACCTGATCAAGCCTTCATATTTGCGCCGAAATCATGACCACATGCATCGCCAATGTGACCACCCGGCCATGTTCAGGGTCATTGACGGCGAGGCCGCTGAAGGCGTCCCTGAGCTGCGCGTCGATCAGGGCGCGCTCATCCGCCGGCAACTCGTTGATAACCGCGCGGCAGCCCATGTCGAGGGCCGAATACCAGAAGGGCGGATCGAGCGGCAGCCGCTGGACCGGTTTCATGTCGGTGATCGTCGCGTCGGCAAATCCGCCCTTGTGCAGGTCGCTGAGCAGCGCTTCCCGGTCGCCATAGCGGAATTGCGGGATGTCGGGCAGATCGCTGCGCTCGATAACCGGTCTGACGACGGAATAGACGACGTCGAACATCGTGTTGTTCTCGCGCGGCCCCCAGACCAGCATGCCGCACCGACCGCCGGGCCTCAGCACGCGCCTGATTTCGTGCAGTGCCGCCGGCATGTCGGGCACGAACATCAGGCCGAAACGGCAGGTGAGGGTATCAAAGCTGTCATCGGCAAAGGGTAGCCGGGTCATGTCGGCGCCGCACAGTCGGATGGCGAGGCTGCGCTTTTCCAGACGTTCGGCTGCGGCCGTCAGCATCTCAGGCGCGAGATCGCTGCCGATGGCGACACCGTTTTCACCCACGCGCCGCATTGCTGAGATCAGCGGTTCGCCGACTCCGCTGGCCAGATCGAGATGCTTGTGACCGGCTTTCAGACCGACGGCGTCGAGTAATGGCTGATTGAGCTTGTCCGCGCTTTCCGAGCGGTCTTCAGCCCAGTCGCGCCAGGCGGCGGCATTGCGGCGCCAGCGCTGTTTTTCGGCGGCGCCGTCTACATGCATGGAAAACCTTCAGGGAAAAATGATGATGCGGGTGCCGAGATCGACCTTGCGCCAGATCTCGTCCATTTCCTCATTGGTGACCGCGACACAGCCCTGTGTCCAATCCTCATAAGGGTGGCCGACATAATCGGCGCTGAAACCGTTGGGCAGGCCGTGGATCATGATCTGGCCGCCGGGGCTTTTGCCGAAGGCGGCCGCCTGGGCGCGGTCCCGGGCATTCGGATAGGAGATCCGGATGGCGCGGTGAAAGGCGCTGTCTTCGAGCCGGAAATCAATCGTGTAGCTACCCTCCGGGGTGCGGCCGTCGCCCTCGAAATATTTGTGTCCGACCGGGCTTTCGCCCAAGGCGACCCGGTAGCTTCGGATCACGCGCCCGTTTTGCATCAATTCGAGCAAGCGCTTGCCCTTGTGCAGAATCAGCAGGTCGGCCTTGACCTGCATGCCGGAATAGGTCGCCGCCTCCTGATACAGCCCGTCGGTCTGTTCGGCCTGCGCCATCAGGGGAAACGCAGTCATGATCAGGATCGCCAAAATAAAACGCATGGTTACGCTCTTGCGGTCGCTGTGTTTGCAGGACAGAATTTGGTCGTACTCTGTCCTTATCGTCATTAGAGACTATTGATTCGGCGTGAATAACCGGAACCGCGACTCGGGATCAAGAGAAATGCTTAACGCAACGCTGCCGGCCCTGGCCTTTGCCCTGGTGACGGCCTTTGCCATGCCGGCCTCCACACAGCAATTGGCCGCCATCGGCGATCTTCGGGTGCATCAAGCAGCGCCGGAGGAGACGCTGCTGGATATCGCCCGCAACAACAAGATCGGCTTTGTCGAGATTCGTGCAGCCAATCCGGATATCGATCCCTGGCTGCCCGGCGAAGGCCGGGATGTCATGATCCCGGATTATCACCTGCTGCCCGATGCGCCGCAGGAAGGCGTGGTCGTCAATCTCGGGGAGATGCGGCTTTATCTGTTCCGCGCGGGTGAAATGCCGGTGAGCTTTCCGATCGGGGTCGGCCGCGAAGGCATGAAAACGCCGCTCGGACGGACCACGATAACGCGCAAGACGGCCGGGCCGAGCTGGTACCCCACGCCGCGCATGCGCGCTGAAGACCCCAGCCTGCCGCGCGTTGTCGGTCCGGGACCGGAAAACCCGCTGGGCACGCATGCGCTTTATCTCGGCTGGCCCGCCTATCTGATTCACGGGACCAACAAGCCCTGGGGAGTCGGCCGCCGCGTCAGCAGCGGCTGCATCCGGATGTATCCCGAGGACATCGAAGCTTTTTTCGACATGGTGCCGACCGGCACGCCGGTCACCGTGGTCGATCAGCCGATCAAAATGGCGTGGATTGACGGCGAGCTTTACATGGAGGCCCACCCGTCAAAAGCGCAGGCCGACGCCATCGAAATGGACGGTCATTTCCGCCACGAATTGAGCAATGGTTTCAGCAAGAGGCTGCTCGACCTCGCCGGGCAGCAAGCGGCTCGGCTTGATTGGCCGATGATTCGCAAGGCGGTCCTGGAGCGATCGGGCCTGCCGGTTCAGATTACCCGGTAAGCTGGCTTAGCCGCCTGCGGATCAGAAGCGCGCTCCATTAAAAAAGGGCGGCACCGGGCCGCCCTTTTTCGATCCGTGACGCGGCGCCTTACTTGCGCAGCGACTCATTGAACATGCGTTCGCTGCGCTCGGCAGCTTCACGCGCGGCCATCGAGGCTTCCTCGGCGGCACGCTGCGCGGCTTCAGCGGCGCGGGCAGCTTCCATCGCGGCGGAGGCGGCCGATTGCGCAGCGTCTTTAGCTTCCGCAGCGTCGCTGACGGCGCGATTGAGCAGGGAGCGATCTTCGGCGCTGAGCTCGGTGCAGGCCGCAAGACCTAACGCGGCGACAGCGGCAAGCGCGGCTGTTCTGGTCATACGAAAAGAAGTCATCATTTTAGCCTCATCTCTTAGGGGAGCTTGCCGCCACGAACGAGCGGTCGGGGACAAGATTTGACACGGCGCCGTGTCGACGATGATCAGATCGTCGCCCCAGCGTCTCACAATTGGCACAATAAAAGCGCAGCTTCAAGAAGCTCTGCCTTATATTTACGGTGCAGGGGTTGCATTAACCCGAGATTTATTCCGGATCTTCGCCGGGCGCGCGTGAGGAAATACCACGGCCGCGTCAGTATCCGTATCGGCGCTCTCGCCACTCTCGACACCGACATCGCTGCGTGCGAACAGCGGTTATCCCACCATCAGGCATGTCGCCGGCATCCCCATCAAGGCTGACAAGCTCGATATCGATTGGCCGCAGAGCAAGAAAGCCGACACCAATAATCACGATAGCCGCGAGCAGATATCCAATCAGCTCCAGGAGTTACTGCCGCCCTGTCTTCGACAATTCAACAAGACGCGGCCGGAGGTCTTGAGGCTCGCTCAGAGGCGGGTCGAACCACAGCCGCGCCGTATCCTCTTCGCGGATCAAATCCATGCCTTCGGGGTCGATGCCGGCCAGTAGCCAGCCGTCTTTATCCTTGCCCAACAGGTTCATGGCGTAATGATCGATCGCGTCGCGATGATCTTCATTCATATGCCCGACCGAGCCGGGCTCGCGGGCGGCGAGAGCCTCGAAACCGTCTAACGGCGTTAGAATGTCCGCCGCCTGCAGCTTAAAGGCCTTGCCGAATCCTGCGTAAAGCGCGGCGTCTCGGGGCTCCAACCGCCACAAGGCAATATCGCCGAAATCGGCATAGCCTGCCGCCTTGGGATGGCGGAACAGGAAACGGCTCTTCAATCGTCCGCGTTCCTCGTCATCGACAATCAATTCCGCCTTGCCGTTTACCGTGATCCGCGGATGGGCAAGCGGATCGCCCCTGCCGGGTTCGCCGACCATGAGCGAACAGCGCGGGTCGGCTTCTAGCGCAGCGAAATGGCCCGACAGGCGGGAGATAAGAAATCCCGGGCGGCCATGCATATCGGTCGTGACATTTATCCGGCTGACCGCCGGTGAACCGCTTTGTGGTTCTATCACCGCCAGCGACGCATAGCGTGCCGAGCGCAACAATGTCTTGGCCAGGCGTCGTGCTTCATCATCGACGGTCTGGTGGAGGTCTTTGCTATCAGCCATCGCCGTTCTCCTGCTGTCGTCTGAAGTGAAGATAGGTAGTCGCTCGTCCGGCCTTTTCCGCCTTGCCTTGATAGCGCGTCGGTACCCAGTCCTCGGGCGGCTCACGCCAATCCGCTGCGCATTCGGCAAGCCAGGCAAAGGCCGGATCGGCGAGGCCATGAAACAGCATCCAGCGGGCAAGGCCGATGTCATCGGTTGCGGTCAGCAGGTCGGCGCCCGGTTTCAGGACGCGGGCGAGCCGTCTGAGATTTGCCGGGCCGATAAAGCGGCGGTCGGCATGGCGGCTTTTCGGCCAGGGATCCGCGAACAGGACAAAGCAGCGATCGACCGAGGCGGGCGCCATGGTCTCCAGCAAGGGCCGGGCATCGTCCGGAAAAATCCGGATGTTCTCCTGGCCCTGCTCGGAAATCGTTTTGCACAGCGCGGAAATGCCGTTGATGAAGGGTTCGGCACCGATAAAGCCTATATCCGGATGCCGTGCAGCCATCTCGGCCAGATGCTCACCGGTACCGAAGCCGATTTCTAGCCAAATCGGGCGATCATCACCAAACAACGCTTCAGCGGGTTGGCGTCCGTCCAGCCGGCTCAGCCGAAAACCGATCTGCGGCAACAGTTTTTCCAGCGCCTGGGCGCGGGACGGGTTCAGTGGCCGTCCCCTGCGCCGTCCGTGGAAGGTAAATCGGGCCGTCGACCCCTCAGCCGAAGGCACTTTTGAGGGCCGGAACCAGGTCGGTGCGTTCCCAGGAAAAGCCGCCATCGTCATCCGGCGCGCGTCCGAAATGGCCGTATGCTGCGGTGCGGGCATAGATCGGCCGCGCCAGTTTGAGATGCTCGCGAATGCCCCGCGGGCTCAGATCAACCAATTCGCGCAGGGTTTTCGACAGCTTGTCGCTATCGACTTCGCCGGTGCCGTGGGTATCGATAAACACCGAAAGCGGCTCCGAAACGCCGATCGCATAGGATAGCTGGATCGTGCATTTTTCGGCCAGTTCAGCGGCGACAACATTCTTGGCCAGATAGCGCGCGGCATAGGCGGCCGAACGGTCTACCTTTGTCGGATCCTTGCCGGAAAACGCGCCGCCGCCATGCGGTGCCGCGCCGCCATAGGTGTCGACGATGATCTTTCGCCCGGTCAGCCCGGCATCGCCGTCGGGGCCGCCGATCACGAATTTCCCGGTCGGATTGATGTAGAGTTTGTCCTCCGGACACATCCAGCCTTCGGGCAGCACGTTGAGCACGTGCGGCATGACGATGTCGCGGACCTCTTCCTGCGTCATCCCCTCATCATGCTGGGTTGAGACCACGATCGAGGTGGTTTTCACCGGGCGGCCGTTCTCATAGAGCAGCGAGACCTGGCTTTTGGAATCGGGGCCCAAAGCAGCAGCAGCGCCGGAGTGGCGCGCCTCGGCCATGCTCTTCAGGATCTGGTGCGCGTATTGTATCGGTGCGGGCATCAGCGCCGAGGTTTCGCGGCAGGCATAGCCGAACATGATACCCTGGTCGCCGGCGCCTTCGTCCTTGTCCTCGGCGGCATCGACGCCCACGGCGATATCTGCCGATTGCGCATGGACGCGCACATGCACATCGGCGTCGCGCCAGTGAAAGCCTTCCTGCTCATAGCCGATATCCTTGATCGCGCGGCGGGCGACTTCCTCCAGCCGTTCATGGGTGATCGATTCCGGGCCGCGGACTTCACCGGCGAGAACGACATAATTGGTCGTGCACAGCGTCTCGACAGCGACGCGCGCATCCGGTGCGGCCTGCAGATAGGTGTCAAGGATGGCGTCCGATATCCGGTCGCAAACCTTGTCGGGGTGTCCTTCGGAAACCGATTCACTGGTAAAAATATAGCTGCCGCCCATAGGGCTTCTCCTCTTGCGTCATGCCATGCAGCGGAAAAAGGCTGACGGTCCCCTGCCGCATACGGTCAGTTTTCAACAACCGCGCCTGCTTTCGGCGCATTGCCGGAGCGCGATAACGACCATCAGACGCCGCGAACGCGGCGTAGCGCTGATATAAGGAGTAAAGCCGACAAGTGCGAGACTTGGGTGGGCTTTCGATGCAGATGACGGGGAGGGCGGGGGCCGGCGATCAGCTCTTCTTGCCGGGTGAAACGCCCGATTGATTGCCCATGGATTTGATCAGATCGGCAACCTGTTTGCGCATCTTGGGATCGGTGATGCGGTAATAGGAGCGAACAAGATCGATCGCCTCCTTGCGGCTCAATGGATCGTCCTCAAAGGAAGCCTGTTCGCCTTCGGCAAACCCGCCGGATAGAACCGCATCCGACATTTCTTCAAAGAAATAAGAAACCGGAACTTTCAGGATCTGGCTCAGCTCCCAAAGCCGACTCGAGCCGATACGGTTGGCGCCGCGCTCATATTTCTGTACCTGCTGGAAGGTCAGGCCGATGGCTGAGCCGAGCTTTTCCTGACTCAAACCAAGGTATTTGCGCCGCAGCCGCACGCGCGAGCCGACGTGGATATCCACCGGGTGCGGGTGTTCGCTCCGATAGCGGGGTTGGGACTCGGTCATAATGCGCTCACTAGCTGTGCAGATGATGGTAACGTATGATTGCATCATACGCACGCATGCTGAAGAATATAGCATACAAAAGTATGCAGGGCGCGCAAGCGACTTGTCAGCCGCCAAGTCATCTGCAGAGCGCAAATCTGCTATGTCTTCTCGGCCTCTGTGTGGTTAACCGGTCCTCGCGATGAGATGACGATTCCGGCTCCCAGGACTACCATCCAGAGAAATATATACGTTGGGATAGGGGCGGCGCTGAAAACCGTCCCCCCGGATAGTGCGCCCGGGAGTTGCGCGTCGATCACGCCGGCCTGTTGCAGGGGCAAATCCGCGATGATTCGGCCATAGGGATCGATCATGGCAGAGACGCCGGTATTGGCCGAACGCGCCAGCGGCAGGCCTTCTTCGACCGCTCGCCCGGCGGCGGTCGCCAGATGCTGATAAGGACCGCTGCTGCGACCGTACCAGGCATCATTGGTGATATTGACGATCCACCGTGCCGCGTCGTCCGCGGTCACCTTTCCGGGGAAGATGACCTCATAGCAGATCAGCGGGCTGAACGGCGGCACCCCCGGCACCGCAAGTGTGGAAAGGCCCGGACCGGCTTTAAGATCGGTGCTGCCGGCCGCGATCGGGTCCAGCGGCAGAACGGAGCGCAGAGGCATGTATTCGCCGAAGGGCACGAGATGCGCCTTGTCGAAAGATGCGCGGATCACCCCGTCTGAGTCGACCACATCGAGACTGTTGCTGAAGCGGTCCTCGCCGTTGTTTCCGGCATGTCGCCGGAAGCTGCCGGTGGCGAGATAGCTGCCGGGAGGAAGCATCCGCGCGATCGCGGTACGGGCGCGCTCGCCCTCGGCAGGCACAAAGGTCACGGCGGTTTCCGGCCAAATCACGATATCCGGCGCAGTTTGCTCCGCATCTGTCCGCGACAGCGACAGCAGGATGCCGAAATGCGCGGCGCGCGCGGCGGCGTCCCATTTTTCCGTCTGCGGAATATTCGGCTGGACGATGCGGATCTGCGTATCGGTCTGCGGCATGGGCTGGCCCAGGCGCCAGCTTCCGGCAAAGCCGATCGCCACGAACAGGGCGAAACCGCATCCCATGGCGGCGATATCGCGGCGCCTTTGTTGCGGCGCGCCGAGCACCGCCGGAAGGGCGGCGACCAGCATGGTCAGCAGGCCCAGACCGTTAATGCCGATGACCGAGGCCGCCTGCAGCACCGCAGGCCAGCCGACCCATCCATAGCCGATCAGGTTCCACGGAAAACCCGTAAACAGAAGGCCCCGCAGCCACTCGGCAAGCGCAAAACACAGCGCGAATGCCGCCGGCGCGAACAGGCCGCGCCCGATGGTCCACCGGCAAAGCGCAAAGGCGAGGGCGTGATAAAGCGCCAGAACCGCCGGCAATCCGGCAAGGGCAAAGGGCAGGACGAACCACCATCGCGCGATATCGGTAAACAGCGCGATGCTGATCCAGTACAGCCCGGCGAGGAAAAAACCGAAGCCGTGCCACCAGCCGATCCAGAAGGCGCCCCGGCCGCTGCGGCAATCCTCAATCAGCCACAGCAGTGGAGGCACGGTGACCAGCAGCACCGGCACGCCGTAAAAAGGAGGCAGCGCCAGGACGCTGAGAGCGCCGGACAGAAAAGCGATCAGCCGTTGTGGCCATGGCGGCAGTGCCGCCAGCCGCTCACGCCACCGGCGCACTCGGAACATTACGTATTTTCAACCGCCGGATGCGTCGCGGATCGGCTTCAAGAACCTCGAATTCGAGGCCCGAGGGATGTTTCAACAACTCACCGCGCGACGGTATGCGGCCGGCAATCGAGAACACCAGACCGCCCAGGGTATCGATCTCATCGCGTTCCTGATCGCTGAAAAGGTTCCCCAGACGATCCTCGAAATCCTCGATGGACACCCGGGCATCGGCAATAAAACTGCCGCCGGGCTGGGCTTCGATGGTGGGCGAAACAACACGATCGAATTCATCCTCGATTTCGCCGACAATCCCTTCGACCAGATCTTCGATGGTGACCAGCCCGTCAATGCCGCCGAACTCGTCGACGACCAGCGATAACTGCCGTCGGCTGCGGCGCATCTCCATCAGCAGATCCAGAACCCTCATCGACGGCGCGACGATCAGCACATCCCGCAGCAGATCATTGATAGCGAACTCTTCCTTGTGGGCGATGCGGTCGATGACATCCTTGATATGCACGATACCGACCACGTCATCGAGGTTTTCCCGGAAAACCGGCAGCCGTGAATGGCCGCGCTGGGAAATCGTCTTCAGCAGATCGTCCTGCGTGATCGAACACGGGACGGCAACGATATCGGCACGCGGCACCATCACGTCTTCCGCCGTCAGATCGCGCAGCTCGAGGATATTCGAGATCAGCACCCGTTCATGATCGGGAATCGATCCGTCATGCGCTTCGCCGCCGTCTTCCATCAGCCCTTCGAGGGTATCCCGCAGGCTGTCCTGGCCGTTTCTGGAGTTGCTGCTCCACAGTGCCTTGAGACGTTGCCACAGCGATACTGCCTCGGTAGCCGTCGGCGTCGGCACCCGCGTCTCAGCTCGCGCCGCCGTTTCCTTGCTTGCCTCGTCTTCCTGTGCCGAGGCGGCGGGGGATGCGGAATCAACCGCAGCCGTCATTGCCTTGTCTCCGTTAAATCTTCCGCCGCATAAGGATCGGCGATATTGAGTTCTGCCAGAATGGCGGTTTCCAGGGCTTCCATCGCCGCAGCGTCTTCGTCGCTTTGATGATCCCAGCCAAGTAGATGCAGCATAGCGTGCACGATCAGATGCGCCACATGATCAGCGATGCGACGACCGCTCTCATCGGCTTCGGCAGATACGGTTTCATAGGCAAGCGATATATCGCCCAACGGCAGATCATCGGTGATGGAACCGGCCGGGGGGTCATCCCATTGCGGAAAGGACAGCACATTGGTGCTCTTTTCCTTGTTCCGAAATTGGCTGTTCAGCGCGCTTTGTCGGGCATCGCCGGTTAACAGAACGCAAACCGTCCAGCCACGCTCGGGTGCCGTCGCGGCGGCTAGGGTCGCCCTTGCCGACCGGTCGATCGCGGCGGCGATGTCGGGGTAATCTTTTCGCCTGTGCCAGCGCGGATCGTCGAGCTCGACGTCGATCCGCGTGCCGGGACTCTCGGCTTCAGGGTCGTCGATCAGGGGTAAGTCGCTATGGAGTGTCGCAACCATCATTGCGTTTCGGTCTGTGTCGCGCCCTGCGATCTCTGCTGCTCGGCATGGCGGTCATAGGCATCGACAATGCGGCTGACAAGCGGATGCCGGACGACATCGCCGGTATTGAATCGGACGATGCCGACTCCCTCGACATTTTCCAGCAATCCGACGGCTTCCTGCAAGCCCGAGCGGGCGGAGGTCGGCAAATCGACCTGGGTCAGGTCACCGGTGACGACGAAGCGGCTGCCTTCGCCGAGCCGGGTCAGCGCCATTTTCATCTGTGCCTGGGTGGTATTCTGAGCCTCGTCGAGGATCACAAAGCTGTGCGAAAGCGTGCGTCCGCGCATGAAGGCCAGCGGCGCGATCTCGATCTGGCCGTCGGCAAGGCGCTTGGCAACCTGATCGCCGGGCAGCATGTCGTGCAGCGCATCATAGATGGGCCGCAAATAGGGATCGACTTTCTCCTGCAGGTCGCCGGGCAGGAAACCCAGGCGCTCGCCTGCTTCAACAGCCGGGCGCGAGAGCACAATGCGGTCGATCTGTCCGGCAAGCAGCATCGCCACCGCCTGCGCCACGGCAAGATAGGTCTTGCCGGTACCTGCCGGGCCGAGACCGAAAACCAGCTCGCAGCTTTGCATGGTCTCAACATAGCGGATCTGCGTCGGGCTTCGGGGTCTGATCACCCGACGCCTGGTCTGGATGCTGGCACCGTCAGCGCTGTCGATCGTGCTTTCCGGCGGCCTCTCGCCGTTGCTCGGGCGCCGGTGGCGCGGCGGCGGGCGGCTGCCGGCCAGTCTGACGGCGGCATCGACATCAGGCGGGGTGATCGGCTGACCGCGCTTTACCCGGTCCCACAGGCCGCCCAACGCATCGCGCGCGATACCGGCCGAGCCCGGCGGTCCCTTGACGGTCAGAACATTGCCGCGGCTGATCAGGGCGACACCGAGCTGATGCTCGATCCGGGCGAGATTGCTGTCATGTTCACCATACAGCATCGGCAAGAGCCTGTTATCGTCGAAAGTCAGGTCGAGACGCTGCTCACCGCCATCGCCGGGCGAAGACCTGCTCACGCCACCTCCTCAAGCGGCAGCGGCGCATCATCCCGTGTGACAACGGTGCCGCGCAAACCGTTCGGGCCGCCATGGTCAATGCGTACCGGCATTATTTCGCCGATCAGGCGCGTCGGCGCCTCGACATGGACCGCCTGAAGATAAGGGCTGCGTCCGCGCAGCTGGCCCGGGCGGCTGCCCTGTTTCTCAAACAGCACCGGCAGGGTGCGGCCGACCAGAGATTGATTGAAGCCGAGCTGTTGCGCGTTGAGCAAACATTGCAGGCTTTCCAGCCGCTCTGCCTTGACCGCCTCATCGACCTGATCATTCAGATCGGCGGCCGGCGTGCCGGGGCGCGGGCTGTATTTGAAGGAATAGGCGGAGGCGAAACCCACCTTGCCGACCAATGCCAGGGTGTCGGCAAAGTCCTGATCGGTTTCGCCGGGGAAGCCGACGATGAAGTCCGAGCTCAAGGCCAGATCGGGGCGGACTTTCCGCAATTGCTCGATGATATCGAGATAATCGGCGGCGCTGTGTTTGCGGTTCATCGCGCGCAGCATGCGGTCAGAGCCGCTTTGGATCGGCAAGTGGAGATAGGGCATCAGCTTGTCGATCGCGCCATGCGCCTCGATCAGGGTTTGATCCATATCGCGCGGATGCGATGTCGTGTACCGCAACCGGTCTGTGCCCTCGATTTCGGCCAGCGCGGCGATCAATTCGCCCAGCCCCCAAATGCGGCCGTCGGGCCCCGATCCGTGATAGGCGTTGACGTTCTGCCCGAGGAGAGTGATTTCCCGCGCCCCGGTGTCGCGCAGCTGTCTGGCCTCGTCGAGAATCGCCTGCACCGGGCGGGAGAATTCGGCCCCGCGCGTATAGGGCACGACACAAAAGGTACAGAATTTGTCGCACCCTTCCTGAACGGAAAGGAATGCCGTGACGCCTTGGCCGATGCGGCTTTCCGGCAGCTCGTCGAACTTCGCCTCGATCGGAAAATCGGTATCGACGACGCCGCGGCGCTGACCTGAACGGCGCCGCCGGCGCGCCTCGCCGACCAGATCGGGCAGGCGATGATAAGTCTGCGGCCCGAAGACGATGTCGACAAAGGGAGCGCGGTCGATGATTGCCTCGCCCTCTGCCTGGGCGACACAGCCGGCAACCGCGAACAGCGTCGCCTCTTGCCCTGTGCCGGCCTTGAGCTTGCGCAGCCGGCCCAGCTCGGAAAACAGCTTTTCCGTAGCCTTTTCCCGAATATGGCAGGTGTTGAGGATGATCAGATCGGCATCCTCGACCGCCTGGGTTTCGGTATAGCCCTGCGGCGCCAGGACATCGGCCATACGGGCCGAGTCGTAGACGTTCATCTGGCAACCCCAGGTCTTGATAAAGAGTTTCTTGCTCACTCAGCGATCGGCGGCGGTTTTAGTGTTACCGGATATAGCATCACTCGGCGCGATTGACGAGATGTTGCGACCGCTGAGCGCCGCCTGCATGCCCTCGGCGACCACAGCCTGCGCCGCGCGAGCAAGTTTCTTCCGGTCGATCCCGGCTTTGCGCTGGATACAGGGATGGAGATAGATATCGATGCCGACACGCCCGAGCCCGGCTATGCCCCATAGATGCGGCGGCAGGTCCATATCGCCGTACCAGGCATAGGCCGGCCGTAATCCTCGCCCCATCGGCAGCCCGTCCAGGCGAGTGGCGACAACGGTGACCGGTTGCACGCGAATCGCCGGCGCATCGGCCCGATCCGGATCGGGCAGAGCGGCGAACAAGCTGCTTTTGAACGGCAGCACCCGGTTGCCGTCCGATGACGTGCCTTCGGCGAACAGAACAATATTGTCGCCCTCGGCAAGGCGTCGCTCCAGCGCGCTTTTCTGCTCGGTGCTGCGTCGCGGGCGGCGATCCACGAAAACCGTTCTTTGCAGCTTGGCCAGCAAGCCGAAGAACGGCCAGTCAGCGACCTCCGCCTTGGCGATGAAGCTGCATTTGAGCACCGCGCCAAGGGTCATGATGTCCAGATAGGAGCTGTGATTGCTGATATAGAGCACGGCATCACCGTTCTCGGCCGCGTCCTTGCCGTGAACGGTGATATGAAACCCGAACAGGCGACAGCAAAGGCGGTGATAGAGGCGCGGGAATCGTGACGCGAGGTCGCTGCCGACCGCAAGGAAGAGAAGCTGAAACGGAATCAATGACAGCGTGAGAAGCAGATAAAGGCTCAATCGGACCGCAGCGCGGCGCGGCGAATGCAATTCGGGTGGCAATGCAGCTCGTCGGCAGCTAGTCGATTGTGTCTTCAAGACCGCCTGACGCGCCCATGCCGGTGCCTTCGGCATCGCCGGTCAGGCGCTTGTTGTAGTGGCGGGCGTATTTTTCGGCGATCAGATCGGTTTTCACCACGACACAGACATCGGTGGTATTGAATTGATGATCGACCACCGCGCCGTCGCCGATATAGCCGCCCAGACGCAGATAGCCCTTGATCAATGGCGGGAGTTCGGCAGCGACGCGTTTGCTGTCGAACTTGTCCGGCGGCAGGATGCGCATATCGACATAGCGTGACGGCACCGCGACGGGCCGAAAAGCCGGCGGTGCCAGATGATAATGATAAAGATAGCTGAGCTGGGCAGCGATAGCCTCGGGATCGGTGCCGTGCAGGCTGGCGCAGCCGAACATCAGGGCGATGTCATGTGTGAAGACATAGGCCGCAATGCCGCGCCACAGCAGTTGCATCGTCGGGCGTGTCCGGTATTCCGCCGCCACACATGACCGGCCCAGCTCCATGATCTCGCCGGGCAAGGTCAACAGACGGTCTATGACGTATTCATCAGCCGTATAGAATTTGCCGACCTTTTCCGCCATCGATCGACGGATCAGGCGATAGGTGCCGACAACCTTGCCGGCGCCGGCTTCTGGGTGATGGTCTCCGTGATCAATGACCAGCAGATGATCGGCAACGCCGTCAAAAGGATCATAGTCTCGCCGCTCGGCTTGCATGTCGCCGGTCGGCACCGCCTTCATCTCATCATAGAAGACGTCAAAGCGCAGGCGCTGGGCTGCCTCGAGCTCGGCCTCGCTTTCAGCAAGGCGAACTTCGAGGCTGCCGAGGCGCAAATCTGCACGGCTGCGGAGGATGTCGTCCATAAACCAGGCGGCCGGAACGGGTTTCCGAATACCGGCCATGGTGGCCGGCGATACAAGAGGAGCAGTATATCGGATAAGGAGGCCGTCTCACAATGCCGCCCGGTAAATCAACCGGCCGGGGCGCAGTCGGCGCCTTGCCGAGCGCCTATTTCTTGCGGCCGCGACCGCGCGTTCCCAGACCGATCTGTTTCGCCAGCTTGCTGCGCTGCTTGGCATAATTCGGTGCCACCATCGGATAATCCGCCGGCAGGCCCCAGCGCTCCCGATACTCCTCGGGGGTCATGTCATACTGGGTCTTCAGATGCCGCTTGAGCATTTTCAGCTGCTTGCCGTCTTCAAGGCAGACAATGTAATCGGGAGAAATCGATTTCTTGATCGGCACGGCCGGGTTGGGGCGTTCCGGCTTCCCGTTACCGTCAGCGCCGAGCGAGACCAGAGTCTTGTGGACTTGCTCGATCAGCTGCGGAACGTCTGAAATCGCCACCCTGTTATTGGAAACGTGCGAAGAAACGATTTCCGTCGTCAGAGTCAGAAGGTCTTCTGTTTTGGCTTCATTTTCCATTATCGGCTCCGAGTCTTTCCTCTTAGAATAATGGTGGTAATCCAGAAATCAATATGACCGCACACGCAAAATAACGGCAATCCGAACTGAGGGTCACCTGAAACGGCTCAGTCAAGCCGGCGTTCAAGCAAGAGTGCATCAAGTTTTCTGTCCGGTCCCTCATAGTATCCGGGTCTCCGGCCATAGATGGAAAATCCGCAGCGACGATACAGGTGCTGCGCCACGTGATTATCCTCGGCGACTTCCAACCGCATGCGGACCGCTCCGACGGCCCTGGCACAGGACAAGGCGCAATTCAGCAAATGCCGGCTCAATCCGAAACGTCGATGAGGCGGCGCGACGGCGAGGGTCAAGATTTCAGACTCGTCCAGCACCGTCTGCCACAGCACCAAGCCGTGCCAGCCCTTCTCTTCCTCGCGCCGCGCCAATGCGCCGGCAACGGTCGGCAGGTCAAGCAACCGGGCAATCGACTTGCTGTCCCAGGGTCGGTCAAGGGCGGCCTTATGGATCGCCGCCGCATCGCCGATCAAGGCCGGGGTCAAGGATACCAGCTCGATGGCTTTGTCAGCCGGCAATGCGCCGCCCCGGACGGTTCGGTACGGCATCAGCGGGCCGGATATAGGCCGGTGTCGGCGGATGGCGCGCCGCCTCGCCCTGGCGATGAACTCGCAGGGCATGTCTGGCGACCGCAACAGGGTCGGGGGCCCTGACCTGCTCGATCAGCGAAAGCTTTGGAAGATTTCTGATTGCCGCCAAATCGATGAAGTCGCCGACGATCGCCGTTTGCACATCGGGCAGCGCCTCCAGAGCGCCCGCGGCATCGGACTCGAAAGGCTCTGTCAACGGTTCGGCCGACGCATCGAAGAGCTGAAAGAAACCGGCATTGCGGCGCGCATCGATCGCGGCGAGGCATTGATCATGGCTTGTCGGGCTCAGTGCGCGATGGGCTGCGAGCGCTTTCAGGCTGGACATGCCGATAGCCGGAACCGACAGCGCAAGGGCCAGACCGCGTGCGGCGGCGAGGCCGATCCGCATGCCGGTAAAGGCGCCGGGCCCGATGGTGACCCCGATCACTGAAAGAGCCGAAAAATCGCCGCCGGCGTGAGCGACAGCCTCCTTCACCATGGGGATAAGCGCTTCGGATTGACCGCGTTGCATTTCCCGCTCGATCAAGGCCAGCGTGCTGCCGTGATGATCGATGACCGCGGTCGAACAAAAGCCGGTGCTGGTATCGATGCCGATAATCAGCATGATGCAGTCATGACGTTAGTCTCGCTTGCCGGCTGCCATCCGGCGATATCCTTCGATCTGGTCTATGCGACCGCCGATAATCTGGCGGGCAAACCGCTTTATAACAGCGCCGCAGCATATCTGCATGCCGATGCGCTGCCGGTCCTCAAACGGGCGGCCGACATGGCGGCGAAGCTCGATCTCGCACTTGTCATCCTCGATGCCTACCGGCCGCCGCCCGCGCAAGCTGCTTTATGGCAGGCCTGCCCTGATGCCCGCTATGTCGCGCCGCCAGAGATCGGCTCGGATCACAGCCGCGGCGTTGCCGTGGATCTGACCCTGGCTCGCGGCGGCACAGCGCTTGAGATGGGCACGGCTTTCGACGACATGTCCGCAGCGTCGCACCATGCCAGCCTCGAGATTACCGCCGAGGCCCTGCACAACCGGTCGGTGCTCTGCGGTCTCATGGGCGCCGCGGGCTTTGCCCCCAATCGGTATGAGTGGTGGCATTATCAGTTGCCGGACGCCCGACGGTATCCGTTGATCGGTGACGGTGATTCGGTGCCGGCTTTCGCGGCTGTTCCGTAGCACAGGCCGCCACGGGCCGGAGAACCGTCAAAGCACGCGGCAGACCCGATCGAAGTCGAGGCGCGGAAGACGCGGATGCAGATTCTCGTCGGTTCCCTTGCCGAGATTGCACAGGAAATTGGACCGGATCTTTGTTCCGGCAAAGAACGCGGCATCCACCTTATCCGAATCGAAGCCCGACATCGGCCCGCAGTCCAGCCCCATGCCGCGTGCGACGATCATGAAATAGGCGGCTTGCAATGTGCCGTTGCGAAAGGCCGTCTCCTTGATCGCCTCTTCGTCACCGGTGAACCAGGATTTCGCATCGGTATGGGGAAACAACTCGGGCAGCAACTCATAGAATTCGAGGTCGTATGCGAAGATTGCCACGACCGGCGCGCTCATCGTCTTGTCGACATTACCTTTCGACAAGGCCGGGCGCAGTCTCTCCTTGGCCTCATCCGAGCGTACGAAAACCACCCGCAAAGGCGAACAATTTGCGCTGGTCGGGCCGAACTTCATGACCTCATAGATCGCCTTGAGCAGATCATCGCCCACCGGCTCGTCATGCCAGCCATTGCGGGTTCTGGCATCCCGGAACAATGTATCGAAGGCGCTGTCGTCAATTGCAGAGGGCATGGCGTCGAACCTTTCTTTTCGCTATGGCGGAGAGATGAGTTTGCCAACGCAAGTCGGCGTGCGGCGTTCCCTTGGCAAGGTGATCTGCCGGGTTCTATGCGCCGCTTTATGGCTGTTCCCGCTCACCGGCGAGGGCGCCGAGATCGATGATTTCGGCGTCACCTTCTTCGCCTATTACCGGGTTGCCGAGCCGGCCTATCCCACAGCCAGCCTTGCGGAGACCGATTTCATCGCGCATCTGCGCGAGATCGAGCGAGGGGGCTATAGGGTGCTGTCCTCGGGCGAAGCCATTGCGCGCTTACGCCGCAAGCAAGGCTTTGCCGATCGCAGCATCGTGCTGATGCTCGACAAGGCCTATCCATCGGCGGTTCAGGCAATGGCGCCGCAGCTGATTTCGGCAGGGCTGCCTTTCACCCTGTTCATTGATCCGGCGCAAATCGAGAACGACCAAACCCGGTCGCGCGGCGGCGCGGTCGGGTGGGATGAGCTGCGGCTTCTGATGCGAACCGCCGGATCCCTGCTGACGATCGGTGTCAGTACGCCTGACGAAATTCGGCTTGTGACCGCCTCGGCCGCGGACCGGCGACGCATGCTGGCCGATGCGATGGCGCGAATCGAGGCGGAATTGGGCATCACGCCGCGCCTGTTTTCCTGGCCCTATGGACAGTTTTCGGAAGAGCTTCAGGCCCTTCTGCGCGAGCGCGGCTTTATCGCCGCCTTCGGCCGCCATTCCGGCGTCGCGCATGGTGGCTCAGACCTGATGGCCCTGCCGCGCTACTCCATGATCGGCGATTTCGGCACGCTGGACAGGTTTCGTCTCGCCGCGCGCGCCCTGCCGCTGCCGGTCAGCGATCTGCTTCCGCAAGAGCCGGTGGTCGGTGCGGTGCAGACCCCGATCGGCTTCACCTTGCCGCAGGACCTCGCCGGGGCGCCTGGTCTGGGCTGTTTTGCCAGTGGTCAGGGAGCGGTGCCGACGCAGCTGGTGACCCCGCGCCGGGTTGAAATCCGGCTCCGCACTGCGCCGACAGGGCCGTCATTGCGCCTTAACTGCACCATGCCGGTGCGCCTCGAGGGCGAAGACAGCCCGCGCTGGCGCTGGTTTGGCCGGCTATTGTTCACGCAGAATTAGAGGTTCACCGCTTCGACGCGCGACACCTCGGGTACGAAGTGGCGCAACAGGTTTTCGATGCCGGACTTCAAGGTTGCGGTTGCGCTGGGACAGCCGGCGCAGGCGCCGCGCATGTGCAGATAGACGACACCCTTGTCGAAGCCGTGAAAGACGATATCGCCGCCATCCTGAGCCACTGCGGGGCGGACGCGCGCGTCCAGCAATTCCTTGATGGTATCGACGATTTCCTGATCCTCGCCCCAATCGCGGTCGTCCTCGGGCTCTTCGGTCAGCTCCTGCGGATCGCGGATCACCGGCTGACCGGCAGTGAAATGCTCCATGATCGCGCCCAGAACGGCGGGTTTCAGCGTGAACCACTCTTCTTCGTCGACTTTGGTCACCGAAATGAAATCATAGCCGAGGAACACCGCCTTGACGCCTTCGACATCGAACAGCCGCTGAGCGAGCGGCGAATTCGACGCTGCTTCGCGGCTCGGATAATCGGCCGTGCCCATCGGCAGCACCTGGATGCCGGGGCGAAACTTGATGGTAGCCGGGTTGGGCGTGTCTTCTGTCTGAATGAACATCGTTACCGCCTGAAAGAATGGTTAGATCATGAAACTTGTCCGAATCGACAGCATAATCAATAGCCTTCGGCCGATGATCTAACTGACGGGATCGAGATCTTCTTCCGTCAGCCCGGCCGGGATGATCGTCACCGGAATGCGGATCGTCCCCGGTCCCTTGCCGACAATGTGGGTGACCAGCGGTCCCGGGCTCTCGCCGGAGGAGGCCGCGAGAACCAGCACGCTGACCGAGGGATCTTCCTCGACCAGGGCCGCGATCTCGTCGCGCAGGCTGCCTTCACGGATGTAGAAAACCGGCGGGCTCCCGGCTTTTTCAATCACCGTCTTGCCAAGACGCTGCAGCATGTTCTCCGCAGCGGTCCATTTCTCCTCGTGCATCAGATCGGCGACAGACATCCATTGCTGGAATTCCGGTGGTTCGATCACGGCCAGAAGGGCGACCCGACCGCCGCTGTTGCGCGCCCGGCGGCAGGCGTAATGCAGGGCGATGGCCATTTCATCGCTCTCATCGCAGATGACCAGAAAGACACGCGCTCGCCGCGGCGGCTCCGCCGGGTCGGCGTTGGATTGCTGTTCTTCAGTCATGGCTAGCGCTCCCTGAACATGGCCCAGGCTGCGAAGCCTGCCGCCACTGCCAGAAGCAGGGCGACCAGGGCATAGGCGGCGGCCTGCTCATAGGCGAATTCAAAAACATCGGCGGAAAAGCCGACCTTGCTCACGACAAGGCTGTTACTGCGGACATCCACGACCTGACCGTCGCGGATCAGGAAGGTGTCGACCTGATACAGTCCGGTCGGGACATTGGAGGGAAACTCGATGGTCGTGCGGAACAGACGGTTGCCGAGGATGAAGGCCTCGGAAACAGCCGACGGATACAGCGCGTCCCGCTGCTTGTTGCGGATAAGGGCGTCCCGATATCGGGCGGCAATAACGGGATCGATCACCGTGTCACCGCGCACCGGCAAGGCAAGATGGTCAAGGCCGATCTGATGCCTTTGCAGGATTTCGGGCGCGGCGATTTCCTGTAGCGGGCGGCTGGCGGCAATTTCAAAAAAGCCCGGGACCGGGCCGAAGGTCAGCGAGTCGACATTGAGCCACATCCCGGCAACCTGCTCCTTGCGCCGGACGACGACGTCGCTGGCCGGTCCACGCACGGTGATGGCGACGTCGCCGGCACCGTCGGTCGCGCCGAACAGGGTCACGCTGTCGCCGGTGAATCCGGTGCTGATCGCCACTAAATCGCGCGATAAATCGACGACCAGCGCCTGGGCGCGCAAATCGCCGGGAGCCAGAAGCAGCAACAGGAGCAGGGCGCCGATCAGCCTCATGGCGCGGCCACCGTTTCGATTGAAAACGCATCCGTCGGCGTTACGAACAGATCGACGGCCAGCCGAATGGCGACCAGCAGCACCATGGCACCGAGCAATAGCCGCGCTTGCTCGCCGCGCATGACCGTGCCGGCACGGGTGCCGAACTGGGCGCCGATGACGCTGCCGATAATCAGGAGACCGGCAAGAAAGATATCGACGGTATGGTTGATCGTTGCCTGCAATACGGTGGCGAAGGCGGTGGTGAAAATGATCTGGAACAGCGACGTGCCTGCCACCAGTGCGGCGGGCATGTTGAGCAGATAGAGCATTGCCGGCACCAGCAGGAAGCCGCCGCCGATGCCGAGTACCGAGACCATCAGCCCGCCGATGAACCCCAGCCCGGCCGGCAGCAATGCGCTGACATAAAGCCGCGAGGCCGGGAAGCGCATCTTGAACGGCATCCCATGCAGGAAGCCGTGGCGATGCAGCTTGCCGCGCCGCCGTTTCCGCCGCCTGCGAAAGAAGGCCTGCGTGCTTTCGACGACCATCAGGCTGCCGACGCCGCCGAGCAGCAGCACATAGAGGATCGAGATCACGAGATCGATCTGGCCGAGCCGTTGCAGCACGCCGAACAGGTACACGCCCAAGCCGCTGCCGATAAGGCTGCCGCTCAGCATGACCGTACCCAGTTTGACGTCGACATTGCGCCGCTTCCAATGTGCCAACACCCCCGACACGCTGGCGGCGACCAGTTGATTGGCCTGGGTGCCGACGGCGATTGCGGCGGGAACGCCGATAAAAATGAGCAGCGGCGTCATCAGAAAACCGCCGCCGACACCAAACAGCCCGGACAGGAATCCGACCGCCCCGCCGAGCGCCAGGATCAGCAGCACATCGACGGTCATCTCGGCGATCGGCAGATAAAGCTGCATGGCGCGGCTCAGATCTCCGTCAGGCCGATGGCGTGCTTGACCTCGGTCATGGTCTTTTCGGCGATGGCCTCGGCTTTCTCACGGCCGCGGCGAAGAACCGCCTCGATCTGCGGCGGATCGGCGAGCAGCTCCGTCATGCGGGCGCTGATCGGGCCCAGCTTGGCGACCGCCAGCTCTGTCAGGGCCGGTTTGAAGGAAGAGAACGCCGCGCCGGCATGGCTGTCGAGCACGGCCTGCTTGCTGCTGCCCTCCAGCGCAGCATAGATGGCAACCAGATTGGCCGCCTCAGGTCGCTTGTCCAACTCCTCGACGCTGTCGGGCAGCGGATCGGGATCCGTCTTTGCCTTGCGAAATTTCAGCGCGATCGTGTCGGCATCGTCGGTAAGGTTGATCCGGCTGTAATCGGATTCGTCCGATTTGCTCATCTTTTTGCTGCCGTCGCGCAGGCTCATGACCCGCTTTGCTTCGCCCAGGATTTGCGGTTCCGGCAGCGGGAAAATCTCCGTCTCATAGCGCCGGTTGAAGGCGCCGGCGATGTCTCGGGATAATTCCAGATGCTGCTTCTGATCCTCCCCGACCGGCACATGGGTAGCCTTGTAAAGCAGGATATCGGCTGCCATCAGCACCGGGTAGGCATAAAGGCCGAGCGCTGCATCATCGCGCCTCTTGCCGGCCTTTTCCTTGAACTGGGTCATCCGGTTCAGCCAGCCCATCGGCGTATAGCAAGACAACAGCCATGCCAGCTCGGCATGGCCGCTGACCGAAGATTGCACGAAAATCGTGCAGCGCTCGGGATCGATCCCGGCCGCGATATAGGCCGCGGTCAGCTCAAGCGTGCTGCGCCGCAACAGATCGGGGTCCTGCGGCACCGTCAGCGCATGCAGGTCGACGATGCAGAACACGCTGTCATAGCCCTCCTGCAACTCTACCCAATTGCGCAGCGCGCCGAGATAATTGCCGAGATGCAGATTATTGGTCGGCTGCATGCCCGAAAAGATACGTTTGGTCATGCCCGCCGGTATAAGGGCTTGGGTCACCGCCGGTCCAGCCGCCTCAGTCGGTGATCGGCGCATCACGTTTCAGCATCCGGCGCAAATCAGCAGGCCGGGCGATACCGAGCGCCCAGGCCGCCGTGAGATAGAGGCCAAGGCCGGCAAGGCAGATGCCGAACAGGACCGGCACGGCCTGTTGGTCCGGCGCCGTTTCCCAGAATCCGGATATTGCGGTCGTCAGGGCGAACAACACGCCGCCGAGCAGCGCCGAGGCGAGCCCGATGCGGGGCAGACAGCGGCGGAAGCGCAGATCAAAATCGAGCCAGGGGCCGCGAAGCAGCCCGCGCACCAGCAGCGCGGTTTGTACCCAGGCAGCCAGCGCCGTGCCCAGCGCAAGGCCGACATGCTCCAGAGGGCCGATCAGCGCCAGATTCAGCGCGACATTGACCACGGCGCCGATGGCCGCGATCTTGACCGGGGTTCTGGTGTCCTTGCGTGCGAAATAGGCGGTGCTGCAGACCTTGATTGCGATGTAGGCCGGTAACCCCAGCGCGTAGGCGGCCAAGGCACCGGCGGCCTTGGCGGTCGCTTCGGCGGTGAAGGCGCCGCGCTCGAACAGGGTACCGATCATCGGCTCGGCGGCGACCGCCAACGCGACGGCGGCAGGGATGGTCAGAAAAAGGCTCAGCTCCATGGCGCGGCTGAACAGGGCGCTCGCGGCATCCTTGTCCCCGGCCTGCAAACGGGCGGCGAGCATCGGCAGCAGGGCCGTCCCGACGGCGATGCCGATCACGCCGAGCGGCAGCTGGTTGAGCCGGTCGGCGAAATACAGCGCGGAGACCGCCCCCGTCGGCAGCAGCGAGGCGAGGAAGACGTCGATCAGGAGATTGATCTGCACAATGCCCGCGCCCAACGCCGCCGGTGCCATCGCCCGAAGCAAGTCGCGCATGCCCGGCGACAGCCGGGGCCGGGTCGGTCGCAGCTTTGCCCCGCTGCGCCAGGTCTCGACCGCCAACCACAACACTTGCAGAATGCCGGCGCCCAATACCCCCCAGGAAAGCGCGAGCCCGGCATTGCCGGCATGGGGCGGCAGGGTCAGCAGCGCTCCGATCAGGCAGGCATTGAACAGGATCGGGGTTGCCGCGAACGGCGCAAAACGATTGCGGGCATTGAGCATGCCGCCCAGCAATGCGGTTACCGAAATCAGCAGCAGAAAGGGAAAGGTGATGCGCGCCATCTCGACCGCCGGCCCGAACCGGTCGGCGTCGTCGACAAAGCCCGGCGCCAGGACGCTGACGACAGCGGGCATGAAGACCACGGCTGCGAGCACCGCGGGCAGCAAGGCAGCAATGAGCAATGACAGGGTTTCGCGTGCCAGGCGGTCGGCCTCTTCCGGCTGTGCCGCCTCGAGCAGCCCGGCATAGCGCGGTATAAAGGCGACGCTCATCGCCCCTTCGGCAAAAAAACGACGGAAGAAATTCGGCAGTTTCAGCGCAACGAAAAAGGCATCGGCCAGCGGCCCGGCCCCCAGGATCGCTGCAATCAGCAGATCGCGAACGAAGCCGGCAATGCGGCTGATCAAGGTCAGCCCGCTGACGGTGGCGAAGGCACGGAAGAATTTCATGCGGTCATGATGCCCGCCTATGCGGCCTTGCGCGTTTCCGACTCGTGTTCTTTCGGCTCCAGGACACTCAGCAGGCTTGCCCGTAATTCGGCAATGGCCCGGCGGTGCTCGAGTTTCAGTCCGCGCGCATCCTTGACATAGAACACGTCGACAATGCGCCCGCCGAAAGTCGAGACCCGGGCGAGGGCGATTTTGGTCCGGTGTTCGGCCAGCACCCGGGCCAGTGCGTAGAGCAGGCCGGGACGGTCACGGCCATTGACCTCGATCACCGTGTATTCGCTGTTGAGCTGGTTGTTGATCATCACCCGGGCCGGCGCCGGCATCGCCCGCGCCCGGCTCGGGGCGCTATCCTGCAGCCGCTCCAGCGTGGCGGCAGGGTCCAGCCTGCCTTCAATCACCTGCCGCACCGTCTTTTGCAGCCCGTCAGTCCAGCTTTTCGACGTGAAATCCTTGCCCTTCGGGCCTGAAACCCAGAAGACGTCCAGGGCCTGCTGCTGCCTGGTGGTGGTAATCCGCGCATCGAGGACCGACGCGCCGGACAGGGCAAGCGCGCCCGTCAACATCGAGAACAGGCCCGGACGGTCGGCGGTGATGATGGTGATGGCCGTCGCACCGCGCGCCTTCTGTCGTTCGGCCGTGATCATGACCTGCTCATCGGACTGCTCGAAAGCTGTCAACAGCGCGGCGTGATCACTCATCGCATCGGTATCGAAGGCCAGCCAATAGGAATCCGGCAGGCCGTCGATCAGGGCCTCGACCGCTTCCGGCGACCACTCGGCGAGCGAATGCGCCAGTGCCCGCTGCGCCGCTTCGATTTGCCGTTGTCGGCCCTCGGCGAACAGACCGCCGGCCATGATTTCCTCGGATCGGGCGTGAAGCTGCGCGATCAGGCTGGCTTTCCAGCCGTTCCAGCGCCCGGGGCCGACAGCGCGGATATCCAGCGCCGTCAGTATCGTCAATAGGTTCAGCCGCTCGGGCGATTGCACCAATTTGACGAAGGACCGGACGGTATCCGGATCGTCGAGATCATGGCGAAAGGCGATATGAGACATCGCCAGATGCCAGCGAACCAGCCAGGCGACGGTTTCCGTTTCCTCGGCGCTGAGACCGAGCCTGGGGCAAAGCTTGCGGGCGACCGCAGCGCCCTTGACCGAGTGGTCGCCGCCGCGTCCCTTGGCGATATCATGCAACAGCAGAGCGACATAGAGCGCCCGGCGCGAGTCGATCTGCCGGATCAGGCGGCTTTGCAGCGGCAATTCGGCATCAAGTTTCCCGGCCTCAAGCTGCTGCAGCATGCCGATGGCGCGAAGCGTGTGCTCATCGGTGGTATAGACGTGATACATGTCGAACTGCATCTGCGCCACCACGCGTCCGAAATCGGGCACGAAACGGCCCAGCACGCCGGCCTCGCTCATGCGCCGCAGCATGGTCTCGGCATTGCGTTCCGCGGTAAGCAATTCGAGAAAGGCGGCGTTGGCGTCCGGGTCCTGCCGCACATTCTTTCCGATCCGCTTGAGATGCGGCTGCATGGCCCGCAGCGTGTTGGGGTCGATATCGACGCGGTGGCGGTGGGCGGCGGTGAAAATACGGATCATCGCTGCCGGGTCGTCGCGAAACTGCTGCGGTGAGGTCATGGCCATGCGGCCGCGTTCAATGACAAAGTCTCCAACCTGCCGCCGAAGCAGGGCGCTTGCGACGCGGTCGAGGGTGCTGACGCCGAATTCGCGGTCCAGCGCATCGAGGAAGATCCTGGTCAGATCGCCGACTTCCTTGGCGACCAGGAAATAGTGTTTCATGAAACGCTCGACCGCGCTGGTGCCGATGCGGTCGCTATAGCCGAGACGGCGCGCCAGTTCCGGCTGAAGGTCAAAGGTCAACCGGTCTTCGGGCCGCTCGGTAATGGCGTGCAGATGGCAGCGCAGGGTCCACAGGAATTGCTGCGCGCTGTCGAATCGCTCCGCCTCAGCGGCATCGATCAGCCCGCGCTTGATCAAGGATTCCCAGTTATCGGCGCGGTAGATGCACCGGGCGATCCAGAACAGGGTATGCAGATCGCGCAGCCCGCCCTTGCCGTCCTTGATATTGGGTTCGAGGACATAGCGGCTATCACCCATCTTGCGGTGGCGCTGGTCGCGTTCACTGAGTTTCGCGTCAATGAAGGCGCGGGGTTTGTCGGTCAGAACCTCCTTGTCGACGCGTTTGCGCAAATCCGCGAACAGGCGTCGGTCGCCGCCGATCAGGCGCATTTCCAGCACTGTCGTGCGGATCGTCATATCGCGCCGGGCGCGGCGGACGCAGTCATCGACCGAACGCACCGCATGGCCGACAGTCAGGCCGAGATCCCACAGCACATAGAGCAGGAATTCGGTAATCTGCTCGGCCTGGGCGGTCCGCTTGTAAGGCAGCAGAAACAGCAGGTCGAGATCGGATTGCGGCGACAGCTCGCGCCGCCCATAGCCGCCGACGGCGACAATACTGAGCTGTTCGGCGGCTGTTGGATTGGCAACGGCGAACAACCGGTCATGCGTGAATTCGAACAGGGCGGATATCAGGCCGTCGATCAGAAAACTGGTTTCGGCTAGGCAATATGCGCCGCTGTCCGGCCCGCGTTCGCCGGTATGCAGCCGATGGAGGATTTCTTTGCGTCCGCGATCGAGGGCTGTGCGGCAGGCATCGAGGACCAGCGGGCGTGCCCGGGTCGGATCGCGGGTTTCATCGGCGATCGTCGAAAGCGTTCGCAACAGGGCCTTGCGCTGCACGATGCGTCGGCGATCGGGAATGTCGCTGATCCTGGGCAGCCCCATGGTCCGCTATACCGTCCGGCAATAGCCGAGCGCGCGGTCGAGATCGGCGATCAAATCGTCGCCTTCCTCAAGACCGACCGACAGGCGCACGGTTCCCGGGCCGATGCCGACGGCGGCACGCTCCTCATCGCTGAGGCGCTGATGGGTCGTGGTCGCAGGATGCGTGATCAGGCTTTTGGAATCGCCGAGATTATTGGAAATCTTGATCAATGACAGCGCGTTCAGCAGGGCAAAGGCGGCGTCCTTCCCGCCCTTGAGGTGAAAAGCGATCAGGTTGCCGTTGCCGCTCATCTGCTTCTGCGCCAGATCGAATTGCGGATGTGAAGGCAATCCCGGATAGATGACGCTTTCGACTGCGTCATGATCCTGCAATCGCGCGGCGATGCGGTGGGCGGTCTCACTTTGGGCTTTGACGCGTAGTGTCAGCGTTTCCAGACCCTTGAGCAGAACCCAGGCATTCATCGGGCTCATGGCGGGGCCGGTATGGCGGAGAAAGGGTGCCAGAGTCTCGGCGAAATCATGCGAACACAGAATGGCGCCGCCCAGCGTCCGGCCTTGCCCGTCGATATGCTTGGTCGCCGAATAAATGACGACATCGGCGCCGAGCTTGAGCGGCTGCTGAAATACCGGTGTGGCGAAGACATTGTCGACCAGCACCAGCGCGCCGGCTTGTTTCGCCAGCCTGCTGACGGCGGGCAGGTCGATGATGTCGAGGCAGGGATTGGACGGCGTTTCCAGAAAAACCGCCTGCGCCGGTCGGTTCAGCGCCTCTTCCCAGGCAGCCATATCGGTGCCGTCGACGGTTTCGGTTTCGATTCCGTAACGCGGGAGCAACTCATTGACGATCCAGGCACAGGACCCGAACAGCGCGCGTGAGGCGACGACCCTGTCGCCCTTTTTCAGAAAGCTGAGATGCGCCGCCGCGACCGCGGCCATGCCGCTTGCCGTGCCGAAGCAGCGTTCCGACCCTTCCCATTCGGCAAGACGATCCTCGAACATCTGGACGGTCGGGTTGCGGAAACGGGAATAGACGAATCTGGTGCCGTCATTCTTGAAGGCATCCTCCGCCTCTTCGGCGCTTTCATAGACAAAGCCGGAGGTCATATAAATCGCCTCGGCCGTCTCATCGAACTGGCTGCGCAAAACGCCGCCATGAATCATGCCGGTTTGCGGCTTATACGGTTTATCCGGGGGCAAGTCGCTCATTGCCGCCACGCTCCTGATCTCGCTGTCGACTGAGCGAAGGGAGATAGCAGCTATTTCGCTGTTGTCGAAAGTCCCTTACCGCCATGGCGGCAGTGATGCGGCCCTTAATAGCCCTCGGGACGGTCCAGCACCTTGCGGAGCGCGTCGGGCAGCCGCCATTGCGGCTGGAGGTCACGCCCGGATAGCAGCACATCGGTGCGACTCAGCTTGTGCATCGGGTCGGGGTAGAGCGAAGCGGAGCGGCCGACCAGCAGCGGTTCGGGAACCACAAGATCGAGCGCGGGCGCAGCCTGGCTGTCGAATTCCGCGAGATTGGCCGCCAGCTGTTCCTCGCTTGTTTCCGTGCTATTTGCCGGGGCGGCGAGCATCACGGCAGCGACTGCAAGCGTTGCCATGCCGAGGATGAGCGCTTCTTTGAAACCGCGCTGATCCGTTTCCTGCGCGCGCGCTACTGTCTCGGTTCGGCCGATCGGCGCATTGCCGGGGCGTTGGATATGCGGCTGTGGAATATGCGGCTTTGACA
The DNA here is from genome assembly GCA_964598335.1 of uncultured Rhodospirillales bacterium. Lineage (GTDB taxonomy): Bacteria > Pseudomonadota > Alphaproteobacteria > CAZRBL01 > CAZRBL01 > CAZRBL01. The sequence continues at coordinate 34,890 of CAZRBL010000029.1, forward strand.
TGGCTGGCGCTCCTTTCAGGGTGGCCTAGGTGATATCCGTGTCGATATTTTCCGTTACGCAGCGGCGGTAACGGAAGATTTACGAATTGCAAAACTGTCGCATCGGTCGACTTTCGACAATGACGCGGCGGCTATACATTCAATGCACGAAATGGAAACCGAGAATCCTGCGCAGCGTTCCACCGACCTGACACCCATTGCCATCATCGGCGGTGGCGTCATCGGGCTGAGCATTGCGCGCCGGCTGGCGCTCAGCGGTGCCAAGGTGCGGCTGTTCGAGCGCGGTCGTTGCGGCTCCGGGGCCAGTGCCGCCGCTGCCGGCATGCTGGCGGCCGGGACCGAAGCGGAGCCCGGCGAGCAGGCGCTGGTGGCGCTGGGTCTGAGAAGCCAAACTCTGTGGCCGGATTTCGCCGACGCGCTGGGGCGTGAAAGCGGCATCGATGTCGATCTGCGGGAGCAGGGCACGTTGACGGTGGCGTTGACGCGCGACGATGTCGGACGGCTCGAGCAGGCGATGCGGATCAGGCGTTCCGCCGGAGTCGAGACGATCTGGCTGGACCGGCGGGCGCTGCGGTCCCGCGAACCATTGCTGGCGCCGGGTGTGCAGGGCGCGCTGTATTGTCCCGGTGATCATCAGGTCGATAACCGCCGCGTGACCGAGGCCTTAATCGCCGCCTGCCGTCAGGCGGGTGTCGATATCGTCGAGGAGACACCGATCGATGAGCTGATGGTCGAAAGGGGCCGTCTGGTAGGCCTGCGCAGCGAGAGCACGGTGCATCGCTGCGATGTCGCTGTGGTCGCCTGCGGCGCCTGGAGCGCCCAGAGGCTGCTGCCCGATCTGCCCGTGCGTCCGGTCAAGGGCCAGTCGCTGGCGCTGGCGATGGACGCCGCGCGGCCGCTGTTGCAGCATGTCGTCTGGGGGCCGTCGATCTATCTCGCACCGAAAAGCGATGGGCGTTTGATCCTCGGCGCCACGGTTGAAGAGGCCGGATTTGATGACCGTCTGACGGCGGGCGGCATGCTGTCCGTGCTGGAAGCGGCCTGGCGCCTGTTGCCGGCGATCGAGGAATTGCCGATCCTTGACAGCTGGGCGGGGTTCAGGCCTGGCAGTCGCGATGACGCACCGCTGCTCGGCCCCGTCGGGCCGGACGGCTTGGTCGTCGCCACCGGTCATCACCGTAACGGATTCTTGCTGGCTCCGGTCACCGCCGAATTGATCGCCGACTATATTCTCAGCGGCCGTCGCGATGCGATGCTTGACGAGTTCTCGGCGGATCGCTTTACCGGCGCGATGCCGCGCAAACAGAGTGCCTGACATGGCCATCGACATTACCGTGAACGGCGCCCCCCGCCGCCTGGATGACACATCGCTGGAGCAGGCTGTCGCGACGGCGCTGGCCGCAGATGGTCTCGACGCCGATGCGAAGGGTGTGGCCGTAGCGGTCAATGGCGAAGTTGTGCCGCGCGCCACCTGGTCCGCCCGGCGATTGGCCAGCGGTGACCGTCTGGAAATCGTCACCGTTTTTGCCGGAGGCTAGGATGGATGAACTGACCATTGCCGGCACGCCGCTGCGTTCGGCGCTTCTGATGGGCACGGCCGGTTTCCCGAACCGCCAGGTGATGCTCGATGCGCTGGAGGCGAGCGGCAGCGAATTGGTTACCGCTGCGATCCGGCGTATTGATTTGAAGGGCGGTGCCGAAATGCTGATCGGCCTGCTTGGCGACCGGTACCGGCTGCTGCCCAATACGGCGGGCTGCACGAGCGCCGGGGAAGCGGTGCTGACCGCCCAGCTTGCCCGCGAGGCGCTGGGCACCGACTGGATCAAGCTCGAGGTCATCGGCGATCGGGAAAC
>CAZRBL010000030.1:0-36036 GCA_964598335.1 uncultured Rhodospirillales bacterium
GTCGCCTCGATTTTGATGTCGATGGGCATGATGATGCTGCCCCCGGTGATCATCTCGCTGCCCTTCAAGCTGATTTTTTTCGTTTTAATCGACGGCTGGCATCTGGTTGCAGGCAGCATGGTCCGCAGCTTTGCCGGGGTTTAGCGTCATGCTTCCATACCCGAGCATGCGCCATCAGCAGACAGAAACCAAAGATAAAACAATAAGTTGAGATAGGGAATTAATCTTATGGGTCAGCAATTGGTGCGATCTGAGACGACCGCTTTGAACGGGCCGGAAAAGGCGGCGGTGCTGCTCTTGGCGCTGGGCGAGGAGCTCGGGCCGAACATGATGCAGCGGCTCGATGAGGACGAAATCCGCGATGTGTCGCGGGCCATGTCCAATCTCGGCGGCATCACCCCGAATGTCGTTGAGGAGCTGGTCGAGACCTTCAATGACCGCTTCATGGAGGGCGGCGGCTCGTTGATCGGCACCGCTGATACCACCGAACGCCTGCTGAGCCGGTTCCTGCCGCCCGACCGGGTTAATGACATCATGGGCGAACTCAAGGGGCCCGCCAACCGGACCATGTGGGACAAGGTTTCAGGCGTCGATGAAAAGGTGCTTGCCGGTTTTCTTGCCAATGAGTACCCGCAGACCATCGCGCTGGTGCTTTCGAAAATCCGCCCGGCGCAGTCGGCAAAGGTGCTGGCGCTGCTGCCTGAAGACCTGGTGACCCGTGTTGTGCAGCGGATGATCAAGATGGAGCCGGTCCAAGGCGAGATGCTGGAAGAGGTCGAACGCAGCCTGCGCAATGAGTTTATCGCCAATTATGCGCGCGATAAGGGCGCGGACAGTCACCAGCTATTGGCTGAGATACTGAACCATTCGACGAAGGATATGTTCACCTCGATCCTTGATCCGCTGGATGACGACATGCCGGAAAGCGCCGAGCGCATCCGCCAATTGATGTTCACCTTCGACGATCTGGCCCAGATCGACAATCACAGCCTGCAGCAGGTCATCCGGGCCGCCGATGCGCGACAGCTGGCGATGGCACTGAAGGGCACCGGCGAAGCCTATCAGGAGCGTTTTTTCTCCAATATGCCCGAACGCAATGCGGCGCTGCTGCGCGAGGAGATGGAGATACTCGGCCCGGCCCGCATGACCGAGGTCGAAAAGGCCCGCAATGCGGTTGTCGCGGTCGCCAAACGTCTTGCCGATAACGGCCGCATTCACATCGAACGCGGCGGCGAAGAGCGCGATGGTCTGGTCGAGTAGCGCCTAAAAGTCGGTAATATAGCGGAAGCGATAGCCGGGGATCCGCTTGCGCAGAAGTCGGACCATTTTTGCTCTCAACCCGGCGTCGGGCATGCAGGCCACCTGCAGCATCAAGACAAGGTTTCGCCAATTGAATCGCTTGGCGCCCGAAATTACGCTGTAGATCAGCGTCGAGATGATCGGAAGGAGGGCTTGAGTGCGATGCCGAGAAGGACTCCGCAGCGGCTGAGATCGGTCGATGGCATTGGCGGCGTATCCCTGTCGTTGAGATGGAAAGAGCGCGGGCTCCTTATGGTTGAGGATATGCAGGGTGCCGACTAGCCGCGGCTTTGTACAGGTTTTTCGTGCCTATCATGCTGTCTTGCCGATCAGTGTCTCTATCTCATCGACGGGGTGGGCCGTCAGATCCTTGTCGATTTCAAGCACGATGCGGTGCGCGACTTCCTTGTGCCATTTCTGCCGCAGCGCGCCCAGTACCTTCGGCGCGGCAGTCACGATCAGCCGGTCGAAACGGTCGCGATGGGCCATCCCGTAGAGAAGCTCCGCAAGCTCATCGGCAAAGCGATGCTTGTTGAGCTGGTGCCAGTCGGTATCGTCGACTGCCGATCGGTGCGCGTTCGGCCCGTCATTGAACCGGCCCGGGGCGTCGGTGCCCTGTTTGCCGGCGGCCGGGTTGTCCTGAATTTCCTTGCGGCGGACCTGTAGATGAGGATGCGCCTCATCGCCGACATTCTCAAGCAGAAGGGCCTTCTCGCCGTCGGCGACTAGCACCCAGGTCGCATGGGTTAATTCGCTCATGATGATCTCCGGTTTCCCAGAGTTAACGATCCGGATCCTGATAGGGTTGCAAGGACCACACCGTGCACCATCCAAGCGCCGGAACAAGGCGATTGTAAAAAATCGTGCAGGGCATCCATTCCGCACCGCGATCGCCCCGCCATTGCGCGCAATTGGCGCAAATCTGCCCTTCTTCATAGGCGCCGGCGAGGGGATGGGTGATTTCGACATCGGCGTAATCTTCGACATAGAGCAGCTTGCGTGAAATCTCCGCATCCGGATCGACGGCTTTGTCCGGGCGCGCGTTCATGACGGTTTATCCAGAAACCCGCGCATCAGATCGGCCAGCTCGGCCGCCTTGATCTCGGTATAGCCATACCCCCAATCGGGCAGATCGTGGATGCGGCTTTCGGGGTGATGCAGAGAGGGCTGGGCGCGATAGGCGACATTCCACAGATCATCCTGCGGGTTCAGCATCAGAACCGGTGTCCCGGTCAAGCCGTCGAGCGCCGACCCGGCATCGAATTCGGCGGCGGCCCGCCGTCCCCAATGCTGCAAATGCATGTTCATCATGCGGGTGTAAAAGACTTCCGCGAAACGCTCGAGCGAACGGCCGTCCATGCTCATGCCCAGCGACAGCCGCCACAGCGCCGAAAGGTGCGAGCCGTCGGGGCTGATCGGCTCGGGCGGGTACTCGCGACGACGACCGATCTGCTCGGCGGTCCAGATGACCAGCCCGCCGGTGATGACATGCCGGACCCGCGGCCCCTGCGCCTGGGCCACTGCCAGCGCCAGCGCCAGCTTGGCACCGGTGCGGTCGCCAAAGACGTCAAACTCGTCCAGGCCGAGGGCATCGGCGACAGCCGCGGCGCTGGCGGCATAATCCGCCATGCCGGGCGGCTGGCTCGGCGGATCGGAATTGCCATAGCCCGGCGTGTCGATGGCAATGCACAGCCGGTCCCGGCCCAGCTCGGCGATCAGAGGCTCCAGCGATTTGCCGGACCAGGGGCTCATATGGAAACACAGCACCGGCCGACGACCGGTCTCTGCCGCCGGGGCCGCGCGGTAATAATGCGCCTGGCCATAGGCATTGTCGGTATAATGTCGGGTAATGCCGCTCACGGCGTCGGCTCCGCATCGAGAAATGAAAGCAGCAGCGCCGCGCTTTCGGTCGGAAACAGATCAAGAAAACCCCAGCCCCATTCGCGCTGTTGCGGATCCACCGTCAGCGCGGGCTGCGTCAGCGCGGCCATGCGCTCGGCCAGCGGATAGGTCCGGACCGCCGAATCCCCCCAATGGCTGATTGCCGGACGCCGGATGGCGTCGCTGAGATAATGCTGTGCCCGCACCATCAGCCAATCCGGCATGGCCTGTTCGACATAGCGCTCCCAGGCGGTGTGCAGATGCAGCCCGGCCGGCACGATCTCAAACGGCTCCGGCGGGGTCCAGCCATCCAGCGGCGGGTCGATCAGCACCAGCCTTCGAACCCGTCCCGGTGCCTGATCGCTGAGCGCGACAGCCATCGCCGCACCGGCCTCATAGCCGACCAGATCGGCGGCCTCGATGCTCAGCCGATCCAAGACATCGATCAACGCGGTAGCATAGTCATCGACGCTCGGCGGTGCGGCCGGCGGATCGCTGTCGCCATAGCCCGGCAAATCAGGCGCAATGACGGTACGGTCTCGCGCCAGCAGCGGCATCACCGGCTCGAACATGCGCCCGGCAAAAGGCACCTTGTGCAGACAAATACACGGAGTTTTTGCCGAGCCGTCATCGCGCCGGGCGATCCGGTAATGCAGCTGGCCATGGGAGCCGGGCAGATAGCCCTTGCGAATAGGCTGCAGCGCCTCGCTGAGGGCTGTTATTGGCCGGATCATCATGCTTGCGGTGCCGGCCAGGCCAAGCGCCAAAGCATGGCGGCGGGAGAGATGAAGGCGCATGGCACAAAGGCTAGGATAAACCCGTCGGCCTGTCACTGTTAGGGGCGCCATAGCGCCGGATCATCCCAGGCGGGCAATACTTTCAGAGGGCCGGCGAGCGCGGCGGCTGCCGGATCAAGCGGCAACACTTGCCAAGCCGATCGCCATGTTTTCGGCACGGCGTGGGGCGGCGCGATTGCGCGCTGCGCCGTGAAGCCGAAGCGACCGTAATAGTCGGGATCACCCAGCACCAGAACAGCCACATGACCCTCATGCCGCAAGCGCGCGATCCCGTCTCTGATCAGCCGACTGCCGATGCCTTGCCGCTGCCATTCTGGCCGGATGGCCAGCGGTCCAAGCAGTGAGAGTGGTGTTGGTGCATCGCCGATTGTGCACCGCGTAAAGACCGCGTGTCCGGCAAGCTGATCCTCGACATAGGCAAACAGCGATAACACCCCGCTCGGTTCAGCCAGCAGCGCGGCGACAAGCTCATGCAGCGGCTCATCGGGAAAGGCTTGATCATAGATCGTAATGAGCGCCGCATGATCCGCGGGTCTGGTCTCACAAAGGATGCAATCGACAGCCATGCCATGGAGCATGCCGTAAAAACAGCCTGCTGTTCCAGGTCCTAGCGAGGCAGGCTGGCAATCGCCAACAGCGTCTGGCCGTCAATGCCGCGGAGCGGAGGGCCGGCGCCGAAGAGTTGCAGCACCGGGGCTGTCGGACCGGCCGGGCCGCCGGTTTCGATATCGGAGACGGCGAGGAAACGGTCGATCATCGCGCCGAGCTTTTCCGGGTCCTTGAAGTCTTCGAGATCGATCCGGCGTTCAAGCAGCTTGGCCTGGGTGTCGATATCGATCCGGGCGCTTTCCGGCGGCAGATTGGCAATGGTCCTGGCCACGCGGGCCAGCGCCGGATCGGCCAGAAGCTGGTAGACATCTGTGATCTCGGGCGCCTTGCGCTCGAAATAGAGGGCAAAGCGGATGGCGGGGTTGGCGCCATCGGCCGCCGTCTCGAACTGGTTCTGCACGAAGCGCTCGATCAACGCATCGACAAAGCCCGGCTCGCCGGTGCGCACCGGTCCGATCTGGCTGTTGAAGCGAAAGCCGGCAGCAATCTCGCGATATTTGCGGTCGACCAGCTGATTGACGGTGGAATCGGGCTCTTCCAGCGGTTCGCTGAACACCTTGTCCATCAGCCCGCGCGCGAAGATCTGGCTCTCCAGCCCATAGGCCTTCATGGCGAAGCTGTAGAGCCGAAAATCGTCGAGCAGATCTTGGGGCGTTTCCACCTTGGGAAGGTTTTCGCGGGCATAGGCGATGTCGCGCGCGATCACCGGATTGTCGCGAAAAGCCTCGATCTGACGGTCGAGATTGTTCTGCAGCACGCGCCATTGCGTCAGCGAACCGCCGGCGCCGAAGCTGGGGGTGAAGCCGACAATCATAGCAAACGACCCTCCAGCCTTGAGGCACCGTTCTCGACCGGCTCGGATTCTGCCGTCACTTCCGGCGCCGGTTCCGCGATCGTGCTCACCGGCGGCGGCTCCGACACCGGCTTGGATGGGATGCGCAGGATAACGGCGCCGGTGCGCGGATGCAGCACCTCGGTAAACAGGCGTCGCGTATCCGGATCGATATCGACGCGATAGGGTGGTGAGACGGTTTCCTGGCGGCGCCGTTCTTCACCGGCGATTTTCTCGCTGGCTGCGCTGGGATCGATCTGCACCGGCGTTTCGGCGCGGCTTTGGCTGCGCTGCTCGGCCGGCAGCCGTTTCAGCGTTTCAATCGACCGGTCGAAGCCGGCGCTGGACTCAGTTGCCGCCGGGGCAAGCGGTTGCAGGGCCATCATGGGCTTGTCCTCCCTGTTGGGAGTTGGCGACGGCGGCCACGGCGTGCCGACGTTCTGTCAGCTTGCCCAGCACATCCGCCTCATGGTCGATGACGGGCCTGAGCGCCTGCAGCGCCCGATAGTAATCGGCGTCATCGACGTGGATCACGACCTCGCGCAGTGCGTCCTGCATATCCGGATGCCGGATCGCGCCGACCAGCGCGGCCATAAGCGTGTTGAAACTCCGTCTGTGGCGATCCGCGCAAGCGCTGTCGAGCAGCATCGCCTGAACCGTGAAATAGACCCGTTTCGCAGGCGTGTTGGCGTCGTCTTCCTGCAGGATCGACGCGCCGCGCATGACCTGGGCGAAATTGTGCACCGTCAGCGTCGTGCGGGCGCCGGCATTCTCGATTACCGCGCCGTTGATGACGCAGCGTTCGCCGGGTCTGAGTTTCAGTTTAAGTCCCATATGAAATGTCTCGCTTGGGCGCGCCGGCTTCAGATCATCATGCCGCTGCTTGTGCGTTGCGCAGACCGTCCATCACCAGGCGGTTGATCTCGATCAGCGGCTCAACGGTTTCGCGCTTGGCCATCACCTCGCCGCTATGCTGTTGTACCCACAGCGCCAGCGAGATCAGATTGGCACGAACCGAATCCGGAAGGGTGTTGTTGTCACGCGCCAGGTCGCCCAGAAAGGCGCCCCAGACTTGGCGGTTGCGGTGAACGGCGTGGATCAGGCCGACGCGGTCATCGCCTTCGGCATGCGCTTCCAACGCGCTGGTCGCCTCGGCGAGAAGGCGGTGTTCAATCTGCCGTGCGTCGGCGGTCTCGCGGACGGTGTTACGGTATTCAGCAAGGCTCATCGGAGCGGCTCCTTCGCTGCATGTCACTGATCGCAGCTTGCGACAGCCGGTTTAAACGCGCGTAACGGTTTTCTGCCGATTTCCGCTGTTCTTCGCGAAAAGAAAAAGGGCTGCGGATCGCTCCGCAGCCCTTAGGCAGTGTTTGTAAGCGAGGCTTACCGGAACAGCGACAGAATGATCTGCGGCTGGCCGTTGGCGATGGACAGGGCCTGAACGCCGAGCTGCTGCTGGACCTGAAGGGCCTGCAGACGGGCGCTCTCGCGGTTCATGTCAGCATCAACCAGCGCACCGATACCGGCATCCAGCGCGTCTTTCAGCTTGGTGCTGAAATCTTTCTGGATGTCGATCCGGTTTTCGATCGAGCCGATCACCGCAGCCTTGTCGATCGCGGTTTCGATCAGACGATCGATCGCGGCCAGGCTGGCTTCACGGTTGTTGCGGATATCGATCTGCTGCAGATCGGCCAAACCGCCGAAAGCGTCGCTTTCATTGCTGCCGATCCAAAGCTGTTCGATGCTGGAGGTGAAGTTACCGTCAGCAAGACCGGTGTCATCAGCAACCGTAAAGGTCAGGTTGTTGTTACCGTCAAAAGCAACGGTAACGTCACCCGCCGCCAAACCGGCCGCCGTCATGTCGGCATCGATGCCGGCCTGAAGGGCCGCCAGGATGTCGGCTTCGGTGGTCGCTTCGTCAGTGTTGTAGGCAACGCCGGAGAGGTCGACGCGAACGTTGACCGCCGTGCCGTTTTCCGCATTGAAGACGAAATCGACATTGCCCAGACCCAGGTTCTGGCCATTGATGAAGGTTGCGCCCGGCGCCCCTACATCCAGACCTACGCTGGCTTTCAGGGCATTGGTGCTGACGACTTCTTGTTCAATGGTCGCCTGGCCGACAATGCTTTCCGTACGCATGTCCTGACGATCGAACTCGATGTAACGCGGGCTCACGCCGGTGTCGGTACGGTCGAGCGAGGCCAGAACCTCAACGTCCAGATTCCGCGCGCTGCCGTCTTCGGCATAGTCAACCTGCAACAGATTGTTGCCGTTAAACTGTGCCGAGCCGACAATGCTGTCGATCTGGCCGATGAACTGCTCAATCTCGTTCTGAATGAAGTCAGGATCGACACCGTCCTCTTGGCCGGCGACGATACGCTGTTTCATTTCATTGAGCATGTCGACAACGCTGTCCGAGGCGGCCGAAGCCACACCGGCAGTGGCCGAAGCCAGCGAAATCGACTCTGAAATCGCGGAAAAGCCGTCACTGTCGCCGCGCATGGTGGTGGCGATCGACCAGTAAGCCGCATTATCCTTGGCTTCAGCGACCCGCATACCGGTCGAAATCCGGTCCTGGGTCTCAAGCAGGTTCGATGAGGTTTTGCTGAGGGTTTGCAGCGCCGTCATGGCGCCGATATTGGTCAGAAGGGAGCTCATTTCTCTATTCCCGTTGGTTCTGATTGGATCAGACGCCTTCTGACGCATGCTGCCCGGCTGCCTACTGACGTCCGGACGACGTCGTTATGACCGGGCCGGGTTAAACCGGGATTACGGATGTGAGCCGGGTGCGGGTGCCAGAGAGGATTTGACCTGCATCAATTCCAGACTGCCAATCCGGATATAAAGTTCACATCCTGAACTTTCTTTCTCGGAGCCAAGACGATGGCAAAGACCGAAATTGCCGTGATCGGTGCCGGCATTGGCGGCATGACCTTTGCGCTCGCCGCGCTCAGGCGCGGTATGCGGGTGCGGGTTTATGAACAGGCGCCGAAGATCACGGTTGTCGGCGGCGGCATCTCGATCGCCCCGAACTCGCTGAAGGTGCTTCATGCGCTGGGGCTGAAGGACTCACTGGAAGCGGTGGCCTGTTATCCGAAAAGCGGCACGATCCGCGACGGGAATGACGGTTCGGTTGTCGCCAGCACCAGCTTTGAGGGCTATGATGAAGAATATGGCGCGCCTTATATGCAGATACATCGCGCCGATCTGCATGCGGCACTGCTGAATGCCGCGCAGGAGATAGACCCGGAGGTTCTGTCACTCGGCAAATCGATGACCGGGCTGGCGATGCACCATGCAGGGGTGGAGATCGCCTTCGCCGATGGCGGCCAGGCGCATGCCGATGTTCTGGTCGGCGCGGACGGCTTGAAATCCTCTGTTCGCTCGGCCCTCTTCGGTGAGCGCGGGGCCCGTTATACCGGTGTTGTCGCCTGGCGCGGCACGGTCAACATGGATGCGCTGCCGGAAGACAGCCGGATTTTCGACTCCAATGTCTGGGTCGGCACCAACCGGACGATTGTTCAGCACCCGGTGTGCTCGGGCACCGTCATGCATGTTTCCGGCCTCGCGGCGGATCAGCCATGGAGCGAGGAAGGCTGGACGATCCGGTCTTCGGTCGATGAGGCGATCAACGCCTTTGCCGGCTTCGATCCGCGAGTGCTGACGATCCTCGGCTCGATCCCGCCCGATCAGTGCTTCAAATGGGCGCTGCATGACCGCGATCCGCTGCCGACCTGGACCAAGGGAAGGGCGGTGCTGCTGGGGGATGCGGCGCACGCCATGCTGCCCTTTCTGGCGCAGGGGGCAGCGCAGGCGATCGAGGACGCCTGGGTGCTGGCGGCGGCGCTGGACGGCGGCTTTACGTCCATCGAGGACGCTTTGGTCAGCTATGTCGCGATCCGTCATCAGCGCGCCACCTATGTTCAGCTCGGCGCCCGCGCCGCCAAGGACCGCATCGCCGGCTATGGCGTCAAGGAGTCGATCCTGCCGGAGAAGGGCAGCATCCTGCAGCCGGAAACCCTGTTCGGCTGGGACCCCAACGCGATCACCGACCAGTTGCGGCAATTCGATGCCGCACGGTTTGAAACCGCCGGGGTTTCGGCCGGGTAGGGAGCCCCAGCTTACAGATTGCGATCCACCTGCGCGTATTCGCCGGTAACCCGACTGACCGTGCTGCCGCCGCAATCATAGGCGGTGTCGGTCTGGGCGGCGCTGACGGCGTCGCGGACGGTATCCGTGACCTGTTTGATCGCCTGCTTGGCGGCGTCGAGGATGCCGCGGTTTTTTTCAACCGCCTCAGAAAGATGGCCGAGCTTGAGTTTCAGGAGCTGAACATCGGCGACTCTCAAGACGGTCTCTTCACTATTCGTCGATTCCAGATCGGAGAGCAGGACCGGATCGGCCGCGAGCTGTTCGATTTCGGTCAATGCCTGCTGTTTGGCTTCGGCCATGGCGGCGATCGTTTCGGGCAACATGCGGACGATCTGGTTCGACTCATCCTCTAACAGCGCGATCAGCCGGTCCAATGCCTCGCACAGACGGCGAAAGCGGATTTCCACACGGGCGGCGTCATCTGTGGTCATTTTTCATTTCCTTTTGCCGCGGCATAGGCTGCTTCGATATCGGCGCGCACTGCGGGCGCAATGCCGACGCCGCCATTTTCGGCCAGATCACGGGCATAGGCGTCGAGCAAAAAGCTGCGATAGGTTTTTTCCGCCTGACCGCCTCCGGTCAGACTGCCCATCGAGACCCCGGCGAACATGGTTTCAAAGGCCTGCATGAGGAAAAACGCCTCGAAGTCCTTGGCCGCACTCGCCGCCGTCGGCGTCGCGTGCGGTTGTTGAGCATGCGGCATCGGCGCTGCGGGGCCGATCGGCGGGATCGTCTCCATTACAATACCTCCAATTCGGCGTGCAGCGCACCGGCAGCCTTGATCGCCCTGAGAATGGAAACGATGTCGCGGGGACCGACGCCGAGCGTGTTCAGACCGTTGACCAGCGATTCCAGGCTGACGCTGCCGTCGATCAGGGCAAGCCGGTTTTCTTCGCCATCATCGATTTCGATCTCGGTGCGCGGCACGACGACCGTTTCGCCCTCTTCAGCGAAGGGCTGAGGCTGGCTGACCTGCGGTGTTTCGGTAACGCGAACCGTCAGATTGCCCTGGGCAATGGCGACGGTGCTGACGCGCACGCTTTCACCGATGACGATCGTGCCCGAGCCTTCATCGACAATGACGCGCGCCAGCTGATCCGGCTGCACGATCAGGTTTTCGATCCCGGCGATGAAAGCGGCAACTTCGCCGCCATTGGCGGTCACCGGCAGTTCAAGCCGAACCGTTGCCGGATCGGTCGCTGTTGCCACCGGCGTCGGGCCGACCCGCATGCGCTGATTGACCGCTTCGGCAATCCTTACCGCTGTGGTGAAATCCGGGTTGCGCAGCGTCAAATGGAGCTGACGCATTTCGGACAGCGCGAAGGCCACCTCACGCTCGACAATCGCGCCGTTCGGGATCTGGCCGGCGGTGGGCACGCCTCGGGTGACGCTCTGTGCATCGCCCTCGACCGAAAACCCGGAGACGATCACCGCACCCTGCGCGACCGCATAGACCTCCCCATCCGCGCCCATCAGCGGTGTCACCAGTAATGTTCCGCCCAGCAGACTATCGGAATCGCCCAGCGCCGAGACCGCAACGTCGATGCGGCTGCCCTGCCGGGCAAAGGGCGGCAGGGTGGCCGTCACCATCACCGCGGCGACATTGCGCGTGTCGAGGTCCTGATCGGTTACCTGGACACCGAGCCGTTCCAGCATGCCTTCGATACTGCGCTCGGTAAACGGCGCGTTCCGCAGCCGGTCACCGCTGCCGTCGAGGCCGACGACCAGCCCGTAACCGATCAGCTGGTTGTCCCGCACGCCCTCGAAATCGACCAGATCCTTGATCCGCATCTGCGCCGAGGCGATGCCGGTCAGCAGGCAAAGACAGAGGATCAGAAACAGCCTGACGCCGATTACGGGCAGGATAAGGGAGAGGCGTCTGTTCGACATCGTGCCAACACCGGGAGAAAGATTGCAGACCGGATGTGGCAGCGAGACGTTAAACCGGATTTACAGCCGGCGGCATTCAATAATTCTAAAATTCAATATAAATGCCATTTTTTATTCAGTAATTACTTTTTCATACTTCTGAATGTAACCCAATGATCAGTTATGGGCACAGTTTAACTTTAACTGATATGTTGGAGGCGTAAATGCGCATCATCCTAATTGAGGACAATCCTCAGCTCGCCGATGCTACGGCATCTCTTTTGAAAAAAGTCACGATTACCGCCGACATGATGGATCGCAGCGAGTTCGGTGAACTCTGCGAGGGCATCTACGGTAATCAGAACGCCTATGCCGCGATCGTCGTCGCCGGCGTCCCCGATGCCGGCTTCGTCGTCAGTGAAATTCGCGGCGCCGACATTGCTGTGCCTGTACTGGTGCTGACCGAGCACCGTGACAGCAAGCAGACTGTCGCGTTGTTGCGGGCCGGCGCCGATGACGTCATGGCCAAGCCCTTCAATGTTGAAGAGCTGCGCGCGCGCCTCGAAGTCGGGGTCCGCCGCGCCCACGGGCTTGACAGCTCATCGATCAAGGTCGGCAAGCTGACCGCCTATCTCGACGGCCGCGACCCCGAGGTCGACGGCGAGCGCATCAAGCTGAGCCACCGTGAACACGCGATTTTCAGCATCCTGGCGCTGAATGCGGGCCGGGTGATCGCCAAGGAAACCATCTATGAATCGGTCTATGGTTTGCTCGACAGCGAGCCGATCGACAAAGTCATCGATGTGTATATCTGCAAGTTGCGCAAGAAGATCGCCGAGGCGACCGGCGGCGGCAAATATATCGAAACCCTGTTCATGCGCGGCTACAAGATGGAGGCCCCGCTTGAGCACCGCGACGATGTCGAGCCCGCCGAGCTGAGTGAGCTGGAAGCCGCTCGCGCCCGTCGCGACGCGAAGAAGGCGGCTTAGGCCCGCCTCCTCAAAGCCGCAGCGGCGCCGAGGCCGAGCAGCCCCAGCGCTGCCGGCGTCGGCACTGCGCGGATCTCGACCGTGCCGGAGGCGACGGTCATGAAGTCGAGTTCCTCCATCGCGCCGGCGCGGTCACGTACCTGAAAGGTAAGATCGAACGTGCCGGGACCGCCGAAGGCGGTGAAGATATCGCGACCTGTCAGAACGCCGCCCATGCTGAAATCGGTGCCAGTGCCGCTATCGACGCCGCTCATCACCGTGAGCAACGGCCCGCCGAGAACGTTTTCGGCAAGGATTTGCCATTCGACCTGCTCAAAGTCTGTTACCAGCGTATTTGCCGCGAGGTCGATATCGCTAATCCCCGCGCTCAACTCCACGCGGCCGCCATTGTCGGTAGTTGCGCTGATGATCATGCTTTCAGCGATCAGCGCTGGAGCCGCGTTGCTGTAGCCAATCGTGACGGCCGCGCTATCGCTGAACTCACCGTCATCGACCGTGACCGTGACCTCCGCCCTGTCCAGCGCATGCCGCAGACCGAGATCGGCGATACTCAGGCTGGGCATTGTCTGATCTGCTGCGCCGGGCAGGGCGGTTGATGTTTCATCGAAGCTGCCATCGCCGTTGGCATCGACAACACGCGACCATTGATAGCTTGGCGCGGCTGTGTCGGGGTCGTTACTGCCGCTGGCATCGAAGACGCGACTGAGATGGGTCGCGTCGAAATCAGTTGCGGCGGCAAGCGCAGCGGTCGGCGCAAGATTGCCAATGGCGCCTTCAAGCGGCACCAGAACCGACCCACTGCCGTCATTGATGCTCAAAAACAGATCGTCGACCGCGCCGTCATGGGCCGCGAAATCGTCAACCCGGATTGTAAAGGTCAGACCGCCGGTCGCGCCGCCATTCAGTGTCGTCGGCACCGCCAGACCCGTCAGCGTGAAAGCATCGGCATCGCTGCCGCTCAATGATACCGATCCGGGGCCCAGCGCCAGGGCGCCGAGGCTGCCGAGCCCTGACAGCACGCCGCGATTAGTCGTCACGCTGCTGGCCGTGCCCTCATTGCGGAGGTTGATCTGTCGCTGCGCTCCCTCGATCAGCGTGATGGTGCCGAAATCGATTACGCCCTGATCGGAAATATGCCCCTCATCAAGATTGCCGCCACGGATCGTATGCCCATCAATGATGTTGCCGACGCTGGCACTGAACTGCATTCGGTAACGAAGATGTCGACGTCGACGCGGTTGGAACCGACAACGCCATTCGGCTCGCCAATATTTGTTGAAACGCCGCTCCCCGAATAGTGCATATCGAGGTCATTGTCCGACCCAACGCTCACATTGAACGTGCCGTTCCGATTGACCCGGTTGCCCGAATAAATCTGTTGACCCTCAATGGTGATCTGATCGTTTCGACCGTCACTATCGCTGGGGCTTGGCACCGGCGTCGATCCATTGTGTGTCCTGATAAAGTAAGCGCCTCTGGCACTCAGGAGGTCGGCGCCGCTGAAAAAGCTGCCTAGTTCAAGCGTGGTAAAACTGTTTTCGCAAAAAATTGTGTCAAATGATGCGCAGCTGGCCGCCAGGCTCGGGTTGCCGAAGCCGTTGCTATCGCCGGCATTGCCATCGCCACCGGCGAGATAGCGGTTGCTGGTACTGCCATTGACGCTGCCGAGACCGGACGCGAAAAGACCATTAGCACCGGCCTTGAGCGTGACCGTCGCGGCATCGCTATGATCAGCAGCGGATAAGCTTACGACAGTAAGCGCGGAAGTTGCGAGAATGAAATTGCGCATGACGACTCCTCAAGACATCAAATTTGTCGCAGCCTTGAATATCATGGCTGTCTATGGTCGGCAATCGCGCAGCAGGGTGCGGCGATGAACAAACGGTCAAAAAAACAAAAGCGCTCTGCCGATGCGGCGCGCTGGGCGCCGCCATCGGCTATGCCCACGGTCGGTGTCCCAGCAGGCGATCGAACGACGCGGCAAGATGACGATGTCAGCCTGACACCAGTTTTCGCTTTCCCATTCTATCGCGCACAGCTTGCTGAATGCGCGGCAATGAATGCCGAACTAACGGCGCTGATTCTGGCCGATGAAGCTGCCTCGCCCGGCATCAGCCGTTCGAATATCGGCGGTTGGCATTCTGATGAGAGCTTTTTTGAACGGCCTAACGCGGCCGTCGCGAAGCTGCGCGCATATGCGAATGCGGCGCTAAAGACGGTGCTGGCAAATGTAACCAGCTATGGCGAGGTGGATCGGATCGGTGTCGGTTTTGCCGCTTGGGCGAATGTCATGCGGCGCGGCGGCTACAATAACGTCCATAATCATGGCGATGCGGACTGGTCAGGCGTTTACTATGTCGATCCCGGTGATCCGCCCAGCCAACGGCACCCGCATAGCGGCATCTTCGAATTCATCGACCCTCGCGGCGGGGTCGAGAGACTGCGCCTGAGCGGCGATGATTTTGCGCCGATGTGGCGCATTGAACCGAAAGCCGGGTTGCTGATCCTGTTCCCCGGCGGCATGCGCCACGCTGTGCACCCCTATCAGGGCAACGCGCCGCGCATCTCGATTGCTTTCAATATTCGGGTCGAAGCGGCTTAAACCCGCACATTCTGCTTTTTCAGCGAGAACACATAATTGATCACCTCGGCGACGGCCTTGTAATGCGCCGGGGGGATTTCCTGTTCGGGCTCAACGCTGGCGTGCAGGGCGCGGGCGAGCGGCGGGTTTTCGACCAGCGGCACGCTGTGCTCGGCTGCGATCTCTCGGATGCGTTTGGCCTGGTAATTCACCCCCTTGGCGACACAAACCGGAGCGCCCTGGCCGCCGGCATCATATTTCAGCGCGACGGCATAATGCGTCGGGTTGGTGATGACCACCGTCGCTTTCGGCACCTCGGCGGCCATGCGGCGGCGGGCGCGTTCCTTGCGCAGGGATCTCAGCGCCGCCTTGATCTCCGGATCGCCTTCGGACTGTTTGATCTCGTCTTTGACTTCCTGCCTCGTCATGCGGTTCTGCTTGCGCCAGGACCAGCGCTGCCAGATCAGGTCTATGGCGGCGATCCCGGCGACCGCCAGCGTGACGGCGATCAGGACCTGCAGCGTTGCATCGCGCAGCAAAGCGGGCAGGGCATCGGGATCGAGCGAGGCCATGTCGCGCAGCCGGTCGAGCTGACCCAGAACGACTAGGGTGACGGCGATGGCGATGACGATCAGCTTGACCGAACCCTTGCCGAATTCAAAAAGCGCCTTGGCACCGAACAGGCGTTTGGCGCCCGCGACCGGATCGAGGCGGTCGATCTTTGGATTGATCCGATCCTTGGCGAAGACCAGCCCGGTCTGCATGAAGCCGGCGGCGAGGCCGGCAACCGCCAGCAGAGCGAGCACCGGCAGGACGGCGAGACCGGTCTGCAGCACGAGCCAGCCGACCGAAACCAGGCTGTCGCTATGCGTCGCGCCGACCGGGATATCGTCGGACAGCCCGATCATGGGCTTCATCGCGCCGGTCAGATGTACCGCGGCAAAGGGGCCGAGGCCGACGCAGATGACAATCGCCGCCAGCATCTGCAGCAGCGCGCTGACATCCTTGCTGACCGGGACATCGCCCTTCTTGCGCGCTTGCTCCAGCTTGCGCGGCGTCGGCTCCTCGGTCTTCTGGGACTCATCCGGCTTGTCGGACATGTCAGATCCCCCCGGTGGCGAGCCAGGTGCGCATTGCCTGGCTGAGCAGGAACAGGATCGTGCTGACGGTTATCATCAGCACGGCCAGACCGCCGCCGATGGCGATCGGCATGCCGACGAAGAACACCGCCATTTGCGGCATAGCCTTATTGACGAGCCCGAGCCCGAGATTGAACACGAAGGCAATGACGAGAAAGGGTGCGGCGAGTTGCACGCCGATGCCGAAGGCGGCAGCGACCGTTTCCGTGAGATTGCGCGCCAGCGCATCGACCGGCGGTGCGCCGGCCATGGGCAGCAATTCATAGCTGCGGATCAGCGCCTGGATCATCACCAGATGCAGATCGGTCAGGAAAACCAGCCCGAGACCGGCGAGCACGAAAAAGGCGGCAATGACAGAGCCGCCATCGAAGCCCGAACCCGGAAAGGCGGCGATATTGGCGAGCTGCATGCTTTGCCCGGCGATCTGGCCGGCGACGTGCAAGGCCGAGAACAGGATGCGAGCGCCGACGCCAAAAAAGCCGCCGATCAGAACCTCGCGCGCGCATCCAGCGATCATGTCGGCCGGGCTTTCCGGCGCTTCCGTCGGCAGGCCGGGGACCAGAGGCATGATCACGATGGCGACGGCAAAGGCGAGGATCAAGCGGACGCGCTGCGGGATCTGGAACTCGCCGAAGCCGGGCAGCAGCAACATCGCCGTGCCGATCCGTAAGGAGACGAGCCACAGCCCCCAAATCCAGGCATCGAGCTGCGGCCCGATGTCGATCGGCAACAGGGAAAGCCAGTCCATGATCAGGGTGCCCGATGCTCTTGAGCGTCATTGCGCGCGCGCGCCAGCCAGCGCGGCAATCCAGAGACAGCGCCAAACGGAGAGATTGCCGGATTGCCGCCTTGGGCCTGTCGGCCCGCCTCGCAATGACGGGGTCTTCTAATCATGGTTTTACCCGATCTGCCCGACGGTTTTCAGTGCGGCCTTGCGGTGCAGCTCGTCATAGGACAGCACCGGGGTGGCCGGGCTGACGCGTTCGAGAAGCGCGCGGACAAAGGGCCGCGCCTGGGCCGCAACCAGCACGGCCGGCCAGATCTCGCCGGTGCTGTGTTCCTGAATCGCGCTCCGGGCCGACAGCAGAAAGGCTTGCGTGTCGCTTGGCGGCAAGGTCAGCGAGCGGTCATCGCCCTGCTCGATGATATGCTCGGAGAACTTGGCCTCCCATTCCGGGCTCACCGAGATCACCGGAATAAAGCCGTCTTGCTGAGTCAGGGATTGGCAGATCTGCAGCGCCAGCTTGCTGCGGACATGCTCGGCGATCATCCTGTCATTGCGGGTCCAGGAGCTGGCCTCGGCGATGCCCTCCAGAATCATCGGCAGGTTGCGGATCGAAATCCGCTCTGCGAGCAGCGCTTGCAGCGTTCGCTGGACGATGGTCAGCGGCACCATGTCGGGCACCAGATCGCGGACCAGTTTCTTATGCGGGTCGCCGAGATCGTCCAGCAAGGCCTGCGTCGCCCCATAGGTGATCAGGCCGGGCATGTGATCCTTGATCACCTCGGTGAGATGCGTGGTGATCACGGTTTCGGCATCGACCACCGTGAGACCGGCACGCTCCGCGTCCTCGGTTAAATCGGGCTCGATCCATTTCGCCGGCAGTCCAAAAGACGGCTCCTTGGTGTCGACCCCGGGAAGATCGATATCGCCGCCGCCTGGATGGATCGCCAGCTGCCGCCGCGGCACGATATCGGCGCGCGCGATCTCAACCCCCTGGACCGCGATAACATAGCTGTTCACCGGCAGATCGACCCGGTCGCGGATGCGCACAGACGGCATGACGAAGCCGAAATCGCGGGCAAAACGCTTGCGCAGTCTTTTGACCTTGGCGGCAAGCCCCTGATCGCTGTTGACCAGCAGGATCACAAGCCCGCTGCCGACCTCGATCTTGATGTCGTCGACGCGCAGCAGATCGGCCACGGTCTCCTCTTCACTCGGCTGCCGTTCGGCTTCGGCGGCGGCGGCCTGGGCGGCCCGTTCAGCCTCCTGGCTCTTGCGCAGCCGGGGCAGGTACCAGGCCAGCGCACCGATACTGCCGCCCAAAAGCAGAAAGGGCAGCACCGGCAGGCCCGGCGCCATCGCCAGCACGGCCAGCAGGCCCGCGGCAACGGCAAGCGCCTTGGGATAGCCGCCGAGCTGCTCGGAGACCGCCTTGTCGGCCGACCCCATGACACCGCCCTTGGATACCAGCATACCGGCTGCCAGCGAGATGATGAGGGCAGGGACCTGGCTGACCAGCCCGTCGCCGACGGTCAGAACGGTATAGGCTTCGGCCGCCTCGCCCATGGTCAGGCCATGCTGCATCATGCCGATGATCATGCCGCCGGCGACATTGATGCCGACGATCAGCAGACCGGCAATCGCGTCGCCGCGGACGAATTTGCTGGCGCCGTCCATCGCGCCGAAAAATGAGCTTTCCTCGCTCAACTCCTGGCGGCGGCTTCTGGCTTCCTGCTCATCGATCAACCCGGCCGACAGATCGGCGTCGATCGCCATCTGCTTTCCGGGCATCGCATCGAGGGTAAAGCGGGCGCCGACCTCTGCAATGCGGCCTGCACCCTTGGTGATGACAATGAAATTGACGATCACAAGGATCGAGAAAACGATGATGCCGATGACGAAATTGCCGCCCATGACAAAGCCGGCAAAGCCTTCGATGACGTGTCCCGCGGCATCGGGGCCATCATGCCCCTCGCTGAGGATAAGCCGCGTCGAGGCGAGATTGAGTGCCAGTCTGAGTGTGGTCACAACCAGCAGAATCGTCGGGAAACTGCTCATGTCGAGCGGCTTCTCGATCCACAGCACAACCATCAGAATGACCACGGACAGGGCGATCGATAACGCCAGACCGACATCGAGCAACCAGCTCGGCACCGGCAGAATCAGGATCGCCAGCAACATCACGATGGCCCCGGCAAAGGCGAGGTCACGATGCGCGAAAAGACGATTCAAGGGATTGGCGCCGCCGGGGGAAGCGGCGGTCGCTGGCGTAAGCGGTGTGGTGAGCTGCGTCATGAGATGTCCCGAACGGCAATCGGAACCGGACGCATAGAGCGCAGAGTTAAAAGCAGCGGAAAAACGCCGGTTATGTGCAAGAGGGTTTGCGGTCGCCGCTATGGGGCCTTAGAAACGAGGTCGAGGGTGACGCGCCGAAGCCGCTAACTGCTTTTCAACCGGATTTTTTAAGCACTGACAGATAGATCGCTGTATCGTCTAATTTTCGGTGTGAAGCGGACCTGACAAAGCCGGTTTTTACACATCCGGTCGAATCTTCAGGACAAGCCTTCTGTCAAGCAGTTTTCGATCTTTTTTTTCCGACTTGTTTATGCTCGAAAAAAAATAAAACATGCAAATCAATGGGTTATAAGCTTTGCCCATAATTTATGCATTTTCTGAAAAGAGACGGGTTCCTGCGCTGTTCGGACGGAGTCGAACAGGTAACCCACAGAGTTATCCACAGAAACAGGGGAAATCCGAAAAGCCGTAAGTATGGCAGTCGATTAGCGCCGAAAATACCGCTTTGGGGCCTATTATCATCGACGCCTTTCCCCCTAAACTTAACGCCATGGCGACTAGCGCAAACCATCCTCCCGCCTGGACCGAGATCGAGGCGCCGGCCCGGGTTCGGCCGCGCGGCGATCAATCGGCAAAAGTCTCGCTCGCGGACGGTATCGAGACGATCCGGTCGGCCGCTGCAACCCTGCCCGAGGGACCGGGCGTTTACCGCATGATCGATCATGCGGGCGAGGCGCTTTATGTCGGCAAGGCGCGCAATCTGAAGAGACGTGTGAGCCAATATGCGCAGCTCGGCAAGCAGCCGTCGCGGCTGGCCCGGATGATCGCCGAGACCTGCAGCATGGAATTCATCACGACCCATACCGAGGTCGAAGCGCTGCTGCTCGAATCGAACATGATCAAGCGGCTGCGTCCGCGCTTCAACATTCTGATGCGCGACGACAAGAGCTTTCCCTTCATCGTGATCACCGGCGATCATGATTTCCCGCAGCTTGCCAAACATCGCGGTGCGCATCGCATCGTCGACGGCGCGCGGCCGGGGCGGTATTTCGGACCTTTCGCTTCGGCCGGCGCCGTCAATCGTACCATCGCGGCGCTGCAAAAGGCCTTCCTTCTGCGCAATTGCACCGACAGCATGTTCGACAGCCGGACCCGGCCCTGCCTGCAATATCAGATCAAGCGATGCACGGCGCCTTGCGTTGGACGGGTCGACCGTGAAGCCTATGCCGCGCAGGTGGCCGAGGCGAACGATTTCCTCAGCGGCAACAGCCGTGCGGTGCAGGAGCGTTTCGCCGCCGCGATGCAGCAGGCGGCGGACCGGCTCGATTTTGAAACCGCCGCGAGGTTTCGTGACCGTATCCGTGCGCTCAGCGCTGTGCAGGCACATCAGGATATCAATGTCACCGGCATTGAAGACGCCGATATCTTCGCCGTTGTCGAACGCGGCGGACAAAGCTGCGTGCAGGTCTTCTTCTTTCGCGGCGGGCAGAATTACGGCAATCGCGCTTACTTTCCGGCGCATGATCGCCAGGCTGAAGCTGCCGACATTCTCGCCGCCTTTATCGCGCAGTTTTACGATAACAAGCCGCCGCCGCGGCATATTCTGACCAGCGTGAAACTGGCTGAGGCCGCTTTGCTGGCCGAGGCGCTGACCCAGAAGGCGGGAGGGAAGGTCATCGTCACATGCCCGCAGCGCGGCGATAAGCGCCGTCTGATCGATTACGCGCTGACCAATGCGAAGGAAGCCCTGGCGCGGCGGCAGGCGGAACGGGGCGCGCAGGCGCAGCTGCTTGAGAAGTTGGCCGAAGAGCTGGATCTGGATGCGCCGCCCACCCGCATTGAGGTTTACGACAACAGCCATGTCTCGGGCAGTCATCCGGTCGGCGCGATGATCGTCGCCGGCCCTGACGGCTTCGAGAAGAAGCATTACCGCAAATTCACCATCAAGGGCGCGATCAAGCCGGGCGATGATTACGCAATGATGCGCGAGGTGCTGACGCGGCGATTCGCCCGCGCACAGAAAGAGGACCCGCAACGGACTTCGGGGCAATGGCCCGATCTGGTGCTGATCGACGGCGGTCAGGGGCAGCTCGGGGTCGCGCTTGAGGTGCTGGCCGAGCTCGGCATTGACGGTCTTCCGGTAATCGGGGTCGCCAAGGGGCCGGATCGCAATGCAGGCCGCGAACGGTTCTTCCGGCCCGATGAGGAACCCTTTTCGCTCGACGCCAATAACCCGGTTCTCTATTTTGTCCAGCGCTTGCGCGATGAAGCGCATCGCTTCGCCATCGGTGCGCATCGCGCCAAGCGTCAGCAGGCGCTCGGCAGCTCGCCGCTGGACGGTATCCCGGGCATCGGACCAAAGCGCCGCCGGGCGCTTTTGCATCATTTCGGTTCGGCGCGTTCGGTGGCCCGTGCCGGCCTCGCCGATCTTGAAGCGGTCGACGGCATCAGCAAAACCGTCGCCCTGGTCATCTATCAGCATTTTCACGGAGAACGGGACCTTGGCTGAGGCGACGTCATTGTTCAGGGGGCCCAATCTGCTCACCCTGCTGCGCATGGTGGCGGCCCTGCCCATCGGGGTGCTGTTGCTGGTCGCCGAACCGGCCGCCCAATGGTCTGCCTTCGCGCTTTATGCCTCGGCTTGTGTCACCGACTGGATCGACGGTTATTGGGCGCGGCGCAGCGACCGAATATCGGTGATCGGCACGGTGCTTGATCCGATCGCCGACAAGCTGCTGGTCGCCGTGGTGCTCGTCGGCTTGCTCGCCAATGATACCATCAGCGGCTGGCATGCGCTGGCCCCGGCTTTGATTTTTCTGCGGGAATTCCTTGTCGCCGGGCTGCGCGAGGGGCTGGCGGGGGATGGATTTACCCTGCCGGTCAGCTTTTTCGGCAAAGCCAAGACAAGTGTCCAAATGATCGCGCTCGGCCTGCTGATCGCTGCGCCGGTATCCGGGGGTGATCTCCTCCTGTTTATCGGTCTTGTCCTTTTGTGGCTGGCGACATTGATGACGGTATGGTCCGGGTTGTCATATTTGACCGCCGCCGTCGGCTTCATGAGTCGGCCGGAGCGTTCATGATCACAGTGCTGTATTTTGCCTGGCTGCGCGAACGGCTTGGCCGTTCACAGGATCACGTGCCGGCAGGTTCCGGCATGCGCGTCGATGAGCTTGTCGCGAAGCTGCGCAGCCTGAGCGAGCTGCATCAGGCGGCGCTGTCCGATACTGCCGGTCTGCGTGTCGCGATCAATCAGGAGCTGTCGGATTTTTCGGCGATTGTCGGCGAGGGCGACGAGGTGGCCTTGTTCCCGCCGATGACAGGCGGTTGAGTGATGACGGGGCGCCTGCAGACCGAGCCCTTCGATATCGCGGCCGAGATCGATGCGATTACCGAGGGCCGCAAGGATATCGGCGGGATCGCGAGCTTTATCGGCCTTGTGCGGGATATGACGGGGGGTGCAGCCGTCGCGACGCTGGAATTGGAGAGCTATCCGGCAATGGCGGAAAAACAGCTTGATGCGCTGATCGTTGACGCCGAGCGTCGTTGGCCGCTCCTCGGATGCACCATTGTCCATCGCTATGGCCGCCTCGAGCCCGGCGACCCGATCGTGCTGGTCCTGTGCGCCGCCGCCGGACGCCGCGAAGCGCTCGATGCCTGCGATTACCTGATCGAAAAACTCAAGACCGATATCGCTCTGTGGAAGCGGGAAACGGCACCAAGCGGCGATGTCCGCTGGATCGCTCCGGAAGATCGTAAGTGAAAGTCACTTTCATTCCGCGATTTCAAGCGACTACGCGGCAAACCGTCATTTGAAACGCGGAAGCTTTGAAGCTAGGTTACGGACATCGTATGAGATAAGGAGTTCGCCCGATGAAAGGCGATAAGAAGGTCATCGAGTATTTGAATCGGGCGCTCACCAATGAGCTTACCGCGATAAACCAGTACTTCCTGCACAGCCGCATGCTGCACGATTGGGGCGTCAAGAAGCTGGGGGATTATGAATACAAGGAATCGATCGAGGAAATGGAGCATGCGGATACGCTGATTCAGCGCATCCTGTTCCTTGAAGGGCTGCCGAACCTCCAGGATCTCAACAAGCTGAAAATCGGCGAGACGGTTCAGGAAATCCTGGAATGCGATCTGGCTCTGGAAGATGAGGCGATCCCGTTGCTGCGCGAGGCGATCGGCTATTGCGAGCAGGTCGATGATTATGTCAGCCGCGACATCTTCCGTTCGATCCTCGACAATGAGGAGGAACATGTCGACTTCCTCGAAACCCAGCTTGGGCTGATCCAGAAACTCGGCAGCGAGAACTACATCCAATTGCAGTCCGCGCCGGCGGGTGGATAAGAATCAATTTTGATATCGATAACCACTTGCAATTAGCGATTTACGGGGTAAAGTCGTTCAGATAGTGAACTGCTGACGGCTGAACCCCCGTATGTATGTCTGCATCTGTAACGCCATAAACGACAAGGAAATCGACGCCGCGATCGAGCATGGCGGCGCGCGTAAAGTGTCGGAGGTGTTTCGCAGCTGCGATTCGAAGCCGTCCTGCGGCACCTGTGTCGAAGCGATCAAGGAACGGCTCGACGCGTTCAAGAGCAAGCCGGTGCCCGAGCCCGACACCGCGATCCGCGTTCCGGTCATGGCGGACAAGACCTCGCCCCGGATCAAGGATCCGCGAAACCTGCTGGACCCCGGTGATGACGAAGAAGAGCGGCCGATATCGCATAGGCGAGGATCGTTCCGGCAACCACGTCCGCCAGATAGTGAGCATTCACCGCCACTCGGCTGACGGCAATCACCGAGAATACGGCCAGTATCGAATATCGATGCCGGGGCCATACTGATGCAGCGATGACGGCGACTGAAATCGCCGTTGCCGTATGGCCGGAGGGAAAGGCCGCGAAATCCGAACCGAGTGTGAACCAGTCAAAGCCGTAAACGGCTTGCTCCTCGAACAGCATGCGCGGCCTGGCGCGTCCGAAGATCGGCTTGAGGATGTTCACCGCAATGCCGGAGAGCGCGACGGCGGCAAAAAGAAGCGTCGCATGACGCAACAGCAAGCGTAATCGCGCATGATGATCGGCAAGCTTGCCGGTTTTCAGCAGCCACCATGCGGCCAATGCGGCCAGCCCGGAAGGCACCAGATACCAATGCGATCGGCCGAGTTCGGTAATCGCCGCGAAGATCGCGCGGATTGCGGTGTCGTCGGTCAGCGCCACCCGGCGCGCGACCCACAGATCGAGCTGAAAGGCAAGCATCAGCAACCCGGCCGCCAGGAGCGCCGGCGGCAGAACCCTAGTCATCCGCGCCGCCGCGCCGATAGAGATAGAGGCCGATATCCTCGCCCTTGCTGTAGTTGAAGCCCTCGATCAAATCGATGCCGACAACGCGGTCTTGATCCGCCCCGAGCGCCGCGCGGAAATCGGGATCGACGTTCAAGGCGATGACGGCGAGATCGATGTCGCCGGTCAGCAGGGATCTGGCGGCGGGTGCGGCCTGCATCAGCCTGGTTTCGGTTCCGAGGTGCAGGATCGCGCTGGGTTCGCCGTAACCGGCAAGGGCGATGCGGTCAGCCGGGACGCCGAGCCTTTCTATCGACGCGGCAAGCCTCTGGCTGACCCAGGGCTTGTCGCTGTTGGGAAAAACATAGGCGAAGGCGGCCAGATAGAGCGCCGTCGTCGACAGCACCATCCCGGCGACGAGGCTGAGCCGCGGCGGCCTGTCGGATACCGCCAGTCTCAGCGCGAAAATCGCGGCGCCGATCGCCCCCGCTGCTGCGATGAAACCATTGGCTGAGCTTTGCCCGTTAACAAACGGCCCCCACAAGACGAAGGCCGCCGTCAGGACAAAGGCAAGGATGAAGCCGAGCAGGCTGAAGCCGACTCCGGTCCAGCGGATCGCTGCGGGCGCCGGCTGGCGTTCGCTGCAAAGTGCGGCGGCACAGAGCAGGGCGAGCGCCGGATAAAGCGGCAGGACATAGTGCGGCAATTTGGTCGGCACCAGCTCGAAGATCAGCCAGCTCGGCAGGATCCAGGCAAGGCAGTAGCGTACCGCAGTGCTGTCCCGCAGCGCCCAGGCGAAGGGGAGGGCGCGCAGCAACAGCGCCGCGCCGGGCAGGAACATCAGCCCGAGCAACAGCAGGTGATAGCCGGGCGGCCCGCCATGCGATTCCTGCGCAGTTTGCACCTTGCCGAGCAAATCATGGCCCAGCGCCTCGGACCAGAAAGCGCCCTGGCTGGTCAAGGTGATGGCGAGATACCAGGGCGCGGCGATCAGCAGCATCAGCCCTGTACCGCTGACCGGTCGCAGGGCGCCGAGCCAGGCCAGGCGCCGGTCGAGGGCTGACAGCGTCAGTGCTGTCAGCGCCGCCACCATCGGCACCACCGGTCCCTTGATCAGGATCGCGGCGCCCAGTGCGGCCCAGAAGCCATAGGCCCAAACGGGGCTCAGTGTCTCCCGGCGGCGCCCGGCAAGATAGGCACGTGCGAGGCAAAGCTGGGCCGCCATCGCCGTCGCAAGCAGCATTGCATCGGTCTTGGCCAGACGCGCTTCGACATTCAGCAGCAGACAACATGCCATCAGGATCCCCGCCAGCAATCCGGCGGAAGGGGCGAAGAGCAGAGCGCCGAGGCCATAGGTCAGCAACACGGCCAGAGTTGCGCCGGCCTGCGAGGGCAGGCGATAGGTCCAGATCGGGTTTTCCGGGTCTTCTCCCAGCACAAATGTTGCAGCGCTTTGAAGCCAGTAGATGCCGGCAGGCTTTTTGTAACGCGGCCCGTCCTGGAAACGGATATCGATATAGTCGCCGGTTTCCAGCATTTGTCGCGAGGCCTGGGCAAAGCGCGCTTCGTCGCGGTCGATGGCGGGCAGGGTCGTCAGACCGGGCACGAAACTCGCAAAACACAGCAGCAACAGCAGCGGAACCGCCCGCATCGGTGCGCCGCACCATTCCAACCAGTGGCCGGGGCGGGTGTCACGCGCCACATACACCTCCGGTGACGAAGAATTTTCAATCGATGCCATTGATACGAAAAACCTGGCGCCCGGCGGCGCTCGCTCTGATCGTGCTGCTTATCGTTCTCGCGCCGGCACTGATGCAGCGCGATCTGCTTTATGTGCCGCCCGCGGCGCCTGCTGTCGATATGGGCATGTTCGGATACCGCTCGCTGATCGTGGAAAGTGAGCCCGGGCTGAGCATTCGGCATTGGATCGGCGGCGACTTGTCCCGCGACAGGCCGGTGGCGCTGATGCTGCACGGCAATGCCGGTTTCGCCGGGGATATGCGGGCTTTGGCCGACGCTTTGATTGACCGCGACTGGGCTGTGGTGCTGGTCGAGTATCGCGGTTTCGCCGGTCAGCCGGGTAAGCCCACCGAGCAAGGTCTGTATCAGGATGCGCGGAGCGTCATCGCCCATCTGCAGGAGCGCGGTATCGAGCCGCAGCGGATGCTGGCTTTCGGCTATTCGCTGGGCAGCGGCGTCGCGGTGCAGATGGCGACCGAAGTCGATCTTTGCGCCGTCGGGCTGATCGCACCCTTCACCTCGATCAGGGCGATGGCCCAGGCCCAGTATCCATGGCTGCCCGTCGATCTGCTGCTGCTTGATCGCTTTGACAACGACCGCAAGCTCTCGGCCATCGACGAGCCGGTTCTGATCGTCCACGGCTTACGCGACACGCTGATCCTGCCGAGCCATAGTGAGACGCTGGCGGCGTTGGTCGCTGATCGCAGCCGGCTGAGCCTGTTACCGGATTCCGATCACCTTGATCTGTTCGAGACCGGGGCCGTGGAAGCGATGATCGCGATGCTCGACACCGCGCCGGCAATTGATTGTCGATAATCAGAGCGTTTTCCTTTGTTTTTGATCCGGTCCACCCCTGCACCCCCGCCCGCCTCCCCAGACAGGATACTTGCAGGGGAGGCGGGCGGGGGTGCAGGGGTGGACCGGAAAGATCGGAAAATGCTCTAGGGATCCGCCAGTTCCCGGCGTGAGGGGTGGGCAATGTCGGCCTGGCCGCGGACATGCTCGCGATAGATGATGTAAAGCCCGCTGGCGGTGATAATCGTCGCGCCCAGCATGACCGTTGCCGTCGGGATCTCGTTCCAGATCAAGTAAGTGAACAAAACCGCCCAAACCATTGATGTGTAATCGAAAGGCGCGACCGTGCCGGCGCTCGCACGGCCCAACGCTTCGATAAACAGGATTTGCGCAATGCCGCCCAGCAATCCGGTAAACAGGAACAGGCTCCAATCGAACAGGGTCGGTGTGATCCAGACAAAGGGAATCGTCGCCGCGCTTATAAGCGTCATCACAAGGGTGAACGAGACGGTCACCGAGGCGGTGGTTTCGGTCCGCTTGAGCAGCCGGATCAGGATCATCAGCAAGGCATAGCTGAAGGTTGCAAAGACACAGATCAGGGCGCCTTTGGTCGACACATCGCCGCCGGGCCGCAGCACGATCAGCACGCCGATGAAACCGACCAGAATGGCGGCCCAGCGACGCGGACCGATCTTCTCGCCCAGCATCGGGCCGCTCAACGCGGCGACAATCAATGGCGAGGCAAAAAAGATCGCATAAGCGTCCGGCAGCGACATGTAGCGATAGGACCAGAAAAAACCGAAAATCGCGCAGGCGCCAACTACGCCGCGCAAAATATGCCGCCATGGATGCCGGGTATGGAGCGCCTTGAACCCGCCCTGGCGATGGATCAGCCAGAGGATCGGCGGCAAGGCGCCGACGGTGCGCAGGAACACGATCTGAAAAACGCTGTAATCCTCGACCAGCCATTTGGCCGACACATCGGTGATCGAAAAACAGAAAACCGCCCCCAGCATCAGCGCAATGGCGACCAGCGGCTGGTCCACGCTCTGGTCAGCACTCTGGCCCGGACTAGGGTCCGCACTCTGGTCTGCCGTCTTTTCAGTCATTGTCGGATTCTGGTCGCTGTTTCGTGACCTTGGCAGTAATCTATCTTGAACGGACTCGCCACCTGTCTTACGTCAGAACCGGCTTCGGACCCCTGCTGCCGGCAATGCGCGGGCGCTATTGCCGGACACCGAACCGTTCTCGCCCGACCCTTTCGGCATGCCTCTTGCAACCCCGGAGCACTTCGGTGGCCAATAAGATCACCCTCGCGGTCCTGCTGTCACTTTTCTGGCTGGCGCTGTCCGGCTATTTCAAGACGCTGCTGCTATCGCTCGGTGTGGTCTCGGTGATCATCGTGATGATCATGGTGATCCGCATGGAAGCGGCTGAGAAGGGCGATTATGCGCTGCCGAATATCATCAAGGTATTGGGCTTCCTGCCCTGGCTGATTGTCGAGGTGATCAAGTCGAACCTTGAGGTGGCACGCATCATCATCGACCCGAAAATGCCGATCTCGCCGACGATGGTAACGCTGACCGGTACCCAGAAAACCGATTTCGGCCGCATGATCTATGCCAATGCGATCACACTGACGCCGGGCACCCTAACGGTGGATCTGGGTGACAATCGCTTTCGCGTCCATGCGCTGACCCGCGGTACAGCCGAGTTTCTGCTGGCCGGCGAAATGGATCGCCGTGTCACCGCGCTGGAATTGGAAGGAAGCCGTTAGGACGATGTTTCTCGCCGCTGCCATAGCCGTGATCATTGCGATGGCGCTGGCCCTGGTGCGGGCCGTCGCCGGGCCGACCATCTATGACCGCATTCTGGCGGTTAACATGTTCGGCACCAAGACGGTGCTGCTGCTGGCGTTGCTTGGCTATATCACCGGGCGGCCCGAATTCGCCGATATCTCGCTTGCCTATGCGCTGATCAACTTTGTCGGCGTGGTCGGCATCATGCGCTTCTTCCGCTCTGCTGAAAGGCGGGAGCAGGAAGCGGCTGCGGCGGAGGGCCGCTGAACATGGATTTGGCACTCGATATCGTCGCCTGGCTCTGCTTTGCCGTCGGGGGATTCTTCATCATCGTCGGGGCCGTTGGGGTCCTGCGATTGCCGGATTATTTCACCCGGCAGCATGCCGCAGGGATGACCGATACGCTGGGCGCCGCGCTGATGCTGATCGGCATGATGCTGCAGGTGCCCTTCGGCATTGCGACCTTCAAGCTGATTTTCATCCTGCTGTTTTTGTGGCTGACAAGCCCGACAGCGTCACACGCTCTGGCGCAAGCTGCTCTTGGCGGCGGCGTCAAGCCGAGCGGCGAGGATATCACGCCGAACAAACAGGTTGAGGAAGGGCGCGATGATTGAAACCGATCTCGCCAGCGTGCTCGACGAAGACCTTGTCGACATTTTCATGCTGCTTTTCCTGATGGTGATCGCCGGATCGATCATCTTTGTGAAAAGGCTGTTCGCGGCGGTCATGCTGATGGGCATTTTCAGCCTTCTGACCGCGGCGTTGTTCGTCGTTCTCGATGCGCTCGACGTCGCCTTTACCGAGGCGGCGGTCGGTGCCGGGGTCACCGTGGTGCTGTTCGTCAGCGCGCTTGCCCTGATCAAGGATGATCTGGTCGGCGGCGGCGACAGCTCGAACCTGAATAATGTGCCGCTGGCGGCAGCCGTGTGCATCGCCACCGCGCTGGCGCTGATCGTCGGCACCCTGGATATGCCCCTATACGGCGACCCTGCCGCGCCTATCCATAATCATGTGGCGCCGCATTTCATCGAGCAGTCGGGCAAGGAAATCGGCATTCCGAATATCGTCACATCGGTTCTGGCCAGCTATCGCGGCTATGACACGATGGGTGAGGTCTTCGTCGTCGCGTGCGGTGCACTCGCGGCGGGAGCGATCCTCGGCGGCTTCGGCACTGCACGGGGGCGAAGGGAAGACCGGGAGGATGATGATGCAGGATAATGCAGTTCTGCGGGTCACCTTCAAGCTGATGGCGCCGTTCATCATGCTGTTCGCGCTTTATGTCCAGTTTCACGGTGAATACGGTCCCGGCGGCGGCTTTCAGGCCGGGGCCATCTTCGGCTCCGTGCTGTTTCTCTATGCGCTGATTTTCGGGGTCGAGTGTGCGCAGAGGGTGATCTCGCCGCGGATCGCTCTGGCCATGGCTGTGTTCGGTTGCCTGCTTTTTTCCGGCACCGGGGTCTGGAACATGTTTCTGGGCGGCAATTTTCTCGAATATTATGCGATTACCGATGACCCGAAGACGGCCCAGGTCGTCGGCATCATCATGGTCGAGCTGGGCGTCGGCGTCGCCGTCGTCGGCTCGGTTGTGCTGATGTTCTACCTTTTCGCCGGTCGCGCGCCGCGCCGACGGGTGTCAGGGGAGCAGGGCTGATGGTTTTTCCCGGCTTGCTGAACTACTGGGTTGCGATCATCCTGATGATGATCGGCCTGTTCCTGATCATCGCCAAGACCAACATGGTCAAGAAGGTCATCGGTCTGAATATCTTTCAGGTCGCGGTGTTCATCTTTTACATTTCGATGTCAAAGATCGAGGGTGGTACCGCGCCGATCCTTGATGATGCTTATGAGATTTACGGCAACCCCTTACCGCACGTTCTGATCCTGACCGCGATTGTCGTCGGCGTGGCGACCACGGCGGTGGCGCTGGCGCTATTGGTACGGATCAAAGAGAGTTTCGGCACGGTCGATGAGATCGAGCTGAAACAGCAACTGGAACAGCAATAGCCGACACCGTGTTCCAGGAGCATTTTCCGATATTGCAGGTTTTGCCTGCGCTGATGGCCGCACCGGTCTGTGCGATATTGCCGCGTGCCTGGTCTTGGGGGCTGGCCGCCGCGATCAGCCTGTCGGCCGCGTGGATTTCCATCGAACTCCTGCTGCAGGCCATGGCAACCGGGCCGATCAGCTATGCCATGGGCGGCTGGTTGCCGCCGATCGGCATCGAGTACCGGGTCGATGTGCTGAATGCGATCATTCTGGTGATCGTCGCCTGGGTCGGGGCGCTGCTGATCCTTTTTGGCCGGCAGTCGATCATGCGCGAGGTCGACGCCAAGACCGAGCCTCTGTTCTACTGCCTGCATCTGCTGAATTTCGCCGGCCTGATGGGCATGGCGATCACCGGCGACCTGTTCAACCTGTTCGTTTTTCTCGAGATTTCTTCGCTGTCGACCTATGCGCTGATCGCGCTGGGGCCGGACCGGCGAGCGCTGGTCGCGAGCTTTCAATACCTTATCGTCGGTACCGTCGGCGCGACTTTCTACGTCATCGGCGTCGGCCTTTTGTACATGATGACCGGCAGCCTCAATATCGCCGATGTCACCGGTCGGTTCCCGGAGATCGCCGATACCAGCACCGCCCGCACCGCGATTGCCTTTCTGGTCGTCGGCATGGGCATCAAGCTGGGCATGCTGCCGCTGCATTTCTGGCTGCCCAATGCCTATGCCTATGCACCCTCCATCGTCTCGGCCTTTCTGGCGGCGACGGCGACCAAGGTGGCGATTTATGTGCTGATCCGCATGCTGTTCACGGTACTCGGGCCCGAACGCTTCGAGGCCAGCTATCTCGAGCCGCTGATGATCACGCTGGGCCTGCTGGCGATGTTCCTCGCCTCGACCTCGGCGATCTTTCAGCAAAACGTCAAAAGGCTGCTGGCCTATTCCAGCGTCGGGCAGGTCGGTTACATCCTGCTCGGCCTGTCGCTGGTGACGGTCGCCGGGCTGACGGCGTCACTGCTGCACATCTTCAATCACGCGCTGATGAAGGGCGCCGTCTTCATGGCCATGGCCTGTGTTTTCTACCGGGTCGGCGCTGTCCGGATCGGCGACTTCAAGGGGCTGGGGCAGGCGATGCCCTGGACCATGGCGGCGTTCATGCTGGGCGGGTTCAGCCTGATCGGCGTGCCGCTGACCGTCGGCTTTGTCAGCAAATGGTATCTCGTCCAGGCGGTGCTGGCCGAAGATCAGTTCTGGATGGCGGTGGCGATCCTGCTGAGCTCCTTGCTGGCGGCGCTGTATATCTGGCGGGTTGCCGAGGTTGCCTATCTGCAAAAAAGGCCTGAAGACCTGCCGGCGATCAAGGAAGCGCCGCTCTTGCTGCTGATCCCGACCTGGACACTGGTATTGGCCAATCTCGGCTTCGGCATCGCCGCCGGCGTCAGTGTCGATATCGCCGAGACAGCGGCCGAGTATCTGTTTACCAGCGATTATATCGCCGGGGTGCCGCTGCCATGACCGATATCGGCCCGCTTTACCCGTCCGGCCTGCCGACCCTGTTCGGCATCGCGCCCGAGCTGGCGCTGGCGCTGTGCCTGATCATTCCGCTGACCGCAGCGGCGCTGCTGCCCTTTGCCGGGCGGTGGGCCAATCTGCGTGACGGCATCAGCCTGACAGCCGCGGTCATCCTGTTCGCCAATGTCATCGGTATCTATACCGCCTTCCAGGCCGATATTGCCTTTCAGCTGACGCTGGTCGAGATCTTCCCGGGGCTGCGCCTGGCCTTCGAGCTGGAACCGCTGGGGCTGATCTTCCTGATGATCGCCTCGGGGCTGTGGATCGTCGCGACGCTGTATTCGATCGGCTATATGCGCGGCAATAAGGAAACCAATCAGACCCGTTTCTTCTGCTTTTTCGCGATCTCGATCGCCGCCACCATGGGTATCGCCCTGTCGGGCACGCTGCTGACGCTGTTCGCCTTTTACGAGGTGCTGACGCTGGCGACCTATCCGCTGGTCGCACATAAGGGCGATGAGGCGGCCAAGAAGGGCGCGCGGACCTATCTGACCATCCTGATCGGCACCTCGGTCGCCTTCCTCCTGTTGGCGGTGCTGTGGACCTATGCGCTGGCCGGTACGATGGATTTCCGGCCCGGCGGGATTTTGCAGGGCAATATCGAAGGCTGGGCCGCGACCGCGCTGCTGTTCCTGTTCGTCTACGGGATCGGCAAGGCGGCGGTGATGCCGTTTCATCGCTGGTTGCCGGCGGCCATGGTTGCACCGACACCGGTCAGCGCCTTGTTGCACGCGGTAGCGGTCGTCAAGGCGGGCGTCTTCTCGATCGTCAAGGTCGTCATCTACATTTTCGGCGTCGATTTTCTGGCCGAAGTGCCGGGCGAACAATGGATCGCCTATATCGCCGGTTTCACGATCCTGTGCGCCTCGGCGATCGCGATTCAACAGACCAATCTCAAGCGCTTGCTGGCCTTTTCCACGGTCAGTCAGCTGTCTTATGTGGTCTTGGCCGCGGCGATCCTGACGCCGCTGTCGGAGATCGGTGCAGCGCTGCACATCGTCGCTCATGCCTTCGGCAAGATCACATTGTTCTTCGCTGCGGGGGCGATTTACACAGCATCAAAGAAGACCGAGGTGACGCAGCTGCGCGGTATCGGCCATCGCATGCCGATCACCATGATCGCCTTCAGCATCGGCGCGCTGTCGATGATCGGTGTGCCGCCGACCGCCGGCTTCGTCAGCAAATGGTACATTCTGGGCGACGCCTTCCAGAACGAATTCTATTTCGCGATTGTGGTCCTTGTTTTGAGTACCGTCCTGAATGCCATCTATTTCCTGCCGATCATTTTCCGCGCCTTTTTCCGGGTCGAGGACGTGCCGTCGGTCAAGGGCGACCACAAGGAAGCGCCATGGCCGATGACGGTCGCGCTGGGGACAACGGCGACGCTGACGATCCTGTTTTTCCTGTTCAACGCGCCGGCGGTCGAACTTGAATCCCGCATTCTGCTGTCCGCTTCGGGAGCCGCGCCGTGAGCCCGGAGACCAGGCCTGATTTGCCGGCACCGGAGATGCCGACGCATGAAATGGATCCCGCGCCTCCCGCGCCGGCGACAGCGGATCCCGACGCGCCCAAGCACTGGCTGGTGCGGCCGCAGACGATCCGCCTTCTGTGGATTATCTGCGCCGTGATCCTCGCCTTGACCGTTCTGGCGCAATTGCTGTTTCCGGTGAAAGGCTATTTCGAGATCGACGGCTGGTTCGGGTTTAACGCCGTTTACGGTCTGGTGAGTTGCGCCATCATGGTGGTCGTGGCCAAGCTGCTCGGCTTTATCCTCAAAAGGCGGGATGATCATTATGATCTTTGAGACCTTTCCGCCCGCCTTCGTGATGCTCCTCGGTGCGGTTCTGATCGCTGCAGCGCGGCCGTCCATGCGACCGGTTTTCGTTCTGCTGGCGCCGGTCATCACGCTTTATGCGATCTGGCAGATCGGCGACGACACGCTCGTCACCTTTCCCTTCCTTTCCTACACGATTGAGGTTGTCGAAGGCAGCGATGTGCGGCGCCTATTCGCGACTGTCTTCGCCATCATGGCCTTTGCAGGAGGGATCTTCGCGCTGCGTCAGGCGCGCTGGTATGAGCTGGCGGCGGGCTATGCCTATGCGGGCGGGGCGATCGGTGTCTGTTTTGCCGGCGATCTGATCGCCCTGTTCCTGTTCTGGGAGCTGATGGCGATCTTCTCGACCGTCATCGTCTGGTGCGGTCATACCGA
Source organism: uncultured Rhodospirillales bacterium (assembly GCA_964598335.1). GTDB lineage: Bacteria > Pseudomonadota > Alphaproteobacteria > CAZRBL01 > CAZRBL01 > CAZRBL01. The sequence continues at coordinate 34,568 of CAZRBL010000030.1, forward strand.
GCGCTCGCGGGCCGCGGGCATCCGCTATATCGGCATGCATCTGTTCGGCGGCGTGCTGCTGAAGGTCGGGATTGAGGGCTATCTGATCTCGACCGGCAGCTTCGATATCTCCGTGCTGCCCATGGACAATATCTATAGCTGGATCATCCTCGCCGGCATTCTGATCAATGCCGCCGCGCCGCCCGTCAGCGCCTGGCTGGCCGATGCCTATCCCGAGGCCAGCCCCAGCGGCGCGGTCTTCCTGTCCGCCTTTACGACCAAGACTGCGGTGCTGGCGCTGATCCTGCTGTTCCCGGGCGCCGAGGTGCTGATCTGGATCGGTCTCTACATGGTGTTTTACGGCATCATCTATGCGCTGCTGGAAAATGATATGCGGCGCATATTGGCCTATTCGATCGTCAATCAGGTCGGCTTCATGGTTACCGCAGTCGGCATCGGTACGGAGATGGCGCTGAACGGCGCCGCCGCGCACGCTTTTGTCCACATCATTTACAAGGCGCTGCTGCTGATGTCGGCCGGCTCGGTGCTGTATATGACCGGGCGCCGGAAATGCACCGATCTGGGCGGGTTGTATCAGTCGATGCCGCTGACTGCGATTTGCGGCATCATCGGCGCGCTGTCGATCTCCGCCTTTCCGCTGACCTCAGGCTTCGTCGCCAAATCGATGATCAGCTATGGCGCCGCGCAGGAACAGCTGATTTGGGTCTGGTATCTGCTCATCGCGGCTTCGGCCGGGGTGTTCCTGCATGCCGGCATCAAATTTCCCTGGTTCGTTTTCTTCCAGAAAGATTCGGGACTGCGGCCCAAAGACCCGCCGAAAAACATGCAGATCGCCATGGTTCTGCTGGCCGCGCTGTGCATCGGTATCGGGGTGATGCCGGGCCTGCTCTATGATCTGCTGCCCTATGAGGTTGCCTATGTGCCCTATACCGGCGCGCATCTGGTGGAGATGTTCCAGCTGCTGCTGTTCTCGGGCCTCGCCTTTTTCCTCCTGCTGCCGCTGATGAAACGGACCGAAACCATCAGCCTCGATTGGGATTGGTTCTGGCGCCGCGGCGGCCCGAGCTTCTTCCGTTGGGCGACCCGGCAGTGGAATGCGGCGTTCTTTGCCGGTGCCGCAGTCGTTGATCGGGCCAAGGCAAGCGCGGTCGATCTCATCTACGGCATCACCGGCCCGGCGAGCCTGATCGGTCGCCATCTCCGAACCGGCAGCGCTGCACTGTTCGCTACGGCGATTCTGGGTATTGTTCTGATGCTGGTGCTGATCATCCCGACCATTCAGGCGAATGGTTAGCGCGTTTTCCTTTGTTTTTGATCCGGTCCACCCCTGCACCCCCGCCCCGCCTCCCCAGACAGGATACTTGCAGGGGAGGCGGGGCGGGGGTGCAGGGGTGGACCGGAATGATCGGAAAATGCTCTAGGTCCAATCGACATTCAGGATTCATATTTGGTGTGATGTGTGATTCATG
>CAZRBL010000031.1:0-25912 GCA_964598335.1 uncultured Rhodospirillales bacterium
GCTCGGTCAGCTTTTCGACGCGCTCGGGTGTCCAACTCATCTGGTGCCTCCAATCGGTTTCTAGGGCAGCACCGGTACCCGCGGACACTGCCTGAAGTCGCTTATGGTTAACCGGGATCAGGACCGCCAATACCGGTAAGGGCCACAATATCTTGTGGCTAACTCCCTTTGACTAACAAATTCTGAGGGCCATGCCCAGAAGAATTGTCACAAAACCGTCCACAATTCACAGACAGGGCTGTGGATAGGGCGTAATTCCTCAGTCGCGCCAAAGCGCTACTGTTCGGAAAAGTTTTTTCGCAGGGTTGTGCAATTACTGTACGTGTCAATGAGTGGCGATGTCGTTTTCCTCACGGCCTGTATGATGCCTTTGCAAAAGACCGCGCACCCGATCAACACCTCGGTTATATGCCGCACAAACAACGCTTGCAAGCAGAAATGTGAACTTTTTTTTGCACGTTTGAGTGAGCTGCGCTAAGTATGCCCCCTCGCAGCCTGCCCCCTTATCTGGATGACGACGACGCCCTGATGGCAAGGATTGCCGAGGGCGATCATCGGGCATTCGCGCTGTTGACCGAACGTCATCTGCCCAGGACGGTGGCGCTGGCCGTGCGCGTCACCGGTTCTCAGGCCGATGGCGAAGATGTCGCCCAGGATGCCTTCTCACGGGTATGGGTGCATGCACCGCGCTGGCAACCGGGCTCGGCGAAATTGAGCACCTGGCTCTATCGCATCACCATGAATCTGTGCATCGACCGGCAGCGCAAACGTCAATTCCAGCCGCTGGAAGAGGCGCCGGAGCAGACCAGCGAGCGCGATGAGGGCTTTGATCACCTGCATAACCAGCAGGTCGCGGCGCGGGTTAATGCGGCGATTGATGCCCTGCCGGACCGCCAGCGCGAAGCGATGATCCTGTGCGGCCAGCAGGGCTTCAGCAATGCCGAAGCGGCCGAGACTCTCGAACTGAGCATCAAGGCCATTGAATCCCTTTTGGTGCGCGCCCGCAGGAACCTGCGGGAAAGCTTGCAGGATATTTACACCGACGTCGTATCATGAATATCAGCAGCCTGTAGAATACCGCCATGACCAACACATCAAGCGCCGCATCCGGCCTTACACTCGACGATTTGGCGACGCTCTGCGCACGCCATGGTTCGGATTTATCAAACTGGCCGGACCAGGATCGCGCCGCCGCCGAGGCGCTGATAGCGCAATCGAGCGAGGCTGCCGCATTGCTGCAGCAAGAAATCCAATTATCGGCGGTCGTCGCCGCCGCCATGCCGCCGGTCGACGAGGCAGCCCTCTCCGCCCTGTCGCGCCGGATCGCCGCGGCGGCGCATGGCTTGCCGCAAGCCAGCGGGATCGCGCCTCGGGTTCTGACCCTGGGCGATGCGTTGGCCCTGGTTCTGAAGCCGGTCACCGACCGGCTCGGCCGCTGGGTCGCGCTGGCAATGCCGGCAGGCGGCCTGGCGACACTGGCCGTCATCGGCTTTGTGCTTGGCTCCTCGCCGGTGATGATGCCCGCCTCGGAAGCATACGCGGCCGAGGACAGCTTTGATTTGACGCAGCTGGCCTTCGGCAATCCGATGGCTGATTTCGAGGGCGATTGGCCCTGATCTCCCGATCACAACACTGCCCCATAGACACAGATGTCCGACACCGGTCCCGACAACGACAGCGCGCCTGAGACGACAAGAGAAACGCTGAAGAACGGCGGCGTTCGGCTGTCCAGATCGGCGCTCATCGGCCTTGTCGCCGTCCTCGGTCTGTCGGTGGCGATCAATGTTTTCATTATCGGTTGGGTCGCCGGGCGCGGCGCGGCGCCGGACGCGACAATCCAGCGCGACGCAGGCGGCCGTTCGGCCCCCTTCGCAGACAACAGGCCGCTGCAGATCGGCCGGCTGGCCGATTTCTTGCCCGAACAGGACCGTCGCCTGTTAAGGCGCACCTTGCGCGACGCGGCACCCGGCCTGAGAGGCCAGACACAGGAATTGCGCGAGAGCCTGGTGGCGCTGCGGGAAGCGGTCAGCGATCCGACGACCGGTAATGACGCCTTCACAGCGGCGCTGCGCGCGGTCCTGAATGAAGGCGAAGAGCTGCGCCAGCAGGTGTTCGACATTCTTTTATCGGTCGCCCCGCAAATGACACCGCAGGGTCGTGAGGCCTTGAGCCGTTTCACTGTCATGCAAATCGTCGGCAGCGGGCCTCATCGTCCCTCGCCACAGCGGTTTCGCCCTCAATTTCGTAATGGTGAGCCATGAGTGTCGAACGTCATATTGCCGGTCATCGCTTCGGTTTAGGGATACGGACCGGCGAGCGAGCAGCGCTGGAGGCCGATCCGGTCGGCTGGGTCCGCAGCCAAATCGGGGTAAGCGACCCGGCCGTCACTGAACGGTTGAGCACGCTGCCCAGTGTCGAGGAGGGCTACCGTGCTTTTTCCCAACGCCTGCGTCAGGTTCTATCAGGCGAGGAGGAGACGGAGAGACGCCGCGCGCAGATGCGTGCGATGCGCCGCGCCATGCGAAATGGTGAGATGAGCGACAGCATGGCGGCCGAGAGCGGCGCGGCCATGGCACGGCCGATCGAAATCTACATGCAGGAGGTTGAAGGCCGGCTCGACGCGGCGCTGATGACGGAAACCCCCTTTACCGAACGTCTGGTCCATTTCTGGTCCAATCACTTCACCGTTTCAGGCACACGCGGACCGGTTCGGTTCATGGCCGGTGCCTATGAACGCGATGCGATCCGGCCCCATGTCTACGGCAATTTCGCGGATATGGTTTTGGCCACCGCCCAACACCCGGCGATGCTGGTCTATCTCGACAATGCGCGGTCGGCCGGTCCGAATTCGCGCGCCGGCAGGTTTCGCGGCCTCGGTCTGAACGAAAACTATGCCCGCGAATTGCTTGAACTGCACACGCTGGGCGTCAACGGCGGATACAGCCAGGACGACATCGTCGAACTCGCCAAAATCCTGACCGGGTGGACACTGCGCCGTGAGGACGGCCAGGTCGATGCCGTCTTCGACTTTCAGCCGCTCGCCCATGAGCCCGGCAGCAAGACCGTGCTCGGCAAGACCTATGGCGGATTTCGCGGGGACGCCGGTGTCGCCGAGGGTGAGGCGGTCATCCGCGACCTTGCCCGCCACCCCTCGACGGCTCGATTCATTGCCGAAAAGCTGGCTCGGCACTTTATCGCCGATGAGCCGCCGACCCCGGTCGTTTCCAGGCTCGAGGCGGCTTTCGCCGACAGCGACGGTGATCTGCCGACGGTTTACGAAGCCCTGATCGACAGCCCGGAAGCCTGGCGGGAGCCGTTGTCGAAAAGCAAGACGCCGCATGAATTGCTGATCGCCCTGAGCCGGACATTGACGCCGGCCGATCAGAACGCCGACATGAACCGCCGCGATACACGCGACGCGGTATTTGCCCTGCGTGAAATGGGCCAGGAGGTGTTCATGGCGCCCTCGCCGCAGGGCTGGCCAGACATCGCCGATGCGTGGATCGGGCCGCAGGCTCTGCTGAACCGGATCTCGGTGCTGAACTATGTTGCCGACTCCCTGCCCCGCGACATCGATGTCAATGCGCTGGCCGAGGCGGTCATCGGCGATGTGGCCCTGCCCGATACCTTACTATGGATCAGCCGCGCCCCCGATCATGTCACCGGGCTGAGCATGCTTTTCGCCAGCGCCGAATTTCAGGGAAGATGAGTTTTTTGCCCGGCCGGTCCACCCCTCACCCCCGGCCCGGCAAAACAAGAAAGCAACACCATGAGACAAACAGCCTGCCAGGAATATACGCGCCTCAGCCGTCGCAACCTGATGCGCGCCGGACTCGGCGCCGGCAGTTTCGCCGCGCTCGCCGGTCTGATGACGCCGGGCGTCGCCTTCGGCCAACTCGCCACCGACCGTCGGCTGGTGGTGATGATCCTGCGCGGTGCGATGGACGGTGTTTCCGCCGTGCCGCCGCTGGGCGAAAGCGCCTATTTCGATCTGCGGCCCGATCTGGCGATTGCCGAGCCGGGGCGTGAAAACGGTGCATTGGCGCTGACCGATTTCTTCGGCCTGCACCCGGCGCTCGCGCCGCTCGAAAGCTTCTGGCGGTCCGGTGAACTGGCAATCATGCCGGCGATTTCCTCGCCTTATCGGGAACGGTCGCATTTTGACGGTCAAAACCTGCTCGAAAACGGCACCGATGCCCCTTTCGGTGCCAAGGACGGCTGGCTCAACCGCGCACTCGGGGCTTCGGGCGCTGTCGACGGGGACGATGCCGGCGGGATCGCGATCAGCAGGACCCTGCCGCTGATTCTCAGCGGAGAGGCCGACAGCTCTTCCTTTTTCCCGAGCACGGCGCCGGCACCGAATGAAGAGCTGCTCGATCGGCTGGCGATGATCTATGACGACGCCCCGCTCTATCGCGACATGCTGCAGGCCGGACGCGAGGCGCAAGACATCGCCGACGGATCCGGCGGCGGTCGTTCACCCAGGGCGCTGGCGGAAATCACCGCCAGTTTCCTGCTCAGCGATACCGGGCCGCGTATTGCCGTGATGGAAAGCGGCGGCTGGGATACCCATGCCGGTCAGGGCGCCGGGACCGGCGCGCTGGCCAACAACTTCGCCGACCTTGCCGAAGGCCTGACGGCGCTGGCCGACGCCTTGGCGCCGGTCTGGCGGCAAACGACGGTGCTGGTCGTCACCGAATTCGGCCGCACCATGGCGCAGAACGGCTCGCGCGGCACCGATCACGGCACCGGCGGCGCCGCCTTTGCCGTCGGTGGTGCGGTCAATGGCGGGCGCATCTATGGCGAGTGGCCGGGGCTGTCGAGCGGCGATCTTTATGAAGGCCGTGATCTGCAACCGACCCTGGACATGAGGGCGTTGTTCAAATCGGCACTGATCGATCATCTGCAAATCGCCCGCAGCCGCGTCGACAATGACGTCTTCCCCGGCAGCGGCGATATCGATCCGATCGGATCGCTGATCCTTTAGCGCATCTTCGGATCAGCCCGGCCCGGCTGCTCTGCCGCAATGCCGGCAGCTCGAGGCATGGCAGGAGCTACAGAGCCGGGCCGCAAGCGATCAAAAACGCTCCAGGCCGCGCTGAATCTCCAGCGCCTGCACTGTTTCCGCAACATCATGGACGCGAATGATCTGCGCTCCTTGCCCGACCGCGCCGAGCGCCGCCGCCAGAGAGCCGGGCAGGCGCCTGTCGGCGGTTTCGTCGCGGGAGAGTTTGGCGATAAAGCTCTTGCGCGACGCGCCGATCAGCAGGGGCACGCCAAGACTGTGAAACATGCCGGTGGAGGCCAACAAAGCGGCGTTCTGCGCCGCCGTCTTGCCGAAGCCGATACCGAAATCCGCCGCCAGATTGCCGGCATCGATCCCCGCGGCCCGCGCCACCGCAATGCGCCGGGCGAGATAGGCGCAGATTTCCGCCGGAGCATGATGATAATCCGTCTGCGCCTGCATGTTCTGCGGCGTGCCGCGCATATGCATCAGGATGGCGGGGCAGCCCAGGTCGGCGACGGTAGTCAGCGCCTCGGGATCATGCGTCAGCCCCGACACATCATTCACGATATCGGCGCCGGCCAAGATCGCCGCCCGCATCGTCGCCGCATGGCGCGTATCGATCGACAGCCTCGGCCCGCCCGTGCCGAGCCGCCGCCTGATCCCTTCAATCACCGGGATCACCCGCCGCTGTTCTTCATCCGACGTCACCGGCGCCGCGCCGGGGCGGGTGGACTCGCCGCCGATATCGAGAATATCGGCGCCTGCCTCAGCCATGGTCAGCGCAGCATCCACCGCCTGCTCGGGCCCGGCAAAGCGACCGCCGTCCGAAAAGCTGTCCGGCGTCACATTGATGATCGCCATCACTTTCGGTCCGGCATCCATCTCCAGCCCGGCAAAGGGTGGACGCGGCACGGTCAGCACTGCCAGCGCCCCGGCATCGACCCGCGCATCGCCGACCGCCAGCACCGAACCGCCGCCGCCCTGCGCAGAAACTTTCTGAACCCCTGTGAAGGCGATCGGGCCGCCGGCAAGCCTGCGCGCCACGCCGTCGGCAATGGCCTGCGCCGCCGCAGCACCGCCGATGAGGCCGAGCGGACGCAGAAAGTCGGTCATCAGCGCGCTATCAGAACCGTATCGTCAATGGCGGTCGCCTCGGTGCTGTCGTCAAGGTCACGGATCAGCGCCGGCAAGTCGCGGCCGAGATGCGGATGCACCCAGCCCGGTACGATATCGGCCATCGGCCGCAGCACAAAGGCGCGCTCATGCAGCCGCGGATGCGGCAGGATCGGTGCCCCGGATCCATGCCGGATGAGGTCGTGATAAGCCAGCAGGTCGAGGTCCAGCGGCCGCGCTTCATTTCGGACTTGTCGGCGACGGCCGAATTGGGTTTCGATCGCGATCAACCTGTCAAGCAGCTCGGCGGGGGCCAAATTGCTGTCGACCGAGATCACGGCATTGGCGAAATCAGGCTGATCCGAGGGCGGCCATGCAGGCGAGCTGAACAGCCGCGAACACTGCGTCACCGAAATGGCGGCGTCGGCATCAATTGCCGCAATCGCAGCCCTCAGGGTGTCCGGCGGGGTGCCGAAACGCGTCGGCAGATTGCCGCCCAACCCGATCAGGATCATCGGCCCTCACGGCGGCTGAGGAAGGCAAGTTTTTCAAGCAGATGGACATCCTGCTCATTCTTGAGCAGGGCGCCGTAAAGCGGCGGCACCATGGTTTTGGTCTCGCTCGCGCGCAGCGCATCCGGCTCGATGTCCTCGACCACCAGCAAGCGGATCCAGTCGAGCAATTCGGAAGTGGAGGGACGCTTTTTCAGCCCCGGCACCTCGCGCAGCTCGAAAAACAGCGCCAGCGCCTCATGCAACAACGCTTTTTTCAGCCCCGGAAAATGCACCTCGACGATATCGGCCATCGTCTCGGCATCGGGAAAGCGGATGAAATGGAAGAAACAGCGACGCAGAAAGGCGTCCGGCAATTCCTTCTCATTATTCGAGGTGATGATCACGATCGGCCGGTGTTCGGCAACAATCCGCTCCCCGGTCTCATAGACGAAGAATTCCATGCGATCGAGTTCGAGCAGGAGATCGTTGGGAAACTCGATATCCGCCTTGTCGATCTCATCGATCAGCAGCACCGGCGCCGGTTCGGTCACGAAAGCCTGCCAGAGCTTGCCGCGATTGATGTAATTGGCGATGTCCTGAACCCGCTCGTCACCGAGCTGCCCGTCGCGCAACCGCCGGACCGCGTCATATTCATACAGGCCGTGCTGCGCCCTGGTCGTCGATTTGATGTGCCATTCGATCAGCTCGCGGCCGAGTGCGTGAGCGATCTCCCGCGCCAAAACGGTTTTGCCGGTGCCCGGCTCGCCCTTGACCAGAAGCGGTCGCTGCAACGCAATGGCCGCATTGACCGCCGCCGTCAGATCCGGCGTGGCAACATAGCCGGCACTGCCCTCAAAGCGCAGCGGTGCAGCGTCATGCGGCATGATCGAGCGCCTGCAAAGCCTGTTCGATAGCGGCGATTGCGGCCTCGGCCCGGCTCGCATCGGGGCCGCCGGCCTGCGCCATATCCGGGCGGCCGCCGCCGCCTTTGCCGCCGAGCGCCTCTGAACCGAGACGCACCAGATCGACGGCGCTGATCCGCGCCGTAAGATCGTCGGTGACGCCGACGACGATGCTTGCCTTGCCGTCATTGCCTGCAATCAGTGCCACGACACCGCTGCCGATCTGCGATTTCAGATCATCGGCCAGCGGCTTGAGCTCTTTCGCCGGCACGCCGTCCAACACCCGCGGCGCGAAACCGATGCCCGCAACCTGGCGGATATCGCCGCCGCCATTGCCGCCGCCCGTCGCCAGCTTGCGGCGTAATTCGCTCAACTCCTTTTCCATTTTGCGGCGTTCTTCGAGCAATCCGGCAATGCGATCGGGCACGTCGGCGGGCGCAGATTTGAGAAGCGCCGCCGTCTGCGCGAGACGGCTTTGCTCGCCGGCCAGGAAATCAAAGGCGGCAGCACCGGTAAGCGCCTCGATACGGCGCACGCCGGCGCTGACGGCGCTGTCGCTGATAATCTTGAAAAGGCCGATATCGCCGGTGCGGGCAACATGGGTACCGCCGCATAGCTCGACCGAATACTGCGCCCTGCCGGTCTCACCCGGCCCGCCCATCGCGACCACCCGGACTTCATCGCCGTATTTTTCGCCGAACAGCGCCAGCGCGCCCGCCTCCAGCGCCGAGTCCATATCCATCAGCCGGGTTTCAACCGGCGTGTTCATCCGAATGTGCGCATTGACCTCGGCTTCGACGGCCGAGATTTCCTCCGCGCTGAGCGGTTGATGGTGGCTGATATCGAAGCGGAGACGGTTACCGGCAACAAGCGAGCCTTTTTGCGCGACATGATCGCCGAGCTCCCGGCGCAGCGCCTCATGCAGCAAATGGGTTGCCGAGTGGTTGGCGCGAATACCGCCGCGCCGTGCGCTGTCGACCTGCATGTCGAGGATATCGCCGACGGCAACGCGACCGCTTTCGACATGGCCGTGATGGACGAATAGATCGCTGAGCTGTTTTTGCGTGTCGGTAATGGTGATCTTCACATTATCGGCGCCGCTCAGCACCCCGACATCGCCGATCTGACCACCGGATTCACCGTAGAAGGGCGTCTGATTGGTGACGATCAGGACGTCCTGCCCGGCCTCGACGCTGTCGACTTCCGCGCCGTCGCGGATCAGCGCATCGACACGGCCGTCAGCGCGCTCTGCGTCATAGCCGAGGAATTCCGTCGCCGGCAGCCGGTCACGGATAGCGAACCACAACGTCTCAGTGACCGCTTCGCCCGATCCCGCCCACGCTTTGCGCGCCTCGGCTTTCTGCTTCGCCATCGCCGCATCGAAGCCGGCGGTATCGACCGAGCGGCCCCGACCGCGCAGCACATCCTGAGTCAGGTCGAGCGGAAAGCCGTAGGTGTCGTATAGCTTGAAGGCGGTTTCACCGGCCAGCGGCGCGTCGCCGGGCAGCATCTCCACCGCCTCGTCGAGCAGTTTCAGCCCGCGGTCCAGCGTCTGCTTGAAACGGGTCTCCTCGCGTAAGAGCGTCTGTTCGATCAGCGCCGCCGCGCGAAGCAATTCCGGAAAAGCCTCGCCCATTTCACGGTTCAGGGCACCGACCAGACGGTGCATCAGCGGGTCCCGCGCGCCGAGCAGATGTGCATGCCGCATGCCGCGTCGCATGATCCGGCGCAGGACATAGCCGCGCCCCTCATTGGACGGCAAAACACCGTCCGCAATCAGGAAGGCGGCGGCACGAAGATGATCGGCAATGACCCTGTGCGAGACCGCCTGCGCCCCGTCCGGATCGGTATTGCTGGCATCGGCCGAAGCCTCGATCAGCGCGCGGAACAGGTCGATATCGTAATTGTTATGTTTGCCCTGGAGCACGGCACTGATCCGTTCCAGCCCCATCCCGGTATCGATTGACGGCTTGGGCAGCGGCCGCCTCGTCCCGTCGGACTGCTGATCGTATTGCATGAAAACGAGATTCCAGATCTCGATAAACCGATCTCCGTCTTCTTCCGCGCTCCCCGGCGGGCCGCCGGGTATCTCGGCGCCGTGATCATAAAAGATCTCGGAACACGGCCCGCACGGCCCGGTATCGCCCATCTGCCAGAAATTGTCCGAACCGGCGATACGAATGATCCGATCTTCGGGCAGGCCGCTGATCTTGCGCCAAAGATCAAAGGCCTCATCGTCATCGATGAATACCGTGATCAACAACCGGTCGATGGGCAGTGCCATCTCATCGGTCACCAATTTCCAGGCCAGCTCGATCGCTTCCGCCTTGAAGTAATCGCCGAAGGAAAAATTGCCGAGCATCTCGAAAAAAGTGTGATGCCGTGCGGTGTAACCGACATTTTCGAGATCATTGTGCTTGCCGCCCGCGCGAACACATTTCTGCGAACTCGCCGCGCGAGGAATTGCCCGCTCTTCCTGCCCGGTGAAGACATTCTTGAACGGCACCATGCCCGCATTGGTGAACAGCAGGCTGGGGTCATTCCGCGGAACAAGCGGGCTCGACGGCACAAGCTCGTGATCACGAGCGCCGAAATAGTCGAGAAACAGGGTACGGATATCGCCGGCACGCGCCATGGCGGTTCAGCCCAAACTGTTGAAACCCGGCCGCGACGTCGAAATTGCTTCCGCCGCCGGGGCCGTTGTTTCAGATACCCCGCCGACCCGGTCCCGCCAAGAGGGCGGTCGCAATCGGACCAACCGCCAGCCGCCTAATCAGTCGTCATCGCCGGCTTCCGGGCCGACCATCATGGCATCGGCGACAAGACCGGCATTTTCGCGAATGCGCATTTCGATCTGGCGCGCAATTTCCGGATTTTCCTTCATGAAGGTCTTGGCGTTTTCGCGGCCCTGGCCGACCCGCTGACCGTCATAGGAGAACCAGGAGCCGGATTTTTCGACGATACCGGCCTGCACGCCGAGATCTATCAATTCGCCGGTTTTCGAGATGCCCTCGCCATACATGATGTCGAATTCGATGACCCGGAAAGGCGGCGCCATCTTGTTCTTCACCACTTTTACCCGTGTTTGATTGCCGATCACGGTATCGCGATCCTTGATCGCGCCGATGCGGCGGATATCCATCCGGATCGATGAATAGAACTTCAGAGCATTGCCACCGGTCGTCGTTTCGGGGCTGCCGAACATGACCCCGATTTTCAGCCTGATCTGATTGATAAAGATGACAATGCAGTTCGAGCGTGCGATCGAGCTGGTCAGCTTGCGCAATGCCTGACTCATCAGCCGGGCATGCAGGCCGACATGATTATCGCCCATCTCGCCCTCAAGCTCGGCGCGCGGCACCAGAGCGGCGACGCTGTCGATGACCAGAACATCGACAGCACCCGAACGCACCAGGGTATCAGCGATTTCCAGTGCCTGTTCGCCCGCATCGGGCTGCGAGATCAGCAATTCATCAATATCGCAGCCGAGCTTGCGGGCATAGCCGGGGTCGAGCGCATGTTCCGCATCGATAAAGGCGCAGGTGCCGCCGGCCTTCTGTGCCTCAGCCACCACGTGCAGCGCCAAGGTCGTCTTGCCCGAACTTTCCGGGCCGTAAATCTCTATCACCCGGCCGCGCGGCAAGCCGCCGATGCCGAGCCCGATATCGAGCCCGAGCGAGCCGGTCGAGACCACCGGCACATCAGCCGGCGTTTCGCGTTGGCCCAGCTTCATGACCGAGCCCTTGCCAAAGGCGCGGTCGATCTGCGTCAGGGCGGCATCGAGCGCTTTTTGCTTATCCATGGAGGGTTCTTTCTCGACGATACGAAGATTCGCTGATGCCATAGCCTATCTCTCCTCAGCTGTCAGGGCGGTTCAATGAACGCGGCGATGTTCCTGGTGGCGCACCGTACATGTTTTGTTCTCGCCGTCAACAAAAAAGAACAAAGCAGGAAAACACGGCGAGGACCACGGGCCGCCTCGGCGAGGTCGGGACAGGTTCGGCGGAAGCGGCGATAGCCTCTGGGCACAGGTTCCTTCGATCGCTAAACAACGCGCATGGGATTCTCCACCGCCATTATCGTCTTCCCCGGCACCAATCGCGAGCGCGATATGGCCGCCGCGCTGATCGCCGCTGGTGCCGAAGCGCCGATGCTGGTCTGGCACCGGGAAACCGTTCTGCCGAAAGCCGATCTGATCGTGCTGCCCGGCGGCTTTTCCTATGGCGATTATCTGCGCAGCGGGGCAATGGCGGCGGTGTCGCCGATCATGCGCGCGGTGATCGACGCCGGACATAGCGGCGCCGCGATCCTCGGCGTCTGCAACGGCTTTCAGATGCTGTGCGAGACCGGCTTGCTGCCCGGCGCACTGATCCGGAATCGTGGTCTGCGCTTTGTCTGTAAATGGGTCGATCTTATCGCCGCGACCTCCGAGGGTCCGTTCATGCAGCGAATGGACGCGAACAGGACCCTGCGGGTTCCGGTGGCGCATCATGACGGCAATTTCGTTGCCGATCCCGATGTGCTGGCCGCCCTTGAGGCGGAGGACCGCATTGCCTTTCGCTATTGCGGGCCGGATGGAAGCCTCTCTGATGACAGCAATTTCAACGGCTCGAGCGGGGCGATTGCCGGGATCATGAGCGCCAATCGCCGTGTGCTGGGCATGATGCCGCATCCGGAAAATGCGACGCTGCCGCATCACCGCAATCGGGACGGGCTGCCCTTTTTCCGTTCGCTGATCGAGGGTCTGGCATGAGCGAGGCAACCGTCACAGCGGAGCTGGCCGCCGAGCACGGGCTGAATGGCGACGAGTATCAGCGCATGCTGGAGGTGACCGGCCGGACGCCGAGCCTGACCGAGCTCGGCATCTTCTCCGCGATGTGGTCCGAGCATTGCTCCTACAAATCCTCGCGCGTCTGGCTGGCCAAACTGCCGACCGAGGGGCCGCAGGTGATCCAGGGACCGGGCGAAAATGCCGGGGTCGTCGATATCGGCGACGGCATGGCGGTCGTGTTCAAGATGGAGAGCCATAATCACCCCTCCTTCATCGAGCCTTATCAGGGCGCAGCAACGGGCGTCGGCGGTATTTTACGCGATGTCTTTACCATGGGGGCACGGCCGGTCGCCAATCTCAACGCCCTGCGTTTCGGCGATCCGGAGCATCCCAAGACGCGGCATCTGCTGTCCGGTGTCGTCGCCGGGATCGCCGGCTACGGCAATTGCATCGGTGTTCCGACAGTCGGCGGCGAGGTGAATTTTCACCCGGCCTATAACGGCAATATCCTGGTCAATGCGATGACCGTCGGCATTGCGCGCTCGGACCGGATTTTCTATGCCCGCGCCGCGGGGATCGGCAATCCGGTGGTTTATGTCGGCGCCAAAACCGGCCGCGACGGGATTCACGGCGCCACCATGTCGTCAGCCGAATTCTCCGAGGACAGCGAAGAAAAGCGGCCGACGGTCCAGGTCGGCGACCCTTTCACCGAAAAACTTCTGCTCGAGGCCTGCCTCGAATTGATGGCGACCGATGCGATCATTGCGATCCAGGATATGGGCGCTGCCGGGCTGACCTCGTCCTCGGTCGAGATGGCGGACAAGGGCGGCGTCGGTATCGAGCTTGAACTGGGCGATGTGCCGACGCGGGAAACCGCGATGACGCCCTATGAAATCATGCTCTCCGAAAGCCAGGAACGCATGTTGATGGTCCTGAAACCGGGCCGCGAGGACGAAGCCCGCGCCATTTTCGAGAAATGGGAGCTGGATTTCGCGACCATCGGCAGGATAACCGATACGGGCCGCCTGGTCGTCAGGCAGAACGGCACGGTCTTCGCCGATCTGCCGGTCGCCCAACTGGTCGATCAGGCGCCGAAATACGAACGGCCGTTCGATATACCCTCGCCGCCAGGCGCCCTTGAGCGCTTGCCGCCGGTCACCGAGGAGGGCGCGCTGTCGGCGCTCGTGAAACTCATCGGAAGCGCCGATTTGTGCTCGCGGCGGTGGATTACCGAACAATATGATCATCTGGTCGGCGGCGAGACCGCGATCGGCCCGTCTGTCGGTGACGCGCCGGCCGCTGATGCGGCGATTATCCGGGTGACCGAGGACGGCAAGGCGCTGGCGATGACCGTCGACTGCACGCCGCGCTATTGCAAGGCCGATCCGGTCGCCGGCGGCGCTCAAGCGGTGGCGGAAGCGTGGCGCAATCTGTGCGCGAGCGGGGCACGACCGCTGGCCGTCACCGACAATATGAATTTCGGCAATCCGGAAAAGCCGGAAATCATGGGGCAGTTCGCAGGCTGCATCACCGGCATGGCGGAGGCTTGTGCGGCGCTAGACTTCCCGGTCGTCTCGGGCAATGTCAGCCTGTATAACGAGACCGATGGCAGGGCGATCCTGCCGACCCCGGCCATCGGCGGCGTCGGGGTGATCGACGATATCGGAAAAGCGATGCGCAGCGATATCCCCGCCGATTTGCCGGCCGATGGCGCGACGCTGATCCTGATCGGCAATCCAGGCCGCCATCTCGGACAGTCGCTTTACCTCCGCGAAATCCTCGGACGCGAAGACGGCCCACCGCCTCGGGTCGACCTTCACATCGAGCGCGGCGCCGGAGAGTTTGTCAGAGCGCTGATCCAGCATGGCATGATCATCGCCTGCCATGATATCAGCGATGGCGGCATGCTCGTCGCCGCCGTCGAAATGGCGATGCCGAATAATGTCTCGCTCAGCTTTGACCGCGACCCGCCGACCGATCTCGACGGCTATCTGTTCGGCGAGGATCAGGGCCGCTATCTGATTTGCACGACCCGGCCCGGGCTGGTTCTGGGCAATGCCGACGCAGCGGCCATCGCCGCCCGGCCGGTTGCGACTGCCATCGCCGGCGACCCCGACCCCCGCTTGAAACTATTCGATCGCTCGTCCATTTTGATCAGAGACTTAAGGATTGCGCATGAAGCTAGGCTGCCGAGCCTGATGCGCCAGGAAGAGGGTCTGTAACCGATGCCGATGCAGGCAACTGAAATTGAACGCATGATCCGCGACGCGCTGCCCGACGCCACGGTGAGAATCGAGGATTTGCGCGGCGATGGCGACCACTACGCCGCCTATGTCACCTCGGCTGAGTTCAAGGGCAAATCGCGGGTCCAGCAGCACCAGATGGTCTATAAGGCGCTGCAAGGTCGCATGGGTAACGAGCTTCACGCGCTGGCGCTGCAAACTTCGGCGCCGGATTAACTGCAAAAAAGGGACGTTTAACGATGAGCACCGAAGAACGCATTCAACAAACCATCGGCAGCAATGACGTGCTGCTGTTCATGAAGGGCAACAGGACATTCCCTCAATGCGGTTTCTCGGCCCAGGTAGTCGGTGTTCTGAACCATATCGGCGTTGATTACGAGACGGTCGACGTGCTGCAGGACATGGAAATCCGCGAAGGCATCAAGGCCTATTCAAGCTGGCCGACAATTCCGCAGCTCTATGTCAAAGGCGAGTTCGTCGGCGGCTGCGATATCGTCCGTGAAATGTACGAAACCGGCGAATTGCTGGAAATGCTGAACACCAAGGGCGTCAACGTCCAGGTCCAGGCCTGACATGGGCCGGGTTCCGGTCGATTTGTCCTCGACCGGAACCGATAGACGCCATTACCGGCTGTAGAACTCGATGACCAGATTGGGTTCCATCTGCACCGGATAGGGTACGTCCTGCAATTGCGGGCCGCGGACGAAGCGGCCTTTCATTGACCCGTAATCGACTTCCAGATACTCCGGCACGTCGCGCTCGGATGAGGCAACAGCTTCGAGCACCATCAGGATTTCGCGGGACTTCTCCCTGACCTCAATCTCATCGCCGTCTTTGAGCTGATAGGACGGGATATTCACCCGCTTGCCGTTGACCTTGACGTGGCCGTGGCTGACGAATTGCCGGGCGGCAAATACGGTCGGTACGAATTTCAGCCGGTAAATCGTCGCATCGAGCCGGCGCTCGAGGATCTCGATCAGATTTTCCGAAGTGTCCCCGCGCCGACGCGTCGCTTCCTGATAATAGCGGCGGAACTGCTTCTCACCGATATTGCCGTAATAGCCTTTCAGCTTTTGCTTCGCCATCAGCTGAATGCCGAAATCAGACGGCTTGCGGCGACGTTGACCATGCTGGCCGGGGCCGTATTCACGCTTGTTATGGGGGGATTTCGGGCGACCCCAAAGATTCGCGCCGATGCGGCGGTCGATCTTATGCTTGGCGCGCGGGCGCTTCTCGCTCATCGCGATACTCCTGTTTATCTTCATTTTTGAACCGCTTGGCTTGCCGGGCATAGAGGTTAACCCTTGATGAGATTAACCCTTGATGCCCGGGGCCGGGGTCCGACCGTTTTGCCGAACCCGCCTTCGCAGTCGTGAAGCGGCGCAAATGCAGCCGCTGAGCTCGATTGTCAAGCCCTGGAAGGCCAGGGACCGGCTTGCACCAACCGGAGTCGGGGACTAGTTTTCGCCCTATTCGCGGAGCATAGAGCAAGGCTTGCTCCGGTACAGCATTTCACAGGGAGACCGAAACACATGATCAGAACCGTGCTTTCCGCCTTTGTTTTTTGCCTTCTGGCAACCGCCGCGACGGCGCAGGAATGCGTCATGCCGACGCCGCCCACCGTGCCCGACGGATCGGTCGCCACCGAAGCCGAAATGGTTTCCGGCTTTGAGGGCGTGAAAACATTTCAGGCTGAGGCCGCCGCCTATCGCGATTGTATGGACGACGAAATGGAAGCGACTCGCGTGTCCTTCGACAATGCCACCGGCAGCCGCAAGAAAGAGTATGAGGCAAAGTTCGAGGAGATGAGCCGCTCCTATAATGCCTCTATCGAAGCTGAAGAGGACCTTGCTTCCGATTTCAACGCGCAGCTCGGTATCTACCGCGCCAATAATCCGTAATCGGCGATACCCTCACCGAAGTCTCGGTGAGCAGGACAGCCCGCCCGAAAATGCTCTGAACGACCGTAAAAAAGGCCCCGGCAGAAATGCCGGAGCCTTTTTTCATCAGGGCAAGCAGCCCCATCAGCGCTTGTCGGCTTCGCCCTTGATAGCGCCCGCGCCGGCACCGGCCGCACCGCCGATGGCTGCGCCCGTGGCCGCGCTGCCGCCGGTGGTTTCACTGATGACCGCGCCCGAAGCAGCACCGATGGCGGCGCCCGAAAGGGCTTTTTCCGTGGTCGTGTTACCGCAGGCAGACAAGGCGATCACAGCGACCACGAGGGTCATTCCCGAAATGATATGCTTGGTCATGGCAAACTCCATTTTTTTGGCCTCGTCCGACCAATGCACCTGACCCGCCCGGGTTCCGAACAGCTCTTAGTGGAAAAACGCCGCCGAGCGGTCGGTAAGCTCACCCCCGCGAAACATCGTCCTCCCTCACCCTGAGCGCCGTTTTGAAGACGCCGTGCAATGTGCGAACCTCCTGCTCGGTCAGGCCGGCGCGGCCCAGCGCATTGCGAAGATTGCGCATGATCACCGGCCGCATTTCCGGCGAGGCGAAAAAGCCGCCCTGCTGGAGCAATTGCTCGGTCCGCTCGAACAGGTTTTCGATTTCCTGCTTACTGGCGGGTTCGGTTCCAGGCATCTGAAGCGCATAAGACTCCGCCGGGTCGGTCAAAGCGAACCAGCAATATCCGACCAGCAGCACCGCCTGCGCCAAATTCAGCGAGGCGAAGCCGGGATTCAGCGGCACCGTGAGAATGGCATCGGCGCGGGCAATGTCTTCATTGTCCAGCCCCGAGCGCTCCGGCCCGAAGAGGATTCCGCAGCGTTGCCGCCGCGCGGCGCGGGCGCGGATCTCGCGCGCGGCGGCCTGCGGCTCGAAAACCGGCTTGGTCATGTCGCGCGGCCTCGCAGTCGTCGCCAGCACCATCTGCAGATCGGCAATTGCCTCCGCGGTGCTGTCAAATACTTGCGTGCCGTCGATCACCAGATCGGCGCCCGAGGCCATCGCGCGCGCGCGCTCGTTCGGCCAGCCGTCGCGCGGCCGCACGAGACGCAAATCGGTCCAGCAGCAATTCAGCATCGCGCGCGCCGCTGCGCCGATATTCTCCCCCATTTGCGGTTCCACAAGGATCACGGCAGGCGCACCCTGTCCCAGATCGCCCGGGATTCCGCGATAGTCAGGCTGCTCGGTCATCGGCTGTAAACCCGGTTTAAAGTCCGAAAGTTAGCTGTGCGGAGATGAATCCATAGGAGCTGCAGAGATGAATGCATTGATCGGCCTGATTATCGTGTGCCTGTCGGTCGGCGGCGGTTATGTCGCAATGGGCGGATCGCTTATAACGTTATGGCAGCCCTTTGAAGTCGTCATCATCGTCGGCTCCGCAATCGGCGCCTATGTGATCGCCAATTCGGTGCAGGTGCTCAAGGATACGCTGGGCGCTATCCGCCAGCTGTTGCGGGGAGCACGCTATCAGCGGCGCGATTTCCTCGATCTGCTCTCGACGATGTACGGCGTCTTCCGCATCGCCCACAAGGACGGGGTGATGGCGCTCGACCGCATGCTGGACGATCCGAGCAGCCGGGAGCCGTTCAGCCGCCATCCGAACATCGCCAATAATCTCGAGGTGATGGGCTTCATCACCGATTATCTGCGCCTGATCTCGCTGGGCGCAGAACGTCCCGAAGAGCTCGAATCCCTCATCGCCGAAGATATCGACACGCGCCGGCGCGAATATCATCGCGTCTCCAATGCCTTGCAGCGCATGGCCGATGCCCTGCCGGCGCTCGGCATCGTCGCTGCGGTGCTCGGCGTGATCAAGACCATGGCCTCGATCGACCAGCCGCCCGAAGTGCTCGGCAGCATGATCGGCGGCGCCATGGTCGGCACCTTTCTCGGGGTGCTGCTGTCCTATGGCTGCGTCGGCCCGCTGGCCACTCGGATCCGCGCCATGCGCGATCAGGAGCTGAAATATTTCGACTGTATCCGCGTCGCGCTGATGGCCTATCTCGACGGCTATGCCCCGGCAATCTGCGTCGAATATGCGCGCAAGGTCCTGTATGAAGAGCTGCAACCGACCTTTGAAGAGGTCGAGGCCGCGACCTCCGGCGCTTCGGCGCGCAGCCGCCGCTTTGAAGAGGCCGGTGACGCCGCAGGCGCTGCGCGATCCGGCGGCGCCGCTCAACCGGCCTAAGGGGCAAGGATCATGGCCCGCGCCCGACGCTTCACCCCGATCATCCGCGACGACGAGGAAGCATCGAATCAATCGTGGAAAATCGCCTATGCCGATTTCGTCACGGCAATGATGGCGTTTTTTCTGATGCTATGGCTGATCACCGCGCTGACCAAGGAACAGCGCGAGGCGCTGGCCGATTATTTCAGCGCGATTGCGGTATCAAGCGCGCAATCCGGCGCCGGCGACATGTTCGACGGCACGGCGGTTCTGGCCGAAGACGGCAGCCTGACAGAGCCGATCGGCCACAGGCTGGAAACTGACCCGAACATAGTCGTGCCGATCAAAGCGCCGGTCGGTCCGCGGACCGAGGCACCCGCCCTGCCCGACAGCACGGATTTTCTTGCCTGTGTGCCCGCTTCAAGCGTTCGGGACCGGGTTGACGATGCAACCTTCACCCAGATGAGCGCGCTGGCGGCATCGAGCAGTATCGCAAGCGCGTCCTCACAGGCGTCGACAGCGTCAACGGCGTCAACGGCACCGCCGCGCCCGACCATCGGTCAGCAGATTCTCAGCATTTGGGGCGAAACGCCCTGGCAGCAGAACAACGACAGGGCTGTTTTCCAGACCGTTGAACGTGAGGTCGGCGAAGCGCTTAGCGCGGCAATAGAACTCAGGGACATCGCCGACAGCGTGCGGATTGAGGAAACCCCCGAAGGCCTGCGGATACAGATTACAGATCAGAACGGTTTTGCCATGTTCGATCTCGGCGGCACCGCGCTGAGCGAGCGCGCCGCGCGACTGCTGTCGACGATCGCGGCAGAATTGCAGGCAACGCCGAACCGCCTCGCGATCGCCGGGCATACCGATGCGCGGCCCTATCGCGGCGCCGGCTACAGCAATTGGGAACTATCCTCCGACCGTGCTCATGCCGCGCGCCGTCTGCTGCTCCAAACCGGCATCGACAGCGCGCGCATTGCCCGTGTCGACGGCTTCGCCGACCGAGAGCCGCTGATCGAAAATGCGCCCCTTGACCCGCGTAACAGGCGGATTTCGATCACCCTGCTGAGACGGTAATCGAGCGCTTTTGCCCGCAAATCGCCCCGAATAGACTCCATCCTCATGCGTTAGACCCTTGCGGGCATCGTCCTGCATGGCCTAATCCACCCTTTACGCAAGCCCGGGCTGTTTCGACATGCCCGTGCGAGGACGGCAAATCTATGACGCGCTATTTCAGCTTTTTGGCACTTCTCATCAGTCTTACCTTGCCCGTAGCCGGCGACACGCAGCATGCGCGGGCGGAGGTGCCTAATCTCGGCAAAATCACGGCGCTCGCACCGCCGGGCACGCCCTGGGAAGCGCAATGGTTTTATCTGCAGGACCGGTTCGCCGAGCGCGGCGTGACGATGGATTTTTTCATTCGCGGCGAGATCGGCAGCGAAGAGGTCATGATGAGCCGGTTGCGCCGCAATCAGCTGCAGATCGGCGGCATGTCCCTGCAGGGTCTTGCCTCGGTCGTGCCGGAGCTGTCGGTCGCAATGCTGCCCTACATCTTCGAGAGTCCGGAAGAAGTCGACTTCGTCTACGACAATTATTTGCTGGAGCCGATCAATGCGCTGTTTGAGCGCCGCGGTCTGCGTATCCTGCAATGGATGGAGGTCGGCTGGACGAACATGTACTCGGCCGGCGCGCCGATTCTGACCCCGGCCGATTCCGACGGTCGGAAATTACGCGGCTCGCCCAATGTCGCGGCGCAGGAATATCTGCGTGCCGTCGGGGCCGACGCGATCCCGGTCGGCTCGACAGATCTGATTCAGGCGCTGGAAACCGGCCTGATCGATGGCGGACTGGCTGCCACGGTCTTCATTCACTATCAGCTCGGCGATTATGTCGACCATGTCACCCTGACCCGGCACAGCTATGACACCGGGGCGATTATCGCGAATGTCCGCTGGTGGGAGCGGCTGAGCGAGGATCAGCGGCAGATCATCATGGAGTCGTTCATGCCAAGCGATCAGGCGCGTCAGATGGTCCGCGATCTGATTGCAGAGGTGATCGTGACGCTGGAAGATCGCGGCGCAACTGTTCATGATCTGAGCGACGAGCAGCGCGAACAATGGGCCATGGCGGCGCGCAGCGCTCATCAGCGGATCATCGATCAATCCGGCGGCTCAGCCCAGGAGATTTACGACATTATCATGGAAGGCAAAGCGGCATTCCAAGCGATGAAAGAGGCTGAGATGGCGCAGAGCGAGCGCGACGACGATGCCGAGGCCGTAACGGAAACCACCGGTACCCCTTGAAGTCTCTCGCCCGAAAGCTGCTGGACGGGATATTCGTCTGCGAGAAGACCCTGACCTGCCTCGGCTTCGCGGTCATGGCATTGGCGTTGATCGCCGATGTTCTGAGCCGCGAGTTCCTCGGCACCGGCATCTTCGGCGCCCCGCGGGTCGGCGTTTACGGCATGATCGCCGTCGCCTTTCTCGGGATCGGCGTCGCATCGCATACCGGCTCGCATTTGCGACCGCGCTTCACCGACGCCCTGTCCCCGAAAAGCTGGGATCCGATCCTGGAACGGCTCGGCGATGCGATTTTCGCCCTGTTCTGTCTCGGCATGGCGGCGATTACCGTAAGCGTTGCTCAGGTCAGCTATGATTTCCGGGAAGTCTCGCCGGTGCTGATGTGGCCGATCTGGCCGTTTCAGGGCATCATTGCGGCCGCCTTCGGCATCGGTGTTGTGCGCCATTCGATTTATGCGCTGTATCCCGAGCTGAGACCGATCCCGCAATCCGACCGCGGCCCGGAGACGTCGGAATGACAGGTCTTGTCGCGCCCTGGCTTGAGCTGACCATTTTGCTGGTTACGCTGTTGCTGCTGCGCCAGAACATCCTGGTTCTGGTCGGCACCGCCGTGGTCTACAGCTATGTCGTCTGGGGCGGCTACATGCCGCGCGACTGGCAATTCGGCGACTGGCAGGCAATCGATCCGCTGGCCTGGCAATCCGCCATGCTCGATGTCTGGGATGCCACCAATCGGGAAATCCTGCTGTCGATCCCGCTTTACATCCTCGCCGGCTCGATCATGGCACGGGGCTCAATCGCCGAAAGGCTGATTGCGATCATGCGGCAGGTAATGAAGCCGGTACCGGGCGGTCTGGCACTTGCCACAATTCTGTCCTGCGCGGTGTTCTCAGCGATTTCCGGATCGTCGACGGTGACCCTGCTGGCGGTCGGCGCGATCATGTATCCGGCGCTGCTTCAGGAGGGCTATAGCAAGACCTTCTCGCTCGGCGCGATCTGCGCCGGCGGGACGCTGGGCATCATCATTCCGCCCAGCATTCCCCTCATTCTCTACGGTTTCATCACGCAGACCTCGATTGCCGATCTGTTCGTTGCCGGCATCGGTCCGGCCATCGTGCTGATCAGCCTGTTCGCGATTTATGCGTTGCTGCTTAACTGGTCCAAGCGTAGCGGCATGTGGGATTTGAGCGCCTATCGCGCCGCCTTCGCCGCGATCGGCGGAAGGCAGCCGCAATCGCTGAGCGCGGCGGTTCCAGAAAACAGCCCCACCGGAAACGGCTGGGCGATGCTCGGCGGCGCGGTTTGGGAAAGTCTGGCGGTTTGGCGGCGCGGCGTTTTCTCACTGCTGTTGCCGATCATCATTCTCGGCGGCATCTATTCGGGACATTTCACGCCGACCGAGAGTGCGGCCGTCGCCGTTTTGGCCGCCCTGCTGATCGAGGTCTTCATCCACCGCGAACTGTCCTTCAAGGACATCATCGACGTCACCACCGACACCACCCGCCTGCTCGGCAGCCTTTTTCCGATCCTGGCGCTGGCCTTCAGCCTCAACACCTTTCTGGTGCTGCAGCAGATCCCGCAGGATCTCGTCGCGACGCTGACCGAGGTGTTCGACGACAAGGCGAGCTTCATCTTCGCCTCCAACATCCTGCTGCTTGTCGTCGGCTTCGTGATCGATATCGGCTCGGCGGTGCTGATCCTCGGCCCGCTGCTGGCACCGGTGGCGGAGAACTTCGCCCTTCAATCGGGTAACATCATGGGCTGGGTGCCCGGCGACGATGTCACGAAAAGCCTCGGCGAGCTGGCCCGGACGCATTTCGGCATCATGATGATCGTCAACCTCGAGATCGGCTATCTGACGCCGCCGATGGGACTCAACATCATTGTCGCCATGGGGGCCTTCCGCGAGAGCTTCGGCACCGTCTGCAAGGCGGTCATTCCCTTCATCTTTCTGATGCTGGTCGCGCTCGCCCTGACCATCTTCTTCCCTTGGCTGGTCATGGTCACGGTGGCGTAACCGACCGCTATTCGAGCAATTTGCCGCGATAGAAAATCAGCGGTTCACCGGACCCTTCGCTGTAATTCATCACATGGCCTACCAGAATGGTGTGATCGCCGCCGGGGATACGCTGTTCGGTGCGGCACTCAAACCATGCCAGACAACCCGGCAGGGCGGGGACGCCGTTTCCATCCGCCACCCAGTCGACGCCTGCGAAACGATCCTCGGTTTCCGAAGCAAAGCGTTTGGCGAGCGCCGCCTGATCATGCGCCAGCACATTCACCGCGAAATGCGAGCAGGCGCAGAACGCATCATGCGATTCCGAAGTCCGATCGACACTCCAGAGCACCAGGGGCGGATCGAGCGAAAGCGAGCCGAATGAATTTGCCGTCATGCCGCGCGGCGACCCGTCAGAATTCAGCGCGGTGATGACGGTGACGCCGGTCGCGAACCGACCAAGCGCATTGCGCAGGGCGCGGCTATCGCCGACATTTGACGCGGTCTGTGCGGCGCGACGGTTTTGAACAGCGTTTTTCGACATGATTGTCACTTACGAAATTTGGCCGATGGCCGGATCAGATATCGGGGTCAGGTAAGACGCCCCCGCCGCCTGGACCGTCAATGTGCCGATCCTGCTAAAGAACAGTAGGCGAGAGTAAACTCTATCAAGGCCAATTCGCCTGCTGAAGCGGAAAAAACGCATTCTGTGTTGCCGCATCGACATGCCTTGTCGGTTAGTGAGCGACTGTTACAGGGAGCCGCTGCTTACGTCGCCTCGGTCGCGCCTGACAGGCTTTTGGGGAAAATCCAGACGTTTGGCCCAGACGGTTGTATCGCCGGTTCCCGTCTTGTCGACCATGCAAACCCATGCCGGCGGTTGCATTTTTTTTCATTGCGGGCAAAGCTGCGCGGTGAGGCTGCATCGGGTTCGGAGAAGGTCGCAATCAGGCCTTATTCGGTTGACTTCACGACTGTATCGACACATACAAGACGTCTGGGAGTTCTGGTGAAAGGCTTGGTTATGCTTTCCTCTAACAACGCAGTCGGCGGCGCCCTTGCGGTTGGCATGCTTGCGATTGTGGCAGTGGCGCCGGTACAGGTGAATGCCGGTGCCGTCGATTTTGATGCAGCCGGCAACATTGTCGGCGTTCTGCCTGAGCAGAATTACAGGACCAACGGATCTTTCACCGGTGTTGTGCCTCTGACTTTCACCGGCGGCGGCACTGGGGGCCTTTGTTCCGGTTCGCTTTTGCGCGGTCGCAAGCATATTCTGACCGCTGCGCATTGCATGACGGGTACGAGCGGCGAGTTCGACCGCAATAATGTCTCAATTGAAATCGGTGGTAGCACTGTTAACGTGCCGATTAACGAGACCACGACCTTTATCCCGTCAAGCTGGCAAGGTGATGATCTTGGCGCGAACGGGTTTTTCGCCGGCTCCGATATCGCCGTTATCGAACTGCCGCAGGCAATTACGGATCCGGGCGTCGAGGCCTATGATATTTATCGGGGCACGACTGAAAGCCTGATCGGAGAAATCTTCGAGATCGTCGGGTTTGGTCGTCGCGGTACCGGAGAAGATGGGTCGGTTTCCGGCACCTTTGGAACGCAGCGGGCAGGCCAGAACAGCTTCGACCTGACCGGCGAACTGTTCTTCGATCTGACCAATTTGGCCGGCACCGGCTTCAGTCAACTTTATTATGATTTCGACAATCGCCTTGAGGCCAATGACGCGATTTACACGCTTCTTGACAACACTTTTTTGGTAAGCCCCGAGCTGGCCGATGAAGCCTCCGACTCCATCAATTTGGACAATACGCTCGGTCTGGGCGATAACGAGGTCACTGCAGCTCCGGGCGACAGCGGCGGCCCGCTTTTCGTCAATGGACGCATTGCCGGGATTACCTCCTACGGTTTGTCCTTCAACGAGTCATCTCCGCTTTTTACCGACATCGATGATGTGTTGAACAACTCGTTCGGCGAGTTCTCGGTCGCTACCGACGTGACGGTATTCGCCGGTTTCCTCAACGAATTCGTCGTCATCCCGGTACCGCCGCTGGCCGGCCTTCTCGGCCTGTCCTGCATGGCGCTGATCGGCTTGCGCCGCCGGGTTTGAGAACAGGGCTCTTCAGCCCCCCTCAATCCCCGCAAGCAAGGCACAGATCTGCTCCGGATCGGCGAAATCAGGTTCGTCAATTCCGGTCGAAGCCAGCATGTTTCGGATCAGTAACCGAAACGCATCATAGCTTTCATTGCCACCGCCGGCGTCAACCAAGCCGCTCTGAACGCGCTGCCACAGCGGCCAGGCCTCGTGCCACACTGCAAGTCCCTGTTGCGTCGCCTTGACGATCAGCCGGCGTGCATCTTCGACATCCTTTTCGATGGCGACGAGCCCTGCACGCTGTAACGTGTCAACATTGCGCAACACCGTGCTTCGCTCCATCAGCAATATACCGCTCAGCGCCGAGATCGTCGCCTTGGGGTGACGTTTGACGACGGTCAGAATGGAAAACTGGTTACTGGTGACACCGGCCGGGGCCATCGCCTGATCGAACACACGGTTCAACAGACGCGTCGCCCGCCTGAGGACGAAAGCCGCACAAAGCGCGGCATCGGTTTTCGGGTCACCGAAGCTCTCGCCCGGTTCAAGGGCGCTGGGCTGCTCGGCCATCAGGGTGTCTACGCTACTCATGACCCATCATTATACACCGGAAACCGGAACGTTAAATCCTGTTTCACACCGACAGGTCAGCCTGCGCGTAACCGATAACCGCAACGGGTCCAGCCGGTGTCCCTTATCGCTCACACCCTGCTGACCGGCGCACATGCCGGCAAGAAAAGCCATAAGAACGCAGCCGCAGCCCCTCAGGGGGACTCCGCGCGCGGCGCTGCCCCGGCTTTTTCGCTGCTCACCGCATTGGCCGGAAAGAGCAAGGGCAAGGATGCCGTCGGCCCGCTTGCCGCC
>CAZRBL010000031.1:25922-35702 GCA_964598335.1 uncultured Rhodospirillales bacterium
GCCGAAGAGCGCCAAGGCGATAGCGGTAAGCCGGCAAAACCTCGCGGTCTCCAGCGGCTCTGTGCCAGCCCCGCTCCGTCCATCCGCCATGGAACCCGCCGCTGCCGCCTCGCCCGAGATCGATCTCAAGACAGCCGGGCAATCGGAACGGCAGGGCGACGCCAAGGATCAGCCTGCCATTCCCGCAATGCCGGTGCCCAATCCGGTGCTTGAGGACACCGGCGAGCCCGTTGCCGCCGTCGTTCCGGCCGTCGCCCAGATGCACGCGATCCCGGTCCACGCCCCGTCGGGCGGCAAGAAAGAGGCCATTGCCGCGCAGCCCGGGACAGCGAATGTCGGACCGGCCGGCTTTCCGCGCGAAACCGCTGCTCCGCTTGCCGCCAAAGGGGCTCTGCGTTTTTCTGACCAGCCGACGCTGCAAGCTCCCGCCACCGCCGGCGCGCAAGGCGCAGCAAAGCCGAAGACAGACATATCGGCCCCGAACGAGCTTCAGGCGCAGGCCAAAATCGCCGCCAAAACCATCGGCGCAACCGGCAAGCCCGACACTGCCGCGCCGTTTTTTGCGCCGCCCCATGATGCCGGGGAGGAAATGTCTCCGCGCGCTCCCCTATCGTCGTCCACGCCGGCCGTTGAGGCGGCACAAGCCGCAAGCTCGGCCAAATCCGAAGCCGGCGGCGCTGCGCAGCGCTCGGCCCTGCCCGCCCAGACCGCAACGCAACAGCTTTATGAGCCGGTTCGCATCGCCATTCAGCGCGGCGCCGATCATGTGCAGCTCAGACTGGAACCGGCCGAGCTGGGCCGCGTCGATATCCGCTTCGAGACCGTCAACGGCAGCAGCCATGTGCATATCGCCGCCGATAACGGCCAGACACTCGACCTGTTGCGCCGCGACCAGGCCGCCATTGAGCGCCTGCTGCAACAGGCCGGCATGGATCTGAAAGACGGCAGCCTGAGCCTCGCGCGCCGCGACGATCGGGATCAGGGTGAGCCGGGATCCTCTTTCTTCGCCAGCTCAGCTGAAACAGCCGATGATGAAACCGGACCGACCCGAGGAGAAGCCCAGCGGCTGTCAGCCGCCGAAGGGCTGGTCGATGTCAATGTTTAGGAGCGTGCAATGTTTAGGAGCCTGAAATGAGTGACGTGCAAGCCATATCGCCGAATACCCTGTCGGCCGACCTCAATACCTTCCTGCAATTGCTGACGACGCAAATGCAGAATCAGGACCCGCTCTCGCCGACCGACCCGACCCAGTTCGTCGCGCAATTGGCGCAGTTTTCCTCGGTCGAACAGGCGATCCAGACCAATAACCAATTGTCCACCATACTGGGGCAGCTGCAGGCCGATAGCCTCAAGCTCGACGCCGGGCTGATCGGCCGTCAGGCGGAGATCGAGACCAGTCGCATCGCGCTGAACGGCGGCAGCGCGAGCATCAATTACGAACTGCCGCGCGAGGCCGATGAGGCCAGCCTGCGAATTCTCAACGAAACCGGTACGGTCGTCGCTGAGATCGATGCTCCGACCAACGCCGGCTCCCACCAGCTGATCTGGGACGGCACCGATCTGGCCGGCGGCACCGTTGTTGACGGCATCTACACCGCCGAGATCATTGCCCGCGACGCCGCCGGCGATCCGATCTTCGCGACCACGCGCAATAGCGGTCGGGTGCAGGAAATCCGTCAGAGCGCCGAAGCGACGTTATTCGTGCTGGATAACGGCATCGCGGTCACGGAAAACGACATCCTCAGCTTGCGGGAGCCGCCGGTGACGCCGTAATCTGCAGCGCATGAGCAAACGCAGATATATCTCGACGGGCACACCATGGGAGCAGAGCGCGGGGTATTCGCGCGCCATTGTCGATGGTCGTTTTGTCTTCCTCGCCGGGACTACCGGCTATGATGTCGAGACCGGCACCATCCCCGAAAGCGTCGAGGATCAGGCGCGCAACGCCTTCAAGACCATCAAGCAGGTGCTGGCCGAATGCGGTGCCGAGATGAAGGACATGGTGCGTATCACCTATTACCTGACCGACCGCGCCCATGGCGAAAAGCTGATGGGCATCGTGCCGGAGATCTATGAAGGCGCCAAACCCACCGCCAGCGCCATCATATGCGGCCTGTTCGATCCCGAGATGAAGATCGAGATCGAGGTCACGGCGCTGAAGCCGGAAGCCTAGGCCCCGCCCCGCCGTCATCGCGAGGAGCGGTAGCGACGCGGCGATCCAGAGCCATCTGGCTGGGATTCCTGAATTGCCGCGCGGACTTTGGCCGCTCACAATGACGGTTGTTTCGAGCCTTAGCGCCGCGCCTGCTGGAACAGCACGCGATCGACGGTGACCTGGCCGCCTGAGGCGTCGGCGAGGGCGGATTCCAGCGCCGCCAGGGCATCGCCCTCGACGTCGATCCATGACATGTCACCGACCTCGGCTTCGAGCGTTGTCAGCAATCGGTCGCGCAACGCATACCAGTCGACGCTTTCCGCCGACAGATCGAGGCCCGGGGCGCCGGGCAGCGTCGCGCGCAGGCTGAAAATCTTGAAACCCTGCGGTCCCTCGCTGTTGCGCACTGAGACGATAAGGTCATCGAAACTGGCGGTTTGCGGAGGCAATGTCCGATCTTCACGGCCCAGCCAGGGGCCTAGCCCTTCGATCGTCTCAGACAACGGCGCATCGAAGATCTGGGTCGACGGCGCCGTCAGGATCAGGCCGCCGCCGCCGGCAATGCCGGCGGCAAGCCCGGCCGCGAGAAGGGTGTGTTCGATGGGGGCCTTAGCCATGATGCTACTGCGCTGTGCTCGTTTAATATTTCGTCATTGCGAGGAGCCGAAGGCGACGCGGCAATCCAGAAGTCCTGCCATTTGGAGATATCCCCGGATTGCCGCGCGGACACTGCGCGCCCGCTCGCAATGACGTTGTTCTGTCCGGCCGGACCGCCCCGGGTCGATTGACCCCGCCCCCGCCCCGCCTCGCCCGCCAGGATACTATCGAGGGGAGGCGGGGCGGGGGTGAGGGGCGGTCCGGCCCCCTGACTAAAACGGGAAAATGATGTCGTAGAGCTGCTGGCCATAGCGCGGTTGCTGCACATCGGTGATCTGGCCGCGACCGCCATAGGACAGGCGTGCCTCGGCGATCTGGTCGTAATTGATGCCGTTATCGGGATTGATGTCCTCGGGCCGGATGACACCGGCGACACGCAGTTCACGCAATTCGAAATTCACGCGCACTTCCTGACGCCCTGCGATCACGAAATTGCCGTTCGGCAGGATCTGCGTGATCACGGCAGCTACGCGAACTTCGATCTCCTCGCGCCGGTTGATGACGCCGTCGCCGGCATAGGAGCTGTCCGAGCCGAAATCGATCAGGTTTTCGGGATCGACCTCATCGGGCAGGAAATTCGGCAGATTGCTTTGCAGCCCGAAAAAGTTGGGAATGCCCGCGCCCTCGCCGCTGGACCGGCTGCGGCGGCTTGAATTATTGACAGTCGCGGTGTCGTTCATGTCGATCACCACGGTGACGATGTCGCCAATCTGATCGGCGCGCTGATCGTTCAGAAAACTCCGGGCGCCGGTCCGCCAGAGTGAGTTTGCCTGGCTGATCTCGGCCTGCGGCGGCGGCATCGGCATCGACACGGTGCGCGCTTCCTCATGCTCGCGCGGATCCGCGACCGGGCTCATGCTCGGCGGTTTCATGAAATGGTCCATCCGGCCGCCGCAACCGGCGAGCAGGGCACAGACAAGGCCTGCAATGAAAAGGCGCGACATCAGAAAACCTCCGCAGTGCGATTGCCGGTGATGACAGCCTCGACAGTGCGGTCGCCGGACGGGTTATGGACGGGGATGCGGTCGCCGACGCTGCCTTGCTTGAGGGCCCGTCCGCGCGCGGTCAGGCGCAGCCCATCGGTCAGATAAATCAGGGTAATCGGCTGATTGCGTTCGACGGCAATCGGCTGCCGCACCGCCGCTTCGGCAATCGTGCGGCCGGGATACAGCGTGCGGATGACCTCGCGCCCGATCAGGCTGCCGGCATCCATCACCGCGCCGCGCTGCAGCCGGCTGGCCGGCAGGCGCAGCTCGGTCAGATCATCGGCGCCGATCACCGACCCGGCTTCCAGCCGCTTGGCCGGCACCGGCGCCGTGACCTCGACCCAGGCCATGCCGGAAACGCCGAGCGGCCGCCCGCCTTGCCACAGCACCGCGGCGAAACGGCCGGAGCGCGGATCGAAACGCAGATTGCTCAGCCGCTCGACATCGCCGCTCAAGGTCTGTGACAGGGTAACGCTCAGTGTCCCTTCGCCGAGGAACTGGCCGTAACCGCCCTCAAGCGCCTCGGCGATCATCGCCTCCGGCGTGGCCGGCATCGCCTCCGACGTGGCTGGCATCACCTCAGGCGTCCCAGCCATCGCCCGCGGCACCGTGAAGCCGAGCGCGCAGGCGATGAAAAAGAGGATGGTCAGCGTATCAACCAAGCGGATCATGATGCGGCTACCTCATCTGGGTGACGCGGTTGAGCATCTGATCGCCGGTCTCGACGACCTTGGAATTCATCTCATAGGCGCGCTGGGCGGCGATCAGGCTGGTGATCTCCTGCACCACATTGACGTTGGAGGATTCGACATAACCCTGACGCAGCGTGCCGAAGCCCGGCTGTCCCGGCGTGCCCCGCAGCGGCAGGCCGGACGCCTCGGTTTCGCGATAAAGATTATCGCCGGTCGCCTCGAGGCCCGCCTCATTGACGAAGACCGCGATCTCGATCTGGCCCAGCGCCTGCGGCTCCGCCTCGTCATCGACGGTGGCGAACACCTCGCCATTGGCGTTGATGGTGACCGCCCGCGCATTGTCCGGCACCTCGATGCCCGGTGCGATGCGGCAGCCTTCCAGCGTTACCAGCTCCCCTTCCGCCGAGCGTTGCAAGGCACCGGCGCGGGTGAAAGCCTGTTCGCGGTCGGGCAGGTCGACGATCAGATAGCCGCGCCCCTGAATGGCAATATCGAGCTGGTTCTCGGTCGGCGTCAGATTGCCCTGGGTATGCACCCGGCTGACCGCTGCGGGTTTCACGCCGAGGCCGAGCTGGATGCCGCTGGGCGTGACCTCGCCGGTATCGGCGCTGGGCACGCCGGGGCGGCGCTGGGCCTGATACATCAGATCCGAGAACTCGGCCCGCGACCGCTTGAAGCCGGTGGTGTTGAGATTGGCGATATTGTTCGAGATGACCTCAACATTCATCTGCTGGGCCATCATGCCCGTGGCGGCAATGCTCAGAGCGCGCATGGGGAAATACTCCTTTAAATCCGGGGGTCGCCGAGTTTGGAAATCATGCCGCGCTGCCGCTCATCTTCGCCTTCGATGACACGGGTATTGGCCATATAGGCGCGGCTGATCTCCATCATCCGGGTCATTTCGACGATCGGCTGCACATTCGAATTCTCGACCATGCCCTGCACGACGCCGGCATCGTCGGCGGCTGCGGGAATTTCATCGCTGCGATACAGCCCGTCCTCTTCGCGCAGCAGCGCATTATTGTTTTCAAAGCGCACCAGTCCGATCCGGGCGATGATATCGTCATCGGCGCTGACCGTGCCGTCGCGGGCGATGGCGATGCTGTCCGCATCTTCGGGGATCACGATCTCGCCGCCGCCCTGATCGAGCACAGGATCGCCCGACAGGTTGACCAGCCGGCCGACATCATCGAGCTGAAAACGGCCGTCGCGGGTAAAACGCTGGCCCTCGGCCGTCTCGACAGCGAAGAAGCCGTCACCGCGAATGGCGAGGTGAAACGGGTTGCCGGTTTCCGACAGCGCCCCTTCGCGCGCCACCGTATAGGTCGCCCGGTCGATGACGAAATCGGTGCGGATGTCCTCGCCGGTACGCTGCATGTAATTGGCAAAGACCGGCCGCTCGGCGCGGAAACCGACGGTGTTCAGATTGGCGATATTATGCGCCGTAACGTCCATCTGACGGCGCAGCGCCATCTGTTGGGACAAGGCCACGTAAAGCGGATTTTCCATCGGTCCGAGACCGTTTTCTTATTTCAACCGCCGTTAACGTGGCCCGAGCAGTTTAACGCCAATTCAAAGCTTATGAGGGTTCTGACAATGCGGCGCGTCTGGCTCATTTTCATCGGCGGCCTGCTCACCTCTCCCGGCCTTGCCGCCGAGATGCTGGTCCCGGTCCAGCGCTTGATGGGCCAGGATGACTTTCTCCATGGCTGGCAGCAGGCGCGCGACGCAGGCCCGGAAACGGCCGCCGGCTTTGCCCTGGCCTGGGGGCTGATCCAAGAGGCCGGATATTTTCACGGCCAGGCGGCCGATTCGCTCTCTCCACCCGGTGAGGAGGGCTTCGGCCGGTTGATCAACACCCTCCTTCATGACGCAGACAGCGCAGCAGCATTGCTGGATGAGCTGACAGGGTCAGACGCCCCGGACGCCGCCCTGTGGCAGGCGGTCGCCGTCACCGTCGCCAGACCGCCCCGGCCCAGCATTCCGCCGGTGGTCGCTGTGCTCAACGGCCTTAATCTGTATGGCAAGCCGCTGGGTCGCTCGATGGCGCTGCGGGCATTGGAGCTCTACGCCCGGATCGGCGATCTCGATGCTGTCGGCAGGCTTGATGGCTGGCTGGATGCGCTGCGCCTCACGCCGGCCGAGCAGGCGCGCCGCGACCGGCTTTTGGGCGATGCTGCGGCGGCGACCGGGTCGATTGAAGAGGCCAAGGCGCATTGGAGCGCTGCCGCCCTGGCCGAGGATACGCCGGACGGCGCCCGCGCCGCACTCAATTCGCTGGAGGCCGCCTATGCCACCGGCAGCCTTGACGATCATGCTGCGATGACGGCGCTTGAGGCGCTCGCCTATCGCTGGCGCGGGGATGCGGTGACCGCCACGCTGCATATCCGCCTCGCGCAATTGCATTGGCAACAGGAGGATTTTCTGGCTGCGCTGGAGACGCTCCAGGCCGGGCTCCGTCGCAGCGATCCCGGCTCGCGAGGCCGCATCATCGAGATTGCCACGCGTCAGATTTCTGGGCTGATCCGCCAACCTGAAGAAAGCGGCATTCCTGCCGAAGATTACGTCGCCCTGTTGCCGCGCTTCCTGCCTCTGATTTCTGCAGACCAGCGCGCCCGGCTGGCCGGATCCTATGCGGCAAGGCTGCGGCGCCTGGAGCAGCCGAACCAGGCCAATCAGGTTCTGACCGCCGCCGGTCTGCCGATCGCACCGCTCCCGCAATCAGCAACAGGGGCGGCAACGGGGGCGGCAACGGGGGCAGCAACGGGGGCAGCAAGGGAGGTCGGCGACATGCCGCAGCAGGTTGCGCCGATCATCGAGGATAGCCCGATGCCGGACAGCCGCGATGCCTTTGCCGCAGCGCTGATCCGCAGCCGCCAGTCGCTCGAGCGCATGAAGGAAAATCTGGCAGACGCCGCCAGCCCTGTTACTCCGCCGCCAGCCGCGACGGCGCCGAACGGTGAAACAGACGGAAGGTGATGCTGTCATTCAGCGCCTTGAACGCCGCATCGACGATATTCGGTGAGATGCCGATCGTCGTCCAGTACTCGCCGCCCTCGGCCGCCGTTTCGATCTGCACCCGGGTGATAGCCCGGGTGCCGTCGCCGGGGGTCAGAATGCGCACCTTGAAGTCGACCAGCCGGATGCCTTCCAGCTCCGGATAGACCGGGGTCAGCGCCTTGCGCAGCGCCTCATCCAGCGCATTGACCGGGCCATTGCCCTCGGCCACCGTCATCACCAGCTGGCCGGCCACATTCACCTTGGCCGTCGCCTCGGACATCGTCACCAGCTCGCCCTTGGCGTTCCAGCGGCGCTCATCCAGCACGCGGAAGGATTCGAGCCGGAAATATTCCGGCACCTCGCCCAGATGGCGCCGCGCCAGCAACTCAAAGCTGGCCTCGGCGCCGTCATAGGCATAGCCGTCATATTCGCGCTGTTTGACCAGCTCGACCAGCTTGCCGACGCGCTCATCCTTGGCATCGACCTCAACGCCGATATCGTTGAAGCGCGCCAGGATATTCGATTTGCCGGCCTGATCGCTGACCAGAATGCTGCGCTGATTGCCGACCAGGGAGGGCTCGATATGCTCATAGCAGCTGGGGTCCTTGGCGACCGCCGAGACATGCAGCCCGCCCTTATGGGCAAAGGCGCTTTCGCCGACATAGGGCAGATTGCGCTGCGGCATGCGGTTCAGCCGGTCATCGAGCAGCCGGCTGAGATGCGTCAGCAGATGCAGGTTTTCCGCCGGCACGCCGATATCGTAATCCTGTTTCAGCGCCAGATTGGGGATCACCGACATCAGATTGGCATTACCGCAACGCTCGCCGAGGCCGTTGATCGTGCCCTGTACCTGCCGCACCCCTGCGGCGACCGCCGCAAGCGTATTGGCAACCGCGTTTTCGGTATCGTTATGCGCATGGATGCCGAGGCGTTCGCCGTCGATCTGTCTGGTCACCGCGCCGACGATTTCACTCACCTCATGCGGCAGCGTACCGCCATTGGTGTCGCAGAGCACAACCCAACGCGCGCCGGCATCAATCGCGGCTTTCAGGCAGGACAGCGCGAAATCGGGATCGGCCTTGTAGCCGTCGAAGAAATGCTCGGCATCCAGCATCGCCTCGCCACGCTTTTTGACCGCCGCGTCGATGCTGTCATGAATCAGTTCGAGGTTTTCGTCATGCGTGATGCCCAGCGCATTCTCGACGTGGAAAGTCCAGCTTTTGGCAACGATACAGGCCGCATCGGTCGGCGCGCCGATCACGGCGGCGAGGCCGGGATCGTTATCGGCGCTGCGGCCGGGCCGCTTGGTCATGCCGAAAGCGACGAATTTGGCGCGGCTTAATTGCGGCGGATCGGCGAAAAAGGCGTCATCGGTGGGATTGGCGCCGGGCCAGCCGCCCTCGATGTAATCAACGCCGAATTCATCCAGCGCACGCGCAATGACCCGCTTATCCGTAACGGAAAAATCAACGCCCTGGGTCTGCTGCCCATCGCGCAGCGTGGTGTCAAAGATGTAGACGCGTGGTTTCATGGTATCACCGATACCTTATTCATCTCGTCATTGCGAGGCGGCGCAGCCGCCGCGACAATCCAGAAATGGTGAGGCTTGCCGGATTCCTGGATTGCCGCGTTGCCGCTGCCGCGGCGCCTCGCAATGACGATTAAAGATAGTACCCAAAATTATTTAAACCGCCATTTCGGGCCGTCGGGGCTGTCCTCGCAGATCACGCCCAGCGCCGTCAGCTGATCACGTATTGAGTCCGCGCGCTCCCAATCCTTGGCCCGGCGCGCGGCTTCGCGTTCCGCCACCAACGCGTCGATTTCCGGGTGCGCGCCAGCCGCATCAGCCGATTGCAGACCGAGGCCCAACAAGCCGCACGCCCCCAACAGCGCTGCTTTCGCGGTGGCCTTGTCATCAGCGGTTTCAGCCTTGTTCGCCGCGCCGATCAAGCCGTGCAGCTCAGCAAAAGCTTGCGGTGTGTTCAGATCATCGGCCAGCGCGGCGACGATAGTTTCAGGCGCCGCCGGTTCAACGTCGACGCCCTCAAGCCGGTCCAGCGCCCGATACAGCCGGTCGAGCGCCTGTTTCGATTGCGCCAGCAGCTCATCGGTCCAATCCAGCGGCGCGCGGTAATGCGCCGACAGCAGCGCATAGCGCACCGCCTCGCCCGGCGCTGCGGCCAGCAGATCCTTGACCAGCAGCACATTGCCGATGGATTTCGCCATCTTCTCGGAATTGACGTTCAGAAAGCCGTTATGCATCCAGAACCTGGCATAATCCGGCGAGCCG
>CAZRBL010000032.1:0-27901 GCA_964598335.1 uncultured Rhodospirillales bacterium
GATCCTCGTCGATATAGGCAACCTCCCGCAGCCTTGGGGGAACGAAGCGCTCGCGCGGCAAGACTTCCATCGCGGCCAGGATGCGGTCATCGGTGACCCCGTTCGGCCGCAGCTGGTTATCGATCATGTTGTGACGCGCTTGCGTGAAATCGGGCATCGGAAAACCTCATTCCCCAGCCGAGGAAATAGGACAGGACAGCATAAGACTAGGCCGGCAGTGGCGCGCTTATAGCCACCGCCTTGAGTCTGCACAACTGACAGCGATGCAAGCGCGGCCCTACCTGGCCATGCCCGGTCGCCTGCCAGGATAATAGCGTTGTTTCTTGACCGCACCCCGCCCCTACCCCTATATCACCCGGCTTCGCGGCCCGATGGCGGAGTGGTTACGCAGAGGACTGCAAATCCTTGTACGCCGGTTCGATTCCGGCTCGCGCCTCCAACACCCTGACGGCCCCCCGGTACACCAGGCGCCAGATGGGAGCGGCGATTTTGCCTGAGATTGACCTGAGTCGCGAGCCGACCGTTACCACACCGGTAGACTTGCCGATATCGCTGATCCGCAAGACAAACATGTTTGCCCGGAAAAGCGTCTTCGGCAGTTTCAGATCAGTGAATATTGCACGACTTAATTGCAGCAGAATCAATACTGTAATACTATAGTATTTACCTCTTCCGGCGATGGCTGCAGGAAAAAGGTCGTCAATCGCCCATGCCGAGCTTGGGCAAGGTCAAGGCGCCGGTCGGCAGCATCACGGTCTTCTGTTCGGTGAACAGCTCCATCGATCCCGGCAATCCGTCACGGCCGACTCCCGATTGCTTGTAACCACCGAACGGGGTGCGCAGATCGCGTGCCATGGGCGTGTTGAC
Source organism: uncultured Rhodospirillales bacterium (assembly GCA_964598335.1). Classification (GTDB taxonomy): domain Bacteria; phylum Pseudomonadota; class Alphaproteobacteria; order CAZRBL01; family CAZRBL01; genus CAZRBL01. Next base: position 868 of record CAZRBL010000032.1, read on the forward strand.
CCAGACCGTGCCGGCGCGAATACCCTGCGCCGCCTTCATCATGTGATTCAGATTGGTGGTCCAGACATATGACACCAACCCGAAATCGGAATCATTGGCGATGCCGATCGCCTCATCAAGATCATCGACAAGAACGATGGAACAGAAGGGGCCGAAGATCTCTTCCTGGCAGATGCTTGTCGCATTATTCGGCGAGAGCGCGATCACCGGCTCGATGAAATAGCCTCTCTCGCAGCCCTCCGGCCGGTTGCCTCCCGCAAGGATTTCCGCGCCGTCACGCCTGGCCGCGTCGACGAAACCGGCAACCCGTTGATAATGCGCAGCAAAGGCCAGCGGGCCGATCTCGACATCGGGGTTGAACGGGTCGCCGATTTTCAGCTTCTCGGCACGGCTGACATAAGCCTCGAGAAAGCGGTCCTTCATCGACCGCTGCAGCAGCAACCGGCTCCCGGCGAGGCATTGCTCGCCATTACCGGCAAAGATCGCCACCATCGATCCGTCGACGGCATCCTCGAAGACCGCATCGTCGAGAACGATATTGGCCGATTTGCCGCCCAGCTCGAGGGCTACCTTCTTGATCCCATCGGCCGCGCCCTTGGCGATGCGCGCGCCGGTCGTCGTGCCGCCGACGAAATTGATCGCGCCGATCTCCGGATGTGCGACCAGCGCAGCCCCGGTGCTCGGCCCCAACCCGTTGACAATCTGCATCGCGCCTTCGGGCATGCCGGCTTCCAGCATGATTTCAACCATGCGGTAGAGGCTGTGCGGGGTGTATTCCGACGGTTTCAGAACGCAGGAATTACCCCCGACAATGCAGGCCGCAATCTTCATCGAGGACAGCGCCAGCGGCGCGTTCCACGGCGAGATCACGGCGCCGACGCCGACCGGCTCATGCAATGTCATCGAGATGTAACGGCCGGTCTGCTGATAGGTCTCGCCGGCCAGCGTGCTGGCGGCATCGGCGAAAAAGCGGAAGTTTTCCGCCGCGCGCGGCACATGATTGGCACGGATCTGTTTATAGGGCAGACCGGTCTCGCAGCACTGCAGAAAGGCAAGTTCATCGGCCGCCGCTTCAATGCCGTCAGCGATGGCGCGCATGATGCGCTGGCGCTCGCTTAGTGGTTTCCGGCTCCAGTCGCCGCGCCGGAAGGTATCGCCCGCCAGAGTCGCCGCCTCATCGACCTGCTTTTCCGACAGACTTTGCCCCTCGGCGATCTGTGTTGCCGTGGCCGGATAGATGATCGTCCAGGGATCGACCTCACCGCTCAGCGATTTGCCGCCGACCAAACTCCCGACCCGATCGGGATAGGCGTAGCCGAAAGCGGCCTGATGCTCGGAAAGCTCCTTGGGAGACAGAAAACGGCTCATGCTGGTCCTCACCTTGGAAATGTCGACGCGGCTCCGGCCGGCATCGCGGAGTCATCTCGATATAGGAATGGAACATGGCTACACAGCCATTTGATCTTTGACGACGGGTAAATGGTGGCCATTGCAAGGTTGGCAGCGTAGAAAGTTGTTCAGGACCTTTCTCACTGCAGCAGGACCGGATAAATCATGACCGACACCAAGCTGAGCTTTTCCCCATCGCATGATGAGGCCGCGCGACAAGGATTTGTCAGCGCCGTGAAAATCTATGCGAACATGTTTCTGGAACAGCAGGTCGACAAGACGGTCGAACAGGTTGTTCTTCCGCGCTTTGAGGCCGAGCATGGCCGTCCGGCCCGTCTGCGCGAAGACGTTCAGGAAGCCGTCGAGGCTCTGCCGATCTATCAGTATTGGGGCGCGATGACCTATTACAGCCAGGACATGCTGTTCGACAGCGTCGCTCAGACTGTCGACCGCACCGCCGATGCGCAGAATGCGATTGCACAGCAATTGACCGACTCTCCGACCAAGCTCGGCTCCCTGCATCTAAGCGACCAGCTTGACGTCTCGGCACCGATCGACCGTATTGCGATCCATCGTCAGCCGGGCGGCTATGTCGGTCAGGGCGATGATGATCCGATGCGCGCCGGGCGACTCTATTCCGGCACATTCACGCTCTACCGCAATGCCAAGCCGGCCGGGGATGGGTCCGTGATCGGCGCGGATGTTATCGGCCAGGCGCAGGCCGGACTGTACAAGAAAATGTTCGGCGACAAGCAACCGCGCCGGATTCTCGATATCGGCTGCGGTACCGGTGAGCAGACTGTCGGCCTCAAGCGCGCCTTTCCCGACGCCGAGGTTATCGGTGTCGACTGCGCCGCACCGCTGTTACGCTATGCCCATGCCTGGGCGGAGAATGAGAGGCTTGCGGTCGCCTTTCACCAGATGAACGCGCAACAGCTCGATTTTCCGGATGATCATTTCGACCTGATCGTCTCGCATATCCTGTTCCACGAGACATCGCATGTGGTTCTGCCGGCGATCTTCAAGGAGGCGCATCGCGTGCTGGCGCCGGGCGGCGCGATGATGAATCTCGACGTGGCCTATCAGCCCGACCGCATCTCCCTCGCGCTGCAGGTCACCCATAACTGGCAGGTGAAATATAATGGTGAGCCGTTCTGGACCGGCTTCGGGCACACCGATCTGCGCGCCAGGCTCAAGGATGCGGGTTTTGCCGAAGACGACCTGATCTATGAGTATGTGCCCTTCGGCGCCGGAGAATATCTCATGTTCGGCGGGGTCAAAACGGTATGAAGGCGGGGCCGGACAATGTCGTTCTGCTTGAAGCGCCTGTAGTCGATGCGCTGGTCGCCACGATCCTGAACCTGACCGGCGAGTTGAGCGTGGTCAAGGAACGGCTCGATACGGTAGAAAGGCTGCTTGAGGCCAAGGGCACCCTGCCCCGCAGCGATATCGAAAGCTTTAGTGCCGACCCCACTGCCGCTGCCGAGCGCGCGGCGGCACGGATGGACCTGCTCAAGACCGTGATGGCGCGGTTGGAGGCGCATTACAGCCGTATCCCGGCCGAGCTGAAGCAGACGGGAAAGGAATCATGAGCAATCAATGGGGCGCCCGGGCCAAATTCGGGGTCTTGGGGCCGTCGACAAATACCGTTGTCGAACCCGATTTTGCGGCCCTCAGCCCACCGGGTGTCAGCAATCATTACAGCCGAATCTTCACGCCGGACGCGCAGGCGCTCGACAATGACAGCTTCAAGGCGGGCACGCTGGTGATCGGCGAAAATATCTGGAACGCCATCGACTCGGTAATGACCGCCAAGCCCGATGCGCTGGTCATGGGCATGTCGGCGCTGACCTTTTACGGCGGCGCCGAGGGCGGCGCCGAGTTCAAACGCCGGATCGAGGAACGGAGCGGTCTCAAGGTCAGCACCGGGTCAGAATCCCTGCATGCGGCGATGCAAACACTGGGCGGCATCAAAAGGGTCGCCTTTCTTTCCCCCTATTACCCGGTCGCCAATGCCGAGGTGGCGCGTTTCCTGACCGATTACGGCTATGAAGTGGTACGGGAGGAATGCCTGCAATGCCCGAGTTGGACGGCGATTGCGGAGACGGAAGAAGACCGGCTGATCGAGGTTCTGGCGCGGCTTGACGGCGACGATGTCGACGCGCTGCTCCAGGTCGGCACCAATCTGTCGATGATGCGGCTGGCGGCGGAAAAGGAAGCAGAACTCGGGAAACCCGTGATCGCGATCAACGCCGCGACCTATTGGCATGCATTGCGCGCTGCCGGGATCAAGGACCGCATCAACGGCTATGGTCGGCTGATGGCAGAATTCTGACGAGCGCAGTCAAAGCCTAAAAGTTCGAACAGCGCCCTAGCCAAAAGCCGACGGCTTCGCTATCTACTCCGCTTCAGTCTTGGCTGATCCCCGGTAGCTCAGTGGTAGAGCAGGTGGCTGTTAACCACCCTGTCGCTGGTTCGAATCCGGCCCGGGGAGCCATTTTCCCGATCAGGCCAGATCAAGACCCGCCGTGAACACGGTGCTGCCGTCGACCACGACTTCCAGCCGTTCGATATTATCGACGCCGATATTCAATTCATCGAGCAGCGTTCGCGGAAACGCGCCGGCATTCGCATCGAAACTGGCGGCAAACTCCTGCAACTCGTCAGCGATCGCGCTGGACGGGTCACCGCCCTGCCATTGCGCCGCGGTCAGCAGGACTTGCAGCGTATCGCCGCCGGCACCGCCGTCGGCAACGTCGAAATCATCAAGCTCGCCCGGGTCGGTGAGGTCATAGATCAGCAGGTCATTGCCGTTCTCACCACGGACATTGTCTTCGCCCAGACCGCCGTCGAGCGTATCGTCGCCATTATTGCCCCGCAGCAGATCATCGCCGCCGAAACCGAGAATACGCTCGGCTGCCGCCTCGCCGCGCAGGCGGTCATCGCTGTCATCGCCTTGAATGACGGGCGCCCCTTCAGTGACCGTGACCGTGATGGTGCCCGCAGCGCTGCCGCCGTCGCCGTCCTCGATTTCGTAATCAAAGCTCACGGTGCCGGTGAAGATCGGATCGGCGCTATAGACGATTTCTCCGGTCTCGGGATCGATCACCGCGCTGCCGCTAGCCGGCTGGTCGACAGCGATGACGGTGAGCACATTGCTGTCGACATCATTGTCATTGGCTAGGACATCGATGCTGACCTGTTCGCCGGCTTCCAGCTCTACGGCATCCGGTTCGGCCACCGGGTCGTCATTGACGCCTTCAATGGTCACGGTAACGAGCCCGTCGGCACTGTTACCGTCCTCATCCGTGACGCTGATATCGACCGTTTCGCTGCTGTCATCGCCGACATTAAGCCCGTCAAACGCACCATCGGGATCAAGCGTGACGCTGCCGTCCGCGGCAATGATCAGAACGGCCCCGTTGCCCAGGGTAATCGCGCTACCGACGGCCGCGCCGCTGCCGTCAACGGCCGTCACCAGCAAGCCGTTACCCACATCATTGCTCAATACCCCTGAACCGGCGGCCAGTGTCAGCACGCTGTCCTCGTCGGTGACCAGCAGATCGTCGACAACGGCCAGCGCCGGATCGTTGTTGGTGACCGTGACAATCACCGGCACCTCAACGGACTGAAAGCCGTCGCTGAGCGTGTAGGTGAAGGTGATTTCGGTATCCCCCGGCACATCATCCGGGGTGAAGGTGACGATGTCGTCGACCAGCGTTACGGCGCCGCCTGCTTCAATTGCGACATCGGTGATCGAGAGCGGGTCATCATCGGGGTCGCTGTCATTGGCCAGAAGATCGGCAACCGCGATTTCGATCGGCGTATCCTCATCGGTGGTAAAAGCATCGCCGATACCGATCGGCAGGATGTTGACGAAGAAATCGAGGCCCGAGAAGTTCAGGATACGGACATTGCGCAGCGTATCCGTGCCTTCATCACCGCCACCGGCGGCGCTGGGGTCAAGATCGATAACGGTGATGATACCGGTCTGTTCATCGACGATCACCTCGAAACCGTCAGGCACGCCGTCGCCATTGCTGTCGAGCGGGACGGAGCCGTCCGGCGCATCTTCGGGCAGCGCATTGTAAAAGGCGATGTCGGCGCCGGCCTCGCCGTCAATGGTATCGTTGCCGGGCCCGCCCTCAATGCTGTCATCGCCGGCCCCGGCCAGGATGCTGTCATTGCCCTCGCCCGCATCAATAGCGTCATTGCCGTCGCCGCCGTCGATCGCATCGAAACCGGCGCGAGCCTCGATGATATCGTCGCCGGATTCGCCATTGATCGAGTCGTTGAGTATGGTGCCGACCAGCGCCGGCAGGCTGTCGACGGCGCCGTCATCATTAAACGGCGTGCCATTCAGGATGATCCCCGGCAGACCGCTTGCGACATCGACGTCCTGATCGGCAAAACGCAGGGTTTCGATATCGACGGCGAAGATGACGCCGTCTGAGTCCGTGCTGTCGTCAATGAAGCGATTGTCGATCAGGAACAGCCCGATATCGGTGCCGGTAACGCTGTAATCGACGCGATCGCCGCGGAGAACAAGGATATCGCCCAGACCGCTTTCGCCGCCTTCGCCGCCGAAAACGGTGTCCTCGCCCGATAGCGGCATGAATGTGTCATTGCCCTCGCCGCCATCGAGTGTGTCATTGCCCAGATCGAAGGTTATCGTGTCATTACCGCCGCTGAGGAAATCGTCTCCGACGCCGCCGATCACACTGTCATCACCGCTACCGCCGTCGAGACTGTCATTTCCGCTGCCGCCGGTGATCAGATCGTTTCCACCGTCGCCTGCGGCCGTATCGTCGCCGAACTGTCCTTCGAGACTGTCATCGCCGGCGCCGCCGCTGAGGCTGTCATTCCCGGCGCCGCCGACCACGGTATCGCGACCGCTGCCGCCGGATACCGTATCATTGCCATCGCCGCCGCTGACGATATCCTGACCGTCATCACCGTTGACGACGTCATCGCCGTCATTGCCGCGCACAACGTCATTATTGTCGCCGCCCGTAACGGTGTCATTGCCGAGACCGCCGATCAGCTCGCTGCCATCGCTGTTCCGCTGATTGGAAGCGACGCTGATCGCGTCATCACCGTCGCCGCCATCAATGACGACAACCGCATCGGTGCCGCTGCTGATGATCCGATCCTCGCCATCTCCGCCGAAGATCGAGCCGGACGCAGAGATCGTGTCGTCGCCGGCGCCGCCCTCGACGCTGTTGACGCCGTTGCTGTCACGGATCGAGTCATTGCCGTCCCCGCCCAGAAGCGTATCGATCCCGGCTCCGCCCAGCAGCGTGTCATCGCCGCTCTCGCCGTCAAGCACATCGTCGCCGTCCTCGCCGGACAGCGTATCGTTATCGGCGCCGCCCTGAAGGTCGTCATTGCCGAAGCCGCCGAGCAGAACGTCATTGCCCGCTTCGCCAAGCAGCGTGTCATTGCCGGTATCGCCCTGCACGCGGTCATGTCCGCTACCGGCAAGAATGCTGTCGATGCCGAAACCGCCAAGGATCAGGTCATCGAAGTCACCGCCGTTCAGCGTATCGTCAAAATCGGTGCCGTCGATCTGCTCGCCGGTATTCGCGAGGCTCGGCTGAAACTCGCTGTCGCTGAACTCGTAGATTTCGAGATCGATGGTCGTGTCGACACCATCACGCCCGAACAGCAATTCGGCATTGTGATGGACAATGAAGCGCGTACCGTCGGGCTGCGCCGGGTCGCGGATGATGGTGTACTGATCGCGCAGATCCGAGAAGGCGGTGCGGTCAAGGCCGGCAGCACCGTCCAATGTGTCATCGCCTTCCCCGCCAATTAGGCTGTCATTGTCGTCGCCGCCGTCGAGGCTGTCATCACCGTGCTCGCCGGTCAGCGTATCGAGCCCGGACCCGCCCTCAATGGTATCATCACCGCGGTCGCCGAAGACCGAATCCTGATCTGCGCCGCCGCGCAGGATTTCCGCCTCCAAGCCGCCCCTGACGGTATCATTGCCGGCGCCGCCGTCTAACGTCGAATTGGCGAACACGCCGGTCTGCGACGGCGCAAGCGCTATGCTGTCGTCGCCGGTGCCGCCATTCACCGAAGTCGGCACATCGGTATCGTATAGCCGGATCCGGTCATTGCCCGGACCGGCATCGACATTGCCGCGCAAACTGATGGTATCATTGCCGGATCCGCCGCTAGCCTCGTTGAAGCCGCTGCTGTCGCTAATGCTGTCGGCATTGTCGCCGCCGTCAAGCGTATCGTCACCCTCGCCGCCCAGCAGCGTATCGTCGCCCTCATCTCCCTGCAGCGAATCATTATCCTCATCGCCTGACAAAGTGTCGCCGCCGGGACCACCGATCAGGGTATCGTCGCCGATACCGCCCCGCAGCACATCATTGCCCGCACCGCCGTCATCGTTGCCGTCACCCGCATCGCCGGACAGCCGGTCATTGCCGTCATTTCCGGTCAGGACATCATTACCCCCGGCGCCGCCGATGACATCGTCATTGACCGAACCGGCAAGATTATCCGCGCCGCCGCCGCCGGCCAGCAGGCTGCCCGTATTGCCGATATTCGGGTTGAAAGTCTCGGTGATCTCGGTGTCGTCCGGGCCCTCGAAGATGAACTGAATCTGCTCGACGCCGCGAATGGTGTCGAAACCGTCTATCGATCCCGGGAAGCCGCGATTGTCGAAGACGATATAGGACGCGCCGGCCGGCAGATCGGGGTCCTGAACGATGGTGAACTGATCTCGCGGCCCGGTTTGAAGGACAATGTCAAAGCCTTCTCCGCCCTCGATCAGATCATCGCCGGCATCGCCGGAAATCGTGTCATTACCGGCATCGGCCGAAAGCGTATCATTACCATCGCCGCCATTGATGAAATCATTGTCAGCGCCGCCGGATACCGAGTCATCACCGCCGCCGGCACTGATCTCGTCATTGCCCGCGCCGCCAAGTAATGTGTCATTGCTCGTGGCATCGGTATCGATCAGCGTGTCATTGCCGCTGCCTCCGTCCAGCAGATCGGCGGAATTTGCGGCGCTTAGCGGTCGGTCGATCAGGTAATCCTGATCCGGCCCGCCAAGCAAAGTTGCGTCGCCGTTATAGCTCTCAATGCTGTCATCACCTTCTTCGCCCTGCAGCAGAAAGCCGTCATCGTTGCCGGTCTGGGTGATCGAATCATTACCGATGCCGCCGCTTACCGTCGCGACGCCCTCAACACGTATGGTGTCATTGCCGTCATTGCCCTCGATACGGGCGCCGTCGGCTGAGCCGTTGGCAATGTCGTCATCGCCGCTACCGCCCGAAACGATGTCGGACGTGCCGGGGCCGATGCCGTCGGCGGCGCGCACCGTGTCATTGCCGGAACCGCCGTCGATACTGACCGGCAGCGCCAGGCTGACGATCCGAATATCGTCATTTCCGCCGTCGCCTCGGATATTGCCGGTGGCGATGATTGTATCGTCACCGGGGCCGCCGCGCGCATCGTTGAGGCCGATGCTGTCCTCGATCAGATCAGAATCGTCTTCACCGAGCAGCGTATCATTGCCGCGGTCGCCGAACAGCGTGTCGAGACCGCTGCCGCCGCTGACGCTGTCCGCGCCAAAGCCGGCCTCGATGCGGTCACCGCCACTGCCGCCGATCAGAATATCGCCGAGGAAACCGCCGATCAGCGTATCATTGCCGCCTGCGCCGTCCAGCGTGTCGACGAAATCGCTGCCGGTGATCGACTCATCGCTGCTATCGCCGATGCTTTCCATGCCGGGCGCGTCGGCCAGCAGCACATCGCGGTCCTCAAAGCTCAAGGCTTCCAGCGCGGTTACGGTATCGACGCCGTTCGGGCTGCCGGCGCGATTGTCGGAGACAATGGCAGAGGCAATGCCCTGCACAGCGATGCCGTACTCCGTCGACAGGCCGTCATAGACGAGAATATCGAGCAGCGCGCCGCCGTCGATGCTGTCATTGCCCGCAGAGCCGGTAATGAAGTCGAAGCCGTCGCCGGCAAAGATCGTGTCATTCCCGACACCGGCAAAGATGAGGTCATCATCCGGCCCCGCGTCGATGCTGTCATCGCCGTAATTGGCGTCTATCGTATCCTGGCCGGAGCCGCCGATCAGCGTGTCGCCGATATCATTTTCTTCACCAAAGGTGTCGCGCGGGCCGTCGGTCAGGCTGTCATTGCCGCTGCCGCCGTCAAGCACGTCGCCGGCGGTATGGCCCTCAAGGATATCCTGACCGTCACCGCCGCGCAGGGTCGAGCCGTCGCTGCCGCGGCCGATTCTCAGGCTGTCATCGCCCGCTTCGCCGTCAATCAGCGCGCTCGGCGCATCGGTGATGCCGATGCTGTCGCGGCCGTCCCCGCCCATGACCGTCGCACCGGCCAAGATGTTGTCGAGCGTGATTGTATCGTCGTCTGCGCCGGCATCGATGCCGACGGCAAAGGCGTCATCATTATCGATATCGATGCGGTCGTTGCCGGCGCCGCCGCTGACCGAGGCGGCACTGCCGTCGATGACGTCATCACCGTCACCGCCCTCGAGTGTATTGGCACCCTGTCTATCGGCCAGCGTGTCTTCGCCGTCGTCGCCGCTCAGGCTGTCGGCACCTTCCATGCCGCCGTCGAGGCCGCCCGTAGAGAACAGATCATTGCCCTCACCGCCGATCTGAACGTCGTCACCGGGACCGCCGACGAGAGTATCGTTCTCGGCGCCGCCCTCGAGCGTATCGGCGCCCTCATCGCCCTGCAGCACATCGCGGCCTTCGGCACCGATCAGGCTGTCATCGCCGTCGCCGCCGATCAGGAAGTCATTGGCCTCATTGCCGAAAATCGTATCATTGCCGACCAGACCATCGAGGCGGTCATTGCCCTCCAAGCCACGCATGATGTCATCATCAGCGGTTCCGTCCAGGCTGTCATCGAGAATGCTGCCGAAAATCGTGTTGCCTTCCAGCACATCGATGATCACGAAACCCGGCTGGCTGAGGTCCTGGCCATCGAAGGCCTGATAGCTGAAACGGTCGCGGCCGAAGAAATCGACCGGCGGCGTGTAGACGAAACTGCCATCCGGCTGGAACTGGATGCTGCCGCGCAGCGTGATATCGGAGATCTGAGCGGTGAAGGAATCGTCTTCGATGTCGAAATCATTGGCCAGGACGCCGTCTTCGGCCGTCACTGTCAGCGTTGATCCACTGACCACGATGTAGCGGTCATTGAGGGTGATCGGCGCGTCATTGACCGGCTCGATGTCGAAACTCGCCCTCGCCGAGGCGATGCCGCCGCGGGTATCCCGAATGGTGTAGTCGAAGCTTGCCGGGCCGAAATAGTTTTCGCTCGGTGTGAAATAGATATCGCCGCCGATGATCTCGGTTTCGCCGTTGAAGGCGGCGTCAATCGACTGCAGGCTCAGCGGGTCGCTGTCCGGATCGGTATCATTGGCGAGGATGGAGGCAATCGGGATCGGCGTCCGCACATCCTCATTGATCGCCGGCAGCGTCTCATCGGCCGCCACCGGATCATTGTTCGGGGGCAGGATGACCTCGATCTCGACCCGCGCCAGATTGCCGGTCGCGCTCCCGTCATCGCCGCGATAGGTAAAGCTGTCGGTGCCCTCAAAGCCGGCATTGGGGATATAAAGGAAAGAACCGTCGGCATTCAGCGTCAAGGCGCCGTCATCGGGGGCGGAGACCAGCAGCGGCTCGAAGGGGTCGTCTTCGGGATCGCTGTCATTGGCGAGGATGCCGAGCGAGGGCGAAACCGACAGGAAAGGCTCCTGATCGAGCGTGTAGAAATCGTCTTCGACGACGGGGCCGTCATTGATCGGCGCGACATCCACCAACACGGTGGCAACGGTCTCATCGAAGCCGTCAAACAGCGTGTAGGTGAAGCTGGCGGTGCCATTGAAGTTCTCGTCCGGATTAAAGCGGACATCATTGGCCCGCAGCGAGACGGTACCGCCGACCAGCGCCGTAACCCCGGTAATCGACAGCGCATCGCCTTCGACATCGCTGTCATTGGCCAGCAACTGGGCAAGCGGGATGTCGATCGTGACATCCTCATCCGTGCTGGCGGTATCACCGACGGCATCGGGGACGGTGTTGAAAACAGTCTGTTGATCGGTGAATTGCAGGATCCGAACATTGCTGATCGTGTCCGCACCGTCGTCGCCGCCCTGATTGGGCAGAAGGTCGATCACCGTAACGCTGCCGTCCGGGTTCTCGGTAATCGAATAATCCGCCCTGCTGCCGTTAAACAGCACGATATCGATATCCCCCGGCTCGCGCTCGGCGCCGCCATCAATGACATCGTCGCCGGTGCCGCCGTCAAGCGTATCGCTGCCCTTGCCGCCGTCGAGGAAGTCATTGCCGTTGAGGCCGATCAGAAGATCATCGCCCGCGAAGCCGAAAATGGTGTCGACGGCCACGGTACCCGTCAGCGCGTCGGCGCCCTTGTCATCCTGATCGCTTCCCTCGATCAGCTGACCCTGTATTTCAGCGCTGATATCCGTGACCCGGTCGGTAAACTGGATCAATTCGACCGCGCGCAGAATATCGGTACCCTCTGGCGCGTTGAAACGATTGTCGAACAAGGTAATGCCGGTCTCATCGGCAACCACGGAAAAATCGCCGCGCTCACCGTCGATGATGGCAATATCGGTGCCTTGATCGCCGAACAGAATGTCGTCGCCCGGCCCGCCGATCAGCGTATCGTCGCCCGGCCCGGCATCAATGCTGTCGGCACCATTCTCGCCGTCGAGATAGTCGTCCTCGGCCCCGCCGATCAGCGTATCGTCGCCGGAATCGCCCCGGATCGTATCGTTACCGGCATCGCCCTCAAGCCGCACATCGGCGAAGCTGTTGTTATTGAAGATGGAATCGTCGCCATCGCCGCCGGAAACCCGAACACCGGTGGCATTGGTCGCGACATCGATCTGGACGGTGTCCTTGCCGTCATCGCCGGAAACAAGAACATCATTCAGATTGACATTGACGATTAATGAATCGTCTCCATCGCCGCCTTTCGCGCCGCTAACGATACTACCAAACCAGATCGTGTCATTGCCGGCGCCGCCCTCGAAGTAATTATTGCCCGAATTGTCCGCGAAGCGATCATTGCCGGCTCCGCCGATAAAGCTATCGTCACCCTCATCGAAGCTGCTGCTGACCGAGTCATCACCATCACCGCCGAGGATCAGGTCATTTCCATCGCCGGGCAGGATGGTATCGTTACCCGCGCCCCCCTCGATGGTGTCATCGCCATCATCATCATCATTGGTGGCAATCAGCGAGTCATCGCCGTCGCCGAGGCTGACGCTGTCATCGCCTGCGCCGAGACGGACAATATCGTCACCTTCACCGGCATCGACAGTGTCATCGCCAGGACCGTCACCGATCCAATCCCGGTCATCGCCGCCGGTGATAAGATCGTTATCCTCGCCGCCGTCTAGCACATCGCGCCCGGCTCCGCCGGTCAGCGTATCCGAGCCGGCAAGGCCGAAAAGCTGATCATCGAAGGCCGTGCCATTCAAAGGGTCGTTGCCGGATGCGCCGAGCGACTCAATACCGACAGCCAGCGTGTCGACGGTAAGGGTATCGCCCGAGTCAATAAAACGCAGGGTTTCGACATTGCTGACGACATCCTGCGGCAGATCGAGCGAGTTGAAGTCAAGCTGGCGGATGCTGAGCGTTCCGTCGCTGCCCGCTGTCGCTGATCGGGCAATCGAATAATTCGTCAGTTCACCGGCAAACCGGGCCGTATCGGTTCCGGCGCCGCCATCGAGGCTGTTGTCGCCGCCGGCACCCTCCAGCACATCGTTATCGGCCCCGCCGATCAGCGTGTCGTCGCCGGCATCGCCCCGGATCGTATCGTTACCGGCATCGCCCTCAAGCCGCACATCGGCGAAACTGCTGTTATTGAAGATGGAATCGTCGCCCGCGCCGCCGGAAACCTGAACACCGGTGGCATTGGTCGCGACATCGATCTGGACGGTGTCCTTGCCGTCATCGCCGGAAACAAGAACATCATTCAGGCTGACATTGACGATTAACAGATCGTCGCCGTCGCCGCCTTTTGCCCCGCTAACGGTACTGAACCAGATCGTGTCATTGCCCGCGCCGCCCTCGACGTAATTATTGCCCGAATTGTCCGAGAAGCGATCATTGCCGAGCCCGCCGATGAAGGTATCGTCACCATCATCGGAGCTGCTGCTGACCGAGTCATCACCATCACCGCCGAGCAGGCTGTCATCGCCGTCATCGCCGAGCAGCGTATCCGCGCCCGCATCGCCTGACAGCGTGTCATCGCCCTCATCGCCGTCAAGAAAATCGTCGCCGTCATCGCCGTCGAGACTGTCCGCGCCCTCGCCGCCACGCAGCGTATCGGCGCCGTCGCCGCCGCGAATGGTGTCTGCGCCGAACTCACCAATCAGGGAATCATCCCCGCCAAGGCCGTTAATGACATCGTCATTCTGGGTGCCGAGGATGGTGTCGGCATCCTCGCTCCCGCTCAGCGTTTCGCCCGGCACAGGACCGAATATCTCATCGCGATCGGCAAAGCGCAGAACCGAAAAGCCGGTCAGGGTGTCGGTGCCGTCGCCATTGCTTCGGCTGTTCGTGACGATCAGCGTGCCGTCGGGGTTGCTGTCGTCGATCGTGTAGCTGATCCGGTTCCCGCTGAAGATCGCAAAGTCGGGGCCTTCACCACCCTCCAGCAGATCATTGCCGCGACCGCCGACAAAGGTATCGCTGCCCGGGCCGCCGCGCAGCGTATCATCGCCATTGCCCGACAGCAGCGCGTCGTTGCCGGCCCCGCTCTCCAGCGTGTCGTTGCCGTCACGGCCACGAAGAATATCGTTGAAGTCACCGCCGATCAGCGAATTATCGACGCCGTTGCCATCAATGAGATCGCCAAGGCTGCTCTCATCGACCGCGATGTTTCGATCCTCAAACCGGATCGTCTCGATCTGACTGAAGGATACGATTTCGAACGCGTCAAAAAAGCGAACCACGGCGACGCCATTAGGGCCATTGGCCAGCGCGACCTCAAAGCTGTTGGTGCGCGGAGAACTCGGTGAACCGAGTTCCAGCGTATCGGTTCCATCCCCGCCGATGAGAACCGGCCCCGTGCTGGAACTGGAGAGAAAGAACAGATCCTCGCCGGGCCCACCATCGGCGACATCGCGTGACCCTCCGAAAGAGCCTGAACCGGCCGTCAGACGGTCACGACCCTCACCGCCCAGCAGGAAGTCGACGCCGCTGCTGCCGTCGAGCGTGTCATCACCATCGCCGCCGAGGAGGGTGTCATCACCGCTATCACCGAAGACAGTATCGTCGCCTGATCCGCCGTCGAGATACACATCCGCGTTCGTCGACCGGGCATCGACCAGATCGGCGCCGTCGCCGCCATAGACATGGACACCGCCGACATTGTTGTCGGGATCGATGCGCAGGCTGTCGTCACCGGCCTCGCCGTCGATAATGATCTTGCCGTCGAGATCGGGAACGCCCGTCGGGATTGACGTCCAGAAGATATCGTTGCCCGGGCCGCCGAGAGCGCCGCGGTCTGCGGTTCCGGAAATGCTGTCATCGCCCGGACCGGCTTCGACGCGGTTCAGGCCGCTATTGTCAAAAAAGCTGTCATTGCCCGCGCCGCCGATGAAGGTGTCGTCGCCCTCGTCATCAACCGATGAGACAACGTCATCGCCGTCACCGCCGATCAGGGAATCATCGCCCTCGCCGCCAAAAAAGCTGTCACTCCCCGCGCCGCCCCGAAGCAGGTCATTGCCGCCTTCCCCCAGAAGGACGTCATCGTCTTCATCGCCGTCAGGCAACGGATCAGGACCGCCGGCAATCGTATCATCACCGCTGCCGCCGACCAGGCTGTCATTGCCCGCTAGACCGTCGATGCTGTCGGCACCGCCATTGCCGACAAGGCGGTCCGTCGACCCGGTCCCGGTCAGCGTCTGGCCCGTATCGCCGTCGATGACTTCCTGGCCGAGATCAAGTCCTATGGAGAAGGAAGAGAGGGAGAGATCGTTGAATACCACCTCTTCAACGCCCTCGAGCCGATCGATATCACCGCTCGTCAGCTCAACGACAATGATATCGGAGGGATCGTCCGCGGCCGCGGCGACCACGAACTCACTTCGGTCGCCGTTGAAGCGCACCGTATCGATGCCGCTGCCGCCGATGAAGGTGTCATCGCCCTCACCATTGCGGAAAAAATCGTTGCCGGCACCGCCATCATGCAGATCGGGCTCATCCCAGCTACTATTATCGGAAAAGCTGTCATCGCCATCGCCGCCGATCAGCGTGTCACGACCGAAGCTGCCGTCCAGCGTGTCATTGCCGCTGCCGCCCTCGATACTATCGTCGCCGGAATCGCCTGAAAGATTGTCATCACCCTGTTCGCCGAAGACAGTATCGTCGCCGTTATTGCCCGTGACGGTGTCATTGCCCTCGCCCGCTTCAATGAGCAGCGGTGCGTTGGAACTGCTGAACTCGGCGATGCTGTCATCGCCCGCTCCGCCACGCAGCACCACGCCGGTGACATTGTTGGCCGGATCGACGCGAACCGTGTCGTTGCCGTCGCCGGCATCAATGATCAGCCTCCCGCTGCCATCCAGTACCGGATCGTTGATGTCGACATTGATGCTGTCATCGCCCTCATCGCCCAGCAGGCCGCGATCCGCCGTGCCGAAAAAGCGGTCATCGCCCGGACCGCCTTCCATCCGGTTGCGACCGTCATTGTCATTCAGCGTGTCATTGCCGTCACCGCCGCGCAGGGTGTCGTCGCCTTCGTCATCGCTGTTGCTGACGGAATCATCGCCGGGACCGCCGATGATCAGATCATCGCCCGGACCGCTGAAGAAGGTATCGCTGCCCGCCCCGCCGATCAGCGTATCATTGCCCTCCTCGCCTTCCAGCGTGTCATCATCGCCTTCACCCGGTTGCAACACATCCGGGCCCGCAACGATCGAATCCGCGCCGGTGCCGCCGCGAATGCTGTCATTATCGAGACCGCCCTCCAGCGTATCATCGCCGTCGAAACCGTTGATCCGGTCATTGCCCTCAAGGCCGCGGATCAGATCGGCCGCCTCACCGCCGTCGAGCGTATCATCCAGCGCCGTGCCCGACAGGCTTGCCGTCAGGGCTTGAAGCGAAACATCGCCGTCATCAAAACGCAAAATCTCGACGCTATAGAGCGTGTCGGTTCCCTGCGGCGCACCGGGCTTCGTATCGACAAGAACGATGCTGCTATCGACGGGCGTGATGCTGAAATCCGCGATATTGCCGGCAATGACCACGATGTCGACACCGCCGCCGCCATTGATCAGGTCATCGCCCGGACCGGGGATCAGAATATCGTCGGCTGAGAAACCCCGCAGTGTATCGTCACCGCTATTGCCCTCAATGCGGTCGGGCTGTTCGGAGCCTGTCAGGCCATCCGAGCCGGATCCGCCTTCCCGGTAGCGCCCGGCGGCGATAAAACTGGCATCCTGATCAAGCGCGATGACGGCAGGATCGGCGAGGAAGCGCAGCTCTTCGAAATCGGGGAAACGGAGTTGTCCCGTTTCCAGGGTCTGATTGCGCAGGACGATGGCGTCATCACCGGCAAAAATCAGGATATCGTTGTCAGTCGATCCGCCGTCGACTTCGCCGAAATAGAAGAGAATATCCGACGGCAGGTAGTCACCGATCAGGACAACATCGAGACCATTGTCGACTGTCGGGGCAATGTCAAAGCCGGAACCTGCCGCAAGAAAATAAGTGTCATCGCCACTGCCGCCGTCCAGTGTGTCGCGCCCCGGACCACCGTCAAGGCTGTCATTTCCGTCATCGCCGAAAAGGCTGTCATTGCCTTCACCGCCGAGCAGGGTGTCGTCAAGACCCTCGCCGCGAAGCGTATCATTGCCGCCAAGCCCCTCGAGCAAGTCGCTGCCGCCCAAACCGCGAATGGAGTCATCATCGGCGCCGCCCTGCAGCGTGTCCGGTGAGTTCGATCCATTGATGTTCGCCATCTACCCCTCCATGAGCCAATACAGCAAAGTCAGATTACCAACTCGATATTTCGGTTGCAATCGCCCAAGGCGAACTTTCCGGCACGATTCAGCGACCGTCAGCGATCCTCGATCAACTCCGTCGTAATCCGCGTGCCCTGCTCCAAGGTTTTGTGAACGGGGCATTTATCCGCGATTTCCCGCAGACGCCGGCGCTGTTCGCTATCGAGTACGGGCGCATCGATGACCAATTCGCGCTCAATATGATCGATCACGGCCGGCTTGCCGTCTGACGCGGCATCGCTGTCTTCCCGATGCACCTTCCGGTGGCGGAGGCGTACGGCAACGCGCTCGACCGGCCAGGCCTTGCGTTCGGCGTAAAGTCGCAGGGTCATCGAGGTGCAGGCGCCGAGCGATGCCAGCAGCAATTCATAGGGGCTGGGGCCGCTATCGGATCCGCCCAGACGCTCCGGCTCATCGGCGGCAAGCACGTGTTTTCCGGTATAGACCAGATTGGCAAGACGGCTTTCTCCGGTCTCGGTCACCAGCACGCTGTCCGAAGTTTCCGGGCCGGCGCCCTCATCGACGACTTCTTGCGGCTTGAGGCCGAGAACACGCGCCGCCCAGCTTTCGATCATTGCCGCGACATGGATCGCATCGGCACGACGGCTCAGCAAGTGGTCGGCACCGTCCAGCGAGACCATGCTTTTCGGAAAGGAAGCGGCCTCGAAGAGCGCCAGAGCATTGTCGATCTCAACCGTCATATCCTGCGGCGAATGCATAATCAGCAAAGCGCGCTCGTCGCCTGCAAGACGGTCGAGAAATGCGCTGCCTTCCAGATCGTCAAGAAACTGCTTGCGGATGGTGAAATTGCGTCCTGCCAGCGATACGCTGGCCTCGCCCTTTTCGCGGATTGCCGTTTCGTCGGCGGCAAAATTATGGACAACATGTGCCGGATCGGCTGGCGCACCGATGGTCACGACGGCGTCGATATTCGGGCAGTCAAGCGCGGCGGCGAGCACCGCTGCACCGCCGAGGCTGTGACCGATAAACAGTCGCGGCGCGCTGAATTGCTCGGACAGGGCTTTATTCGCCGCAACCAGATCCTGAACATTGGAGGAGAAATTGGTATTGGCGAACTCGCCGTCGCTCGATCCCAGCCCGGTGAAATCGAAACGCAGCA
Organism: uncultured Rhodospirillales bacterium; assembly: GCA_964598335.1. Lineage (GTDB taxonomy): Bacteria > Pseudomonadota > Alphaproteobacteria > CAZRBL01 > CAZRBL01 > CAZRBL01. Next base: position 19,422 of record CAZRBL010000032.1, read on the forward strand.
CGGCGATGCCGCGTTCGGCCAAAGCACGGCTCACACGGGCTGCAGCAAAGACATCCTTGGAACAGGTGAAGCAATGCGCGAACAAGGCGAATGCCTGCGGACTGCCGACCGGCATTTCAAGTCTGCCGGAAAGCCGATCGCCGAACGCACCCTCGAAGTCGAACCGCATCGAAAGACGCTGCATGATGGTATCCTCCTGACCTAGCTTGAGCCGCCCGGCGATCAGCTATAGTCAGGTTATCGAGGCCATGCCAACAAGAGGTCCGGCGATGACGGCACAAAATGTCGAAATTCTGGAATCGACGACCAAATATCGCGGCTTTTTCAGCGTCGGATGCTACAGGCTGCGCTTTCGCCGCTATGCCGGCGACTGGTCGCCCGAACATACGCGTGAGGTTTTCGAGCGCGGCCACGCCGCCGCAGTACTGCCCTTCGATCCGGTCGCCGACAAGGTTGTTCTGATTGAGCAATTTCGCGCCGGCGCCTATATCGGCGGCGCCGATAACCCGTGGTTGACCGAAGTGGTTGCCGGAATCCTCGATCCCGGCGCGGAACCTGAATACGTGGTCCGCAAGGAAGCCCGGGAGGAAGCTGGGCTGCAGGTCGGCAAGCTGCACCGCTGCATGCGCTACCTCACCAGCCCGGGCGGCTCATCCGAGTTCCTCGATCTGTACATTGGCCAGGTTGATGCATCGGGCGCCGGCGGCATTCATGGCCTGGCGCGAGAACAGGAGGACATCAAGGCCACCGTCTATCCGACCGAGGAGGCGCTGGCATTGCTTGAAACACCCGCCGCGAACAATGCCACATTGATCATCGCCTTGCAGTATCTCGCAATGCATAAGGAGCGGATCTGCCGGGCGTTTTTGGAGGATGACGAATGACGGCTACCGATTTTCCCGCACTGGTCGATACCCGATGGGTCGCGGAGCATCTTGATGATGCCGGGGTCATCCTGCTCGACGGCTCCTATTTCCTTCCCAATACAGGCAAAAGCGGACGCGACGGATTCGAGCAGGCGCATCTGCCGGGCGCCCAGTTTTTCGACATTGATGCGGTCAAAGATGCCGCCAACCCCCTGCCGCATATGGTTCCCCCTGAAGCCGTCTTTGCCGAAGCTGCCGGCGCTTTGGGCATCAGCAACCAGACGACAGTCATTGTCTATGATCAAACGCATATCGCCATGGCGGCGGCGCGGGTCTGGTGGATGTTCCGGCTGTTCGGCCATGACGCGGTAGCGGTGATGAATGGCGGCCTGCCGAAATGGCTGCGTGAAAACAGGAAAACTGAGCACGGCGCGGCCGCGACACGACCCTCTCAGCCCTTTACCGCCACGCTGCGGGAGGCAATGCTCGTCGACGAAAACGCCGTGAAAGCAGCGAGCCAAAGCACAGATGGACAAATCGTCGATGCCCGGGATCCCGAACGTTTTGCCGGACGAGCACCTGAAATCCGTCCGGGCATTCGGTCAGGGCATATGCCCGGTGCGCTCAACCTGCCCTTCCCGAACCTGATCGCCCCCGATAGCGGCACGATGTTGCCGCCTGACATCTTGCGGCAGCGAATAGCCGATGCGGGCATTGATCTCTCAAAGCCGGTCATCTCGTCCTGCGGCAGCGGCGTAACCGCTTGCGTTCTGGCGCTCGCTGCCGCGGTGATCGAGACCGATCAGCCGGTCGCGGTCTATGACGGTTCGTGGACCGAATGGGGGCGTGAGGGCGGACCGCCTATCGAGACCGGCTGATTTCGACCCATCGCACTCAATGCTGACCGATGCCGAGCTGACGGCGCTGCGCCTGAGTATCCAGGTCGCTCTCGCCGCAACCGCGATCAATCTGCCTTTCGCGATCGCCGCTGCCTGGCTGCTGGCCCGCAAGGAATTCGCCCTCAAGCCACTTTTTGACGGCCTTATCCATTTGCCCCTGATCCTGCCGCCGGTGGTCGTCGGCTATGCCCTGTTGCTGTTGTTCGGGCGCAACGGCCCTATCGGCGGCTGGCTCCATGACAGTTTCGGGCTAAGCCTTGTATTCAGCTGGATCGGTGCCGCCATCGCTGCGGCGGTAATGGCCTTTCCGCTCGTCGTGCGCGCGATCCGCCTGTCGATGGAAGCCACCGACCCACGGCTTGAAGAAGCAGCGCGCAGCCTGGGTGTCGGTTCGTTTACCGTGTTCAGGCGGGTGCTCTTGCCGCTCAGCTTTCCCGGCATCCTCGCAGGCGCTGTATTGGGGCTGGCGCGCTGCCTGGGGGAATTCGGCGCGACCATCACTTTCGCCGCCAATATTCCCGGCCTCACCCAAACCCTGCCGCTGGCGCTTTATGCGGAATTGCAGAAACCCGGTGGTGAAGTCGCCGCCGGCCGACTGGCTTTGCTCTCCGTCGCGATTGCGATTATCGCGCTGGCGGTCAGCTATTGGTTGGAGCGGCGGCGGAAGCCGGGGCGAGCCGGGACGCGACGTTAAAGCGGGGATTCCGCCGCTATGTCGTTGTCTCGCGGTGCAGGGCTCCGCGCAGCATGGGACAGAGCGCCGTCAGCGGAACGAAAGGGCTCAATCAATGGTTCGGCGGCGGCGATGATGCGACGCTCCTGTGCCCGGATGCGCCCGGTCGGACCGGCGATGGCGATGACGAAGATGTCGTCATAGCGGCCGCCCCCGGTCAGCGCCCAGGCAATCGCGCTCAGGCCTTCGACGACTGAATCATAGGCAACGTGGCGACCCCGGCTGCGGATCGCTTTGAGCTGCGTATCCAGCGCTGCGGCATCCGTCAAACCACCGACCGTCCTTGCTTCGGGCAAGGCCATCAATTCGCGGACCTGCGAAGGGCCCATCGCACTGAGGGCCGTCAATCCGACGGCTGAGGAAAACAATGGGAACCTGTCGCCGGGCTGGGAGGTCATCGACACCGGCAAGGTACCGACAACAATTTCATGAAACTCCATCGTCATCCCGCGACGCGAGCTCAGCGTCACCGTCTCACCGATGGAGTCGCGCAATGCCCGGATCAATTCGCGCGGCTGCCGCCCCTCGAAAATCGCCGCCGGTATCCAATCCGCCAGCCGGCTCAGGCGAAGCGAGGGGAAATAGCTGACGTCACGCTCACGCAATGTCAGATAGCCGAGCTCGGTCATACTGCGCAGCAGGGCATGGGTGCTGGAAAGCGGCCAATGATGCGCCTGCGCGATCTCGCTGGTTGTCATGCGCCGACGATGCTGTGCGAACAGCTCCATCAGCTGCATCACCCGCATCGCGGATTTAACCGGCGGTCTGTCCATGTCCGTACTGCGGTATCTGAGACGCGAACGCCGTCGATAGGAAAACTATCGACGGCGCACGCTGGGAGAATCGCTTCTCTTGCTTAGAAGGCAGCTTCAAAGCTGATGCTGTAGAAGGCGGGATCACCCGGATAGGCAGGCTGGATGCCGAAGAAGGGCAGCATCGAGTGGAAATAGCCCTCATCAAGACAGTTGGTGCAGTTCAGGCTGACGCCGAAGGCACCGTCGGAACGCTCCCAGCCGATCGAAGCGTCGACCAGCTCGTATTGCGTTTCGGTGAAGGGCTGGTTCGCGGTCGAGACGAAGTGATCGCCCATATAGGTGTAGGCCGCATTGAGACGGAACAGACCGAGATTTTGCGGCAGATTCCGCGCCACGGAGAAGCCGACCTTGCCTTGCAGTGTCGGCAGACGCTGCAGCTCTTCACCAAGCGACGCGGCGCCTTGTTCGGTGAGGTTCTTATACTCGCCTTCCATGATGGCGAAATTGCCGAACAGATCGAGCCACTCATTGACCCGCCAGGTGCCTTCAAACTCGACACCATAGATCGAGGCATCGGCAGTGAAGCCGGTGAAGCCGGTATCGGTCGTCGCCGTGTTAAACAGGTTGGCGAAGTCCTGATAGAAAACGGCGATATTGGTCCGGATGGTGTTGTCGAACAACTCCGCCTTCAGGCCGATCTCATACAGATCAACAATTTCCGGCTCGAAGTTCTGGACTTCATTCGGGTTCGGGAAGGTCAGGCGCGCGAGCCAGCCGCCGCTTTTGAACCCGCGGGAGAACTGGAAATAGGTCAGGATATCGTCGGTGACGGCATAGTTGATACCGGCACGCGGCGTGACTTCGGAGAAGCTGAGCGAGGCCGGCGTTCCCAGCGCCGTAACGTCATCCATGGTAAAGGCCGGTGCGGCGCCGAATGTGCTGAAGCCGACTTCCGGCAGAAAGGCGAAGAACTCCGTATTAAGGTCCTTTTCCTCGTCGGTCCAGCGAATGCCGGCAAACACATCGATCTTGTCGGTGACCGAATAGATCACTTCGCCGAACAGAGCGATACTTTCGCTGCCGGTTTCGATGGTCTGGACATTGTAAATACCGCCGAGAACCGGGAAAGAGTTTCCGAGGAATGAGGTGCTGTTCTCATCGAAATAGAACAGGCCGGCGACATAGGTCAGGCCGAGATCGTCGAACACCCCGGTTGCACGAAGCTCTTGCGAGGTCTGCCGACTGTCATTGTCGGTCAGCAGGGTATAGACCGACGGCGCCTGATCGGAGAGATCAAGAATGTATTCCTGGGTCGTTGCGCGGTAGGCGGTGATCGAGCTCACCTGCAGCTCCGGCATGATGTCCCATTCGGCGGTCAGCGAGTAGCCCCAGGTCCGGCTGAGGTTTTCCTGCTCGACATCGGTGCGGCTGTTGAACAGATCCGCCGCCGGCACCGGCACCGGAGCGCCGCCGAGCGCCACGTCGAAATCCGACCGATCCGAGGCGTAAACGGAATCGGCATCATCCTCCATATAGTCGGCGGCGATGATGAAGCGCCAATTGTCGGCCGGCTCGATCAGCGTCCGCACACGGAAGCCGATAAAGTTCTTGTCGTTAACTTCATCATCGAACTCGACATTCTGGCTGTAGCCGTCGCGCGTCTCCGTCAGCGCGTTGAGGCGAACGGCCATGACATCGTCAATCACCGGAACGTTGATCGACATGCGGGCGTCGAGGCGATTGTAATTGCCGTAGGTGATCGAACCGCGCGCCTCGAAGTCATAGCTCGGGTCCTTACTGATGACCTTCACCGCGCCGGCGCTCGAATTCCGGCCATAAAGCGTGCCCTGCGGCCCCCGCAGCACCTCGACCCGCTCGAGATCATAAAGCCCGAAATTGTTCACGCCCTGCCGTGCGATATAGACGTCGTCGACATAGACACCGACCGCAGGGTCCACCGTCACGATCGATTCCGTCGTGCCGATACCGCGAAGGAAAAACGTCGTCGCTGTGCTCTGACCGACATTGTTCGAGCCGACCAGCCCCGGCACCTCCGTGAAGATCTGCTCCACCTGGCCGACCTGACGGCGCTCGAGCACAGCGCCGTCAAAGGCACTGACGGCCAGAGGCACATCCTGCAGGCTGGCTTCGCGGCGTTCCGCGGTAACGGTGATCTCATCGAGAGTGCGGCTGTCCTGCGCAAATGCCGCAGGCGCAAATGCCACACTGCCGAGAAGAACGGATTTGAGGGCGAGTGAAAGACAGGGCTGAGTGCGCATCGCTGCTTTGCCTCCTAGTGCTTTAGGGCTTGTGATCGTTTGCCTGTGAGTGCCGCCGGGACAAGCGTTTTCACGCTTGTGAAAGCGGCTTTCAGAATCTTGTTGATTGATGCCAGCCCCCACTCATATCGTGCAAGCGAGAAAAGCAATCCCAAACACATTCCGCCGGGCACTGTTGCATTAAAGTCGCGGCGAAGAGGAGAAAGCGATGAGTGGCGCTATTGATATCGTCTGCAATCTGTACACCCCTGAAATGGTTGCAGAAGGGCGGACCGGCCTTGATGACGAATTCAAGAGCCAGATCCGCATGTCCGATGAGATGCGCAACGGCATCACCAATCAGGCCTATATCGAGAAGATGGACCGGGCCGGCATCGACAGATCGTTGATGATCGCTGTTCGCGCCGGTGACATCAACAAGGCCGGCGGTTTCGAGGTGCCCTATGAAGCGGTGGCGAAAGCCTGCGCCGATCATCCCGACCGGTTCTCGGGACTAGCCGGCATCGACCCGTTCCGCGGGATGGAACAGCTCCGCGACCTGGAATATGCGGTCAAGGAGCTCGGCTTTGTCGGCGCCCATCTCTATCCGCACTGGTGCGAGCTGGCACCCGATCACGCCAAATATTATCCGATCTACGCCAAATGCTGCGAGCTCGACATCCCGATCATGATGCAGGTCGGCCACAATCTGGTGTATTCACGCCAGCGTCGCCTGCCCAGCGTCGGCAAGCCGATTTGCCTTGATCAGGTCGCCATCGATTTCCCGGAATTGAAGCTGATCGGCATTCATATCGGCATTCCATGGACCGATGAAATGATCTCCATGGCCTGGAAGCATGAGAACGTGTATATCGGCACTGATGCTTATGCACCAAAGCACTGGCCAGCTTCCTTCGTGCATTACATGAACACCTATGGCCAGGATAAGGTCATCTTCGGAACCGATTGGCCGGTGATCGACCCCGAGCGCGCAATGCGTGAAATCGCCGAGCATGATCTGCGGCCCGGCAGCTATGAAAAGGTCATGCGGCTGAACGCGCTGAAGGTTTTCAATCTGCCGGAGAGCAGAACGCTTCAGCAGGCCGCCGAATAAACATGTGGTTCGGTGCTGCTGCGCCCGGCGTAACGCACCACATCACAACAGAGACGCTAACAAGCCAGATAAGAACAGGAGAGGCGCGTGTCCAAAGACCGCTTTATCATCGACGGCGTTTGCCATCCCTACAATTTCGCCAAGGAAAACCTGAAGGGCTTTTTCGGAAAGGCCTTCGCCGACACGCTGTACAGCTACCATCCGGTAGTCAATGGCGACATCGCTCTGTCCCGCGAAGAGTGGGATTATGAATGGGGCGGCGATGAATTCATGGAAACCATGATCCTGGAAAGCGACACGGACATGGTCTCAATGCATTCGCTGCCGATCTTCGACGCATTTCATGACGGCGGGGCGGGCGCGGACAAGGGCGCTTATCTGAAGAAGACCTATCCCGAGCGCGTGCTGTGGTATGCCGGTGTCGACATGTTCGAGCCCGAAAAAGCGCTGGACGACGCCAAAATGTTCATCGAACAGGGCTGCGACGGGATCAAGTTCTATCCGTCCCGCTATGTCGAGGGTCGGACGGAATCCTGGCTGATGGATGATCAGGAAATCGTTTTCCCGGTGCTGCAGGCTGCGGTCGACGGCGGGCTGAAAAACGTCGCCATGCACAAGGTCCTGCCGATCGGGCCGGTCAATAGCGACGGGATGCAGGTGGACGACATCTCGGCTGCCGCGAACGCATTCCCGATGCTCAATTTCCAGATCGTGCATGCCGGCTTCATGTTCGTCGACGAGACCAAAATGCTGCTGGCCAACCACCCCAATATCTACGCCAATATGGAGGCCAGCATTCTGCTCTCCATGCTGCAGCCGCGGAAGATGACCGACATCCTCGAGGAGTTTTTCGTTTATGGCGGCGTCGAGCGGGTGATTTTCTCCTCAGCCGCCGTCAACCCGCATCCGCAGATCGTCATCGACGGCTTCAACAAATTCGAGATGCCGTCGGACAGCCACTTCCAGCTGACCGATGAGGTTCGCGATCTGATCATGGCGGGCAATCTCGCACGGCTGCACGGCATCGATATCGAGGCCAAGAAGGCGGAACTGGCCAATGATGCACTCGGCAAGGAAAAAGCCAAGGGGCTGCGTGCGCCCTTCTCCAGCGTCCGCGCGCACCAGGAAAAGCTGAGGGCTGCCTGATGGCCGATCATGAAATCAAGATTGATGGTGACGGCGCCCTCGCGGCCAGGATCATCGCCGAAATCGATACCATACAGGACCCCTGCATGCAGGCAGCCGGGATGGATTTGTCATTGCTCGATCTCGGCCTGATCCGCAGGGTGACGATTACCGATGAGCAGATAGAACTGCTGGTCGGTCTCTCAGAGCCGGGATGCGGCTTCACCCATGTCGTATCGCACGGGCTGCACCAGGCCGCCGGCAAATTCGCCGATGGTCGTGAGGTCACGGTAAACTTTGAGTGGCGCGATCTGTGGACCGAAGACCGAATGAATGACAAGGCGAAGTCGGCTTTTGCCGACAAGCGCGACGGCATTGCCGAACGATTCAAGAAGCGAGGCATGGGCCTGCCCGCCTATCCGGACAAGGAAGCCCTGCAAAAGCGGGTATTGCTGGCAAAGCAACAGGCGCGAGCCGCAAACCATGCCTGATGGCAGCGCCGCGAGCCCGTCAAGCACGCTGGGCCATGTCGACACGCGGTGGCCGCTGCTTGCGGGGGAAGGCATCAGGACGGTCAGCGCAAGGCGGCCGGATAAGCCGGCGCTGCGACTGCTCGACGAAACCGGTGCGGTCACGGCCCAGATCGATTTCAGAACCCTTACCCGTCGTATCAACCGCGTCGCCAATGGATGCCTCGGCGACCTCGGCCTGAGTCCCGGTGATCACGCGG
>CAZRBL010000032.1:27911-35384 GCA_964598335.1 uncultured Rhodospirillales bacterium
CGCGGCAATCCTGGCTCCGAACTGCCTCGAATATCTCGAAATAGTCTGCGGTCTCGGCATGGTCGGCATCGCCGTCGCCAAGCCCAGCCCACGCCTGACCGCGAGAGAATTGCAGGCGGTTATCGACGATTCCGATGCCAGGGCCGTGTTCGTGCATGCATCCAATGCCGACACCCTGCGCGATCTCGATCTGCCGAAAGTCGATCGCATCATCGTCATCGGCGATGCCTATGAAGACTGGCTGTCGAAGGCTTCGGACGCCGATATTCCGCCCGGTCTTCTGGCTGATGAAACCAGCGATTTCGTTTTGCCCTACACCTCCGGCACCACCGGCAAGCCGAAGGGCGTCCGGGTCACCCACCGCTCTCGCACCCTGACCTTTTACGGCATGGGGGTCGAATTCGGCTGCTTCGGTCCTGATGATCACTTTCTCGGCATTGCCCCGCTGTGCCACGGCGCCGGTTTCGCCTTCGGCCTCGCGCCGATCTTTTTCGGCGGCACCTGCGATATCCTTGCTAAATTCCGCCCGGAAACGACGCTGCGGGCGCTGAAGGAACAGGCGCATAGCGGCGTTTTCATGGTGCCAACGCATTTCAATGCGATTTTCGGGGCCGAGCAGGCTGTTCTGGATGCAAACCGACCATCGACGCTGAAGGCCGTGATCTCGAACGCCGCCCCGCTGCCGCAGGCGACAAAGGAGAAAATTGTCGACTATTTCGGCGATGGGCTACTGCATGAATGTTATGGCTCGACCGAGGCCGGAATCGTCAGCAATCTTCGGCCGCAGGATCAGCTGCGCAAGGTCAAATGCGTCGGCCTTCCCTTCGCCAATACGCAGATCAAGCTGCTTGATGAAGAGGGCCGGGAAGTGCCTCAAGGCGAGATCGGCGAGCTGTACTCGCGTTCGCCTTATCTGTTCAACGGCTATTGGGGCCTGCCTCAGGAAACCGAGGACTGCCTCCGCGACGGCTGGGTCACTGCCGGTGATCTCGGTCAACTCGATGAAGAAGGCTATCTCTACATCGTCGATCGAAAAAAGGACATGATCATCTCGGGCGGGCTCAACGTCTATCCGAGAGAGATTGAAGAGGTGCTTTATCGGCACCCTGCGATTACCGAAGCTGCCGTGATCGGCATCCCCGACGATCATTGGGGCGAAAAAATTGCGGCCGTGATTGTCGAAAAACCCGACGAGGCAGTCAGCGATGAGGACCTCGAGGCCTATTGCCGCGAGCATCTCGCCGATTACAAGACCCCGCGTGAAATCCGCCGCATCGACGCCCTGCCCCGCAACCCGTCGGGCAAGGTCGTCAAAGGCAAGCTCCGCGAGGTCGGCGGATGACCGTGACACCGCGCGCACAAGCCGCCGATGTCGCCATCGCCTTCCTCCAGGCATTCTGGGACGGGGATGGCGATCGAGCAGCAGCCTTGTGCACGCCTGACGCGGAATGGCATTTCGCCCAGAGCCTTGATTATCCCTCGCCGATGCCGGCCAGCGAGGCCGTTGTCAGGGTCAATCAGGATATGCTGCAACTGTTCGAACCCGATCCCGGCCTCAGCATCGAGATCCTGTCGGTGATCAACGATGACGGGGCGGTGGCCGTCGAGTATGAAGCCACCGGCAAGACCAAGAACGGCCGCGATTATCGCAACCGCTATCTGATGCGGATCGATATCGAGGACGGCAAGGTTGCCAGCGTGCGGCCTTACACGGATACTCTGCACCTAACGAATGTGCTGTTTGGCGCCCAGCCATCGGCATAGTGTCCAAGAAAAAACAGGAGGTTTGACTAATGCCCGACGATCTCAGCGCCCGCATCGAACGACCTTCCCTGCGCGCGGTAACGCAACCCTTCTGGCAGCCCGCCTTCGGCCCGCCGCCCTATCAGATGATCTGCGCCGAACTGCTGATGGTCGAATTCGAGGCCGACCGGGCGGAAATCGAACGCATCACGCCGCCGCAATTCGAACCCGCCGACCATAACCGGCTCGTCGCCTTTATCGGCGACAACTTCCAGCCGCCGGTGACGATGGAATTCCACGAGGCGGCCATCCTGCAGCCGGTCAAGTTTCAGGGCCGCGACGCGCTGACAATCCCCTATATCTGGGTGTCGAATGATACCGCGATGATCGGCGGTCGTGACATTTACGGCATGCCGAAAATGCTGTGCGATGACGAGCGCCTGCAAAAGGTCGGCAGCGAAATCACCGGCACGGCGCATCGCTACGGCAACAAGCTGTTCGAACTCTCGATGGCGGCGATGAATCACTGCCCGCCCGAAGAGGCGCCGATGAAGCCGGATCTGGTGTTCCTGCGTCACATCCCCAGCCCCGACCCGAAACGGCCGGCGATCCAGCAGGTAGTCTGGACAACGCTGAGCGATTTCGGCTGCGAAATCTGCATGAATGGCAAGGGCTGGATGGATGTCGGCAATCCGATGAATTCGGGCATCGATCGCCTGGCGCCGAAATCTGTCACCAATGCCTGGTACGGCAAATTCTCATGGGTGCTGGGCGAAGGTGAAATTCTCGACGAACGTGAAGTCTGGTAGGAGAAGCCATCATGCAAGAGCATCAGCCCATGACCCTGACCGCGCACAAGGCGGCGCTGGTCGTGATCGATATGCAGAACAGCTTCTGCCACCCGGACGGTAATTGCGCCAAGATCGGTCTGCCGACCGAACCCCTGGCAGGCGTTGTCGAGCCTTGCGCGCAATTGCTGTCGGCTGCCCGCGCGGCCGGGATACCGGTCATCCATACGCAATATGTCTATCGCGAGGATTATGCCGATGGCGGCATGCTGGTGAAGCTGATGCCGGCGCTGGCCGAGGGCAAAACCCTGATCAAGGGCAGCTGGGATGCCGAATTCATCGAGCCGCTGACACCCCTGCCCGGCGAATATGTTGTTGAGAAGAACCGGCCGAGCGCGTTTTACGCCACCGGCATGGAACCGATTCTCAACGGGTTGGGCGTCGATACGCTGATCGTTTGCGGCGTGACGACCAATTGCTGCGTTGAAAGCACCGTGCGCGATGCCTCGCACCGCGACTACAACACCTTCATCGTCAGCGATGCGACAGCGGAGGTTGATGAGGAGCGTTACAATGTGGCGCTGAAATCAATGGATATGCTGTTCGGCAAGGTCGTTACGGTCGATGAGGTGCTCAGCGCCTGGTCGCAAGCCAAAGCCGCCTGATCGACCGCAGCCCAAAACAAATCGATGACGGATGTGACCGCCGCCGGGGCGCGGCCCGCTGAAGATGTGCCTTACCCATCCGGCCGGATTGCCTGGTATGCCGTTTTCATCCTGCTGATAGCCTATACCAATTCCTTCATCGATCGAACGATTCTAGCGCTCCTTGTCGGGCCGATTCAGGCTGAGCTGAACATCAACGACACGCAGATGAGCCTGCTGCACGGGCTCGCCTTTGCGATCTTTTACACGGCGCTCGGTGTGCCGATCGCGCGCCTTTCGGACCGACATTCCCGGCGCTGGATCATCGTTATCGGCACCAGCTTCTGGAGCGTGATGACAACCCTGTGCGGCTTTGCCCGCAGTTACGCCGAATTGTTTCTGGCACGGGTCGGCGTCGGCATCGGCGAAGCATCTTTATCGCCGGCCGCCTTTTCCATGATCGCCGATCTGTTCCCGAAGGACCGGCTCGGTCGCGCCCTGGGCATTTATTCGACGGGGGTGTTTTTCGGCGCCGGGCTGGCCTTTCTGATCGGCGGCTGGCTGGTCGGCACCCTGGAAGAGACGGAATCCGTCGCCTTGCCGATTTTCGGCGAGATGGCGCCCTGGCGCGCTACTTTCGTTCTCGTCGGTCTGCCCGGCATCCTTATCGGGCTCAGCATGCTGACCGTTGCCGAACCGGTGCGCCGCGGCGTTTCCGGGCTGAGCGAAAAGGGCCGGTTCAAGGACACGCTGGCCTTTATCGGCCGGCACCGCGCGGCCATCCTTTATCATTTCATGGGATTTTCATTGCTGGCGGTGATCTTCAACGGCTTCATCGCCTGGGCGCCGGCCTTTTTCGTCCGCGAATTCGATTTCAGCCGAGGCGAGGCGGGGATTTCACTGGGCTGGCTGATCCTGATTTTCGGCCCGACCGGCATCGTGCTGGGCGGCATCCTGGCGGATTGGCTGTCACGCAAGGGGCGCAGCGACGGCACCATGATCGCCGGTCTGGTCGGCGGCATCGGTCTGATCATCCCGGCTGCGCTGTCGACCGTGGCGCCGAACGCGGCGCTGGCGCTGGTCGGTTTCGGCGCGATCTTCTTCTTCGCCAGCTTTCCTTACGGCGCCGCGGCCGCTGCGCTGCAGATCATCACCCCGAACCGGATGCGGGCGCAGATTTCGGCACTCTATCTGCTGTCGATCAATCTTATCGGACTGGGTCTTGGGCCGACCGTGATCGCCGTCACCAGCGATTTCGTGCTGCCGGGTGAGCAGACCCTGGGGCTGGCCATGGCCATTACCGGCGGTGTTGTCGGCGTGCTGGGCAGCCTGTGCCTGTTTCTAGGCCTCAAGCCCTTCCGCATCAGCGCCGCGCAACAGGAGGCGGGCTAACCCGTCGCGCATGGCATCCGGCAAGGCTGCGGGCCGGCGGCTTTCCCGATCGACATACACATGCACGAAACGTCCGTCGGCCGCCGCCTGAGCCGCGCCCTTTTGAAACACGGACGGGGTGTAGACGACCGAGCTGTTGCCGATTTTCTCAACCGCGACGCCGATTTCCAGCGGTTCCGGATAGGCCAGCGGCGCGAAATATTTGCAGCCGGTCTCAACCACCAGACCGATGACGCTGCCGGCATGAATATCCAGCCCGCAATGGCGGATCAGATAATTGTTCACCGCCGTATCGAAAAAGCCGTAATAGGCAACGTTGTTGACGTGGCCATAGATATCGTTATCGGCCCAACGCGTCATGATCGGCTCGAAATGCCGAAAGGCGTCGCGCGGCCTACCAAGCTTGCTCATACAGCCCCCGTGCATCGTCAAGCGTGACCGGGCGCGGGTTATTGACCAGCAGGCGTGTTTGTTTCATCGCCTCTTCTGCCAATTCGGGAAGGCGGTTCTGCGACACCTCAACCTCGCGCAGCTTTTGCGGCAGGCCCAGCGCGGCACTGAGCCGGGCCATCTCGTCGATGAAGCCGTCAGCGCCGCCGACACCCAGAAGCCCGCCCAATTCGGCGTAAAGGCCGTCGGCCGCCGGCCGATTGAAGCGCAGTACATGCGGCAGCATCAGCGCATTGGTCAGCCCATGCGGCAGATGATAGATGCCGCCCAGCGGATAGGCCAGCGCATGCACCGCGGCGACCGGTGCATTGGCAAAGGCCTGCCCCGCCAGCATGGCGCCGAGCAAGGCGCCGCCGCGGTGATACTTGTTGCCGGGCTCGGCACAGGCACCGGGCACATGGCGATGCAGCAGCGACAGCGCCTGGCGCGCCAGAGCGTCGGATAGCGGGTTCTTTTTGTGCAGGCTGGTATAGGCCTCAATCGCATGCACCATCGCATCGATGCCCGTCGCCGCCGTCACGGGCTGCGGCACGGCCAGTGTCAGATCCGGGTCGAGCAGCGCGATATCCGCGTACAGCACGGGCGAGACGACGCCCATTTTGGTTGTCTCACCGGTCGTGACGATGGAGATCGGCGTCACTTCCGAGCCGGTGCCGGCAGTGGTGGGAATCAGCACCAGCGGCAGCCGCGCGGCGGTCACCTTGCCGACACCGTACATATCGGCCAGCGGCTGTTCACCCGTCGCCAGCACCGCCGCCAGCTTCGCTGCATCCATCGAGCTGCCGCCGCCCAGCCCGATGATAAGATCGACGCCGGCAGCGGCGGCCGTCGCATCATGAATGACGTGATCGGGCGGATCGGCGACGACGCGGTCGAAAATCACGGTCTCGATCCCGGCAGCGTTCAGCGCATCAGCCGCCGGCTCGACAAGCCCGGCAGCCCGGACCCCCGCATCGGTCACGATCAGCGCCCGCCGCGCGGCAAAACGCTCAATCGCCTCGGGCAGCCCGGCGATCATGCCGCTGCCGAAGCGAATGTCGGGGACGGTTTGAAAGGTGAATGGCTGCATCAGGCGATCACGTTGAAAAGGAAAACACACAATGTGTGTGGCGACCCCGGCAGGACTCGAACCTGCGACCAGAGGATTAGAAATCCACTGCTCTATCCAGCTGAGCTACGGGGCCGTTGGTGGCTTGGGCCGGTGACTTGGGGCGGTGACTTGGGCCGGTCCGCCCCTCACCCCCGCCCCGCCTTCCCTGCAAGCATACTGTCGAGGGGAGGCGGGGCGGGGGTGAGGGCTAGGCCGGCTTTACTGACTATCACGTTTCCCAAGGCCGCTTATAGCTGAAATTCTGCAGATAGTTGCGTGGTTTTTGACGGCGGTCATGGGCTTCCTGCACGTGATAGGCCCAGCCCTTTTTTTCGGCGAAGGCGATAGCCTCTTCCTTGCTGTCAAAGCGCAGCTTGACCTGGTTGAGGGTATCCTCGGACGCGGTCCAGCCCATCAGCGGTTCGGGGCGGCGCTTGCTTTCGATTTCGTACTCCAACACCCAGCGCTGCGTGTTTCGACGTCCTGACTGCATCGCCGTTTTCGACGGCCTGTATATCCACACTATGCTGGGGTGATTCTCCATCGGATCGATCCGTTGACATTCGCTCTCAAACCATGGTCGGGACGCCCGGATTTGAACCGGGGACCTCTTGTACCCAAAACAAGTGCGCTACCAGGCTGCGCTACGTCCCGTGCCAGTGTTTGCGCGGCTTCTAGCGCGGTTTCCGGTACCACCGCAAGCGTGATTGTTGCCGATAAAACCGGAACAAACCCCGATTCCGTGCCATTGAGTCCCCAAGAATTCCCGAAGTCGGGGGCGGCGTGATGCTTTGGCAAGTCAGCCATCGCGCTGACCCCAAGGCCGCCCGGATGGCCGACCGGCACTACAGCCGGCAAAAGATTGGCAGCCCGCAGTTTGTGCCGCCGGGGCGGTGTCTAGTGCTCTATACCGAGACAGAAACCGGCCGCGCGCTTTGGGTTACGTCTTGGCCGTTTGCTGAATACGTCAAACACGCATGGGCTGGCGCGTGGGTTTGTTCACTGTTTCGGAATGAGAAGGCGGCGCTGTCGTCATTGCTGATTACCCAAGCCGTCGCGGCCACCCGCTACACTTTTGGCGAGCCGCCCGCATTGGGCATGATCACCTTCGTCTTACCCAGCGCGATCCGTTCAACGAATCCCGGCTATTGCTATCAGCGGGCCGGGTTCAAGCGCTGCGGCGCCGCGAAGGACGGTAAACCATGCCTGCAATTACTGCCCGATAAAATGCCACCCGCGTGCCCGGCTATCGGCTCGCAAGGAGGGCTGTTTGATGCAGCCTAGCCAGACCTCACCCACCCCAACCCAGGACGGGCGGGGATGGCTTATTGTCGTCTTCGCTGCGACGACTACCGCAGCGATGTCG
>CAZRBL010000033.1:0-34844 GCA_964598335.1 uncultured Rhodospirillales bacterium
ATGTCGGCGCGGCCCTCGGCGGCGCCTTCGCCAAAGCGGTAGACCCATTTGCCGTCGGTCTCGGAAGCGGATTGCTGTGCGGTGGAAAGTCCCTCGGGGGCCATGATACGGTCTCTGATCAAGTTGGCGCAGAACGACGCCTGATAGCGTGCCCCTATTTATGGGCATCGGCGACCCATTCTGCGAGGGCGGAGCGATATGAGGAAAGCTCAGCCCTCAATTTTTGAAAAATCGGCGATCTGGTCGATGGTGCGTTTGATCTCGGCGAGCAGGGCAAGGCGGTTGCGCCGCAGGGCCGGGTCATCGGCGTTGACGGTGACCTGATCGAAAAAGGCGTCGATGGGCGCGCGGAGCTTCGCCAATGCGGCCATGCAGCCGGTAAAGTCCTCTGCCTCGAACAGGGGTTTGATAGCGGCCTCGGCTGAGCCAAGCGCGTCCGCAAGGGCGGTCTCTTCGGCTTGCTGCAACAAATCATTATCGACAGCGGTGTCGTTGTAATCCGCGTCGTCCTTTTTGCTCTCGATCCGCAGGATATTGGCGGCGCGTTTGTACCCGGCGAGGAGGTTCCTGCCGTCTTCGGTGTCGATCGCGTTACCGAGTGCGTCGACGCGCGCGACAAGCCGAACCAGATCGGCTTCTTCTGCCGCGTATACGGCATCGATCAGGTCATATGGCTTGCCGATATCACGCATCCTGACCTTAAGGCGCGAGCTGATGAATTCGATAACCTCGTCAAAGAGCGTCTTTGTGACGTGCACTGTGCGAAATGCATCGAGGCCAGCGGAAGCAAGAAAGGCCTCGAGATCAATTCGGATATCGTTTTCGAGGATGGTCCGAACGACGCCGAGCGCTGCTCGGCGGAGAGCGAACGGGTCCCCGCTGCCTGTTGGTTTTTCGTCAATCGAGAAAAACGCCACCATGCTGTCCAGCTTGTCCGCAATCGCCACTATTTTTCCCAATTGCGTGCTCGGTGGCAGGTCCGAGAGGCCGACAGGTCGGTAGTGTTCCCCGATCGCCAGCGCCACTTCCGCTTTCTCGGCGTCATGGCGTGCATAGTATCCGCCCATGATTCCCTGAAGCTCTGGAAACTCATAGACCATGCTGCTGGTTAGATCGGCCTTGGCCAAGAGCGCCGCGCGAGCGGCGTCCTTGGGGTCGCAGAGCCCCGTCATGGTCGCGAGATGCGCCGCCAGCTTGCTGATCCGCTCGGCCTTCTCACGCATCGAACCGAGCTTTTCGTGGAACTTGATCTGTTCGAGATCGGGCAGGCGGCTTTCAAGGGTACGCTTGCGGTCCTGATCCCAGAAGAATTGGGCGTCGGCCAGCCGGGCCCGCAGTACCTTTTCATTGCCGGCGATGACGGTCTTGCCGTCATCCTCGGTTTCGACATTGGCGACGATCATGAAGAAGGGTGCGGATTGGCAGTCCTCGGTCTCGGTCGCGAAATACTTCTGATGCGTCCGCATGGAGGTCGCGCGGACCTCGGGCGGCAGATCCATGAACCGGGGATCAATCGCGCCGAGATAGACCACCGGCCATTCGACCAGACCGCAGACCTCGTCGAGCAGGCCCGGATCGTCGACGAGGCGCAGGCCCTGAGCGCCGCATTTTTCGCCCGCCTGCTCAAGGATAATGCGTTTCCGTTGCTCGCGATCAATGATCACCTTGCGCTGCAACAGGCCGTCGCGATAGCCGGCGAAATCCGTCACCTCGAAGGCGTGCGGCGCGTGGAAGCGGTGGCCGACCGTCCGGGTGGAAAAGGCAATCTCGCCGGGATTGAGGGGCAGGGCACCCGGGACAGGCTTGCCGTCGAACACCGCCAGGATGCCGCGCAGCGGGCGCACCCAGCTGCGGCGGTGCGCGCCCCAGCGCATGGATTTCGGCCAGGGCAGTTTCTCGACCGTGCCGATAATGAGATCCGGCAGGACATCGGCGGTGTTGCGCCCCGCGATTGTCTTGACAGCGAACCAGAAGGTTCCCTTCGGGGTCTCGCGCTGCTCGGCTTCATCAAGGCTGCTCAGGCCGTTGCCGCGCATGAAGCCTTGCAGGGCTTGTTCCGGCGCATCCACCCGGGGCCCGCGGCGTTCCTCGGTGCGGGCCTCGGTTGCGGTCGGCAGTCCCTCGATGACCAGCGTCAGCCGGCGCGGGGTGACATGAGCCTCGGCGACCTCGAAGCCAAGCTCTTCGGCTTTCAGCGCATCACAGAACAGCCGTTTGAGATCGTCGGCCGCGCGCGCCTGCATGCGGGCCGGAATATCCTCGGTCAGAAGTTCGAGCAGAAATTGCGCCATGGCTCAGGCGGCCCCGGCCGGCGCGCCGATCCACGCCGTGCAGCAGGCCTTGGCAAGGTCTCGGACGCGCAGGATATAGCTTTGACGTTCGACGACGCTGATGACGCCGCGCGCATCCAGCAGGTTGAACAGATGGCTGGCCTTGATGCATTGCTCATAGGCGGGCAGAGGCAGGTCTTCGGCGACCAGCATCCGGCACGCCGCCTCGGCCTCGGCGAATTGGCGGAACAGCACCTCGGTATCGGCGTGATCGAAATTGAACGCGCTGAATTGCTGTTCGTTTTTCAGGAAAACATCGCCATAGGAAAAGCGCTCATTATAGGCGAGGTCGTAAACGCTGTCCTTGTCCTGGATGTACATGGCGAGGCGCTCAAGGCCATAGGTCAGCTCGAGCGATACCGGCGCGCATTCATGGCCGCCGACCTGCTGGAAATAGGTGTACTGCGTCACTTCCATGCCGTCGCACCAGACCTCCCAGCCCAGCCCCCAGGCGCCGAGCGTCGGGCTTTCCCAATCATCCTCGATGAAGCGGATATCGTGCAGATCGGGCTTGATGCCGATCTCCGCGAGACTGTCGAGATAGAGCTCCTGACTGTTCTCGGGGCTGGGCTTCACGATCACCTGAAACTGGTAATAATGCTGCAGCCGGTTGGGGTTCTCGCCATAGCGGCCGTCTGTCGGCCGACGGCAGGGCTGGACATAGGCGGCCGCCCAGGGATCGGGACCCAGCGAGCGCAGCGTGGTGGCCGGATGAAAGGTGCCCGCGCCCATTTCCAGATCATAGGGCTGCAGGATCATGCAGCCTTGCCGCGACCAATAGGCCTGCAAGGCGAGAATCATGTCTTGAAAGGTCATGGCAGAATGCGCGTCAAATCGCGCCGACCATAGGCGCGGGCACTGATCAAACTCAAGCCGGACCTGGCTCAGTAAAGTCCGTAACGAGCGCGGATGATTTTCTCCTCGGCGAGATCGGCGAGGTTGAGAGTGGCGCTCTCAAGCAGCCGGTCCGTGACCCCGCCGCCGAAATCGCCCCGGAGATCGCCGCCGACATCGCCGCCGCCGCTCCAGGGCAGCGAGAAGAGGCCGCGCTTTTGCTCGATCGGCAGCAATTGCACTTTTTCGCCGAAGCGTTCCTTGAGCAGCGTCGTCATATCGGCGACACCGTCGATCAGGCCGTGTTCTATTGCGTCCTCGGCAAGCCAGAAATCGCCGGTAAACAGGCCGTCATCCTCTTTGAGCTTATCGCCGCGCCGGTCCTTTACCTGCGCGATGAAGTTCTTGTGCAAGCCTTCAAGAATGCGCTTCAGCCGCTTGATATCATCGGGTTTTTCGGGCCTGAAAGGGTCGAGCACCGATTTGCTTTTTCCGGCGGTGTAGACCCGGCGTTCGACACCGATCTTCTCGATCGCTTCATGCAGGCCGAAACCCTGCGAAATGACCCCGATCGAGCCGATAATGGCATTCCGGTCGGCGAAGATCTCGTCGGCGGCGGTCGCCAGCCAATAGCCGCCCGAGGCGGCGATGTCCTCGACAAAGGCGAGTGCCGGGACCTGTTTCTCTTCGCTCCAGCGGCGAATCGCGCCGGCGATGAGAGAGGATTGTGCGGGCGAGCCGCCGGGCGAGTTGATGATCAGGGCAACCGCGTTGATATCGGGGATCGAGAAGGCGCGTTTGAGAACCGGTTCGATTTTCTTCGCCGTGATGTTGCGGCGGCCTGCGCCCATGCCGCCGATCATCCCTTCCAGCCGGACGACGGGCACGGTCGGCGGCACCAGGATCGACTGGCCGATCACGGGAAGTTTCTTGAGCAGTCGCAGCATCATCTAGCCTCGTGTCTCGTGCATGGCCGCATCCAGCGCCATCCCGTCTTCAAGGATACGCCGTGCAGCTTCGGTGTAGGTGCCATCATCGCGGTGCAGGACAAGACCCGCACCCAGCTCGAGCGGCGCTTTCCCGCCCTTGCGCGCACCGATCAGGATGCGTCGCGCCGCCTGCCCGGCCCTGGGCCAGAGCGGCACGATGCCGAAGCTGCCGAAGCGCGGCATCAGCGCCGCGATAATTTCATCCAACCGGTCGGCGCGGTGGATCAGCGTAAGCTGTCCGCCCTGTCGCAACAGCCTGTGCGCGGCGGCGATCCATGCCGTCAGCTCGGTATCGGTTTCGCTATGGGCGCCGGCCCTGGCTCGGTCCGGCGGGGCAGGGTGGCGCGACGGGTCGAGATAGGGCGGGTTCATCATCACGGCGTCATGGGCGTTGCGGGCGATGCCCTCGGGCAAGCTGCGGAGGTCAGCCGTGATCACGTCAATCCTGTCGTCGAAGGCGTTTTCAGCGGCGTTGCGGCGGCATAGATCGGCAGCGACCGGGTCGCGTTCCAGCCCGATTCCGCGCAAATCCGGCCGGCGATAGCTGAGGCACAACAGCGCCGCGCCGCTGCCGCAGCCGAGCTCGACTAGGCTGCCGCCGCGCGCCGGCTCGGTAAACGCTGCCAGTAGAATTGGATCGATCGCCGCGCGATAGCCTGTCTCGGGCTGACGAAAAACAAGGCGGCCGCCAAGCAGGCGATCGTCGGTGAAGCCTTCGGTCAACGCCTAATCGAGCGCTGAGGGACGGTGCAGCACGTGACCATAGCCGGATTCCTCAATCAGCCGTCTGGCCGCGGGCAAATCCGTACTTTCGACCAGCAGGCGGCGCGGGATGGCACCGATGCTGCCCTCGAGGACGCTGGTATACTGATCGGCGATCATGCTGGTGATTCCCCGCTCATTGAGCAGGGCGGTCAGAAATGATAGCAAAACCGGGTCGTTGGTGCGGACGATTTCTTGCATCGGCGGTCGGGCGGCGGTCCTTTGAGCACTTCAGGCGTCGTTTTGTAGCCTTGATATGCCTATCGGGGGCCGTATCTTGCAACTCACGCATGTTCCTTTCCTGGCCTGTTTGCGCCGATGATGCGCGATGATTCAACAGTGAGCACTCCGGCACCGGACGCGCTGGTGCGCGATCGCGAGATGCAGGCCCGCAATGCGACCGAGCAGCAGGATGGCAATCCGCTCGAGGCGCTCGCGGCGTTTCTTGCCGATGATATGACAGCGGTCGATTCGCTGATTGTCGAACGCATGCACTCGCCGGTCGCGCTGATCCCGCAGCTTGCCGGCTATATCGTCGCAGCGGGCGGCAAAAGGCTGCGGCCCATGCTTACCGTCGCCTGCGCGCGGATGTTCGGCTATGACGGCAAGGCACATCATCTGCTCGCCGCCTGTGTCGAATTCATTCACACGGCCACGCTGCTGCATGACGACGTCGTCGATGAAAGTGCGCTGCGCCGCGGCAAGGCATCGGCCAATGATCTTTTCGGCAATACCGCCAGCGTTCTGGTCGGCGATTTCCTGTTCAGCCGCTCTTTCGAGCTGATGGTTGAAAACGGCTCTCTTGACGTGTTGCGCATTCTATCCCGCGCATCCTCGATCATCGCCGAGGGCGAAGTCCTGCAATTGATGACGACCAATGATCTGGAGACCGATGAGGCTGCCTATCTTCGGGTCGTCGACTCGAAGACCGCAGCGCTGTTTGCCGCGGCCTGCCAGATCGGCGGTGTCGTCGCCGGACAGCCCGCGGAGACCTGCCGACAGCTTCATGATTATGGTCGTAATCTCGGCATCGCTTTTCAGATCGTCGATGACGTTCTGGATTATTCAGCCGAACGCAGCCGCCTGGGCAAAACAATCGGCGACGACTTCAAGGCCGGCAAGCTTACATTGCCCGTGGTTTATGCGATTGAAAGCGCCGAGAACGCGGAAGAGCGTGAGTTCTGGCAGCGTACGCTGGGAAATATGGAGCAGCAGCGAAGCGATCTCGATCGTGCCATGGACCTGTTATCGACACGCAAATCGCTCGAGCGGAGCATCGCCCGGGCGGGAGAATTCGGCGATGCGGCAAGGCAGGCGTTGAACGGGCTTCCGCTCGGTCAGATTCGATCTGTTCTCGATGAGATTGTCGACTTTACCATTCGACGCCAATATTAGCGTAGCAAGGCCGGTCTTGTGAAAGCAGGGCGGCGCCACTATACCCACGGTTTCCCGATTTCGCCGACGCGTTCGTTACGGCGAAAACCCTCGGTCGGAGCGTAGCTCAGCCTGGTAGAGCACTGTCTTCGGGAGGCAGGGGCCGGAGGTTCGAATCCTCTCGCTCCGACCATTTAACGCTTCCGTTCACCGCGTTCGCATATCCTGGCTGATGCCGGCACCCATGCCGGCCTCCACCGGGATTGCAAAGGCGACGCCGCGGCCGGGTTCGGACAGCCCGGCCTTGTCGGCCAATGCCGCCATGGCGCGATCAAGCTGATTTCTCGGGATCACGGACATCACCAGCGTTTTATGCGGGCTTACTTCACGGGCAACATGTTGCCAGACCCCGGTCCCTGTGGCGCCGACAAAGGTCATCGCATCAATGCCGACCGATTCCAGCGCTTCGACAGCGGTTAGGTCGTGATCCTTCTCGATGATGACCATAAGCATGGTAAGGTCACTGACATCGATCGCCATGGCCGGCTCCCAAAGTGATTTCGTCGCCCAGTATTTCGCGCAGTCTTAGCCGAGTCTGGCCCATGAAACCAAGGGTGGAAGGGGCCGAAAAACGGTCATGCACTTTACATACAGGCGATGCGGCAGTATCCAGCCCCGACCTTACGGTGTCTGTGTTTGGGGCTCTCCCCAAGCTCGCCGTTCGGCCGTGTAGGGTAGCCATTCAGGAAACGTCTTGCCGTTCTTTGCGCCGCCGAGGCTGAACAAACTCCTTGCCCTGACCGCACTGCTGTTCAGCGGTTGCGCACTCATGGCGGCACCGACAACGGCGATGACGCTGAATGAGGCGGTCGCAGAGGCTTTGGCGGAGCATCCGAGGATCGGCGCCGCCCTCGCCGAACGTGAGGCTGCGAGGCAGGGCGTCAGGCAGGAGCGTGCCGGCTATTTTCCGACGCTGACCTTTACCGGCAATGCCGGCGGCGTTCGGCGTCAGGATACGACGACCCGGCGCCTGGCCGAGGCCGCGGGCGCCGGCGGCGAGAATGCCAGCCCGTTCGCAAAGGATTTCTCCGAGGATTACCGCGTTGCGCTGAACCAGCCCGTATTCGATTTTTTCGGCACGCAAAATCGTGTCCGCGCTTCGCGGGAGCGGCTGGATGCCAGCGAGTTCACCGTGATTGATTCCCAGGAGACGATCGCGCTGCAGGCCGCGGATGCCTTTCTGGCGGTCTATGCTGCACGCCGTTTCCTTGAAAGTGCGCGCGCTTTTGTCGGTGAGATCGAGGACTATCGCGGGGACGTCACACAGCAGGCTGCCGAAGGCGCCGCCGACCAAACGGCGATGGCGCGTGCCGACTCGCTTCTTGCCTTGGCGACGGCCGGATTGGTCGAGGCTGAAGGGCAGCTCGCTTTCGCCGAGGCCGATTGGCGGCAGGCCATAGGCGGCAGACCGCCTGAGACGCTGGTGCCGCCTGCTCTGCCGCAGCCCGCGCTGCTGCCGACGACGGTTGAGGAGGCAAGAGCGCAGGCCGAAGAGACCAGCCCGACAGTGCTGAGCGCGGCCAATGCGGCCGAAGCAGCCCGCTATGATACAAAGGCGGTACGCTCGCAGCTCTTCCCGCGGATCGACGCCGAGGTTTCCTATTTTCGCGATGAAGAAAGCGCCGCTCTTGGCGGTGAAAGCATCTCTGCCGAAGCCCTGCTGCGCTTGAGCTGGGCGTTTTCGCTGGGTGGCGGCGATCTGGCGCGGGTCAGTCGAGCAGTAGCTCAGCATGAACGTGCGCGCTTCGATTTGCGTGAGCGGCAGCGCCTGGTCGAGCAACAGGTCGCCCGCGATTTTACCGAATTGGAAACCGCTCGCCGGTCATTGGAACAGGTGAGGCGACAACGCGACGCCAGCGAGACGATCCTGTCCTTGACCAATGATCTGTTTGAGGGCGGCGAGGCCGGTGTATTGGATTTGATGGCGGTCACGAACGAAACCTACCAATCGCGCTTTGCGCTGATCGAGGGGGAACGCCGCGCTCAGTTGGCAGTCTATCGTCTTTTGGCGACGCTGGGCGAGCTGCGTGCCGCCCTGGCAATAGAGGCGCGGGCGGCGCCCTAAGGACACGATCAGGCGATCATGCCCGACACCGTTCCCATGCGCGAAGAAACCGATGCGGACGACGTAGCTGCAGCCGATCGGGGCAAGAGCGCTGACCTGCTGCCATGCCTTGCCGAGCTGACCCGAAGACATGGACGGCCGCAAAGCCCTGAAGCGCTGACTGCGGGACAACCCGCTGCGCCGCATGATCCGATCACGCCGGCGCTGCTGATGACGATTGCCGAACGGGCCGGATTTCGTGCTGCCGTTGCCGAACGATCAGTCGAACGGATTTCCTCGTTGACGCTGCCGGCGATCCTGCCGCTTCAGGAAGCGCGTGCCGCTCTCTTGCTCGACATCAAGGATGGCTGGGCTCGGCTATGGAACCCGGCAAGCCGGGCCGAAGAGACGATTCCGGTCACCGACCTTGCCGCCAAAGCCCTCGGCTTCGTCCTTCTGATCAGGCCAGAGCCGACAGAAAGCGAGCAAACCGAAGCCTCGGAGGATGAGCCCAAGGCGTGGTTCTGGAACGTCCTGAAGCGTCATTGGTGGGTTTATGGGCAGGTGCTGCTGGCGACCGTGCTGATCAATATCTTTGCCCTCGCCAGCCCGCTTTTCGTGATGAACGTCTATGATCGTGTGCTGCCTAATGATGCGCTGGAAACCGGCTGGGTGCTCGGCATCGGGGCGCTGACGGTCTTCGGCTTCGATCTTCTGATCAAAAGCCTCAGGACCTATTTCATCGATACCGCAGGACGACGCTCGGATGTCGCGCTTGCCAGCCGCATTTACGATCAGGTGCTGGACATCCGGCTCGCCAACCGGCCGCGGTCGACCGGGGCTTTTGCCAGTGTTCTGAGGGATTTCGAGAGCGTACGCGATTTCTTCACCTCGGCGACGCTCACCGCGCTGGTCGATGCGCCCTTCGCGCTGCTGTTCCTGCTGGTCATTGCATTGATCGGTGGGCCGGTCGCCTGGGTGGTCGCGGGTGCCATGGTGGCGATTCTGATCGTCGGCTTGGTGGTGCAGCCGATGGTGATGCGTATCGTCCGGCGCAGCATGCAAAGCCAGGAACAACGCCATGGCCTGCTGATCGAATCATTGAGCAGTCTTGAGACGGTCAAAACCCTCGGCGCCCAAGGAAGGCTGCGGCAGCGCTATCAGGAACTTACCGGCAAACTGGCCCGATGGGGCCAGCAGAGCCGTTTCCTGGGTGCTTTTGCCCTGCATTGCGCGTCTTTCGCGACGCAGGTCAGCTCGGTTCTGGTCGTGCTGACGGGCATGTATCTGATCCGCGACGGTGCCTTGAGCATTGGCGGCCTGATCGCCTGTGTGATCATTACCGGTCGCGCGATGGCGCCGATGGCGCAGCTGGTGCAGCTGATCAACCGTTATCACTACGCCTCCAGCGCCCTGAACAATCTCGACAGCATCATGCGGATGCCCGTCGACCGGCCGCCCGGCCGGGATTTCCTTCATCGGCCGCAGCTCCGCGGCAGTGTCGCGCTGGTCGATGTCGACTTTGCCTATCCCGGCGCGCCGAGTGGCGAGCCCGCCTTGCGTGATGTCAGCCTCTCGATTGATGCCGGTGAAAAAGTCGCGATTCTTGGCCGTATCGGTTCCGGCAAGAGCACTTTGCTCAAGCTGATGCTCGGTCTCTACGATCCGGATCGCGGGAGTGTACGGATCGACAATACCGAGTTGCGCCAAATCGATCCCGCGGATTTACGCCGCGCCATCGCCTTTGTCGGCCAGGATAGTGTGCTGCTGCGCGGCAGCCTGCGCGAAAACCTGACCCTGGCGCGGCCCGATGCAGATGATGCCGCCGTGCTGCGCGCGGCGACGGCAACCATGGTGGACAGTTTCGCGAGCCGGCACCCTATGGGGTATGATCTGCCGATCGGTGAGGGCGGCGAGGGGATTTCAGGCGGGCAAAGGCAGGCAATCGCCCTGGCCAGGGGGCTGATCCAGGACGCGCCGATGCTGATCGCCGATGAGCCGACCAATGCGATGGATGCCACGACGGAAAAGGCGGTGGTTGACCAGATCAAGCCGCTGATAGCCAAAAAAACGCTGGTTCTTGTGACCCATCGCACTGCGCTACTGCCGCTGGTCGACCGGATCATTGTGCTTGATCAGGGCCGGACGGTGGTGGATGGCCCGCGTGACAAGGTGATTGAAGCGCTGCAGTCGGGGCAGGTCAAATCGGGGCTGTAGGCCCCTTCACGGTTTTATCCTTTGCCGGTGCCGGGGCGGTTTTCGCGGTGCCTTCCGGGCTCAGCGCCGGCGGGTCTCCGTCCTCGATCGTCAGGCGGAGACTAAGGTTTTTCAGCAGCCTGTCGAGCGGCCCCGACATGGGTGTTGCGTCGCTCTTCGGCGATATCTGCGGTTGCGGGCTGTCAGCGGGAGACGCCGGTTCGGCGGCGGTGATCGACTGTAATTCCTTGATGAACTGTTTGGCGGCAATGGGCTTGGTCACAAAGCCGTTTTCGCCGATCTCGACACGCAATGCAGCGCTTTTTGAAAGCTGATCCTTGATCCGGCTGGGGATCCGTTCGGCATTCGGCTGGCGCATCGAGGGCACATAGCGGATGTAAGCGACGGTCGGTCCATGACCATCGCCGCGGTGCGCGACATCCTCTTTCATCAGGATCGATACGCCGATCGGGCTGTCGAACTGCATCATGCCGTTGGGGCGACGACGCACAATGGTGCCGGGCAGGGCACCGGGCGACATCATCAGCCAAAAGGCTTCCCATTGAGGATCATCGGATTTGCGCGGCGGATTGGCCCAGTTTCGGAAGATGCCCGCCTGTTTATAGTCGAGCAGTTCGAGCTTGCGCACCGCGCCGGCCTTCACCTGCCGCTCGGGCACCGGGACGATACGCCCGTCATTGTCCCAATTGGGGTCGTCCTCGTTCAAGCCATTGGCGTAAAGGCCGTCGATATCTTCGGTTTTCTCCTTCTCCCAGCCGCGGCTGTCGAACAGATCGGTCTTGCGGTCAAAAGTCGTGCCGGCCCAGTCGAGCGTCTTGTCGATGGCGACATTGAGCCAGGACAGCGGTCCGCCGATCGCCTTGATCCCCAGTTTCAGCGCATCGGTGGTCCAGCGGATCGGTCCGCTGCCGGTGAAATATTCCCGCATGTTGTTCAGCGCCCGCTGCAGGCTGCGGACGGCAAGCTGGCGCGGCGCAACGCGCTCTTTGGCGGTCAGCGGATCCTGATCGGCGGCGACGCGTTTGGCGCGTTCAAAGAAATCGGCGGCCACTTCCGCACGCGC
Source organism: uncultured Rhodospirillales bacterium (assembly GCA_964598335.1). GTDB lineage: Bacteria > Pseudomonadota > Alphaproteobacteria > CAZRBL01 > CAZRBL01 > CAZRBL01. The sequence continues at coordinate 11,674 of CAZRBL010000033.1, forward strand.
ATCCGCCTCGGTAAACTTGCCCTGTTCACTGCCTAGGGAGAGAACGCGGACATAGTCTGAATCCACATCGGTAAAGGCTTCGCTGGGTTTGGCCGAGGTGTAGAGCTTCAGCCAGTATTTCGGTTCTTCCGTTTCGGCGGCCTCGGTTTCGGTATCGGGCTCCGCCTTCTTCGGCGGTGCCTCGGTGACACCATCGGCAACGGCATCCTGTTCATCCTCGGCTGGAAACAGCCGGTGGGAGACGCAATCGCTGAGCCACATATCGTCGGCGGCACGATACAATGTCGTGCTTTTGAGATTACGATAGGTGATGTTGTCGGTGACTTCGCTGATCGTCCGCTGGACCCAGTCCATACGTGATTTGCCGCTGCGGGCGCGGATCACATAGATGCCGTCAGCGGCATCGAGCCGCGATGGATCGCTGCTCCCGTCGCCCTCGCTCCGCAGCTTTTCCGGGTCGAAGGAAAACAGCAGCAGCCGATGCTCCTCACCGTCGATTTCCGCCTTGGCCATGCGAAAACAACCGGCGGCCGTCAAAATGCGGCCATCGGCAAGCGGGATGGTCGGCGAGCTTCCCATCGCACGGTCAAAGGCGTGGGTCGCCTCGTCGAGCGAGTCGAACGGCACCGTTTCGCCCAAAGCCGCTGCAATATCGACATGATCGCCGCCGGTGGCGGCGTCGACATCGTCTTCAACTTCCTGCTCAGGATCGTTATTGACGGTGCTGGCGTCGGCCATTGCGGCGGAGGCTCCGATTCGTTGCAGTTCGTTAAGCAATCAGGTTACATGCTTTCCCGAAGTTTCGCCAATCAGCATGGCCCGGGGGCCGAGCGATGAGCCGCAACACGGATATTGCCTTCATGTCGGAGTTGGCCGCAGCCGCGCAATTGCGGCCACGGCTCAGCGCCAGCCTGTTGCTATTCGCGGTGATCGCCTTCTTTGTCTGGGCCGTGATCTGGGCCAGCTTTTCCGAAATCGAAGAGGTGACCCGCGGCTCGGGTCAGGTGGTGCCGAGCAGCGAATTGCAGATCGTGCAATCGCTCGAAGGCGGTCTGCTTGCCGAGATGGCGGTGCGCGAGGGCGAATTTGTCGAGCAAGGGCAGCTTTTATTGCGCATTGACGACGTGCTGTTCGCCTCCGAAGAGGGCAGCCTGCGGGCCGAATTGACCGGGCTGCGGGCGGCCGAGATCAGACGCAATGCCGAAGCCGACGGCACGCTGCCCGTTTTCCCCGCTGATCTTGTCGAAAGCGCGCCGGCTGCGGTTGCCGGGGAACAGGCATTGTTTGAGACCCGCGCCTCGGAGAAAGCGGCTGAAGCGGCGATACTGACCGAGGATATCGCATCCGTCCGCGCCGAGATAGCCGAGGGGGAAGCGCGGCTGAGCCAGCTCGCACGGGCTGTCGAGCTTGCCGATCAGGAACTTGCGATCAACCGCCGTCTGGTCGAACGCGGCGCGGTGCCCGAAGTAAAGCTGCTGGAGCTGGAGCGGGCACTGAACGAGGCCGCAGGCGGGCGGGCCGCCTTGACCGAGCGTCTGGTCGGCCTGCGTGCCGAACTCGCGGCCGCTGAGCGTCGGCTGGAGCAGGTTGAGACAAAATTCAGAGCCGATGCGCAAACGGCATTGACCGAAATCCGGACGCGCATCGCATCGCTTGAAGCGCGCCTGACCTCCAGCGAAGACCGGGTGCGCCGAACCGAGTTGCGCGCGCCTGTGTCCGGTGTGGTACAGCGCATTCTGGTCAACACCATCGGTGGCGTGGTGCAGCCGGCCATGCCGCTGGTCGAGATTGTCCCGGCCGAGGACGAACTGATCGTGCGCGCCCGTGTCAGGCCGTCGGATATCGCTTTCATCCAGCCCGGTCAGGAGGTTCGGGTGAAGATCACCGCCTATGACAGCCAGATTTACGGCTCGATACCCGGCACGCTGGAGCGGATCAGCGCCGATGCTGTCAGCGGGCCCGACGGCCAGCTCTATTTCGAGGTGGATGTCCTGACCGAGCGGACTTTTCTCGGCGCCGATGAAGCGCGGCTGCCGATCATCCCGGGCATGATCGCCGAAATCGATGTCATTACCGGCAAGCGCACGATCATGAGCTATCTGCTCTCGCCCATTCTTCGCGCCGGCGACCGCGCCTTGCGGGAGGCTTGACCGTGCTGCAACGCATTCTGTTCAGCACCGGGTTTCAGATCGGCTTCTGCTGTCTGCTGCTGGCGGCTGCGGTTTATCTGCGGATCGATGAGCCGCGCTTTATCGAGAATCTGCAGATCTCCACCTTCGACGCCTATAATCGGATCGCGCCGAGGCCGGCACATCCGGGGGTCCGTATTGTCGATATTGATGAAGCGTCGCTGCAGACATACGGCCAATGGCCTTGGCCCCGGACACGGATTGCCGATCTGGTAACTGCGCTCGATGGCTATGGTGCGCGCGCCATCGCCTTCGATATCGTTTTTGCCGAGCCCGACCGGACCTCGCCCAGCGCCTTTGCAAGGCGGCTTGACCGCCTGTCGACAGCGCCCGCGCTCCGCGACTCCCTGCTGGCCATGCCGGATCATGATGCGGTGCTGGGCGAGGCCATCGGCAGGGCGGGGCAGGTGGTCACCGGCTTTATGCTCAACCCGGTGGGCTTCGGTGACAAGCCGGAACTGCATGTCGGCTGGGGCAAGCGTGGCGGCGACGATGATCCGTCGAATTTCGTGCCCTATCTGTCGGGTTCGATCACCAATCTCGACGTCATCGCCGCGCAATCGGCCGGCAACGGCAATTTCAACATCCTGCCCGATTTCGACGGCATTGTGCGTCGTGTGCCGCTGGTTGTCGGCTATCGACCGGCAGAGGATGGACCGATCACGCTCTACCCGGCGCTGTCGCTGGAAACCCTGCGCGTGGCGATGGATGAGCGCAGCATCAGCATCAACAGCCGCGGCCGCGGGCAGGGTGGCGGGCTGGTCTCGGATTTCGGCATTACCGCGCTGCGGATGGGCGATTTTCAGGTGCCGACGGGCAAGGACGGATTGCTCTGGGTCTATTACAGCGGTCACAAGCCGGAACGCTATGTTTCCGCACAGGACGTCATCAACGGAACCGTCCCGCCGGAAAAGCTGCAGGATCACATTGTCCTGATCGGCACCTCGGCGCCGGGGCTGAAAGACTTGCGGTCGACGCCGCTGGACCTTTCGATTGCCGGCGTGGAGGTCCATGCCGAGGTGATCGAGCAGGTCATGCAGGGCCGTTTTCTCGAACGGCCCTTTTATCTGGAAGGCGCGGAACTGCTCTTCCTGATCGGCATCGGCCTGCTGTTGATCCTGACCGCCCCTTTTCTCTCTGCCCTGTGGCGGGCGGTGATCGGCATCGTCTTCATCGGCGCCGGGTTCGCAGGCTCCTGGCTCGCCTTCAGCCAGGCCGGGCTGCTCTTCGATCCGGTCTATCCCAGCATCGGTATCGCCCTGATCTATATGGCTTCTTCGCTGCTCGGCTTCATGCAGACCGAATATGAAAAGGGGGTCGTCCGGGATGCTTTTTCCCGATATATCGCGCCCGATCTGGTCGAGGAGCTGGCGGCCAATCCGGACAGCCTCAAGCTCGGCGGCGAGGTCAAGGACTTGACGGTGATGTTCACCGATATTCGCGGCTTCACGACGATTTCCGAACAATTCGATCCGGAGGGGCTGACCAAGCTGATCAATGATTTCCTGACCCCGATGTCGGCGCTGGTGCTCGATTACCGCGGCACCATCGACAAATATATGGGCGATGCGATGATGGCGTTCTGGAATGCGCCGCTCGACGACCCGGATCATGCCCGGCATGCCTGCAAGGCGGCGCTGGACATGATCGCGGTGCTGGGACCGTTGAATGAGCGCCTCGAACGCGAAGCAAAGGAAACCGGCCGCAAGCATATCGAGCTCAAGGCTGGGATCGGCCTCAATACCGGCCCCTCCTGTGTCGGCAATATGGGTTCCGAACAGCGCTTCGCCTATTCGGCGCTCGGCGATGCCGTCAATCTCGCGTCACGTCTTGAAGGTCAGACCAAGGCCTATGGCATGCTGATTTTGATGGGGGAGGATACAGCGGCGCTGGTGCCCGACATGGCCAGCCTCGAATGCGATCTGATCCGCGTAAAGGGCAAAATGGAGCCGGTCACCATTTACGGCCTGTTGGGCGACAGCGATCTTGCGACAACAGAGGCGTTCATGCAGCTGCGCACCGTCCACGGCCAATTCCTGACCGCCTATCGTCTGATGCAGTTCGATGACGCAGAAAGGCTCTGCAAGCAGGCTGAGATGGCGGCGCGTGAAGCCGGTCTCGATTTATCGGTGCTGTACGGACTCTACCGGCAGCGGATTGCGGAATACCGAACCGCCCCGCCGCCGGCAGACTGGGACGGAGTCTTCGTCGCGACCTCCAAATAGCTCGGCTTACTGACCAATGCTGATGCCGGAAATCGTGCCGTCGTCGACGATATCGGTATCGATGAACATTCTCGGGCCATTGCCGCCGATCGTGTCGGTTGCATAATACTCCTGCCCGCCGAAACTGTGCGTGGTCGCTGTGTCGAGAATCAAGAGCGAGCCGTTATTGACGGAAACGCTGTTGCTGCTGTCGCCCGTGATCAGAATGGTGCTCTCAGGCCCGTTGCCCAGGTCGAGCTGCTCAAGATTGCTGGCGTCATTTCCGAAGTCAGTCAGCAGATCGGCCAGATTGATCGATAAACTGTTATTGTTGCCGCCCAAATCATAGCGTTCGATGCTGCTGAGCTTGTCGAGCGTGGTTTGATCGAGCGTCAGATCGATATCCGAGCCGTCAAGGAACAGATCATCGAGACCGTCGCCGCCGTTGATACTGGCGAAGCTGGCACCGCTATCGGGGGTCTTGATCAGGTCATCGCCGCTGCCGCCGATCAGCGTATCGCCGTCGCCCGCACTCGCCTTCAGCGTGTCCGCACCGTCGCCGCCCTCCAGCGAATCCGTCCCGCTGCCGCCGTCCAGCAAATCGTCATCATTCTGGCCGAGAAGCGTGTCATTGCCGCTGCCGCCGATCAGCGTGTCGTTATCGTTGCCGCCGCGGAGGGAGTCGTTATCGGCACCGCCGTCGAGGCTGTCTTGTCCGTCATCGCCGTCGAGATCATCATTGCCGGCCTCGCCGAACAGCGTGTCATCGCCGTCGATACCGTCGAGCTCATCGGCGCCTTCGCCGCCGATTATGCTGTCCTTGCCATCGCCGCCATCGAGGCTGTCATCACCGGTGCCGCCGATCAGCGTATCGTCACCGGCCTCGCCGTTGAGGGTATCGTTGTCGGCCCCGCCGAGGATGGAATCATTGCCGGTCCCGCCGTCTGCCTCGTCATGGCCGGCGTCACCGAAAATCGTGTCATTATCCGCGCCGCCATTCAGCGAGTCGTTACCCGTGCCGCCTTGCAGGCTGTCGGCCCCAGCCTCACCGCGCAGCGTATCAACGCCGCCACCGCCTATCAGGGTGTCGTCATTCTCGCCGCCCAGCAGGCTGTCATCATTGTCGCCGCCGTCGAGGCTGTCATTACCGCTGCCGCCTCTTAGCGTGTCATTACCGCCAAAACCGAGCAGGGGGACGGCATCATCGCTTGTGGTGATGTCATCATTGTCGCCGGTTCCTTCGATGCGGTTGATCCCGTTGATCTCGGCACTGGAGAAGTCAAATGATTCATTCCCATCCGGATCGAAGACGACGATGATATCGGTTTGCGTGTCATTGCCGGAAATCGTGTCAAAGCTGCTGACATTACGGATTTTGACGCGGCTGACATCGTCTCCGAATTCAAGTACGTCGACGCCGTTCATGGATATCGAGTTCGACAAATCGAGATTGTCTTCTTCCAGAACGACGGTATCGGTGCCGCCGCTGTCACTGATTGAGTCGGCGTTGCCGTTTGCGTTGTTGCCGAAGAGGTAGCGATCATTGCCGCTGCCGCCGCGCAGCGTGTCATTGCCGGTGCCGCCGCGCAGCGTGTCATTGCCGGTGCCGCCGCGCAGGGTGTCGTCGTTCTGGCCGCCCTCGAGCGTGTCGTCGCCGCTGCCGCCTTCCAGCGCGTCATCCCCGCTGCCGCCGCGCAGTTCGTCCTGGCCGCCGCCGCCGCTGAGGGTATCGTTGCCGCTGCCGCCGTCGAGGTCGTCGTCGTCCTCGCCGCCGCTCAGATCGTCATTTTCGTCGCCGCCCTTGAGCGTGTCGTTGCCGTCATCGCCGGCAAGCTCATCATTACCGAGCCCGCCGTCGATATCATCGTCATTGGGGCCGCCGGAAATCGTATCATCGTTCTCTTCACCCTCAATGCTGTCATCGCCGACACCGCCCAGGAGGCTGTCGGCACCGGCATCGCCCTTGATGGTGTCATCACCGAGTCCACCGATGATGAAATCATCGTCGAGGCCGCCGTCGATCAGGTCGTCACCGATGCCCGCTGCGATGGAGTCGCGACCGGCGAGGCCGTTAATCGTATCATCGCCGGCAAGGCCGAATAGCGCATCGGCCGTATTGTCCCCGTTGAACGTGTCGGCCCCCAAGGTGCCGGTTTCACTGTCCAGCCCTTCGGTCCGACCCCCGCTATAGACGAAGAAGATGTACGGATCGCTCTCGAATGTAGCGGCATCTTCATCGGGCAGGGCGTCGACGGAAAAGGTGAAAAATCCTGTTTCCGTAGCGGTTCCGGTGAGAATGCCGTCATCGCTATCGATAGTGAGTCCGCTCGGCAGCGCCTCGTCTGTCGAGAAGCTGAAGCCGTCCCGGGTTCCCTCCGCGACCAGTGGAACGGAAACTGGCGAGGACAGGATGAAGGCACCGAGACCTTGCGGGGTGACAAAGCTTGGCTCGGATGATTGCAGCCCGGTGATCTCGATGCCGTCCTCGATCGCGACGCTGCCGACGGCATCGCCGGGCAGGATGCCGTCCGGGAAGCCATTGTCATCGTCGACGGACAGGGCGTTGGCGCCGAGCACGGCCTGGAAAGAGCTGTTGCTGAAGATCGTTGCATCATCGGACGCATTCAGCCCGGTTACATTTATTTGTGTATTCGCGACCGAGACCGTGACAATGCCGTCGCCGCTGTTGAGGTTGATAATCGCAACATCCGACAGCGATATCTCTCCCACGAATCGAATCTGATCACCGATCTGGAAATCCGAGATCGTCATGACCTGCGTATTTCCGGGTTCATCGATAATGAACCGGTCGCGTCCGCCGCCGCCGGTCAGCGTGGCGCCGGGCTGATCGGCGTCAATATTGTCGTCGCCGGAAGTGCCGGCAGACACTTCGGCGGGACCGTCATTAGCGGGCAGTTCCGGCAGTGTCAGCGCCGGAATATCAAAGACGCGATAGGTGACCCCATCGACGGTTTCACTGTCGCTCTCTTCCAGTTCGGTGAGGAAATTGATCGTGTTGCTTGATGAGCCTTTTATGAACAGAACCCGCTCATCGCCGCTGCCGGCGTCAAAAAGCTCCAGGTTCGGCAAATAATTCTGCAAATCGGCGAGGGCGATGTTGAGGTCGTTATTGCCGCCGTTGAAGGTAATCTTCTCCAGGCTCGCATCGCTGTTAAACAGCTGGTCGAAGTCGAAGCCGAAGAAGTCGTCGAGCAGTTGGATTTCGTCAAAACCGGTACCGCCCTCATAGACGTCATCGACCCCGTCGACAACAAGGGTGTCATCCCCGCTGCCGCCGCGCAGCGTGTCGGTATTGCCGGAATGTGTAATCAGGTCGTTGCCGCTGCCGCCGTCGACCAGGTCATTACCGCCGTCACCGATGAGCGTGTCGTTGCCGCTACCTCCCAACAGCGTGTCATTTCCCGAGCCGCCGCTTAGGCTGTCATTCCCCCAGCCGCCGACGAGGCTGTCATCGTCATCGCCGCCTTCCATCGTGTTGGAATCGGAGTCGCCGAAGAGGGTGTCGTTGCCCTTGCCGCCGCGCAATGTGTCGTCACCGAAGAAGCCGTCAAGGACGTCATCACCGTCACCGCCTTCGAGCAAATCGCCGCCATAGCTGCCGAACAGGTCGTCATTGCCGTCTTCACCTTTCAGCGTATCGTCGCCGAAACCTCCGTCGAAGCTGTCATTGTCCTTACCGCCGGTGATGTAGTCGGACCCGTTATTGCCGAGCAGGCTGTCATCGCCGTCGCCGCCCTCGATCGTATCTTCGCTATTGCTGCCATCGATCGTGTCATTGCCATCCCCGCCCGACAGGCTGTTGTTGTTGCCGCCGGCATCGATACTGTCATCGCCGTCGCCGCCGGTGATCGTATTGGTGCCAAAGAAATCTTCGAGCACGTCATTGCCGTCGCCGCCGTCGATGATATCGCCGCCATAGCCGCCGCTGATCGTGTCGTCGCCCTTGCCGCCGTTAAGGGTATCGTCGCCGAAATCGCCGATCAGGCTGTCCTGACCGTCGCCACCGGCGATGAAGTCATTGCCGTCGAGTCCGTCGACGGTGTCATCGCCGCCCAGCGCGTCGATGGTGTCGGCTTCGCTGGTGCCGTCAATCGAATCATTTCCCTGGCTGGCGCCGAACGGATCGGGCGCAACACCGATCACCTCGACATAGGTGCCGCCCGGCGCGCCGATGGCCACGTCATCTTTGCTGTCGCCGTTGATGTCGCCAAGGCCCGTAACAGCCTTGCCGAACAGCGCGTTACCGCCGTCCCCGTCGCGCTGCAGAATGATGCGGCCATCGGCACCCGAAATGACCCTGGCTGATCCGGCATCCGTGCCGCCGTCATCATCGAAGGGTGCACCGATCACGATATCGGGCGTGCCATCGCCGTCGACATCGCCGGCGCCGTCAATGCTGTATCCGAGCTGATCCCCAGAACCGTCACCGAGAATTGTGAAAAGCAGCGTCGCGTCGCGCCCGGAATACAGATAGACCGCGCCGGCGTTTTCCTTGCCCAGATCGCTGCGATTGGCCGCAACCGCAAAATCGTCCCAGCCGTCATCATTAATGTCACCGATGCCGGATACGGCCCAGCCGAACTGCGCCGCCGCCTCGGTGCCGTCGATTTCGTAGATCAGGCTGACATCGGCGCCGGAATAGACATAGACGGCACCGGCGTCGGTCAGCAGGTCAGTGTCGGCGAAAGGGGCACTGACGATATAATCCGGCACGCCGTCATTGTTGACATCGCCCGCGCCGTCGACGGCATGCCCGAAGCGGTCGCCGGCGTTTTCGCCGAACAGGAAGCGGATGGAATCGCCATCGCGCCCCGAGATAACAGTCGCTGCGCCGCGATCGCCGCCGCTGTCGCTGCGGCCCGGCGCACCGACAATCAGATCGCTGATGGTGTCTCCATCGACGTCACCGATCCGGCCGATGGCCGATCCGAACTCCTCACCGCTATCGAAGCCCTCGGTGGCGCGGATAAAGCTGTTGTCGGCGCCTGAGAAGAACTCGACGACGCCGACACCCGTCAGTTCGCCGTCGCCAAAGGGGATACCGATCGCATAATCCGGAACGCCGTCATTATTGACGTCGCCTGCCGCGCTGACCGCTGTTCCGAGATTATCGCCGCTCGCGTCGCCATTAACGACCCCCAGCTTGGTATCGCCGGCAATGTCGAAGAGGAGCGCCGCGCCGGCTTCGCTGCCGGCAGCATCGTCATTGGGCTCACCGATCAGGAGTTCAGGCTTGCTGTCGCCCGAGATGTCTTCAAGGCTGCTCAAGGCCGCGCCGAAATTGTCCCCCGGGCTGCCGTCAAGGCGGGCGAAAACGGTTTCGCTGGCCGGGGCCTCCAGGACGTCCAGGGTAAAGCTTCGGCTGATGGCTTCATCACCATCCGTCACGGCAATGTCGAAGCTGAAGCTTCCGGTTTCCGTCGGGGTCCCCGACAAGATGCCGTCGCTGCTCAGCGACAGGCCGGCCGGCAGGGGAGAGCTGTCGGCGAAATAGCTCAGTGAATCATCACCATCGACATCGCTTGCCGAAAGCGCGATGCGCAGCGGCACGGCGGCCTGCGCATTGTCGAGATCGCCGTCCGTGAGCCAGACAGGGGCTTCGTTGACGTCGTTGACCGCCAGATCCAGCGTGATCGTCTCATCGATAACCACCGGCGAGCTTGCATCAATCTCGATGGTGATCGAGATGACGCCGTCTTCGCCGACATCGCTGCCTTCAAAATCAAGCTTGCTTGAATCGTCCACCGAGACAACGCCGCTATTGCTGATCCGGAATGCGCCGGCATCGTCGGTCAGCGTGAAAGTCACATTGAGTTGGTTGAGGACTTCATTACCGTCGATGACCGAGACAACGCCGAGAATTGCACCTTCTGCGGCGTTCTCATTAATGCTCGATTGAAGCGTATTGGTTATCTCGATCGACGGCTCGAGAATGATCGGAGCGGTTTCAACCGCGCCGATATCAATGGCATCCCCCAGGAAACGGTCGCCGCCTCGCTGATCGGTATCCGGAAGCACGCCGCGATTGCTGCTTGTCAGGGCCGGGTTGCCGGCGTCGATGGCGCTGGCACTGTTGATCGGATCAAGGGCGTGGGTGCGGGTCGAACCGCCGTTATCGGCCAGCTCCTGCAGGTCGAAATTGCCGTCTATAATGTCACTCTCAACGGCCCAGCTAACCTGACTGGTGTCGACGCTGAGATTGTATCCGAGGCTGGTAACCGCATTGAGATCGCCGCCGAACGGCTCATCGTCGAGGATCGTGTGGCCTATGACGGCGGCGCCATAGTCTCCGTCCGAAACGTAGATCTGATCGTCGCTCGAATAGCCGGTATTGGCCCAAAGCGTCGAATGCAGAAACGTGCCGGTTGCGACCGTTTCGGCCCCATAGCTGTCGATGAACACGCCGGCGCCGTCGCCGAAAGCGTCATTGTTCGAGATCGTGCTGTTGATGACGGTCAGCGTCCCGGCAAGCGCGATGCCGCCGCCATTGCCGAAGCTGGAGTTTTCCGCAACCGTGCTGTTGATCAGGGTGACGCTGCCACCCGATGCGATGGCCAACGCGCCGCCGTCTTCTTCGGCGTAATTATCCTTAAATTCGACACGGGTCGCCAATAGGGTTCCGGCGACGTAGATCGCGCCGCCGAAGCCGAGCGCTTCGTTATCGTCGAAGACCACGTCATTGAGGACGACGTTCGCACCCTCGGCAATATACAGCGCGCCGCCGTCGATCAGCGCGTTTTCACCGAACCTGATGCCCTGGCTTTGCTCATTGCCGCCGACGGTAAAGCCTTCATTGTTGCCGCCGGTTTGGACAGGGGGGCCGCTGCCTTCATTGACATTGGTCGTGCCGCCTCGAAACACGATGCCGCTGATCGTGCCCGTCGCATTCTCGCCGAATGTCAGCAGTCGGTTCTCACCGGTGGCTTCAAAAACGATATCGGCGCTGCCGTCATTATCGACATCGCCGTCAATCGAGATGTTGGCGTTGATGACCAGCGGGCTTGCAAGCTCGATGGCCGTGTTCTCATCGGCAAAGCTCTGACTGAAGGTAATGACGGTGCCGTCTTCAAGCTCGCCGTTATTGGCGGCGCTGATCAATGCGGCGAAATCGGAGGCCGACTGCGCCGTTTCGACAGCCGGTTCCGGATCGGGGTCCGGTTCCGGCTCCGGCTCGGGATTGGGCTGAGGCGCCGGGTCCACCGTCGAGGGCGGTTCAACCTCAATGATACCGATGGAACGGCTGACAGTTTCGCTGAAGCTGCCGTCCCGGGCGGTGATGTTGATGGTGATGGAGATTGAACCGTCGCTGCCGACGCCATTGCCGTCGAAATCGAGCAATCCCGAATTGCTCACCGTAATCGCGCCGGTTGAGGAGATCGCAAAAGCGCCGCCGGCATCGTCGGTGATGCTGAAATCGGCGGCTATGCGTTCACCGCTATTGCCGTCGATCAGCGAGATGCTGCCTATCGAGGCGCCGCTTGCGGCGTTTTCAGCGAGGCTGGCGGAGAGGCTGAGAGAGACGGTCGGATCGACCGGCTCGTCGACATCGGTGATCGCGACGGTCGAGGTCACCGTTTCGCTGAAGCTTCCGTCAGCCGACCGCACGCTAATGCTGAGATTGATGTCGCCGTCGGCGCCGACCGCGCTGCCGTCGAAATCGAGCAGGGCGGGATTAACGACGGTGATCGTGCCGTTTTCGTCGATGGCGAAGGCGCCGCCCGCATCGTCGAGCAGCGAAAAGCTTGCATCGAGCCGCGCGCCGGTCCGTTGATCGATCAGGGCGACCTGACCGATTGAGGTGCCGCTTGCGGCATTTTCCGGCAAGGCATCGCTGAGCGACAGGCTCACGCTGGGCTCGGCCGGCTCCTCGACATCGGTGACCGCAATCGTGGTCGTGACCGTTTCACTGAAGCTGTCATCAGTGCCGCTGACGGTGATGCTGAGTTCGATCGTGCCGTCATTGCCGACCGCTGTGCCTTCAAAGTCGAGAAGGGCCGGGTCGGCGACCGTGATTTCGCCGTTTTCATCGATTGTGAAGGCGCCGCCCGCATCGTCGCTCAGCGCGAAACGGGCACCGGCTAATTCGCGATCGCTGCCGTCGGTCAGGCGGACGCGACCGATTGAGCTGCCGTCGGCAGCGTCCTCGGAGATCGCCGCATCAAGCGCCAGAGCTATCTCGGGCTCGACGTCCGGCACATCCTCGATCGCAACTTCAAATATGCCGGTTTCGGAGAAATCGCCGTCAATCTGGCTGACGGTGATGCGGAGTTCGATAAACTCGCCGTCGCCGTCGACGGCCAGTGCCGCCGGATTAACGACCGTCACTTCACCGGTGGTCTCGTCAATTGCGAAGGCGCCGGCGCTGCCGCCTTCAAGGCTGAAGCGTACCGGGACGCTATCGCCGGTGTTGAGATCCGTCACGGTAACGGTGCCCAGCGAGCTGCCGTTCTCCGCGTTTTCGGCAATCGTTCCGGCGAGCCCGGCAAAGCTGACCACCGGCTCGATCAGCGGTTCAACCCGGCCGATGGAGACCTCTGTGCTGGTCGAGGCCGAAAAGCCGTCCGGTGTCGCCACGGTCACCGTGACGCTGATTGCATTGTCTTCACCGGCCCCCTGAAGCGCAGCCGTGTCCGCAATTGTGATCACGCCGGACAGGGGATCGATGGCGAAGGCACCGCCGGCATCGTCGGTCAGAGCGAACTCGCCGATCAACGGCTGGCCCGAATTGCCGTCAATCAGACTGGCCTGACCGACAACGGTCCCGGCCTCGGTGTTTTCGGCGATGCTGCCGCTTAATTCGGCGTTGAATTGGGGATCCGGCTCGTCGTCAATGTCCGGGATCTCGTCGAAGTCGTCGACGATATCATCATCGGCGTTCTGATCTGTATTGAGCTGCCGTTCCGGATCGGGCTGCGGATCGTTATTGCGCCGGTTCTGATTGTCGGTCTGGTTCTGTGTGCCGCCTTGATTGCTGTTCTGGTTCGTCGTGTTCGGGGTCGCGGTCTGGCTGTTCTGGGGCTGCCTGTTACCTTGCTGCGCTGCGGGTTCGGGCGTCGGTTCCGGGCCCGGCTCGGGCGTCGTCTCCGGCTCGTTTTCGGGCGCGGGTTCCGGGGCCGGTTCGGGATTGTTCGAGGGTTCCGGTGACGGTTCGGGTTGCGGCTGTTCTTCCGGTGAGGGTTCGGGGCTCTGTTCCGGTTCGCTCGACGGCGCGGCCTCCGGTTCCGGGTTGTTGTCCCCCGCGCCGTTATCGTCGGTCCCGTCATCGGTCGGCTCGCCGTCCGGAGAGCCGTCAGTTTCGTCGTTCTCGTTATTGCCGCTTGCCTGCGGGTCGATCTGCTCGATCAATTCGAGGAAATTCTCTCCGGCAACCACGGCAACGCTGTCGAAGATGTCGAACACCTCGGCCTCGGTCAGCGTCCCGGCAAGCACCGGCGCGGAGTCGGGAGAATCGATCTGGACCACCTCAAGCGGTTCGTCGATCACGGCAGTGCCGAAAGCATTGGTGATGAAACCCGAACCGTCGAGCACCAGGACGAAAGCAGGCTCGCCGCTGGTAAAGGAGAAAAGCAGCGTGGTGCCGCGAATGCCGATGGTGCCGAGCGGCGTTTCGATGGCGACATTTTCCTGACTGTTGTCACCGATCATGCCGGAGACATAGACGAAGACACCCTGGACGAAGCCGAAGAGTGAGCTGCCGGTCTCGCTCTGGGCGTCATAGACAAACTCGTCGATCGTCAGCCGCGCATCTTCACTGATGGCAAAGGTCGATCCGTCGAGGAACTCAATGTTTACCGCGCCTTCCGCGTCGGTCAGGACGATATCCTGCTCGAAGATCGGATCGCCCGCATTCAGGGTAATTACCTCGCCGCCGCGCTCGACCTGCGCGACGCCCTGGATGTCAATGACAGAGCCGACCGCGCCGGCAGCGAGCGACCCGGCCTGGGCAATCTTGATCGGCGAATGTGCGGAGACGAATGTCTTGACCATCGCCGCATTGAGCAGGGGGCCGCCTTCAGCGCTGATCGCGGGGGGCGCGTCACCGGCAAAGTAATCCTTGATGACAAATTCGTGACCGTCCGTCGCGGTGAGGACGAGATCGTCACCGACCTGACTGTAACGCGCCGTGGTCAACAGGTCTGCATCGGGCAGCATCACCGTGGCTGCGTCGGCCGCTAACACCGTCACCGCGCCGACATCGCTTGCCGCACCGTTTTGACCGGCGCCGCTGTGCGGACCGAATTCGTCTTTCTGCCGAGCCATCAGGAGACCCTTCCGCCAATGAACAGACTGACCGACGTTAACCTTTGCTCAAGGCTGTGTCTGTGAGCGATCTCTCAGTCACATCCTCAGTTTCTGCCGGCGGGACAAGGGAGCAGCTGCGGTTGGCTCCAACATCCCATCCATCCGTATACCACCTTTTGGACAAATAAGGAATGTTTTTTTGCGGTTAAGTGCAAGTTAAAACAAAGAAGAATCAAATAAATAAAGCGAAACTCTGTGTAAGAAATCCCGAAAATTTTATCAATTCTCGGTCGTCCTTTCGAGCCCCGATGAAATTTCCCCCGGTGAAATCTCCGTTGCCTGGTGCAAGGGTGCGGAGCCGCCCCGCGCGGTAAAAGCCGATTGATCGAGCCCGGTAAGCGCCGGATGGCTTTGGGCCAGCCGGTCGGTCCCGGTTCGCAATGTTCGAAGGAGGTTGCCGACAATGTCTGCCGCTAAATCGCTGCGGCCGACCAGCACCGCCGTCACGCCGATGCTCGGGACCGGCTGCGTCGCTGCCGAATCCGGATAGATCGGCGCCGGGATTGCGGCGGGTGAATAATAGGGATGACCGGGCTGGAGACCGGCGGCCGTCTCGCTGCGACCGGCGATGAACCTTACATCGCATTGCGCTGCGATCTCGGCCACCAGGCCGCTGGGATGCGCCGTCATCATCAGCAGGGCATCGATCTCGTCATTGCACAGCGCATCGCCCTGATCGGCAAGGCCGAAACCGCCGACCAGGGCGAAATCGGCCTGATCCCAACCGAGTTCCGCCATGAGTATTTCGATTCCGGCCCGCTCGCTTGAGCCGACCGGTCCGATATTGATCCGCTGGCCGGGTAAATCGGCCAGCTCTTCAATTGAGCGACTGCGGCGGCCGCCTTCCTGCACCATAATGGTCAGCGGCATCGGGTATAACGTCATCAGCTGCCGGAGATCGTCGGCCGGGCCGTCGACGGCGAAAAGATCGGTGCCGTGATAGGCATGATGCAGCCAGTCCGAGCGGATGATCGCAAGATCGACCTCGCCGCTGCGCAACATATCGAGATTCTCAATCGAGCCGCTGCTGGCGACGACGCCGCACCGGAGATTGCCGGACGCTTTGCCCTCATTGACCGCGGCGCAAAGGGTGCCGCCGACGGCGAAGGCAGTGCCGCCCGGCTGTCCGGTCGCGATCACGACCTGTTCGGGTGCTTCACGCGCCGGATCGGCCTGCGGGCCGATTTGAGGAATTGCCGTATCGCTGCCTTTGGGCGGCAAGGCGGCCATCAGCAGCAGCAGCAGGCAGCCTACCGGAATGATCGCTCGTTGGCCGAAGCGCGGCTTCTCGCGCGGTCTGCGGTTCATTCGGCGCCTGCGGCGGCTGCCTCATGGGACCAGCGTGCTATCTCAACGGCGATCTGCCCGAGACCGTTTTCGAAGGCGGCAATAATCGCTGGGACATCGCTGCCGCGCGCAGGCCCCCCGGCGACGAACCGCCGGTCGGCAACGACGATGCGTCCGGGCATGCGGACCAGCTTGACATCAAGGCCGATTTCAATGTCCGGGGCGCCGTTGAAACCGTCATCGGCATAGCGTGCCTGGAAATCCGAAAGCATGGCCTTGAGCACGAGATCGGCGCGAACATCGCCGCCATTGCGCCCGACACCGGCAAAGCCCTCGCTGCGTTCGACAGCACGGACGAGGGCGAGGTGGACAAGCCGCGGCGCACGGTCGGTCCATGCGGTATTGGCGATATAGTCGAGCCGGGCATCACCGGTGACGATGGCAATGCGCGAGCTGTCAAGCGCGGCCTCGCTTGCCGGTTCCTCGACGACAAGTTGCAAATCAAGTCCGGCATCGATGGTTTGCCCGGCGATTGCCGGGTTCAGCCGATAGAGTACCGATTCCGGGGCCACGAGCGACAGCGGGTCACCGCAGCCGCTCAGTACCAGAAGCGAGACGGTCAGCAAAAAGGGTCGAAACGACCGGATGGCTCTACTCCAAGGTTATGCCGCGCGCATTGCCGCGGAAGAGAAAGCCGCTGGCATCGCGCTCCAGCCGGCTGGATACACTGTCGAGCGTCCGGGTCAACTGCCGCAGATCCCCGAGCAGGACCGAGAGTTCATAAAGCCCGTCCTGAGTGAAGTCGCTGATCGGCGCACGGTTCTCGGCAATCATCGCCTCAAGCTCGCCTGAGCTGCGTTCAAAGGCTTCGGCCGTTTGCTGAAAACTGACAAGAGTTTCATCGACGCGGTCGCGCAGAAGCGGCACATCGTCGGCGATGACGGAATTGAGACCGACGGTCAGCGCCTGGAGATCGGTGACCAGGGCGTTGATACCGTCCATGGTTTCCGTCAGCTGTTCGGCGCCGTCATTGAGATTGGCCGTGATTGCCTCGGTATTGTTGAGGATATCCGCGACGGCCTGCTGGTTTTCGGCGCTGAGCAAGGTTTGCGCCTGCTCGCTGAGCGCGATCAGATTATCGAGCAGCAGGGGCGCCTGGCTGAGCAGTTCGGAAAAGGACGAGCCCTGCGACGGGATCACCGGCATGGTTTCGCCATCGGGTATCGGGGCGGGGGGCGCATCCTGAGTGCCGCCGACGATCTGAATGAACGAGGCGCCGGTAACGCCCTGGCTTTCCAGCCTCGCAGTGGCGTCTGCCCGGATGCGCGGCTCGGTCGGCGTTTCGATGACGATCTTGATGCGCTCGATATTGTCCGGGTCCAAAGTGATCGAGGTAACCCGGCCGAAGGGTACACCGCGATAGCGAACCGGGCTGCCGCGCACCAGCCCCGTCACCGACCCGTCGAAATAGATTGCGTAATTGCGATTGTCGCGGGCGATCTGCGCATCCGCAAGCCAAACGATCACCGCCAGAAGGGCAATGGCGATGATGATCACGAAGGATCCGACGATCAGATAGCTGGCTTTCGGTTCCATTCTTCCGCCTCCGTCCTATTCGGCGGCTTCCGCATGGCGCGCGGCGCGGCCCCGCGGCCCGTGGAAATAGTCATGGATCCACGGATGGTCGGAGTCTACCAGCCCGTCCATCGTATCGACGATGACGCGTTTGTCGACCAGCACGGCGATCCGGTCGCAGATCGCCCGCAGCGAGTCGAGATCATGCGTTACCATGAAGACTGTCAGGCCGAGCGAGCCGCGCAGGTCCAGAATCAATTCGTCAAAGGCCGCCGCCCCGATCGGATCAAGCCCGGCGGTCGGCTCGTCGAGGAAAACGATTTCCGGGTCAAGCGCCAGAGCGCGCGCGAGGCCGGCGCGCTTGCGCATGCCGCCGGAGAGCTCATTCGGGTATTTATGCGCCGCATCGGGCGGCAAGCCGACGATCGACAGCTTGTATTGGGCGATGTCGTCGATCACCCGGTCCGGCAGATCGGTCAGCTGACGCAGCGCGATGGCGATGTTGCCGGCGACGGTCAGGCTGCTGAACAGCGCACCGTCCTGGAACAGCACGCCCCAGCGCTTGCGCAAGGCGCG
Organism: uncultured Rhodospirillales bacterium; assembly: GCA_964598335.1. Lineage (GTDB taxonomy): Bacteria > Pseudomonadota > Alphaproteobacteria > CAZRBL01 > CAZRBL01 > CAZRBL01. Next base: position 29,828 of record CAZRBL010000033.1, read on the forward strand.
GCGCGTCTCTTCCGAGCTGGAACTGATGCAATGACCGAAAATCTCGATCTTGCCGTCGGTCGGCTGCAGCAGGCCGATGACCTCCTTCAACAATACCGATTTTCCGGTGCCCGAGCCGCCGACGACGCCCAGGACTTCGCCGCGATAAACGCTGAGATCGATGCCGTCATGCACGATCTGGCTGCCGAACTCGGTGCGCAGCCCGCTGATCCTGATCACCACCTCGCGCGCGTCATCCGCCATGGCGTGTCAGATGCCCAGGATGGAGAACATGATCGAGAACATGGCGTCCAAGGTGATGATCAGAAAAATCGATTCGACGACGGAAACCGTGGTCAACTTGCCGACGCTTTCGGCGCTGCCGCTTACCCTGAGGCCCTGATAGCAGCCCACCATCGCAATGACAAAGGCGAAGACCGGTGCCTTGATCAGACCGACAAATACCGAATTGTTCGTTACCGCGCCCTTCAACTGATTGATAAATTGGGCGAAATTGATATCGAGTTGGAAATAGGCCATAACCGCGCCGCCGAACAGCGCGAACAATGCGGCGTAAAAGCCGAGCAGGGGCAGGACCAGGATCAAGCCCAGCATGCGCGGCATGACGAGAAAATCGATGGGGTCGAGGCCCATCGTCTGCATCGCGTCGATTTCCTGATTGACCTTCATGGTGCCGATCTCGGCGGTGAAGGCCGAGCCGGAACGGCCGGCGACGATAATCGCCGTCATCAAGATGCCGAGCTCGCGAATGACCGAGACACCGAGGATGTTGACGACCATCAGCTCGGCGCCGAAGGCTTTGAGCTGCTCGGCACTCTGATAAGCGATGACAATGCCGATCAGGAAAGACAGCAATCCGACGATCGGAAGCGCATTTACCCCGGTGGTTTCGATATGATGCACCAGCGCGGTTGTGCGGATGCGGCGCGGGTCCTTGATCGATCTGAGGAAATAAATGACGACCATGCCGACAAAGCTGGTCAGCGCCCGTGCCTCATCGCAGGCGATCAGAAAGCCCTTTCCGGTGCGGGCGATGGCGGCGGCGGTGCCTTCCAGCAGGCGCGGTGCCGGCTCCTTGCGATCGCATTCGCGGTTTATTTCATCCAGCGCCTCGGCGAATTTTGCCTCAAAGCCCTGATAGCGGACTTCATGTCCTTCGGCTTCAAGTCGACGGCCGAGCTGACGCAGAGCGACGCCGCCTGCAGTGTCCATCATATCGAGCTGGCTGGCATCAATGACGATCTCGGTCGATGCGCTTCCTTTTCCCGGCCCGACGGTGTCGAGATCCTTACCGAAGGCTTCGACAGCGTCGCGATTGAAGCGGCCGCAGATCAGCAGGCGCAGCGCATTTCCCTGCGGCCCCGCCAGAATGCGCGCTTCGGCGCCAGAAATTTCCGTTTCAGCCATCATCATTGCGCGTCCGCCCGGCTTTTTTTAATCAGTCACGGCAGCTTTCAGAAAGGCCTCGTATGACCATCGATCTCAAGGATCATATCCGCGAAATCCCGGATTTTCCAAAGCCCGGTATCCTGTTTTACGATATCTCGACCCTGCTCGCCCATCCCGATGCCTGGCGTCATGCCATCGAGCAGGTTGCCGATGTGCTTGCGCCCTATCGCCCCGGTCTGCTTGCCGGCATCGAATCGCGCGGTTTTCTTGTCGCGGCGCCGCTGGCGCTGCATCTGGGCTGCGGTTTCACCATGGTCCGGAAAAGCGGCAAGCTGCCGGGCAGCACCGTCGCCCACAGCTATGATCTCGAATATGGCAGCGACACGATCGAGGTGCAGGCAGATGCCATCACCCCCGGTCAGCGTGTTGTCGTTCTCGACGACCTGCTGGCGACCGGGGGAACCTTGATGGCGTCGATCAATCTCTTGCGGCAGGTCGGTGCCGAGGTTGTGGCGGCCGCCTGTCTGATGGAGTTGACCTTCCTCAACGGCCGGGATCGGCTGGATGTGCCGTTCCACAGCCTCGTCGAGTATGATGCGTAGCGACTAGAGTATTTTCCGATCATTCCGGTCCACCCCTGCACCCCCGCCCCGCCTCCCCAGAGAGGATACTTGCAGGAGAGGCGGGGCGGGGGTGCAGGGGTGGACCGGATCAAGAACAAACGAAAACGCGCTAGGCGGACGCCGTTCGAACGAAGGGCAATGTGCCGCGCCGGAGATAGGCGAGCGCCAGACCCGAAAACCAGATTGCGACCGCATTGGCGAAGAGAAAGCCGCCATCGCCCTGAACCTCGATGCCGAGCGGGGTAAACAGATGGAAGAAGATCGCGCCGGTCATGATTCCGGTGGCCATCAGACCGCCGAGGAATTGTGCCGCCTTGAATTGAGGCGAGAGACCGGCGAGCAGCAGGGCCGAGGCGATCAGCTCGGCGCTGCCGACCCCGAAACGGCCAAAGATGCCGCCCGGGGTGAATAGCCCGCTGATTCCGAAACTTTCGATCGCCCAGATTTCGAGCGTGCCGAAGATGTGCTGCGTTTCCGGCGCATCGGTAAATTTGAAAAAAAAGCGATTGCAGAAAAATCACCGCGATATAGACCGCGAGAATAGTGCCGATATTTCGTTTGATCCAGGCCATGACCCTTATCCTTTCGTGGTTTCGGTATCGATCCAGTCGAGATACCCGGCATCCCCGGCGCTGATTGGGAAGGCCGTGATGCAGGGCGTGTCATAGCTGTGCATCTGCGCGGCGCGGTCGATCAATGCATGGATTCGATGCTCACTGGTCTTGGCAAGCATGGCAACTTCCTCATCCCGCTCGATTTTTCCCCGCCAGCGATAGACCGAGGTGACCGGCCCGAGGATGTTGACGCAAGCGGCCAGTCGTTCACCAACCAGGGCTTCGGCGATGCGTTCGGCTTCGTCTTGCGAGCCGGCGATGATGTAAACGGAGAAGGCTGTCATCGGGGAAGACAAGCATGGAAAAGCTGTCGATGACAGTGTTTAAAACCCGACAATGGCGGTGGTCGGAGCGGCGGGATTTGAACCCACGACCTCTTGCGCCCCATGCAAGTGCGCTACCAGGCTGCGCTACGCTCCGAAGCGCTGGAAACTAGGGAACTCCTTTGCCGATTCCAAGTGCAAAGCAGCAGACGCCGATTTTCTTTAAGCGCGTGCAGGGGTAGCCGGGTAACCGATCCTTATCCTTTTGGCGGTTAACCCACTGGCGTCGTTTCCTCCCGGCACGCCGGGTCTCTCTTTCTCAGGGGTCGCTCTGGATGGGCCTTGTCAACGCAGCGAATACCGTGATTTTGAGCGGCCTCGCTCAAACAGTGCCAATTTCGTTCGATACGAAGGTCATCGGCACGACCGCGCCGGAAGCGATTACAATATTCGAGGGTACGAGCAGCGAGCTCTCGGCCAACCTCGGGGATACGATCCAATTCCAGAAGCCGATATCCGGCTATACCTTTCAGCGTGAGGGGGTCAACGGGCTCAGCATTGTCGATACCGAGACCGAGGCCTTCACTGACATTGCTCTGAATGGCGACATCTCTCTGATCTTCTCGGATGGCCAAGCCGAATCCAAGATCGGTCTGATCGGGGATGAGGTCGAGATCACCGTCCAGGATGCCATTATCGGTGTGGTGCCGGTACAGCCCTCAATTACGCTCACATCGTTGCCGACATTTCCCCTTTTTCGCAGCGACCCGGCTAATCGTATCATTCTCAATGGCGAAGATCAGACGATCGTTACCGCTCTGAGCGGCAGCTATATCGGCACATCCGGAAAGGAAACGCTTCAGGTGAAGGACGGCACCGAGCTGTCATTTACCGGCAACGCTGACGACCGGGTGGAACTGGCGGTCGATTCGAAAGACGCCACGCTGCAACAGGTCGGCGTCAACGGCCTGAATGTCGAAACAGCCGGCGGTACGAAGCTCGATATCGCCCTTAATGCGCCGGTCGTTTTCGCTTTCCAGGATGGCAGCGTGGTTGTCGATGTCGGCATTGTCGAAACGTCGCCGACGATCACGATTTCGGGCACACCGGTCAATGAGCTCAACGCCGACTCCCTTGGTTCACTTCTCAACGCTGACGATAAATCCTCGCTGCCATCCGAGGAAGAAGCCGAGCCGGTGACGGATGTGCTTGCGCCGATCGATCAGGCCGAGGTGACTGTCGGCACGGCCGTCTCCGACAATATCGATGCCGATCAGGGCGGCGCCACGGTCAGCGGCGGTGCCGGGGTCGACAGGTTCATCATCAGCCGCCCCGACCTGACGCAATTCGTTACGATCGATGATTTCAGCAATGGCGAACAATTGCGCTTTGTCGGTGATTTCATCGCGGGCGATGTCAATGTGCGCAATACCAACGCCTCGGACGGTCTTGTGGAATTCGCCTTGTTCCGAACCGTCGTTACGCTGTCGAATCTCGCCCCTGAAATAGATGCAACGATTTTCAGCACCGACAGCTTTCTCGCCGCTCTCGGCGACGACGCGCTTTTCTTCGCCTAGGCGTTTTGCTCCAGGTTTTCGGCGTCAAGCCTCATGCGGGCTGCGCGGAGATCGTCGAGGCAGGCTTCAAGGCTGCGCCGCTGCGCCTGACTCAGCCCAGGCGCGGAAGCGGCGCGTGAAATCGCGGGATCTTCCTCGCCACCTGATGCCGGTAATGCTGGCTGTGCGGTGTCATCGTCGTCGGGCAGCCCTTGATCGAGCAACCTTTGCACGCCTTCGATCGTGTAGCGCTGATCGCGCAGCAGGGACTTGATCCGGCGCAGAAGCTCGACATCCTCAGGCCGATAAAAACGCCGTCCTCCAGCGCGTTTCATCGGCTTGATCTGCTTGAACTTGGATTCCCAGAAACGCAGCACATGCTGCGCGACATCAAGTTCGTCGGCGACTTCGCTGATGGTGCGGAATGCGTTCGGCGACTTTGCCGTGCGTGAAACTTGCCGCGATCCGCCCCGCCCGTTTTTAGGCTGCGTGTCCACGAGTGGTCCTTACCCGGTATTTATCGCAAAAACAGTAGATTACTTGTTCTTGTTGATGCGATCTTTTAGCACATG
>CAZRBL010000034.1:0-31743 GCA_964598335.1 uncultured Rhodospirillales bacterium
GATCGACAGCACGATCAGCGGGTTGCCGATCAGCACGAACAGCGAAAAGATGATTGCGGGTATCACGCTGGCACCCAGAATGCTGAGATCCAGCGAGGCGCCCAGCGCAATGAAAAAGAACAGCAGCAGGAAATCGCGTAGCGAAGAGAGCCGCGCGGCAATCGCCTCGCGAAACGGGGTCGAGGCGAGAGACACCCCGGCCAGCAAGCCACCGAGTTCCTTTCCGAAGCCGAGATAATGCCCGACCGCAGCGAGCAGCGCGGCCCAGCCAATGGCGAAGGAAACCAGCAGTTCAGGCGCCCGCGACAGCCGCTCGACCAGCGGATCGGCAATGAAACGGATGAACAGCGCAACGCCGATAAGCATCAGCGCGCCGTAACCGAAGATCCGGGCGACTTCTCCGGCAGCCGAATCCGCTCCGGCGCCTGCGCCCAGCGCGGACAGCACGATCATTGCCAGCACCACCACGAGGTCCTGGACGATTAGAAAGCCGAGCGCGATGCGGCCGTGCAGAGAATCAATCTCACGCTTGTCGGAGAGCAATTTGACGATGATGATCGTCGAGGAGAAAGTCAGCGCGACGGCGATATACAGGCTTGTTGTCGTATCGAAGCCCAGCAGGAGGCCGATCAGGAATCCGAAAATCGTGGTGAAGGCGACCTGTCCCAGCCCGGTCATCAAGGCGACCGGTCCCAGCGTGCGGACAAGATTGAGGTCGAGCTTCAGCCCGACAAGAAACAGCAGCACCGCGATGCCGAGTTCGGCCAGCAGGTCGATCTGCGCATCCGAGCGCGCAATGTCCAGCACCGAGGGCCCGGCAATAATGCCGACCGCAATGAAACTGACAATCAGCGGCTGACGCAGCAGCAGACCGATAAAGCCAACGCCCGCCGCCAGCACCAAAAGTGCCGCGATTTCATAAAACAGATAACCGGTTATTGCCTCGGTCATGGATCACCGCAGCCCTTTATTCCGGGGTAAAATCGAGATTACCCCCTAACAAGCTTGCAGCGGGCGGCCAAGCAAAAGCGGTGCTCGACCGTCTGGCAGCATCTAGGCTGACGCTTGTTCCCTGGCCTGCGGCGTTGCCTTGATCAGTCGGGGATAAACCCTAACCGGCGCGAACCGCTCGCAAGAAATCATCGACCCTGGCTTTCATATCAACGGCCTGTTGATCCAGTTTCAGCGCAGAGCCTCGGACTTGCTCCGTCGACTCTCTGGCTTTCATGTTGGCATCTCGGACATTTTGCATTGCCTGCGAGACACTGGTGGTCCCGTCAGAGGCCTGGTTGGCGTTCTGACTGATCTCCTGGGTGGCCTGGCCTTGCTCTTCCACCGCGCCGGCAAGATCTGTCGTCACCTCAGAGATGTCGCGCACCTCGGCGATGATGCGGCGCATGCCTTTGATGGCATTGTCGGCGGAGCTCCGCACGGCTGACAAGCTATCGCCGATTGACTGGGTCATTGATTTGGTCTGGCTGGCGAGTGTCTTGACCTCGTTGGCGACGACGGCAAATCCCTTGCCCGCCTCGCCGGCCCGGGCCGCCTCAATGGTCGCGTTCAGCGCCAGCAAATTGGTTTGCTCGGCAATGTCACTGATCTGAGTGATGATCGCGTCGGCATCTTCGAGCGCGGTGTTGAGCGTATCCAGCTCCTTTTCGTTCTCCGCTGCATTGTCGGCGGATTTCTTCGCGCTACCGGCCGATTGGCTGACGGAACGGGAGACTTCGGCGATTGTGGCGGACAGTTCGGTTGCCGAGGCGGCAACGGATTCGACGTTGACGCTGGCCTGATCTGCGGCGGCCGCGACAGATGCGCTGTCTTCGCTGCTTCGGTCGACCTGATCGGCCAGGGAATCGGCGGAGGCCGTGAGCTCCTGCGCCACCGTTGCTATGCCGGTCATGAGGTCGCCGCAGCTGGCTTCGAATTCATCGGCAAGTCGATGCATTTCCTGGCGCTTTTCTTCTTCCGCGCGCAGCTTGCTTTGCTCTGCCTCAGCTTCCAGGCGGACCTTCTCTTCTCCGTTCTGGCGGAAGACTTCAACGGCTTCGGCGATGGTACCGATCTCATCGGCGCGCCCTCGGAATGGCACATCGATCGAATGATCATTCTCGGCAAGACGACGCATCACGTCGGTCAGAACGGGAATTGGCTTCAACAATCGCCTGAACGCCAGCATCGTCGCCGCGATACCAAGAATGCCGCAGATAAGAGCCACCATGGTGATCTGTCGCGTGACCTGCTCAAAGATCTGGTCGAAATTCTGTTTCTCGATACCGACGTAAAGAATGCCGTGAACCGCGCCGGATGTATCGAGGATCGGTTCGTACAAAGTGTAATAGTCTTTCCCAAGGATCGTGGCAGAACCCAGGAAAGTCTCGCCGTCTCGCATTGCGTCATAGACGGCGCCTGCCCCTAGCGGAGTCCCGATGGCACGGCTGCCATCGTCCTTACGAATATTCGTTGAGCGCCGCCAGAAGTCTTGCGAGTCATCTTCCCAGGCGAAAATGGTGGCCGTCTCACCGGTCATTCGGCCAATCCGATCAATAATTCCATGGTCGTTGAAGGCAGGCATTTCCGAGAGGGTGAGACGGTCGATATTGCCCGAGGCGTCGCGTCTTACGATCAGATCGGGCAAGGCCTCTTCGAATACATCTGCTGCGGTACGCAAGCTGGTGCTCTGTTGTTCCAGCGCAATTTCCCCAACCGACCCTCTTAGATTAGTAAGGATAGCAGTCGAAAGCGCGGTGGTGAAAACGGCAATCAGCCCAGCCGTGATGAAACTGGCTTTCGCCGTTAGAGAAAGCTTGGCGGTAACCTGCGCGACCATCGAAAATCCCTTATGTTAGGCATTAACATTTGGCCCAAGGGATATGATGGAAATGTTACCTGCTTCTTATGTTCGGAAACGCCTATTAAATTCAACCAATTAGCGAAAAGTCGAAATATGCTGCCCGCCGCAATTTTGCCACGAATGCAGGACGATCACGCGCTAATCTGTTCTTCCCCGTCCGGATCGGTGGCAGTCACCGGCACCGGCAGCCGGTGCAGCATTTCCTTTGGGACGATCTGCCAGAAATGGCGGCGCGTCTCGAACCAGTCATTGAGCAGGCTGGCGGCGTAGCGGGAGCCGGTTTCCTCGGCATGCCGCGTGATCAAATCGCGCAGGATCGCTTCGTAATGCGCGACCTCGATCCGTTGATAGATCACGCTTTCCTCATTGATCCTCAGTTTGAAATCGTCATCGGGGTCGTAGACAAAGGCCATGCCCCCGGTCATGCCGGCCGCGAAGTTATCGCCGACCTTGCCCAGGATCACGGCGGTGCCGCCGGTCATGTATTCGCAGCCATTCGATCCGCAGCCTTCGACCACGGTAACCGCGCCCGAATTACGAACGCAGAAGCGCTCGCCGGCTTGCCCTGCCGCGAACAGCGTGCCTGCGGTGGCACCATAAAGCACCGTATTGCCGATGATGGTGTTTTCATGCGTGCTGAGCGGGCTGGCCGTCATCGGCCGCACCACGATATCGCCGCCGGACAATCCCTTGCCGACATAATCATTGGCATCGCCGAAGACTTCGAGCTTGAGCCCCTGCACGGCAAAGGCGCCGAGTGACTGGCCGGCCGTGCCGCGCAGGCGCACCGTGATATGGCCCGGCGACAGCTCGGCCATGCCGAATTTACGGGTGATCATGCTCGACAGGCGGGTGCCGATGGCGCGGTGGGTGTTGCGGCTGTTATAGGCCAGCTGCATTTTCTCGCCATGATCGAAGAGCGGTGCGGCGTCCTTGATGATTTGCGCATCCAGCGTATCCGCGACTTCGTTCCGTTCGCCTTCGGCCAAAGTGCAATAGGTCGGCAGATCCCCCGCCTCGGCCCGGACCAGAATAGGGTTGAGGTCGAGATCGTCGAGATGGGCGGCGCCCCGGCTGACCTGATGCAGCAGATCGGTGCGGCCGATCACATCGCGCAGATTGGCAAAGCCGAGCTCGGCAAGAATTTCGCGCACCTCTTCGGCGATAAAGCTGAACAGGTTCACGACCTTTTCCGGTGTGCCGGTAAACTTCTCGATCAATTCCGGATCCTGGGTGCAGACGCCCACCGGGCATGTGTTCGAGTGGCATTGCCGGACCATGATGCATCCCATGGCGATCAGGCTGGCGGTGCCCACGCCGAACTCCTCAGCCCCCAGCATGGCTGCGATGACGATGTCGCGGCCGGTGCGCAAGCCGCCATCGGTGCGCAGGACCACGCGATGCCGCAACCGGTTGAGGGTCAGGATCTGATGCACCTCTGACAGCCCCATCTCCCAGGGAACGCCGGCAAATTTGATCGAGGTCTGCGGGCTGGCGCCGGTGCCGCCATTGTAACCCGAGACCAGAATGACATCGGCCTCGGCCTTGGCGACGCCGGCGGCAATGGTGCCGATGCCGGAGCGGGCAACCAGCTTGACGCAGACTCGCGCATCCGGATTGATCTGTTTGAGATCGTAAATCAGCTGCGCCAGATCCTCGATCGAATAGATATCATGGTGCGGCGGCGGGCTGATCAGCATCACGCCTTCGGTCGAATGGCGCAGCTTGGCGATCTCGGCGGTGACCTTGAAGCCCGGAAGCTGGCCGCCCTCGCCGGGCTTGGCGCCCTGCGCCACCTTGATCTCGATCTCGCGGCACTGGTTGAGATATTCGGCGGTGACACCGAAGCGGCCCGAGGCGGTCTGCTTGATCGCCGAATTCCAGTTGTCGCCGTTCTCATCGGGGGTGAAACGGTTGCGATCCTCGCCCCCTTCGCCGCTGTCGGACTTTGCGCCGATACGGTTCATCGCGACGTTCAGCATCCCATGCGCCCTGGGCGAGAGCGCGCCGAGCGACATGCCCGGGGTCACGAAACGTTTGCGCAGCGAGGTGATGGATTCAACGTCCTCGATCGCTTTGCTGGTGGTGACGCGACGGAAATCCAGAAGATCGCGCAGATTAACCGGCTGCTGCTGATAGATCGCCTTGGCGTAGCGCTTATAGGTCGAAAAGCTGTCGGTCGCGACCGCATGCTGCAGGGTGTGAATCTGATTCGCTTGCCAGGCGTGCCGCTCACCATTGCGGCGATAGCGATAAAAGCCGCCGACGGGCAGGGCGATGACATCCTCGTCAAAGGCTTTGGCGTGCTGCTCCAGAACCTTCTTCTGTATCCCGCTCAGGCCGATGCCCGAAATCCGCGACAGGCAGTTCGGAAAATAATCGGCCGTTATGGCGCGCGACAGGCCGACAGCCTCGAAATTGCAGCCGCCGCGATAGGAGCTGATCAGGCTGATGCCCATTTTCGACATCACTTTCAGCAGCCCGTCATCGATCGCCTTTTTGAATCGCGCCAGGCATTCGTCCATGGAGATGTCGCCGAAAAGGCCGCGATCGCGGCGGTCGGCAATTGCCGCTTCGGCGAGATAGGCGTTGATGGTGGTGGCACCGACGCCGATCAGCACCGCAAAATGATGCACATCAAGGCATTCGGCCGAGCGGATATTGAGCGAGGTGAAAGTCCGCAGCGATTGCCGCACCAGATGCGTATGCACCGCCGCCGTCGCCAGGATGCTGGGGATCGGGGCGCGGTCGGCGCTCATGGCGTCATCGGTCAGCACGATATGCTGGCTGCCGGCACGCACCGCATCCTCGGCTTCACGGCGAATCCGCTCAAGCGCCTTGCGCAAGGCGTTGCGTTTGCCGCCGGCGGGGAAGGTGCAGTCGATATTCACCGCCTTCTTGCCGAAATGCTCGACCATCGCGTCGAATTCGCCGGTGGTCAGAACCGGGCTTTCGAGCTGGATGATCCGGCACTGCTCTTCGGTCTCCTCAAGAATGTTCCCGAGATTGCCGAGCCGCGTGCGCAGGGTCATCACGCGCCGCTCGCGAAGCGAGTCGATCGGCGGGTTGGTCACCTGGCTGAAATTCTGGCGAAAAAAGTGGTGCATGCCCCGATAGTCATTCGACAGCACCGCCAAAGGCGTATCGTCACCCATCGAACCCACGGCCTCCTTGGCGTCTTCGACCATCGGATGCAGGATAATCTCCATATCCTCCATCGTCAGACCGAACGCCATCTGCCGCTGTCTCAGCGTTTGCCGGTCAAAGGCGCTGATGCTGCCTCCCTTGGCGGTGGATTTGGCGACCAGATCGTCGAGTGCGGTGATCTGTTCCGCCCACCGGCGATAAGGCCGGCGGGTGGCGAGCTCCTTTTTCAGTTCGGCATCGTGCCAGACCCTGCCGCTGTCGAGATCAACTGCGATCATCATGCCCGGACCGATGCGGCCCTTTTCGACAACGGTCTTTTCGTCGATCTTCACCATGCCGGTCTCAGAGCCGAGGATCAGCAGGTCGTCGCCGGTAATGGTGTAGCGCATCGGCCTGAGACCGTTGCGGTCCAACCCGCCAAGAACCCAGCGGCCGTCATAGGCAGCGATCGCCGCCGGGCCGTCCCAGGGCTCGATCACGGCATTGCAATGCGCATAAAGCCCGCGCAGGTCGGGATCCATGACCGGATTGTTCGACCAGGCCTCAGGGATCAGCATGGTTTTGACAAGCGGCGCATCGCGACCGCCATGCAGCATCAATTCGAACACCGAATCCAGTGCTGCACTGTCTGACGCTCCCTGCGCGATAACCGGCTTCAGGTCCTCGATATACTCGGCCAGCACCTCATTGGTCATGCGCGTTTCATGCGCCTTCATCCAATTGATATTGCCCTTCAGCGTGTTGATTTCGCCGTTATGCGCAAGCGTCCGGAAGGGCTGGGCGAGCCACCATTTGGGGAATGTGTTGGTTGAATAGCGCTGGTGATAGATCGCGAAACGGCTCTCGAAGCGCTCATCAAGCAGATCGGGATAGAACACCGAGAGCTGCTCGGCGAGGAACATGCCCTTGTAGATGATCGAACGGGCCGACAGCGAGCAAACGTAGAAATCGTTGATATTGGCCTGGCTGATGGCGTTCTCGATCCGGCGCCGGATGATGTAGAGTTCGCGCTCCATCACCTCGGGCGTGGACTCGCCGTCATGGCCGATCATGATCTGTTCGATCTCGGGCCGGGTGGCGTTGGCCTTCTCGCCGATGATGGAGACGTCGATCGGCACCTGGCGCCAGCCATAAATATAGTAGCCGAATTTGAGGATTTCGGCCTCAACGATCGTGCGGGCGGCTTCCTGTGCCTCGAAATCTTCGCGCGGGAGAAAGATCATGCCGACGGCGATGCGCCCCTCGCCCGGGTCGTGCCCCGTGCGCATCACACTTTCCCGGAAAAAGGCCTGCGGGATTTCGACATGGATGCCCGCGCCGTCGCCGGTCTTGCCGTCGGCGTCAACCGCGCCACGGTGCCACAGCACCTTCAGCGCCTCGATCCCGGCCTCGACGACCTTGCGGCTCGGTGTGCCGTCAATCGCGGCGACCAGGCCGACGCCGCAGGCATCATGCTCGTCATCGGGGCTGTAAAGGCCGTTGAGACGCGCCTCGTTGGACAGGCGGTCAGCGACATAACGCGATAGGTGTCTGGTCATTTTCTTTTCCCGGCGAAATGCGGCTCTCACTGAGCCTGCAAACGCATCACTTCCTGTTGCAAACGTTGCATGACGCGCGGGGTCAGTTGCTGGCCCCAGCGCATGCTGACGGCGCTGGCTTCCTGGGTCAGCGCGGGGAGTTCGGTGACCGCTTTCTGACCCAACGGGGTCTCATAGAAAGCGATCAGCCCGAGGATTTCGTCATGGGTGAAATGTTTCGCATAAAGCGGCGCAATCTGTTCCAGCAGGCTCGGCATCGCCGCTGCCATTTCTTCCTCCACGACCCGCGTGATGACCGCATAGACCCGCCGGGTTTCGGCATCGGCCCCGTCCATGCGCGGCCCCATCATTGCGTTCATCAATTGCTGGCTCATCATCGTCCCGATCTTGGCCGCGTCGGTGATCTCGAGCAGGCGCATGATATCGGCGCGCATGGCAGGCGACATCTCGCTGTTCTGCGCCGGCGCGACCGTGGAGACAGTCAAGGTCAGCAGGACGGCAAGGCAGGTGCGACGCATCATTTCTACTCCGCCGCGGCTTGCAATTGTCGATCTGCCTCATTCGACGCTTTCGCCTGCAGATAACGCTGCATCTGCTCTGCCGCGTCGCGGCCGTCGCGGATCGCCCAGACGACGAGGCTGGCGCCGCGCACGATATCGCCGACGGCAAAAACGCCGTCGAGATTGGTCATCTTGGTCTTGTGATCGATCGTGATGGTGCCCCAGCGGCTGGTCTTCAATTCCGAACAGCCGAACAGATCGGGCAGGTCTTCGGGATCGAAGCCCAGCGCCTTGATCACCAGGTCGGCATCAAGGGTGTAGGAGCTGTCGGTAATCGGTTGCGGCGTCTGACGGCCGCTGGCATCCGGCATGCCGAGATGCATGCGTACGGCGCGTACGCCGCTGACCGTATTGGCATGACCGCCGATAAACGCTTCCGGCGCCGCAAGCCACTCGAAGACAACGCCTTCTTCCTCGGCATTGGCAACCTCGCGCTGGCTGCCGGGCATATTGGCCCGGTCGCGACGATACAGGCAGGTGACGCTCTCGGCACCCTGGCGTACGGCGGTGCGTACGCAGTCCATCGCCGTGTCGCCGCCGCCGATGACAACGATCCTCTTGCCCGCCGCATTGAGCGCGCCGCTGTTATAGGCGGGCACGGTATCGCCAAGACCATGGCGGTTGCTTGCGGTCAAAAAATCCAATGCCGGGACGACATTTTCGAGGCCGATGCCCGGGATTGTTATGTCGCGCGCCTTGTAAACGCCGGTCGCGATCAGCACGCAATCATGGCGTTCGCGCAGCTCGTCGAACTCAATATCGCGGCCGATCTCGGTATTGAGGTGAAATTCGATACCCTGTTCGAGCAGCTGCTTGGTGCGCCGTTCGACGACGTCTTTCTCCAGCTTGAAATTCGGAATGCCGTAGATCATCAGGCCGCCGACACGGTCATAGCGGTCATAGACGTGAACCTCATAGCCCTGCGCGCGCAGCATTTCTGCGGCAGCGAGCCCACCCGGCCCGGCGCCGATGATACCGACCGATTGACCGCGTTCCTGTTTCGGCTTGCGCGGTTTCACCCACCCGTTCTCCCAGGCGGTCTCGGTAATGTATTTTTCGACGGCGCCGATGGTGACGGTGCCGTGGGTCGACTGCTCGATCGTGCAGTTTCCTTCACAGAGGCGGTCCTGCGGGCAGATGCGACCGCAAATCTCGGGAAAGGTGTTGGTCGCCGAGGACACTTCATAGGCCTCTTCCAGGCGGCCTTCGGCAGTCAATTTCAGCCAGTCCGGAATATTGTTGTGCAGCGGGCAGTGAACCTGACAAAAGGGCACGCCGCATTGCGAACAGCGAGCGGATTGCTCCTCGGCCTTGGCGGCGGCGTATTCGGCGTAAATCTCGTCGAAATCCCCGCGCCGTTCGGCAGCGTCACGCTTTTCCGGGGTTTCCTTTTCGATATCAACGAATTTTAGCAGCTTGTTGCTCATCTTATCGTTCCTCCCGCCGTTTTCTGCGATCACCCAGGCGGGGCGACCGCCTTCAGATTGCAATCGCCTGACGATGCTGCCTGTTCGGGAGCCGCGTGCGGGCGATGCCGGCGATTTGGTGATTGTTACCTGCTTATATACGTGCCCGGATGAGCAATGGCGAGAAAAAAACGGCTTTTAGGTCAGCTTTACTGACATAGCTGATGTGATTTGAGCTCGGGCCACTGCCGCAGATTGGCAAACTGAAGCTATTCGCCATGATAATAGTCACGTTTCGGGACTATTATTGATGTGCTCTTTATCGGCTTGTTATCCAGTGCTTTTTCCGCTTTCTGACGGCATGCCGCTTTGGTTCCTCGCCCTCCTGGCCCTGGTTCAGGGCATCACCGAATTTCTGCCGATAAGCTCGAGCGGCCATCTGATTCTGCTCGGCGCTTTCGGTCCGGCCGATCAGGGCCCGCTGATAGATATCGCGCTCCATGTCGGGACCTTATTTGCGGTCATGCTCTATTTCCGGCGCGATGTCGCTGCCATGCTCGCCGGCGGTTTGCGCGCCCTCAGCGGCGGTTGGGATGCGGGCGCCGCGCTGGCGGCCAAAATACTGCTGGCAACGCTGCCGGTGGTGCTCGCAGGTCTCGCGCTGACGCGGCTGGCGCCCGATTTGCTGCGGCATCCCGAGATCATCGCCTGGTCGACGATCATTTTCGGCCTGCTGCTATGGGTAGCCGATAAGCGTTTCCCGGCGACAAAGACCACCGAGGCTCTGACCTATCGCGGCGCGCTCTCGATCGGCTTGGCGCAGGTTCTGGCGCTGATTCCGGGAACCAGCCGGTCGGGCATCACCATGACCGCCGCCCGCTTCCTCGGCTATACGCGGCAAGAGGCGGCGCGCTTCTCGCTGCTGCTCTCGATCCCGACCATCGCCGCCGCCGGGCTGCTACTCGCCGTCGATCTATACGAAAGCGGCGATGCGCGCCTGACTCAGGATGCCCTGATTGCCGGCGTCCTGGCGTTCTTTGCGGCGCTGGCAGCCATCCATCTGATGATGAAATGGCTCGAACGGGCCAGTTTCACGCCCTTCGTCATCTACCGCGTTCTGCTCGGTATCGGGCTGCTGCTGTTTCTTTATGCTACCTAATCAGCGCGCTCGAACCGCGAGGTGCCGATGATGCCGCTATGGCCGCTGTCGCGCGGTGCCGCTATTGAAGCGGTATTCGTCGCGTACATCGCGACCGCCAATGATTTCCAGCTCATCCCGCAATGCGGAAAACGCCACGGCGCCGCGTCGTCGGCGGAGCGAACAGGTCCAGCGCCATGCCACAGAGAGCGGCGCATCAAGCTGCCTTACGGCAGCTCCATCGAAATCCGAACGCTCCCGCAATGGCAGCTGCCCCTTAGGGTTTCAGCGATGGTTTCGGCGTCCGCCATGGCGCCAGCTTAGCAGATCAGTGCCGGAAATGCCGCATGCCGGTGAAGACCATGGCGAGGCCGGCCTCGTCGGCGGCGGCGATCACCTCATCGTCGCGGATTGAGCCACCGGGCTGGATGATTGCGGTTGCCCCGGCCTCGACCGCTGCAATCAGCCCGTCGGCGAAGGGAAAAAACGCGTCCGAGGCAACCACCGAGCCTTTTGTCAGCGGCTCATCCAGGCCGGCAGCACTGGCTGCCTCGCCGGCCTTCCACGCTGCAATCCGGCTGCTGTCGACACGGCTCATCTGACCCGCGCCGATGCCCACGGTGGCGCCGTGCTTGGCGTAGACGATGGCGTTCGATTTGACGTGTTTGCAAACGCGGAAGGCGAAGATCAAATCGGCGATCTCATCCTCGCTGGGCGCCCGCTTGGTAACCACCCGAAGGTCGGAGGCGGCGATCCGGCCATTGTCCCGGTCCTGAACCAACAGCCCGCCTGCGACCCTGCGGACGCTGACGCCCGGAGCCGCCGGGTCCGGCATGCCGCCGCTGCGCAACAAGCGCAAATTCTTCTTCCTGGACAGTTTCTCGAGCGCCTCGGGCGTGAAATCGGGCGCGATGACAACCTCGGCGAACTGACCGCCGATGGCGTCGGCCGCCTCGCCGTCCAGCGGTCGATTGGCCGCGATGATGCCGCCAAAGGCACTGAGCGGATCGCAGGCGAAGGCGCGGTGATAGGCACCGGCGAGGTTCTCGCCTGTCGCAACGCCGCACGGGTTCGCGTGTTTGACGATGACGACTGCGGCGGTGTCGAATTCGGCCACCAGCTCGAAGGCGGCGTCTGTATCGTTGATATTGTTGTAGCTGAGCTCCTTGCCATGCACCTGTTCGGCCGTCGCCACGCCCGGTCGCGGCGGCGCGGCGGCGTAGAATGCGGCCTGCTGATGCGGATTCTCGCCATAGCGCAGTGTTTGCAGCCGCCGACCGCCGGCGGCAAACCGGCGGCCCTGCCGATGACCGGCATAGCCCTCGAACCAGGCCGCGACCGCTGCGTCATAAGCTGCCGTGTGCGCATAGGCTTTGGCCGCGAGGCTGCGACGGAGCTCTTCGGGCAGCGCGCCGTCATTATCGGCCAGCGCGTCCAGCACTCCTGCATAATCCTCGACTTCGGTAACGACGCCGACATGGCCGTGATTCTTGGCGGCGGCGCGGATCAGCGCCGGGCCGCCGATATCGATATTCTCGATGACCGTTGCCGGTTCGGCGCCGGCCGCCACGGTTTCCTCAAAGGGGTAAAGATTGACCACGACCAGATCGATCGGTGCGATCCCGTGCTGCTGCATGGCCGCGCTGTGTTCCGCCTTGTCGCGCAAAGCGAGGATGCCGCCATGGATCATCGGGTGCAGGGTTTTGACCCTGCCGTCCATCATCTCGGGAAAGCCGGTGTGATCGGCGACCTCGGTCGCCTCGATGCCGGCCTCGCGCAAGGTGCGTAATGTCCCGCCGGTGGAGAGCAGGGCAATGCCGCGCCCGGCCAGTTCGGATGCGAAACCGACGATTCCGCTTTTGTCGGAAACCGAGATCAACGCGCAGCGTATCGGTGTATCGGCCATGGCCTCAGCCCTCTCTTTGGATCGCCCATTTGATCACGGTTTCGGGCGGCGTGGTGTCGCCGGAAATGACAATCTGGCGGGTCCGGCGTGCCGCCATCCCATCGCCGAAATAGACGCTGTCTTCAAGGCTCAGGCTCAGCCCTTCGGGCAGCGCGCTACGAAATCGCCAGCCCTGACCGCCCGGAAGCCGCAGCAGATAATCATGCCCGCCCTTCAGTGCCGAAATCTGAACGCCCGGATGCAGGTGAAAGCGCAAATCGAGGCGCTGAAGGCTGTCGCCGGTCAGGCGGTCCTCGCCGCGCAGATCGCGACCCTCGCGCGACAGATAGAGCCGCCGTCCATGGGTGATGCCGAAACGTTTGGCATAGCCGTCATGGCTCGCAGTCAGCAAGAACGCGCCCTCGGTCTGTTGTCGGTCGACCGTGACCTTGACGGGCCCGCCCTTGAGCCCGCCGCCGGTGACGATTTCGCCGCTATCAACGCCGGCAATGCCGACGGTGCTGTGCGCGCCGGTGCGGCGCAAAGCTTCCTGCCAGGCGCCTTCGATCGCGGCCGCCCCGCAATTGACGATCAGCCTCTCGCGCCCTGCGCTCATCTCGAAACTCAGCGTGCCCGCATGGCTGTGATAATCGTAACCGCGCGGCGGCGCCGGTCCGCTGTCGACGATGATCACCGTCCGTCCCTGCGATAACCGCTCGAAACCGCTCTCGGCCAGGCTCTGCGGGGCGCGGCCTTTGACATCGGCCTGAATCAGGATCTGCCGGGCCAGCGCCGCCGGCGACTCCCAGCTGTTATTGAACAAAGCGGTCGCGCCGTCGCCATGCATCATCGTCTTCAGCGCCCGACCCATTCGGGCGATGCCGCTATCCAGCAGCTCGGGAACAGGCCGGTTCGCCTGGCGCAGGATGGCGCGGCTGTCGAGCAGCATGATCAGCACCGCCATGTGACGTCGCGGGCTGCGCGAGATATGCCCGCCATCGGCGGCAATCTGCAGGTCGATTTCGCGCTGCAACTGCCGCAAGCCCTGTTCCGCCCAGCTTTCGCGCCCCGGCAGGCATAGCCCGGCAAAAAGCAGGCCTTGCCCGGCGGCGACGGCATCGGCGCCGGGACGGCTTTCACTCAACGCGCGCGACAGATGGCGCGCCTGCTGGGCAATCGAGGCGGTAATCCTCTGATACAGCCGGTCTGCGGCGCTCGACCAGCAAAAATCATGCATCGCCAGCCAATGCACCAGGCGACGGCCGATAATGTGCGGATCCCATAATCCGTCGGACCAGCGCGGGTTGCTGTCAATCCAGTCCTCGATCGACTCTCGTGCAAAACTGCGCGCCCTGTCGCCGCCCACGGCCCGCAGATCGCGCAACCAGGAAAAGCCGTGCAGCTCTTCGAGCCAGGCGGGCGATGCACCGTCCGGCTGCCAGAGCGGTCGCTCGCTGCGATAGATCTTGCCGAAAAAGCTGTATTCCCCGCGCAGCAGACCGCGCCCGCGCTCGGCATCGCCGGGCCAGATATCGCTGGGCGAAAAGAGCAGCGCTTCGGCGCGGTCTTTCCTCGAGCCGCGGCCATAGAGCGGGTGGCCGTAACGCAGAGCGCGCCACCAGCCGCCGGACTTGCGCGACACTGTCATCCTGGGCGGCGCAATGCGTCGATGGCGTCGCGATAGCTTGCGGGGCCGTCCTTGAACACCGCCGTTCCGGCGACCAGCACATTGGCCCCGGCATCGATCACCAGCGGTGCGGTTTCCGGCGTGATGCCGCCATCCACCTCGATCTCGATCGGTTTGCCGAGCTTTTCTATGCGCTCGCGGATCGCTTCTATCTTGGGTCGCTGATCGATGAATTGCTGACCGCCGAAGCCCGGATTGACCGTCATCACCAGCACCAGATCAATCTCTTCCAGAAGATAATCAAGGGTGCTGACCGGCGTTGCCGGATTGAGTGAGATGCCGGCCTTTTTGCCCAGCTTCTTGATGTTCTGCACCGTCCGGTGGGTATGTGGGCCGGCTTCGGGATGGATCGTGATGATATCGGCGCCGGCCTCGGCAAAGGCCTCCAGCAGCGGATCCACCGGGGCGATCATCAAATGGACATCGAAGGGTTTGTCCGTGGTCTTGCGCAGTTTCCGGATCACCGGCGGCCCGAAGGTGATATTCGGGACAAAATGGCCGTCCATGACGTCGATATGGATATAATCGGCGCCGGCGGTGTCGATGGCGGCAATTTCTTCGCCCAGGACGGCGAAATCGGCTGACAGAATCGAGGGGGCGATGCGGATCGGCGGGCTCATACCGCCATAAAGAGACGCGCCGCGAAGAAGCCGTCAATACCGCCTTTTTCTCCACGACCGCCCGGCAGCATATCCGGCCTTGTGCGGAGAAAGCCGTCGTCCGTGATCGCGTCGGGAAGGCCGGGACAGTCCGCCGCAGAAAGCGGCGCGCATCGCAGCGCTGAATGACGGGTCAGCGCTGCCTCGATCTGTCGCTCGCCTTCCTCCGGCAGCAGCGAACAGGTGGCATAGACCAGCACCCCGCCGGGTTTCAGCATCGTCACGGCCGCATCCAGCAGGGCCGCCTGCAACGGCACCAGGCCGGCAAGATCGTCGTTGCCCTTCAGATGCGCGATATCGGGATGGCGCCGCAGCGTGCCGCTGGCGGTGCACGGCGCGTCGAGCAGCACCGCGTCGACCGGCCGGGCCGGACGCCAATCAGTACCGTCGGCAGCAATAAGCGTCGCCGTCAAGTCGAGCCGATCGAGGTTCTGTTGCACCATATCCAGTCTGGACGCGCTGCGGTCGACCGCCGTCACTTCGGCGCCGGCGGCGCACAGCTGCGCAGTCTTGCCGCCCGGCGCGGCACAAAGATCGATCACCGCCTTGCCCGCGACATCGCCCAGCAGCCTGACCGGTAACGCTGCGGCGGCATCCTGAACCCACCACGCGCCCTCGTCGAATCCCGGGAGGCTTGGAACCGCCTCATAGTCGGATAGTCGCAAACTGCCGGTCGGCAAAAGCGCGGCCGACAGCGTGGCGGCCAAAGCCTCCGCCTGACCCGGATCGCGCGGGGTGAGGTCGAGCGGCGGGTCGTTCAAATGAGCGGTGCCGATATCGCGTGTGGTCTTCTCACCGAATTGCCCGATCAGGCGGGTTTTCAGCCAGTCAGGCATGCACAGCAGGGCGGCGTCCTGCTGTGCGGTCAGACCGGCGCCTTCCCGGCTCAACCGTCGCAGAACGGCATTGGCAAAGCCCTTGGCACCGCGCAGGCGCTTGTCCTGCTCGATCAGCCTGATCGCGCTGTCGACGGCGGCGTGCGGCGGTGTGTCGAGGAACAGCATCTGCCCAACGGCGAGGCGCAGATCATGGCGCAGCGCTGCCGGTCTGAGCGCGCCGGGCCGGTCGAGACAGTGATCGATCAGGGCATCGATTTGCAGAAGCCGGCGCAGCACCGTGGCCGCCAGCTTGCGGGCAAAGGCGCGGTCGCGGGGCTCAAGCTCGGCAAGGTTCGGCAGGGTGTGGAGGGCATCATCGAAAGCGCGGCCCTGGTCGAGGACCGAACGCAGCAATGCGCGGGCCGCTCGACGGCTCGCCAGGCCTGTGGCGCGGGTCAATTCAATTCCAGGGGCCGTCCGTGGAAACAGCGCCGCCCTGCATTGCCATCAGGCGACGAATACGCTCCTCCATCGGCGGGTGGGTGCTGAACAGCCCGTCGATCTTGTTCACATGCAGCGGGTTGGCGATATACAGATGCGCCTGTGCGGGATTGGCTTCGGCAACAGGATTGTCGATCCGACCGCTGAGCTGGCCCAGCTTGTTGAGCGCCGAGGCAAGCCAGCTCGGATGGCCGACGATTTCGGCGCCGATCCGATCGGCTTCATATTCACGGCTGCGGCTGATCGCCATTTGCACCAGCATGGCGGCAAAGGGCGCCAGGAACATCACCAGCAGAACGCCGACAAAGCCGAGCGGGCTATTGCGGCTGCTGCCGAAAAACAGGCCGAAATTGGCCAGCATGGAGATGGCGCCGGCAATGGTTGCGGTGATCGTCATGATCAGCGTGTCGCGGTTCTTGATATGCGCCAGCTCATGCGCCATCACGCCGGCGATTTCCTCGTCATTCATGTGACGCAGAAGGCCGGCTGTGGCAGCGACGGCGGCGTTTTCGGGGTTCCGGCCGGTGGCGAAGGCGTTGGGCTGCTCGGTGTCGATAATGTAGACCTTGGGCATCGGCATTCCGGCCTTGGTCGCCAATTGCTCGACCAGGCGGAACAATTTCGGTGCGCTGGCGGCATCGACCTGGCGCGCCTTCTGCATGCGCAGGACCAGCTTGTCGGAATTCCAATAGGCAAAGACGTTCATGGCTGCCGCGATGCCCAGCGCAATCAGCATGCCGCCGGTGCCGCCGATCAGGAAACCGGCGCCCATGAAAAGTGCCGTGATACCGGCGAGAAGAATGGCCGTGCGAAAATACCCGTTCATCGCTCTGACAGATGTTGAGAGAACCGGGGAAGATATGTCGCGCGTGATTCGCCGCGACAAGTGATGACGGCAGCGTCCGACGCGCTATCTGAGATCGCATGAGCGAAACCAAGTCGACGACCGGCGCCACGCCGGAAAACAGCGATAAAGCCGAAACTGCCGACAAGCGCCGAAAGCCGGTGCGCCAGCCGCCTGGTGAAAAGGGCGGTCGCGATGGTCCCGAGCCGACACGCTATGGCGATTGGGAAGTCGGTGGTCGCTGCACCGATTTCTGAGCCCTGATTGATCATCACTCTACCTACTGTCGTAGGTATATATAGAAAAAGAATTGCCATTATAGGATAAAACGCCTATAATGTCACCATGCAGTTTTTTCCGGTCATCATCCTGATCACAGCGCTGTGCTGCGCGCAGGCGGCGGCTCGCGAGAGTTTGCCGGGACCCGTTCCGGCGCAGCTGATCCGGGTGATCGACGGCGACAGCATTGTCGTCGATGCTCAAATCTGGCCTCGGCAAAGGATCCGGACAACCGTACGACTGGCCGGGATCGACGCCCCGGAACTCAACAGCCGCTGCGCTGCTGAACGCGAGCGCGCCCGTCAGGCGGCCACACGGCTTGCCGCCTTTTTCGGCGAGTCGCGGCTTTATTTGCATGATATCAGGCTAGGAAAATATGCGGGCCGCGTGGTGGCGCATGTCCTTCGAGAGGACCAGGCGAACCCGGCTGCGGATTTGCTCGCAGCCGGTTACGCGGTTCAGTATGACGGCAGGGGAAAGAGAACAGCCATCTGCTAAGTGTCGGGAGCGTTCTTGATACGATCGGCGGTTATCGACGAAAGCCTGAAGCCGTCTCCCTGGATCAACCGGATCCGCGTGTTCGTCAGCGTGCCGAGCTAACGAGCAGAGCGCCCGGCCGTTTGCTATCGCCTGTTCCGATAACGATTGAGGGAGCCGACGATAAGGAGCAGGCCACCGCCGATCAACAGCAGAGTGGCCGGTGTGCTGACGGACTCACCGCCGGCGGTGCCGTTATTGCCGCCGGCGGCCGGGGTGACGGCGGCAATCGCCGCGGTAACTTCAGGCGGGGTGAAGCTGACATTGACCTGATCGTTGGTGTAAAAAGCGAGATAGCCGCCGGTCAGGTCGACCGGCAGATCGGCATAATCGACCCGGAACTCATGCCCGTCGATCAACGCGCCGGCCATGCGTATGGCGATGTCGAGGCCGTCGGCGTCGAAATCGATGGTGACGTCGTGGCGGCGCATTTCGTCCCAGGCGAGGGCGGCGTAGCTATTGCCCCGTCCGAGCCGGGTGATGTCGTCGCCTGAATGACTGAAGAAATTGACGTCATCGCCGGTCACCAAGGCAAGGCGCGAACCGCGACGGGCCGGATTGCTGGTGTTGCGGCGCCAATCATAGAGCAGATAAGGCGCGTCCGCATTGTTCGGGTCGACACCCAGGGCGAAGCCGATAAATTCGTCGTAATGACGGTTATGGGCGGTGAAGGAGAAGGTGACCTGTTCGGCGCTGAGATCCCAGACGCTGCCGTCCGGGGCACCTGCCGAGAAGGAATCGGCACCGATGCGGCCGCTGCCGAAGAGCGGGATGGCGGTCGCCACCATATGGGTCCCGATTTCGGTTTGCCGGATATCCTGACCGGTCGGGTGGACATTCCAGCTGTCGGCCCCGTCGCCGAGGTCGATCGGCGTATAGCCGAAAGCGGTGGTCAGGCACCGGGCTTGGTCATTACCGAGATTTTCGCAGGTTAAGGCGGAGGCGGTTGCCGAGGCGTGAGCGATCGTCAGCATCAGAGCCGCGAGGAGGCCGAGGCCGTGGGTCGGTGTGAGTGTGCGTACCATAATAACTCTCATTTGCGCTAAAATTTCCCAAAGCATTCGGGAAAACTGCGCCAAGTTTTGCCCATGCTTGTCTTAAAACCCGGTTAGCGCGCTGTCAGATGAGGGGAGGGGGGTGGACCGCAACGCGCAGAACGGCTTTAGCCTGATCCGAGCCCAGCGTTGCGAAACGGAAAGTGAGGCGGCTTTGAGCCTGCGCAATCTCGATATTGATCCCCACAGCATTCCCAAACCGCATCTCGGCCCGGGCCGGTCGCTGTGGGTGTTCGGTTACGGCTCATTGATGTGGAATCCCGGCTTTTCCTATGCCGAGCGGAGGCCGGGCCTGCTGCGCGGCTATCATCGCCGCTTTTGCGTGTATTCGGTGCATTATCGCGGCACGCCCGAAAGGCCCGGTCTGGTACTGGGGCTCGACGCCGGCGGTTCCTGCCGCGGCATCGTTTTCCGCGTTCCGGAGGCCGATACAGCGCCGGTGCTGCATTACCTTTGGGAGCGTGAGCTGATCACCGAGGTCTACCGGCCGCATTTCCTGACCGTCCGGACCGCGCAGGGGCCGGTCGAGGCACTCTGCTTCATCGTGCGCCGCGATGTCGCCGACTACTATCCCGAGCGCTGTCCGAAGCAGGTCGCGTCGATCATCGCCGCTGCGCGCGGCAGTCGCGGCGAGAATATCGACTATCTCGCCAATACGCTTGAGCATCTGGAGGCGCTTTCAATGCCCGATGCCGGGCTTGGCCGAATCTGGGAGGCGGTTCTCGACGCAGAAGGGCAGCGGCGCTGAGGCCGGCCGCCGCGCTATGCTACCCCGGGGATATTTTCTAATATTTCTGTTGCTTTTCTGCTGTAGATGCATCATTGTGTGACAGTATTATTACAGCGCGGTGAGCGCTCTTTGCAGCAGGTGTCAGCATGTCTCCACGCGATCACGACAATCATAAAGGCGGCCGGAAAGAGCCGGCCATGCTCGTCAATCTGCCCGGAAAACGGGGCGCCTTCGCGCTCGCGATCGGCAAGCCCGGCGGCGATCATGCGGGCCGTAACATCGTGCTCTGGATCGATTGCGCGCATGACTCACTGACCGAACGGGTCCGCCGTCTGGATGTCGATGAAATTCGCAAATCGCTGAACGCCTTTGAGTCGGACGACCCCGATATCCCGGTCTACCGGGCGATGCTGAACGCCATGGATGAGGCGAAAGAGGCGCGCTGGCCGTCAGAGGACCTCGCCACGCTGCGCCTGCACAAACGTATCGCAAGGCTGCTGCAACCGGAGGCCGACGGGCCCGTTTGTTCGCTGCGCTATTCTGCGGGACGTTCGGAAAAGGCCGACGACGTGTTTGTCGCGCTCGGCGATATGGCGGTTGACGGCAATCACAAGATCGAGATCGTCGGCCGGGATGAGCTGGCGCAGCTGGCCGAGCGTTTTCCCGATTCCGGTCTCGATGACGATTTTATCGCGGCGGTGCGCATGGAAATGGATCGCGTTGCGGCGTTCGGTTCCAAGGCGCCTGATATCGACGGTGCGAGCCGGCATCTCAAATCGGCGCTCGATCGTCAGGCTGAAAAGGCGCGGCGCGACGAAAGGCTGAAGATCGTCGGCGGCAATCCGGATGCGGCTCCGACCCCGCCGCGCGGCGGACCGGAACTGGTGGTTTAACCAAAGGCAGCGCGATATACTGTGGGCGTGAACGGGCTTTGATGATCAGCGGGATGGTGGAGCTTTCCTTAACCGATCGACCGGATTCGGCGGCGCGTGACACCGCCGATCACGAGGCGATAACGGCCGCGCTGGTGACAGAGCTTGACCGGGCCCATGGTGTTTTCACGCCGTCGGACGTCGATTTGCTGCTGCGCGACGGCCTTTGCGGCGTGCCGCAGATTTCCGATGCCGAACAGCGCGAACGTTTCCTGATCGCCTTTCTCAATGATCATCGCCGCGTCATTGCGCTCGACGGGGCTGATGATGACGAAGAGCCCTATTTCAGCACGAGCGCTTTTGCGGCGCGCGAAAACGCGTTGCCGGTTCATGCCGAAAGCCTGATCGGGCTCGACAGCGCGCCTTACGAGGCCGAGGCGCTTGACCGGCTGATTGCCACGGATTTTGAAGCCTTTATCGAGAAAAAGCGCGCCAGTACGGTCAAGCGCCGTCTTAGCTATGAAGCGCGCCGCAATCCCGGGCTGAAGGCCGATGAGGCCGCCTGGGCGCCCTTTGCCGCCGACATCGAGGCCGAGGAACGCGCCGCTTACGATGTCACCGCTCAGGAGTTTCGCGCCTTTGCCCGGCAGGCGCTGGGGCCGGGCGGCTTATGCATTGTTTCAGGCCCGCCGGGATCGAAAAAATCGGCGCTGGTCGAGGCGCTGGCGCAATTCTATCTCGCCTCGCCGCTTGGTCAGGAGGCCGGGTTCATCGCCGCCGCCCCGGGCGCTGATCAGGCTACGGCGCTGCGTGAGGACGTCAAAGGCCCGGTCTTGACGCTGCCCGAAATCCTGACGCGCTTTCGTGACGGTGATCCGCCGCTCGGCCGCGGCGGGCTGATTGCGCTCGACGAAGCGGGCATGGTCGGCAGCCGGGATATGGAAGCCCTGTTTCGCCACTGCGCTGAAAATCAGGTGCGGCTGGTCCTGTTCGGCGATCATCGGCAATTGCCGTCCGCCGAACCCGGCTTCCCGATGCTCGATATGATGCGCCGCTTTCCCGATCGCGTGGTCGCGCTGAGCAGTGTCTTCCGGCAATATGATCCGCGGCATCGTCAGGCGACGCAGGATATGCGTGCCGGCAAGGCGCGTGATGCCTATGCTGTCTATCAAGGCGAGGATTATGCCGTCGCCGAGGGCGAGACCGACCCGGCAATCGAGGATGCGGCCGATTGGCCGGTCGGCTTCAACGACACCATCGACAGGGCTGCCGATAAACTCGCTGCGCTGTGCATCGAACAACTCGGCACAGATGACGACAATCTCGGCATCACCCAGTCCGAAGATGCCGCCGATGCCGTCAACCGTGCGGTCCATGACAAGCTGCTGGCCGCAGGGGTGCTGAAAAAACCGATTTCACTCGACACGCTGGTCGGTCGGCGCGACTTCGCCAAGGGCGAGGCCGTCGTGTTGCGGCAGCATCTTGTCTACAAGACAAAAAAAGGCAGGTTCCGGACCCTGCCGGCCGGCACGCGCGGCACGGTGACCAAGACCAGGGACGGCACGCTTGAGGTCGCCTATGATGCGAAGAAGAACCCGACGCTGAGGCATCAGGCCGAGGACTTGCCGGCGCTCGATTACGGTTATGCCACAAGCCTTTATGCCTTTCAGGGCGGCAAACGTGAATGCATCGTCGATATCACGACGCAAAAAACCAATCTGCCGGAAAAGCTCGTCGGCGTCAGTCGCCATACCGCGCGGCTCTATGCGGTTACCGATGCCGGTGTCTACCGCGATCTCGACGCGCTCAGCGCCGATGCCGCGCAGATGCCGAAACAGCACTCGACGCTTTCGCTGAAGCCGGTCGCGCCGAGCGGGAAGCCGCCGCAAGCGGGGGCGTTGCCGTGACAATGACCCCGACCCAGCCGGCAAGCATCGAATTGCTCGAAACCCCGCATCAGGGCGTCCATTTCGTCATGCGTACCCGACCGGGCGGCAAAGCCATGTTCCTGCTCGATGCGGTTGAGCAGATGGCCAATGCCGCCGAGGACGATTCTGCCGCAGCGATCAAGGCGCGGCTGGAAAACCTCCTCGGCCTGATGCCCTCGACACTCAACCGCTCCGCCAAGGCGCTCGAGGCCTTTGCCGGTGCGCTCGCGCCTGCGGATATCGGCAGCCGCACGGTGGCAGGTCAGGCGCGCAGGGAACTTGAAGCGATGCGCGGGCTGGCGAAGCAGCACCAGGGCAGCGATGCGGCCGTCATGCGGCAGACGCTCGGCCAGTTCCTGATGCGCTGCAGTCGTTTGAAACTGACCCTGTATCGGCTGGAAGACCGGCTATTGCGAGAGGAGACGGGTGAATGAGCACGCAGACAAGGACACTGGGCTGGGACGATTTGCACGATATCGCACGGGCCTTGCAGCGCGAGCATGAGGATGTCGACCGGCTCACGCTCGACGATGATCAGCTCTGCGCCATGATCACCGGCCTGCCCGAATTTTCAGGGACGCCGCGGCCCGAAAACCCGGATCGGCTCAGACATATCAGGCTCGCCTGGATCGCACAGACGGAACCGGCCGATGAAGACGGCCGCTATGATTATTTTCAATAATAAGAAACAGTTAAGCTAAGGATTTCCAAAACGTGGCTCGTAATGACTTTTCCAGCCTTGCCAAACAGGGCGAGCTGACCGCCATCCCGCTGGCCGGCCTTCAGGGCGTCGGCGCCAACATGCATCTGGTGATGACCAAAGATGCCGATGGCCGGGCGCATGGCGTGATTATCGATAACGGTGTGACCTATAATTACAGCGGCACGCTGCCGGTCGATGTCGCGATGTTCGATCCGCGTGCGCTCGATGCGGATAGCGGGCTGACCATCCATGCCGTGGTGCAGACGCATGGTCATGAGGATCATATCGGCGCGGCGCCGTTTAACGCGCATATGGGCTGGCTGCGCGACGTGCCCGTCTACGGTCCTGCACTCTCCAAATTATATACCGAGCGCAATCTCGCGCGCGCCAAATTCGACGGTCAGGAGCTTGATGCCGGGGACTGGCCGGAGACCCGCACCTTTATGCCTGGTGACGATCTGCAATTCGGCCCCTTGCGAATCGATTCCTGCGCCGTCGAGCACTCCATGGCGCATTCGACGATGATTCGTGTCCGCCCGAAAGGAGCGGGAGATTCAGTCGTGTTTTCGGGTGATCTCAGGCTCGACAGCCAGGCGCGGATCGGCTGGGAAACCGATTTCCCGACCCTGCATCGCTGGGGCGATGAGGGTGTCGGGCTGATGTTCATGGAATCGACCAATGCGCTCGGCTCCCGCTCGCCGGGTACCTATGCGGATGCGCATGCGGCGCTCGACCGTCTGGTCAAGCAAGAGCAAGGATCGGAGCTTTGGATTCCCGGCCTTGCCCGTAACAGCTCGATGCTCGGCAATGTCGTCGATGTCGCGGCGCGCAATGACAAGACGCTGGTTTTCAACGGCGGGTCGATGCGCGAGCTTGAGGAATTGTACAAGATCGCCGGCCTCGATATTCGCAATGCGGCGAGCGGCAAACTCAAGACCTGCAATACCTATGAGGCGCGCAATCTGATCGCTGCCGGGAAGCTCGATCCTGCCGATTGCCTGCACTACATGACCGGTCCGTTGGGCGGCAAAGGCGTTCTGCCGATGATTGCCAGCGGCGAGTGGACGCATTTGCAACTGCGCCCCGGAGTCGTCGTCGCACCGCTGCAGGGGGGTATCCCCGGCACCGAGCAGCAGAGCAAGGCGCTGGACGCGATCATTCGCGATCAGGGCGCACGCATCATCCGCCCGAGCAAGGATCTGATGCTGTCGGTCAGCGGCCATTACCAGATCGGCGAAGCGCCGGAATTTGTCGTGCCGCTGCGGCCCAAGGCCGTGGCGCCGAACCATGGCGGTCCGGCCCAGCGCAAGGCGCTGGCGGCGACCCTGAACCAGCCGCAGGTGGCGCGTGAAATCGGCCATGATGTTGTTGTGCTGCCGGCGGAAAACGGCAGCGTGATCGCGGTCAAGCCATCCGGAACGCCTGCTTTGACCGGCGGTCAGGTGCCGGTCAGCTTTGTCGGCTTTAACGAAGATGATGAGTTCGGTTTTCAGGCCAAGCCGGTTTACGGTCTCAAGCCCGAGCTGTTCGGTGACAAGAAACCGGCACCGACAAGCAGGAAAAACAGCAAGCCGGTTCTGGAACCGCAACCGCCGATCTGATGGCCGGCCCCGAATTCGCAGAAAGCCGCCTTCGCTGGGAGCCGCTGGGCGGCCATAACCCGGTCGGCGTCTATGGCGGCAATGTGCACCGCTATCGCCTTGGTGACGGTGCGCCACCGGTGCTGGTCGATACCGGTGGTACTTTCGGCGGGCTCGATGCCGATGGAAAGGCGATTCAGGTCCATCGCGATCTGACGCAGCATTTTCATAATCGACTGGATACCGCGCATGTGCCCTCCGATCCTGCGGCGGGGGTCGTGCTGACGCACAGCCATGGGGATCACATGGCGACCCTTGCACCGATGGCGCGTCTCGGCTTCGTCATCGGTGATGTCTACGGCGCGCCGTTTACGCTCGAGATGCTGCGCCTCGATTTGATCGCCTATGGTCTCGACCCGGATGACTGCGGCATCGTTTTCAACCCCGTCGAGCCGGGTGATGCGTTCTCCGCCGGCGGACTCGATTTCACGCCTTACGGGGCGGCACATTCGACCCCGGGTGCGCTCAGCTTTCTGATCGAAGCGGACGGACGAAAACTGTTTCATTCCGGCGATTTCAAATTCGACTCCAGTGTCCGCCTCGGCTGGACGCCCGATTTCGATGCGCTGGCGCAGGTCGGCGAGGCCGGCGGCGTGGATCTGGCGATTGTCGATTCTTCCGGCGCGCGTAAGCCGGGACGGGCGCGAACGGAAGCCGAGATCGCGGCGACCATAGGCACATTGATCGATACCCATCGGGAAAACGGCGCCGGTCGGGTCATCTTCACCGGCTACACCCATCACCATGAGCGGCTTGTGACGGCGCTCGCCGCAGCGGCCTCGCGCGATTTGAGCGTGATCCTGCATGGCCGCGACGCCAAGGCGATGGTGTTGGCGGCGCAGGGTGCCGGCATCGATATCGAGGCCGCCATCGGCACCATGCCGGTTGAGGCGGGAAGTGCGCATGCAAAACGCATTGAAGCCGCCGGTCCGCATGCATTATTCATTCCGGGGTCACAAGGCGAACCGGGCGGGCTGCTGCAAAAGGCGCTGGACGGTGAACTCTCCGGGTTTCGTTTCCGGCCCGGTGATCTGGTCATCAATCTCGCCAAGCCCTGGGGATCGAATGCGCCCCGGGTCGACGCCATGCATCAGGCGTTGCGTGACCAGGGCGCCACGGTGCTGACCACCGCCGATGCCGCGCTTGACGGTGGTGGCCACGGCCATGCCGAGGAACTTGCCCAACTCTACGGCATGATTAAGCCGAAGACCGTCGCGCCGACCCATACCGAGGCCCGCGAGCTGGACGATCATGTCGCCCTGCTGAAAACCTTCGGTCTGCCCGCCTTGCGCGTCGATAACGGCGCCGTGGTCGGGATCGGGGAGCGCGGCGCCCGATCCATCGGCAGCAACATGCTGCGCTATGTCGAACTGCCCGGCCCTGACGACCCGATCGATCCGCGCGATCCGCTGGCCGCCATGCGTCCGGTTGACCAGAAGGCGGTTTTCATTCCGGATTATGTGCCGGGCAAGTCCAAAGGGAACGGCAAAATGCCTGCCGGTCCCAAACCGCCGCCGGATTCACCAACGCCGCTGCTCTAGCCGCTATAGCGCTTGGCAGGCCGCTGCCAATGATTTAAACCTTTAATGGTAATGAGCATCCGGGTCGGGTTCATGCGGCGCCTGTTGTCCGTTTTCGTCGCTATGTTCGCCATGCTGACGGCGATGTCGGCTGAGGCCGCGCAGATTCCGCCGCGATCGGAGTCGCTTCGTTTTTTCGATGCAGGCGCTCCGCCGCCCTCGCCACTGGTGCAATCATTTTCCACCCGAGCCGGAATGCCGCTGTCGCAATTCGGCTATCAGGTCTTTCAGAATGCTGCCGAGCGCGAGCCGGTGATCGCCGCTGTCGGCGATGACTATCTGATCGGTATCGGCGATCGGCTACGGGTGAGCCTGCGCGGACAGACCAGCCGGACGGAGACCGTGACCATCGGCAGCGACGGGCTGTTGTTTCTCGCAAGCCTCGATCCGCTCCCGGCCGCGGGCCAGAGCCTCGGCGCGCTACGGGAGGCCTTGGAGGCGGAAGTATCGAGAACCCTGAGCGATACCCGCGTTTTTGTCGCGCTGGCGAATGTCAGGCGGATCGACGTCCTGGTGACCGGTGCGGTCACGCGGCCCGGACGGCTCGATCTGACCTCATTTGCGACCCTGATCGATGCCTTGACCGAGGCCGGCGGTCCCACGGCGACGGGAAGTCTTCGCCGGATACGCTTGCTGCGCGGTGACTGGCAGCGGCAGATCGATTTATATGATCTGCTCCAGGACGGCGCCGCAGATGCGGACCCGCAATTGCGCGACGGAGACCGTATTGTCGTTCCGCCGATCGGCGGGACGATAGCGCTGGCAGGGGCGGTAAAGCGCCCGGGCATTTACGAGTTGCCGCCGGGCAGCGATCTGCTGAGTCCCTCAGCGGCGCTCGCGCTTGCAGGCGGGCCTTTCCATCGCGCTGGAAACCGCATGCTGGTTCTCGGCTTTGATGAAGCCGGTCAGTCCGTGACGCGGGCGTTGAACAGCGAGGATCTGCTCGGCGACGGCGATGTGCTGCTGGTGCAGCGTCAGGTCGAGGGTGATCAGGGGGTCGTCACGCTGAGCGGTCCGGTGCGCAATCCGGGTCGTCACGCGTTGGCGCGCGCCGATCGTCTGTCGAAATTGCTGACGCATAGCAGTGTCGAGCGAGAGGCGTATCCGCTGCTCGGGGTGATCGAGCGTTTCGTACCCGACAGCTTCGAGAAGACCCTGATCGGCTTTGTGCCGCAAGATGTTCTGCGCGGCGGTTTCGACCGCAGGCTCTCCGATGGTGACCGGGTTCGGCTGTTTACCTGGCCGGAAATCCGGCGGCTGACCGGGATCGATGCCGACACTGCCCTGACCGGCCCCACTGCGGACCCGCGCTTGAGTTCAATGATCGCCAACCGTCTGGAACGGCTGGACGGGGGTATTGCGGTGCCCGGCAATTATCCCATCGGCGGTCCGGTCACCTTACGCGCGGCCGTTGAAACGGCAGGCGGGATCAGCGCACAAGGCGATCCGGCGCGTGTCGAAATTGCTTTTCGCGATGCCCGTGACGGCCGCATTGAACGGCGGCTGTACAGCTTGCTCGAACCCGGAGCCGGGCCGCTCTCCCTGACCCCGGGCGATGCCGTGACCGTGCTGCCGCGCGCGGAGCAACGCCAGCTCGGCGCGGTGCAGGTTTCCGGCGCGGTAAGGCGGCCCGGCCTGTACCGGCTGTTGCCGGGTGAACGCCTGGCCTCGGTGATCGAGCGCGCCGGCGGCCTGCTCGCCGAAGCCCATCCCGAGGCGGCGGTGTTCACCCGCGAAAGGCTGCGCCGCGACGAACAGCGTCGTCTGTCTCAGGCGCTGTCGGAAATCGACGAGGAGCTTGCTGCTTTGCTGGAAGACCCCGGTGAAGCGGATAATGTCCGCGAGTTGCGTGAGGCTCAGGCGCTGATCGAGGAATTGCAATCGGCGCCTTCGCTCGGCCGCATGATCGTTCAGGCGGATCCGGCAAAACTCGGCGCAGGAGAGCCGGAAAACATCTTTCTCGAAGCCGGCGATCATCTGCATTATCCGGTCCGTTCGGCGACCGTCCACGTGACGGGAGAGGTGCTGTCGCCCGCAGCGCTGCGCCATAATCCGGCGGCCGATCCGCGCGACTACATCGCCGCTGCGGGGGGCACCACGCAAAATGCCGACCGCAGGCGGGCCTTTATCGTTTTGCCCGACGGATCGGCACAGCCCCTGCGGTCCTTCACCCGGAACTATTCCGGCATCGCCGTGCCGCCCGGCTCGACCATCGTCGTTCCGCGCGACGGCCGTCCGCTTGACGTGCTGGAATTGACCGCCGGTATCACCAACATTCTCAGCCAGCTTGCGATCGGCTCTGCGGCGATTTCAGTGGTTACCGGCAGCCAATGAGTCTCAGATCAGGCAGCCTGGCCGTCCTTGCGAAAGTGCAAGATGCCCCATTGCAGATCGCCGCGCTTGCCGGCTGTAACCCAGTGCCCCAGCCCGGTAAGCATCCGCGCAACATAGTCCCTGCTGATTGACGCACTCAGGGACTCAGAACGCTCGGTCAGCGCCTCCGCGACCCGCCCATAATGCGTCACAAGCTGTTCGGTCAGGACCTCTACGGACAACTCGGTCATGCCCAGCTTTTTCAGCTCCGCACGATAAAAGCCGATGCTCGCCAGATCATCCAGGTGAATGCGTTCATAAATCGGCTTGAGCCTGCTTGCGTCCGCCAGGTCATCTGCCTGCATCGGGTCGGTAAAAATCAGCTCACCGCCATGCTTCAGGGCGCTGACGGCGGCAGCCAGCACGGCTCTGCGATTGCCGGAGTGAAGAAAGGCATCCTGAGACCACACGATATCGAAGCTGTTATCGTCAACCGGCGGCGATTCAAACGCCGCGTGAACAACATCGATCTGTTGATCGAGACCGGCCTCACTATTCAGTGATTTATTGCGCTCATTCTCGACATTCGACAGGTTGATGCAGGTGACATGCACGTCGAATTCGCGCGCAAGAAAGCGCGCGGCGCCGCCATATCCTGCGCCCAGATCCAGGACCCTGGCGCCGGGCTGTAGACCCGATAGCCGCGATGCCATCTCAGCCACCGTGCTCCGGCTTGCCTCAGCGATGCTGTTGCCGTCCCTGTACAGGCCGATGTGAATGTCTTCACCGCCCCAGATTTCGCGGTAGAAGGCATCGGCATCCGGGCTGTCGTAATAGCTTTCGGCCGTCTCAAGCGCCCGGGCTGGATCAGACGGCATCCGGATGTTCCTTTTCCGCGACGTGGATCAGAAAATCCGGGTCATGGTCGGCATAGGTCTCCTGAAAATCGCCATAGGTCTTCACTTTCTGAAAGCCGCTTTCGAGCATCAGGCTCTGCATATACCGCTTGCGCAGCGGAAACATGTTCAGGTGATAGACAGCCCCGTCGGCGAAGCTGTAGCGAAACCGCGCGAGGGAATCGTCGATATGTTCAGGCTCGGCCGTAACCTGATCGCCGCAGTAATAGTATTTATGCGATGAGTCGAAGCCGACATCGAGCATGGCATCATAGTTTCGCTGATCGATAATCAGAATGCCGTCATGTCTCAGCGCGGCGTAGAATTCCGCCAGCGCCCGCCGGCGGTCCATTTCGTCATGCAGATGCGTGAATGAGTTGCCGAGGCAGACGATAGCGTCGAATTTCCCCGTGATGTCACGGTTCATCCAGCGCCAGTCCGCATGCGTTGTTTTCAGCACCAAGCCCCGCTTCCTGCCATTTTCAAACGCTTTCGCCAGCATCTCCATTGACCCGTCGGCGCTGACCACGTCGAAGCCGGCTTCGAGGAGCCGGACCGAGTGGAAGCCTGTGCCGGCCGCAACATCCAGCACCCGATGCTTGTTACGCGCTCGCAGCATATCGATGAAAAACTGCCCTTCGCTTGAGGCGCGCGCATCCCAGTCGATCAGGGCATCCCATTTTTCAACGAAACTCTGGATATATTCGGCTTGGTAATGATCCGTGTCCCGAACCTTAAGGGGCTCAGGACCATAATCCTGCTCGCGCGCCATCAATGCGGCGGCCTCGGACCGGTTGCTCATCGTTCCACTCCGTCATTGCCAATGATAGTCAATTGATCGAGCGGACCTCTAACAGACTTTGGGCCGCTCTCGCAAATAGGTGCTGCCGAAATTTCAATATGCAATATCTTTGTGCAGATTTCCCAGAAAACTTCGGGAGATCAGCGTTCTATGTATCCTTATATAATTTTCGTGAACTCGTTTCACTAATTTTATCTTTCGATATTTTTCATTATCGAAAAGAAAATATCTATTGATACTTACTGAACAAAATATTTCGTTTTACCCCGCTTTTAGCTATCCCGTTCGGCTGCTGGAAGGGTGAATTGCGTTGCTTCCAGCCGCGACCACAGGGCGATCGCCCCGTGTTTTGCATCGGCTTGCAGCTGTTGGCTCAGTCGGTTGAGGGCGTTTTTGTTGTCCAGAACACGCGCTAGATAGGCTTCGCCCAAACGCGGCGTTCCCGAATGATAGCGGGCGATGGCGGTGTCCCAGGCACCCTGATAATGCGAGGCCAGATAACGCATTGCGTAATCGGCGTTGCGCTGCGGATCGAGGAGTTCGGCTGCGCTGTCAAACGCGCCATGATGCCAGTGCCAATTGATTTGGGCGCAGCCCGCGTCAATCACACGCTCGCCGGTCGCAAGCGCGGCTTCCAGCGCATTTTCAGCATCTCTGCGTGAGGCAAAATACCGGCCCTTGCCGGCGATGTTCAGGGTCCATGGCCAGATTCGCAGCTTGCCGTCAGCGCGTGCGCGCCCCGCTTCGGTGATGCCAAGCGCCAACGCCCAGCTTTGCGGCACGCCATGCCGCTTCGCCGCGGCGATCAGCGCGTCGGCGCAGATATCGCCGGTCTTGTGATAAGACGCCGACCAGTCGCCGGCAATGCCGCCATGGCCGTAAACCGGCAAAGGCAAAACGCCGAGCCAGAGCCAAAACAACATCCAGGCCGGCATCGGCTTGGAGCATTTTCCGATCATTCCGGCCCACCCCTGCACCCCCGCCCCGCCATCCCAGACCGGATACTTGCAGGGGAGGCGGGGCGGGGGTGCAGGGGTGGGCCGGATCAAAAACAAAGCAAAACGCTCTAGCCCGCGCCGGTCACAATCATCCCCATGACGCGTTCGGTATAGGCGGCCAGACCGGCATACATGCCGGGCAGGAACACCGCCATGGCGATGACGATAGCGACGATTTTCGGCACGAAGGTCAGGGTCATTTCCTGCACCTGCGTCAATGCCTGGAACAATGCGATGCCCAGACCGACAACCAATGCGGCGATCAGGGCCGGGGCGGCGATTTGCAATGCGGTCCAGATGGTGTCGCGCATCAGGTCGAAGAAATCGAGCTCGGTCATGGTTGTTCTCCCTTAACCCCCGCCCCCTTAACCCC
>CAZRBL010000035.1:0-31557 GCA_964598335.1 uncultured Rhodospirillales bacterium
CATCGCCTTGGCGACATTGTCGTAATTGTACAACGGCTCGCCCATGCCCATCAGCACGATATTGGTGAAGCGGGCATCCGGCTTGCCGCTGGGCCATTCCCCGAGTGCATCCCGCGCGTGCATGACCTGACCCAGCATCTCAGCAGGGCTGAGATTGCGAACCAGGGGCTGGGTGCCGGTGTGGCAGAAGCGACAAGTCAGGGTGCAGCCGACCTGCGAGGAGACGCAAAGGGCGCCGCGATCTTCCTCGGGAATGTGCACCGCCTCGACGGCCTGGCCGCCGGGCAGCGTCAGGAGCCATTTGCGGGTTCCATCCTCGGAGCGCTGATCGGCGGTCACCTTCGGGCGCTCGATCACGAAATGGTCGGCCAGCTTGGCGCGCAGCGGCTTGGCGATATCCGTCATCGCTGCGAAATCGGTCTCGCCGCGCTGGTAAATCCAGCGCCAAAGTTGCCGTGCGCGAAACGGCGCTTCTCCGAGTTCGGTCAGTGCGTTTTGCAAGTCATCGCGATCAAAACCGATCAGGTTTCGTCGGCTATCTCCCCGTGCCGCCGGATCAGGCGGGGCGAAAACATTGCTGTGACCATCTATGCCCATGTCGTTTTACGCTCGGTCAACTCACGCCGCAGGCTTGGCTCATTGTATTCCAGGCTGCCGTGGAGCCGCGCAGGCTGAAGGTGTCGACCGTTCTGGTGCCGCGGCTGGACGTGCCGATCACAATCATTTCATTGCCTGCCTTTACCGCCTGCGCCAGCGCCTCATCATCTGCTTCGGTATTGGCCCAGGCGGTGTCGTCATGGGTGAAAAGGGTGAAGGTGCGGGAGCCGATCCTGACCGTCACCTCGCTGTCGGGGCGATAGGTGTACCCGGCGACATAGCTGAACACATTGCGCGAATTTTCCGCCGGACGATGCGTGATGCGGGCAAAGATTGCTCCGCGTCGGGTGTAATTGCCCTCTGCCTTGGTCGGCTGACTTGCCATATAACAGACCGGACGACCGTTTTCCTCGAAGATATAGGCGGTCCAGTCGCGGTGCACGCTGAGGACGCGGGAATCAACAGCCCAGGCGGTCGCGCCGGCCAGAATGATGAGGCTGAAGACACCCGTGCCAAAAACTTGCCATATCTGACGCCATGAGTGCATGTCGGTATCTCTTTTCCAGTCTTGCGACGCAATGTCGCCCGCTTCAGATGTGAACATTCCTGCTCACTCATCGATGTCAGATTTGACAACCGC
Source organism: uncultured Rhodospirillales bacterium (assembly GCA_964598335.1). Taxonomy (GTDB): domain Bacteria; phylum Pseudomonadota; class Alphaproteobacteria; order CAZRBL01; family CAZRBL01; genus CAZRBL01. Next base: position 1,238 of record CAZRBL010000035.1, read on the forward strand.
ACGGCAAGTGCAAGGTAATCCTGCCTTGAAACTGATATTGTGCGTTTTTCCCGATAAGGCGCATTGCTGATGGCTCCCGCCCGAAAGTCTTCCGACAAAAAGATTTCAGGTTTGAATGATCTGCTTTTGCGGATCGGCCGTAATCAGGATCGAACTGCCTTCATCGAGGTTTTCGACGAGATTGCCCCGAAACTTAAGGCTTATCTGATGCGCACCGGATCGGATTCCGGGGTTGCCGAGGAATTAGTGCAGGAAGTGATGCTGACGATTTGGCGTAAATCCGGAACTTTCGATCCGCGTCAGGCGAATGCCACAACCTGGATCTTCACGATTGCGCGGAATCGACGCATCGACCGCTATCGACGGGAAAAGCGTCCGGAACTTGACCCGGAAGAACCATTGTTGCGCCCCAGCGAACCGCCCGATGCGGATGAGATGCTGCGCCTGTCGCAAGACACCGCACGGCTGCAGGAAGCGATAAAAGAATTACCGCAGGAGCAATCCGAATTGCTTCGCAAAGCGTTTTTTGAAGAGAAGGCGCACAGCGCGATCGCGGATGAAACGGGTTTGCCCCTCGGAACGGTGAAGTCTCGGATCCGATTGGCGCTGAATCGCTTACGAAAGACGATTATGGAACCGCAAGAAGCAATGCAGTAAGGTGTCGCGATGATCAAGCACATGAACATGCCTTCCGATGCCGAATTGAGTTCGGCCGAACCCAGGCACCGAATTGGCGAGGACATCCTGCTCGATTATGCCAGCGGGTCTTTGCCGGAAGGCCTTAGCCTTGCCATTGCGACGCACGCCTCCTTCTCGCGGGAGACGCGGGAACTGATCGATTGTCTTGATGCGGTCGGCGGCGTCTTGCTGGCGGATTGCGCGGGAGAGAGCGTCAGTGACGATTGCTTGACCGGTCTGTTGGACCGGCTCGACGCAGCCAATTTCAATGATGACGGAACAGCCGCGCAGGCGGCGTCAGCCGATAGGGCCCGCGCCGAAACGGGTGGAGCGGAAACCGGGCGCGCGTTGAGCGACGATCCGATGCTGCCGTCACCCTTGCGCCACTATGTTCCGGGTCGGCTGGATGATCTGCCGTGGCGGCGCATCGCCGGCGGCGTTTCGGTCTACGAGCTCGAACTGAGCGCGCCGACCGACGGGGAGTCGGACGAGATTTGTAAAGCCCGGCTGCTACGGATCGACTCCGGTGTTCAGGTGCCCCGCCACAGCCATGAAGGCGAGGAATATACTGTTGTCCTCGCGGGCGGTTTCCATGATGGCGGCGAGGATTATCGGGTCGGCGATATTGCCGTCAGCGACGGGGATGTCGATCACATGCCGGTGGCCCATCAGGGGGAGACCTGCATTTGCCTGGCGGTGACGACGGCGCCGCTGCAACTGACCGGCCATATCGGGCGTCTGCTGAATCCCTTTGTGAAGTTCTGATCCGGCTGCTATGCCCGCCGTTCCCGATGTGGAACAGCAATTTTCAGCATGACGGCCGAGATCACCTTTCATTTCGATTTCTCTTCGACCTTCGCCTATATCGCGCAGAGCAAGATTGAGGCGTTGGCAAAGCATAATCAGGCGACCGTCACCTGGCGCCCCTTTCTGCTCGGCGCGGCATTCAAGAATCAGGAAGGCGGCGCGATTCCCAAGCCGGGTACGCCGCGTACGGATTACATGATACGCGATGCCGCGCGGGTTGCCGAAGCGGAGGGTCTGCCTTTCGTATTGCCGCGCAAATTTCCATTTTCCTCATTGCAGGCGACCCGCGCGTTTTACTGGATTGATGCGGATGACGCACAGGCCGCCAAGGCGTTTGCCATGGCCGCATTGCGCGCCGCTTTCGGCGAAGGCCGTGACGTCAGCACGGCGAAAGGCGTGCTGTCGGTCGGCTCAGAGCTCGGCTATGCCGATGCTGCGCTTGGAGCCGCGCTTGAAGACGACACAGTCAAGGACAGGGTGAAGCAGGAGACGGCAGCGGCACTCGGCAAAGGCGTTTTCGGCTCGCCCACATTCCTGGTCGATGATCAGATCTTCTGGGGTCAGGACCGTTTGCCGCTTCTCGAGAGCTATCTCGAAAAGCGACCGGCGGACGAGCAGGAATAGACCGGAACCTTCTGAGCCGCCCATCGGCGCCGGACCGCGTTACTTGAAGTTCCTGTCTGCCCTGATACCGAACCAGCGCGGGAAGAACATCAGGATGAAGGCGATGGCAATGGCGAAAAGGGCGGTTGCCCAGGGTACCGGGCCGCTGCGCCGATCATCGAGCACGATGACCTCTTTTTCATCCACTTCCTCATCTTCAACCAGATAGCTGTAATCGTCGGGCGTCTGAAGCACCTGCTCCAATTGAAGCCTGGCGCCGCCGCCGGTCGGCGCGTTCTGATCGCCGCGTCCGCCCGGTTGATCGGGCACGAAAAGCGCCTGCCCTGCGCCCATGGCACAGACAGCCAGTATCAGTATGAAAAGGAGAGATCCGCCTTTGTTCATTTTGGCCGGCATGTTCCAGGATAATCCGGAAGCTATTGTAAACCGGCCGCTCGGCCAAGCGACCTAACCGGGTAATTTTGCACAGCAGCGCTTCTTTGAACCGGTATCACGCGAAATGCCACATCTGATTGCCCGCAATATACGGTCAGCGTAATAGGCTGTTATGGATCGATTTCTTGCCATGCAGGTGTTTACGCGCGTTGCCGAGCTGGAGAGTTTTTCCGAGGCCGCGCGACAATTGAGCCTGTCCAAATCCGCCGTCAGCAAACAGATCTCGGCGCTCGAAGACAAGCTGGGCGCCCGCTTGCTCAACCGGACCACAAGACGCCTCAGCCTGACCGAAGCGGGGCAGGGCTATTACGGCTGGGCTCAGCGCATTCTCGCCGATGTCGAGGAGGCTGAGCGGCTGGTCGGCGCCGGTGAAGTCGATCCGAAGGGGCGGCTCAAAATCAGCGCGCCCCTGTCCTTCGGTTTTCGATGCCTTGCACCGGTATTGCCCGGCCTCGCTGCGCAATATCCCAAGCTTGAGGTCGATGTCCGCCTAACCGACCGTTATGTCGATGTCGTGGCGGAAGGGTTCGACGTCGCGGTGCGCATAGGAAAGTTGCAGGATACCAGTCTCATTGCCCGGCGCGTGTCGCAGACACGGCGTCTTGTCTGCGCCGCGCCCAGCTATCTGCAACAATATGGAACGCCGCGCGAACCGAGCGATCTGATCGGCCGAGACTGCATTTCCTATACCTTTGACGGGCGTATGCGGCCCTGGCGGTTTCGCGGAAAGGACGACAAGGAGATCGTCATTGCGGCGAAATCCCGGATCGCGGTCGATAATGGCGATGCGATGCTGGCGATGGCGGAAAACGGCGCGGGTTTCGCCCAGGTGCCGGCATTCATCGTCGCCGACGCGCTGAAAGACGGCCGCCTGGTTCGCGTGCTGGAAGATTTTGAGGAAGAAGCGCTGCCGATCAGCGCGCTTTATCCATCGGGCCGCAATCTCTCGGCCAAGGTCCGTGTCTTCGTCGATTTCCTGGCACAGACCTTCGGCAGTGACCCGGATTGGGACAATCTCTGAGACGCTCTTCCCGAGCACCGACAGCCAAGAAGATAAAGACGTCCAAATGATCGGCATGACCGCGCTGTTTGCGATGATCGGCTGCGCGCTCGCTTTTGCGGCGCTGGATGTCGTGCGCAAGCTGCTGGGACCGCGACTCAGCAGTGCGGTGCTGGTTTCGCACCTGCTTTGTTGGCAGGTGGTTCTGGTGGCGATCTGGATGATCGCACGCGGCGAACCGATCGCCGTCGGGCCGGGCTATTGGCGTCCGGCGCTCGTCACAGTGACAATTGCGCTGATGGCGAATGTGTTGTTCTTCCGCGCGGTCACTTTGTCGCCCCTCTCGCGGACAATTCCGCTGCTGGCGATCACCCCGGCAGCGACGGCCCTGCTGTCGGCCGTATTGCTCGGCGAATGGCTCAGCTCGGAGCAATGGGGCGGCATCATCCTGATCGGCATCGGCATCGCCTATCTTTACGCCGATGATATCAGCCCGCGTGCTTTGCTCGGTGTCGTTGCCGGTTTCCGCCGCGAACCGGGCGCCCTGCCGATGCTGGGCACTGCACTGCTGTGGTCGGCCAGCGGCCCTTTCGACAAAATGGCCCTGGGGCATGCATCGATTTCGACGCATGCGATCCTGCAGCTGGGCGCGGCGGGCATCGCGCTGACGATCTGGGCAATGAGCCGGAAGCAGCCCTTTTTGCCGCAAACGAAACGGCGGGAGACCTTTGCCCTGATCCTGCTGGCCGCTTTCCTGGCGACGCTGGCGCTGTTCCTGCAATTCGAGGCCTATCAACTGACCTTCGTTTCTATCGTTGAGGCGGTGAAACGTGTCCTTGGTCAGATCTCCGCCGTCATTGTGGGTGCGCTGTTTTTCGCAGAAGGCTGGCATCGCAGCGTCCTGCTCGGCATCGCACTGATGAGCATCGGCGTGCCGCTGGTGCTGCTGGGCTGAATAGGCTCGGAGCAGGGAATCCATAGCCCATCGGTATTTCTCTTATGGCGCGCGGTGCGCCAGTTCTGGTGCAACGACAACGCCGAAAGGAGATCTCCGATGTTGGCAAATGCTTCCCGTTTCTTTGTATTGCCCCTGATAGCGCTGACGCTGTCCATATTCGCCGCGCCGCTATCGGCATCGGCAAAGGGCGCCGTGTTCACCGCAACCTTCAGCGATGTGGCGATCCGCGGTTATGACACCGTCGCCTATTTCACTCAGCAGGCTGCAGTAAAAGGCAGCAGGGATCATGAACATGAATGGAACGGCGCAACCTGGCGCTTTTCCAGCGCGGAAAATCGCGATCTGTTCGCCGCAAACCCCGAACAATATGCGCCGCAATATGGCGGCTATTGCGCCTATGCCGCCTCACAAGGCTATACCGCCAGCACCGATCCCGAGGCCTGGCACATCACCGGCGGCAAGCTCTATCTGAACTATTCCAAAGCCGTTCAGCGCCGCTGGCTGCAAGATCGGGACAATTATATCGAGCAGGCCGACAGCAACTGGCCGCGACTGCTTGCGGATTTGACCGGCTGAGCATTCTCGTTGGCTTTTGGTCCGGAATGATCCGAAAGGGCTCCAAAACGCCTGATGCGGCATCCCGCTGCTTGACACAGACCCGGGCGGGCGCGCAGCTCTCGCCCGGGTTTTGTGTTCAGAAGGGATGTCATGTCCGATTCCACGACCGCAATCATCGGGGCCGGCATTGCGGGTATGGCCTGCGCGAGGCGACTGAAGGCGCGCGGTCAGTCGGTCATTCTGTTCGACAAGGGGCGCCGCCCGGGCGGTCGCCTGGCATCACGGCAGACCGACGTCGGCCTTTATGATCACGGCGCTCAGTATTTCACCGCGCGCGACCCCGGCTTTCGCGATATGATCGACGGCCTTGAGTCTGCAGTCCCGTTCACGGCCAGGTCCGGCAAGGTTGGCGAGGACGGCAGTCTTGCCGTCGATGACGACGGCGAAACCCGCTTTGTCGGGTCGCCGGACATCAATGCGATCGCGCGTGAACTGGCGACCGGTCTCGACAGTCGATCCTCGGTGCAGATTGACGCGGTAAGCAGGGCCGATGCGGGGTGGCTCTTGAGCGATCAGGACGGCCGGCAGATCGGGCCGTTTGATCGGTTGGTCGTCACTGTTCCGGCCCCTCAGGCCGCGGCTTTATTGCAAGATCATGCGCCGGAAGCAGCGGCTCTGGCTTCTCGCTGTGCCTATGCGCCCTGTATCGCGGTCATGGTCACCTTTGCCGATGTCGTTCCGCTGTCGGTCGACGCTGTCAGATGGCCGTCCGGGGGTGGCGCCGTGCTTTCATGGGCAGCCCGGCGCCCGGGCCGAAAGCCGGAGAGCTGGGTCCTGCATGCCTCCCCCGGCTGGTCGGCCGATCACATCGATGAGCCGCCGGAAACGCTGGTCGCGCCGCTGCTGGATGCCTTTGCGGGGTTCGCGGGCGGTCCCGAAACCATAGCGGAGGCCCGCGCGCATCGCTGGCGCTATGCGCTGGTGACGGAGGCGCTCGGGCAGCCCTTTATCCACGAACCCGGTCTTGGCCTTGGACTGGCCGGCGACTGGTGCCTCGGCCCCCGTGTCGAAGCAGCCTGGCTGTCAGGCGATGAGCTGGGCGCAGCGCTGAGGTAGAAAAAAACCCGCCGCGGCGGCGCCGGGCGGGTTTCTTCTAAGCAGCGAATGACTGCTATTCGCGCTGGCCCAGAAAGACCATCAGGAACTGGAACAGGTTGACGAACCAGACGAACAGGCCGAGGGCGCCGAGGATGGCGGTCTTCTCCGCCGCGTCTTCCTGCAGGCCTTCATGATACATTTCCTTCAGCATCTGCGTATTGGCCGCGATCATGGCGATTGCGATAACGACGCCGAAGCCGGAGACGGCGAGCACCAGCATTGAGCTGCCGAGGAAGATGTTGACCATCGACACGGCCAGCAGGACAATCGCGCCGATAAAGGCGAAGCGGCCGATACCCTCAAGGTTCCGCTTGGTCGTGTAGCCGTAAAGGCTGACAGCGGCGAAGGTCGCAGCGGTGATCAGGAAGACGCGGGCGACGCTCTCACCGGTATAGACGAGCAGCGTGGCGCCGACAGAAACGCCGATGCCCGCGGCAAGCAGCCAGAAGATCGTCTGCGCCATGGCCACGCTGCGGCCGCGCATGACGACACCGCTGAACATCAACAGGCCAAGTGTGCCGAGCACGGCGATCCAGCCGACCGGCGAATACCCTGTGATATAGGAGCGACCGTCAAACATCTGCGTATTGAACAGCAATTCCTGCAGCGGCGGCACATTGGCGATCGCGAAAGCGACACCGCCGGAGATCAGCATTGCCATGATCATGTAATTGTAAACGCGCAGCATGAATTTGCGCAGGCCTTCGTCATAGGCCGCGCGATCCATGGTGCGGGTGCCCGCAGCGCCTATCGGCTGCTGCATGCGGTCAAACTGCTCGGACATTAAAGCTCCTCCATCAAGGGGCAGTGTTCACGTTGAAACATAAGATTGCGCAATGCAGCGGTCTTTTCAACAGTTATGGCTACGGTTTTCGCTTCGTCATTCGCCGCATTTCCGCCATCATTGAAGAATTTCCGAGTAGTTCTTAACCGGTTCCGTTTGCGCAGACGACGGCGTTCAAGGTCTGGCGGCGACTTTGATAGTATTTCTATTCGTTGCGCAAAAGCGCCGCAGGTTTCTGACCCAGCGCCCGCCAAGTGGCGATAAAGCCAAAGGACAGGGTGATCGCGGTACACAGGGCGGCAGTCGCCAATACCGGCCCAATCAGGAAGGTCCATTCCGCCTGCATGATGAAGGTGATCACGGCCCACGCCGCGATACTGCCGGCCAATGCGGCCAGCGCCGCCGTCAGCAGCCCCAGAAGCCCGTATTCGATGACAAAGCCGCGCAGCACCGACCAGCGCGTGGCGCCGAGCACCTTGAGCACCACCGAATCATACACCCGCCTCCGGTGTCCGGCGGCAATCGCGCCGGCCAGAACAAGCGTTCCGGCGACCAGGGTGACCCCCGCAGTGAGGCGGATGGCCAAGGCGATTTTCCCCAATACGGCGTTGATTGTTTCCAGTGCGTCCTTGACCCGCACAGCGGTGACGTTGGGAAAGGCTTCGGTTACCAAGGCCTGCACGTGTCCCTCCGCCTGTTCCGCACTGAACAGGGTGGCGATGCTGGTTTGCGGCGCGCCGTCCAGCGTGCCGGGCGCGTAGCCAATTGAGAAATTCAGCGTCAAGGTGCCCCAATCCGTTTCCCGGATGGTATCGATGGCGGCGGTGATCGGTCGGCCGGCGATGCTGACGGTCAATTCATCGCCGATGCCCAGCCCGAAGGCCTCGGCAATATCGTCCTCGACGGCGACCAAGGGCGGGCCGGCATAGTCGGCGGGCCACCAGTCACCCTCGATGATGCGGGTGTTCTCCGGCAAATCGGCGCCATAGGTGATTCCCCGGTCGCCGTTCAGCACCCACGCCTTGCTCGGCTCGACCAGCGCCTCATCCGCATCGACGCCGTTGGCGGCGATGATTCGTCCCCGCAGTGAGGGTCGCATGGTCAACGCGCCGGTGCCGGGAATCGAGGCAATCAGATCGGCGAAATCGTCACGCTGATCAGGCTGAATATCGACGAAGAAAAAGGCCGGCGCGTTTTCCGGAATGCTCTGCTCGATCTGGCGCGACAAATTGGCCTCGATCAGCGCAATCGTGATCAGCACGGTGAGACCGAGCCCAAGCGACAATACCACGGATCCGGCGGCCGAGCCGGGCCGGTAGATATTGGTCAGCGCCAGCCTCAGACCGGGGCTGCGCGGTCGTCCCGCCAGCCTTGCCGCAGCGCGGATCAGCCCGCCGGCCGCCAGAAAGGTGACGATCGTCAGCCCGGCGCCGATCAGGCAGTAAAGCGCGAAAAGCGGTGTATCGGTGGTCAGCAGCGCCGTGCCGCATAGCGCCGATGCTGCGAGGGCGATGGCCAGTAGGGTGCGGTTGCCGGGCCTGCCGCCGGCCGGGGCGACCTTGTCGCGGAAAAGCTGGGCCGCCGGGATCGCCTGCGCGCGGGCAATCGGCCACAGGGCGAAGGTCAGGGTTGTGAGCAGCCCGGCGAGAGCGGCCAGGGCCAGCGCATCGGGAAACAGCCCGATCCGGGTTTCGATGGGCAACACCCGGTCAAGCACATCGGACAGCAGCAGCGGTGCGGCACCGCCGACCGCCAGCCCGGCGAGGATCCCCAGCGTGCCCAGCACCATGATTTGCACGAGATAGATGCGGAAGATCAGCCCGCTTTCGGCGCCGACGCATTTCAGCGTCGCGATGGTTGCGGTCTTGCCGTCAAGATAGGAGCGCACGGCATTGCCGACGCCGACGCCGCCGACCAGCAATGCGGTCAGGCCCACCATGGTCAGGAAAAGCGTCAGACGGCTGACGAAAACCGAAAGCTGGGGCGCGGCATTGCGGAAATCCCGCACCTGCCAGCTTGCTTGGGGAAAGCTTTCCTGCAATTCGTCCGCGACCAGCTGCGGATCGTCACCGTCGCGCAGGCGCAGCCGGTAATTATAGTAAATCAGGCTGCCGGGTTGAATCAGACCGCTTTGTCTCAGCCCCGCTTCGGAGAGGATAAGTCGCGGGCCCAGCGTGAAGGTGCCGCTGGCGGCGCGATCCGGTTCGGTCTCGATCACACCGCTGAGCCTGAAGGTTGCGCTGCCGAGACGGAGAAGGTCACCGACCGCAATATCGAGCCGATCGAGCACGAGAGCTTCAACCACCACGCCGAAGATACCGTCAGTTGCGGCAAGCGCGTCATGCAGAGCTTCGCCGCTGCGTAGCTCGAAATCACCGTATAAGGGGTAATTCGGCTGAACTGCCTTGAGTTCGACCAGGGCGCTGGCGGTGCCGTCTTCGGCGCGCAACATCGACCGCATGTCGATGAAGCGGCTGACCTCGGCCTTGTCGGCGAATGCCGCCTCGGCGGCGGGATCGGCAGGTTGATAAAGCGTGCGGATCGCCAGGTCGCCACCCAGGATGGTGCGGCCGTCGTCGCGCAGCCCATCCATCACCCCGCGAGAGACGGATTGCACGGCGGCGATGGCCGCGACGCCGAGCAGAAGGCAGGCAAGGAAAATCCAGAAGCCGCGCAGCCCGCCGCGCATTTCCCGCCGGGCGAAGCGGATCGCGGTGCCCAGATCAGCCATTGGCAACGGCGCGCTGCGGCTCTGCGACGCTCGATTCACTGGCGCTTTCGACGATCCTTCCATCGAGCATTTGCACGGTGCGGTCACATTCTGCGGCGAGCCCCGGATCATGGGTGATGAGCAGCACCGTGGTGCCGGAATCGCCGGTCAGACCGAACAACAAATCGACGACCTGGCGGCCGGTAGCGCCGTCGAGATTGCCGGTCGGCTCATCGGCGAGCAGCAGCGCCGGTTCAACCGCCAGCGCCCGCGCCAGCGCGACGCGCTGTTGTTCGCCGCCGGAAAGCTGCCCTGGATAATGGCTCAGCCGATGCCCCAGCCCGGCCTTTGCCAGCCAGTGCTCTGCGCGCTCGAAAGCATCGCTGCGGCCTGAGAATTCGAGCGGGATCGCCACATTCTCGACCGCTGTCATTGTCGGAATCAGATGAAAATCCTGAAATACGATGCCGAGATGATCACGGCGAAATCGGGCCAGCGCATCTTCATCCATCGCGGTCAGCTCGGCGTCAGCGACGGTGACGCTGCCACTGGTCGGTCTCTCCAGCCCGCCTATTATCATCAGCATGCTGGATTTACCCGACCCCGACGGGCCGACGACACTGACCGTTTCGCCGCCTGACAGGCGGAGATCGATGCCGCGCAAGATCTCAACCGGGCCGGCCTCGCTGTCCAGCGTCAGATGAACGCCGTTCAGGACGACCGTATCACCCTCGATTTTTTCCTCCATTGCCTGTCTCATGACCTTCTCGCTATTGGATGCCCGCATGATCGTTCCCCTATCCGGCGCATATAGGATGCGGCAGCCGGGACGTGAGACATGTGTATGGATTACGGCGCTTTTGACGCTGTGGATCGGCTTGATCGCCGTCTCCATGTCGGGCAGCGCGGCTGCTGCGGACCGTCTGACGATCCTCGCCTTCGGCGACAGTCTGACGGCGGGGTACGGCCTGCCCGCCGAGCAAGGACTGCCGGCGCAGCTTGAGGCGGCGCTGCGGGAACGGGGCTGGCCGGTCGATGTGATTGATGCCGGTATTTCGGGCGAGACGACGGCGGGCGGCCGGGCGCGCCTCGACTGGAATCTGGCTGAACGGCCGGATGCCGTGATCCTGGCTTTGGGAGCGAACGACATGCTGCGCGGCATTGATCCGGCGAATTCGCGCGAGAACCTCGCCGCCATGATCGAAACCATCAAGCAGCGCGAGATTCCTTTGCTGCTGGCCGGGATGCTGGCCCAGCGTAATCTGGGCCCTGACTATCAACAGGCTTTCGAGGCTATTTACCCCGAACTGGCAGCAGAATACGATGTCGCTCTGATGCCTTTCTTGCTTGAGGGCGTGGCGCTCGACCCGAGCTTGAACCAGCCCGACGGGATTCATCCCAACGCCGCGGGCGTAGCCGTTATCGTCGAGAATATGTTGGAGTATCTCACCCCGCTGCTGATGACGGCGGACACCGATCCGGCACGCTGAGCGGCGCCATGTCTTCCACGGCACAATCGGAAACGCGGGCCTTTGCGGCGGCCTTCGCCACCGGAGAGGACTGGCGCAGCGTTGCCAAAGAAGCCCTCCGGCAACTCGGCCCGAAGCCGCGCGGCACGCTGGGCCTTATCTATCTGACCGACGCGCTGGCCGAAGACAGCAGCAGCATCGTCATGCTCTTGCGCGCGGCGACGGGAATCGATCTCTGGGTCGGTGCCAGCGGCATCGGCGTCTGCGCCTGCGGCCGCGAGGCCTTCGACCGGCCGGCGCTGTCCATACTCGTGCTTGATCTGCCCGCTGATGCCTTTTGCTGCACGCCCTGTCTCGATCGCGATGAAATTGCCGGCTTTGCCGATCAGATCGGCGGCTGGTTGAAGGCCAAGCAGCCGATGCTTGGCCTGGTGCACGGCCGCGCTGATCTGCTCGATATCCAACAAGCGCTTGCCGACTTCACGGCGGCCACGCAAAGCCATTTGATCGGCGGTATCGCCTCCGGCGGTCGCCACAGCGCAGTGATCTCCGAGGTGGTGTCCGAACAAGGCTTCGGCGGGGTGCTGTTCGCTGCCGATCAACCGGTCGTCACCGGGCTGACACAGGGCTGCATGCCAGTCGGCGAACCGCATCAGGTGACCGAGCATGAGGATAACATCATCGCCATGCTGGACGGCCGGCCCGCCTTCGAGGTGTTCAGCGAGGACATGAGGGTGCTTGCGGAAACCATCGGGCTGACGCGGCGCGACGGTGATGTTCATGCCGGGGTGCTGCGTCCCGGCGCTGCGCGGGACGATTATCTCGTGCGCAATCTGATGGGCATCGACCCGGATCGCGGCATGATGGCGATCGGCGACTTTCTCGATGCCGAAGATCGCATCCAGTTTGTCTGGCGCAGTGCCGAGACCGTGAAGACCGACCTCAACCGCATGCTCGACGATATCGTCCGGCGTCTTGACGGAGTTGCGCCGCGCGGCGGGGTTTACATCTCCTGCCTGGCGCGCGGGCCCAACGCCTTCGGACGCCCGCATGTCGAAATGCAGATGATCAAGGCGGCGCTCGGCGATGTGCCGATCGCCGGATTCTTTGCCAATGGCGAGATCAGCGGCGGCAGATTATACAGCTATACCGGCGTGCTGACGCTGTTTCTGTAGCTTTCTAAGGTCCCGGTCGGCCAGTCACGCCGCTTCGCGATTCTCATGCGCCGTCACCTCCTTGAGCGCATCTTCGGCAGCGGCCCAGGCGCGAACATGCTCGGGCATAGGCGGGGAGCTCAGCTCGCCGACGCCGAGTGCGGCGATCAGCTCCGGGGTTTCTATCACGCCTTCGTGACGGCTGCGAACCATGGCGCGCATCAGGGCAACCGCGTGGGTGCTGCCGTCCGTGCCGACAAAGCGTTGTTCCATGAACACCGAGCGTTGATCCCAGCAGATCATCCTGCATGTCACCCTGAAGCGCTGAAACGGGCGCAGCTCGCGACGGAATCGCATCTTGCTGGCGGCCAGCACCGGGTACCAGCCGCGCTCTTTCGCGAGTTTCCATAAACCGACCCGGATCATGAAATTGATCCGCGCCAGATCCATCAACGCGAAATAGCGGCTGTTGGTCATATGCACGCTGATATCGAGGTCGCTCGGCCAGACGCGGCACTGTATCCGGGTGTCGTCCAGCGGCCCGGTTTTTGGCTTGGGAAACAAGGCATGCCCGATCAACAGGCCGAGCAAGCGGAACCATAGGTTCATGCCGGCTGCCTATCGTTGCCCGGCTTCATAGTCGAAGACGCCGATGATCTTGGCGACCGCGCCGGCCTCGTCGCCGAGTGGGTAAAGGCTGTTCGCGACGCGGATGAAGTCCTTGTTATGATCATGCGGTGAGGTTGCGATGTGGATCGGCTGCTGATTGCGCCGGACTCCTTCATAGATGGCGAACCATTTCTGCAGCACGGCGTCAGCCAGCTCGACATTGTTTTCGTTCAGCTTCATGCCGGTACAATCGATGCCAATAGCGCGGGTGCATCCGGTGCCCCAAAGCCTGATCTGATATTCGACATCGGCGCCACTCACATCTATGTCTATCAGCCATAGATTGGGCAGCATTTTCGGGAAGGCTTCGGGCAGGAAATCAGCGCGTGTCGGCAGGGCACCGCGGCTCAGCATCGTTCGTTGCCACCAGCCGTCGAGAAGCTTGTTGAGCGGCAGAGATGGGGTGTCGCGGCGGTCAACGCCGATCGTGGATTCCCACGAAAGGCCGGGTTGCTCCTTGTCCTGCTGCATGGCTATTCCTGAACAATCCCGCTCAGCACATTGCTTGAGACATGCGGCGCATAGCGGGCGCGAGGCGGATCATCTCAAGGGCTTTCTCGGCAAGGGGCGGCTAACCATCAGGAGATGACGGCCGATCCGTGACATCATAGCTCGGCCGTTCCAAGTCGAAGATGCACATGATCATCGAGACCGCGCCGCTTTCATCGGCCAAAGGATACAGACCGACTTCCACCCGGATGTGATTCTTGTGCTGGTCCTCGAGGCGGGAAGTAAAGCGGAGCGGTTTCCGATCCAGCATTACCTGCCGATACAGGGTCGGCCATTTTCGCGCGATTTCGGGATCGAGCCTTTGCGGCGGTGTCGTGCCGACACGACGGCCGGTACAATCAATGCCGGCCGTTCGGGTGCACCCGGTTCCCCACAGCCGAATGAAATAGGCGATCTCGCCGCCTTCTTCTCGGATGTCGATCAGCCAAATGTTCGGCAGCGCAGCCGGAAACGCTTCGGGCCGGAAATCCTCCCGCCGCGGCAACCGACCAGCGGCTTGATCATGCACCTGGTGCCACCATTGATCGATGATCCTGACCAGATCGCGTTGCGGCGACCGCCGCAGTGACACATCCCAAGCCGGGTTCCAGTCGCTATCGATGGGGCCGGAGCTTGGCGGGGTTTCCATCACTCTTCCTTCCCGCGCCGGTTCTCATAAGCCCCTTTCGCGCGGTTAAAACGCCTCTTGTTCCAGCCCCATGACCGGTTCGGCGCCGGCCATCAGCGCTCTGAAGCGGAACTCGGCTTCGGGCAGCATGCGGTCGAAAAAGAAGCGGGCGGTCTCGATTTTCGCCTGATAGAAAGCCGGATCGCCGTCCGTGCCTTCATTATTCATGTCAGCGAGCTTCGCCTGCGCCTTTTGCACCATCAAAAGCCACATATACCCCATCGCGACGAGGGCGAAAAGCCTGAGGTAATCCGTCGCTGCTGCCCCGGCCTCATTCGGGTTGGTCAAAGCTTTTTGCGCGACGACCGCGGTGGCCTGCTGCAGCTTTCCGAAATAGCGCGCATAGGGCCCCAAAAACGGCAGCAGCCCCGGGTTCTCCATATTGGCTTCGAGATATTCCTGCACCGGATGGAAGAAGCGGCGCAGCAAGCGGCCCATATGCATCGGCATTTTGCGGCCGATCAGATCCATCGCCTGAATGCCATTGGTGCCCTCATAGATCAGCGCGATGCGGACATCGCGCATGAACTGCTCGACGCCGTAGTCTTTCACATAGCCGGCGCCGCCATGTACCTGCATGCCCAGATTGGCGGATTCGAGGCCCATATCGGTCAGATAGGCCTTGACGATCGGGGTCAGCAGCGAGACCAGATCATCGGCTTCCTGTCGCTTGGCGGGATCGGGATGCCGCTGCGCAATATCCAGATTGATGCCGGTCCACAGCGCCAGCGCCCGCGCGCCCTCGGTAAAGGCGCGCATGGTCAGCAGGTTCTTGCGGACATCGGGATGCACGATGATCGGGTCGGCCGGTTTGTCAGGTTCCGCGGCACCCTTCAGCGCGCGGCCCTGCAGCCGGTCCTTGGCGAAGGCTGCGGCGTTCTGATAGGCGATCTCGCTGACGCCCAGCCCCTGCATGCCGACGCCGAGCCGGGCGGCGTTCATCATGGTGAACATCGCCCGCATGCCCTTATGCGGCGTGCCGACCAACCAGCCCGTGGCGTCCTCGAACGCCATGACGCAGGTCGGGCTGGCGTGAATGCCCATCTTCTTCTCGATCGACAGGCATTTGACGCCATTGCGCTGGCCTGGAACCCAGCTATCGCCCTCCTGTTTCGGCAGGAATTTGGGCACCACGAACAGCGAGATGCCCTTCACCCCCGGCGGCGCATCGGGCAGCCGCGCCAGCACAAGGTGGATGATATTCTCGGTCAGATCATGCTCACCGGCCGAGATGTAGATTTTCGTGCCGGTGATCGCATAGCTGCCGTCTTCCTGGGGCTCGGCCCTGGTCTTTATCAGGCCCAGATCGGTGCCGCATTGCGGCTCGGTCAGGTTCATCGTGCCGGACCAGCGGCCCTCGATCATCGGCGGCAGATAAAGCTGTTTCAGCTCCTCGGTCGCGTGCAGATCCAGCGCATGGATCGCGCCTTCGGACAGGCCGGGGAACATGCCGAAGCTCGCATTGGCGGAGGAGATCATCTCCGCCATCACGGTGCCCAGCGTCGCCGGCAGCCCCTGACCGCCATAATCGGGGCTGTGGGTCAGGCCGACCCAGCCGCTTTGGCAGTACAGGTCATAGGCCTCCTTGAAGCCGGTCGGGGTACGGACGACGCCGTTTTCCCAGACGCTGCCCTCGCGGTCGCCGACCTCGTTCAGCGGGTGCAGCTCGTTCTCGCACAGCTTGCCGCCCTCTTCGAGAATGGCGTCAACCAGGTCTTCGGTGGCTTCCTCAAAGCCCGGCAAGGCGGTCAACTGACCGAAATTCAGCACATCATTGAGCAGGAAACGGTAATTATCGAGCGGCGCTTTATAGATCGTCATGATGTGCCTCAATTCCGTAAGGGTTTGCCGGTTTCCAGCATGTGTTCGATGCGGGCGATGGTGCCGGGGGTCTTGACCAGGCTGACCAGCGCCTCGCGTTCCAGCCGCAGCATTTCGTCCTCATCGACCGTATCGACGATATCGGTATCGCCGCCGGTCAGGACCTCGCCCAGCTTGTTGACGACCACGTCGTCATGCGGCGTGACCTGGCCTTGCAGCCGCAGATCGGCCAGCATCAGTTCCAGCGTCGCCATGCCTTGCTTGCCCGGCAGGCGGAAGGTCGGTTCCTCGGGCGGGGTATAGCCCTCGACCATGGCCAGTGCTTTGGCTTTGGCTTCGGCCAGCAGGCGGTCGCGGTTCATGGTGATGCCGTCGCCGGGCCGCATCATATGCAGCTTTTTCGCCTCGGCGGCCGATTTGGCGACCTTGGCCATGCCGATATTCTGGAAGGCCGGCGCCAGCACCTGGATCGGGCCGGCGGTATTCGGCGCCCAGCCGGCCGGCAGCTTGTGCTTGGCGAGCTTCGCCTGCTCGGCTTCGGCGGTACGGATCAGCATTTCCTTGCAGCCGCCCCAGCCCGGCACGATGCCGACGCCGACCTCGACGAGGCCGATATAGCTCTCGGCTGCGGCCTGAATGGCATCGCAATGCAGCAGGATTTCACAGGCGCCGCCCAGCGCCATGCCGGCGGGCGCGCCGATGACGGGGAAGGGCGCGTATTTCAGGGATTTATAGGCCATCTGGCCCTGTTCGAGGTTCTGATCGATCTGTGGCCACATGCCGATATTCACGGCGAACATGGCAAGGCCGAGATTGGCGCCGACCGAGAAATTCGTGCCCTCATTATAGACGACCAGCGCCTTGTAATCGCCCTGGCCGTCGCCGATCAACGCCACCGCCTTGCCGATCATCTCCATGATCAGCGGGTCGAGCGCGTTCATCTTGCTGGTGAATTCGAGGCAGACGACGCCGTCGCCGATATCCCACAGGCTGGCCGAGGGATTCTTCTTGATCGGCGGACCGGCGCGCTTGATGTCTTCTAGCAGCAGGACGCCGTCGGGCCGCACGACATCGGCATAGCTGCCGTCCACTTGCAGGAAACGCAGCTTCCCGTCTTCGACCGCGTAAAACGGGCGTCCGGCTGCCTTTTGCAGGATATCCGGCACCGGCATGCCGGCCTCGGCCAGCTTTGCCGCGAACCAGTCGGTGCCCAGGCTGTCGATCAGCTCGAAGGGGCCAAGCTTCCAATTATAGCCCAGCTTCATGGCGCGATCGATCGCGACGATGTCGTCCGCAATCTCCCCGACCAGCGAGGCGGCATAGCTCAGCCCGTGGCTGATGACATACCAGGCGTATTGCCCGCCTTTGTCTTCGTGCTCCACGAGGGCCCGTAAGGCGTTCTTTTTGCCCGCCGCTTTCGAGGCTTCGAGGCTGGCGAGCACCGGCTTGGTGTCGGCCGGCGCATACTCGCCGGTCTTGAGATTGATCGCCTCTTTGACCTTGCCGCCGCCCTCGCGGTTGATGCGGTAAAAGCCGCCTTTGCCCTTGCGGCCGGTATAGCCGTCCTCGATCATCCTGGTGACCAGCGGCTGATCTTTTTGCACCGCGCGATAGGGGTCATCGGGCGGCAGGGTGGCCAGCAGGGACTGGCTCAGCAGCGGCAGCAGATCGATGCCGACCAGATCCATCAGCGCAAAGGTCGCGGTTTTCGGCAGCCCCATGGGACGGCCGGTAATGGCGTCGGCTTCCTCGACGGTGAGGTCGAAATCAAAGGCGCCATTGATCGAGACCTGGCCCCAGAAGGTGCCGATCCGATTGGCGATAAAGGCCGGCGTGTCCTTGCAGGGCACGACGCCCTTGCCCAGCCGGACATCGCAAAACTCGGAAATAGCTTGTGCCACAGCGGCATCGGTGTCGGGACCCGTCACCAGTTCCAGCAGCCGCATATAGCGCGGCGGGTTGAAAAAGTGGGTGATCAGGAAGTGCTTTTTGAAGCTGTCCGACCGGCCCTCAATCAACAGGTTCAGCGGGATGCTGGAGGTGTTTGACGAGATCGCGGCGCTGTCCTTGCGAACCTCTTCCAGCCGCGCATAGAGATCGCGCTTGATCTCGACATTCTCGATGATGACTTCGACGATCCAGTCGCAATCGGACAGGCTTTCGAGATCATCTTCCAGATTGCCCGGCGTGATCAGCCGCGCGTTCTTCGGGTCCATGAACGGCGCAGGCTCGGTTTTCAGCGCCTTTTTGATCGCATCTGCCGCGATGGCGTTGCGGTCCGGGCCGTCCTTGGCCGGCATGTCGAGCAGCCGCACCGGGATACCGGCATTGGCGATCTGGGCGGCGATGCCCATGCCCATGACGCCCGATCCGATGACGCCGACTTTCCTGATTTCCATCATGCTGTTCCTCCAGGCGCTCAGGCGCGTTCGAGGATGGTGGCCGCGCCCATGCCGCCGCCGACGCAGACAAAGGCGATGCCCAGCTCCTTGTCCTCACGCTCCAGCAGGGTCGCGATCTTGCCGATATAGCGCGCCCCCGAAGCGCCCAGCGGGTGGCCGATGGCCAGCGTGCCGCCGTCGAGATTGGTCTTTTCCATATCGACATCCAGCTCCTTGGCTACCGCCATGGCCTGCGGGGCGAAGGCTTCGTGCAGCTCGATGACGTCCATATCGGCCATGGTCAGGCCGGCGCGCGCCATCGCCTTTTTCGCGGCACCGACCGGGCCGATGCCCATGATTTCCGGCTTGCAGCCCTCGGTCGCCATGGTCTTGATGCGGGCATAGATCTT
Source organism: uncultured Rhodospirillales bacterium (assembly GCA_964598335.1). GTDB lineage: Bacteria > Pseudomonadota > Alphaproteobacteria > CAZRBL01 > CAZRBL01 > CAZRBL01. The sequence continues at coordinate 20,031 of CAZRBL010000035.1, forward strand.
CAGCCCATTGGCCTTGGCATAGTCCTCGCTGGCGATCATCACCGCCGTCGCGCCATCGGTCAGCGGCGAGGAAGTGCCGGCATGCACCGTGCCGTCCGCCTTAAAGGCCGGCTTGAGCGTCGCCATTTTCTCGGTATTGCTGTCGGCGCGGATGGTGCCGTCACTGTCGACGGTGCTGCCATCTGGCAGCTCGATCGGGACGATCTCGTCTTTCAGCTTGCCGGCTTCCTGCGCGGCGGCGGCCTTTTTATGCGAGTGCACGGCATAGGTTTCCTGCGCGCTGCGCTCGATCTGATACATTTCGGCAAGGTTTTCCGCCGTCACGCCCATCGACATATAGGTCTCGGGCCAGCGCTCCAGCAGCGCCGGGTTGGGCATCGCGTTATAGCCGCCCATCGGAATGCGGGTCATGTGCTCGATACCGCCGCAGATGAACAGATCGCCCGCGCCGGCAGCGATCATGCCGACCGCCTTGTGCACCGCGGTCATCGAGCTGGCGCACCAGCGATTGACCGTCACGCCCGACACCCGCACCGGAAAGTCGTTCAGGAACACCTGATAGCGCGCAATGTTGAACCCCTGCTCGGCTTCGGGAAAGGCGCAGCCGATGATGATGTCCTCGATCTGCTCGGCCTCGACGCCGCTTTTGTCGATCAGCCCGCGGGTCACACGGGCCAGCAAATCATCGGCCCGAACCCGGGCAAAGGCGCCGCGATGCGCCGGCTGAAAGGGTGAGCGGGCATAGCCGCAAACGACTGCCTGATTTGCCATGGTGGTTGTTCCTCGCGGTTATTCTTCGTTGAGATGATGCAGGATCTGACGTTCGATATCGCACAGCTCGCCGAGCGTCTTTTCGATATCCTGCCGCTGTATTTTCAATTGTTCGATTTTCGCACGGGCGCGCGACAGCAGATAGGTCATCTGTTCGGTCTGGTCCGGATCAACCCCGTATAGCTCAAGGAATTCGCGGATTTCGGAGACCGAAAATCCAAGCCGTTTGCCGCGGGCGATCAGCGCCAGCCTCGCCCGGTCGCGCCGGCTGTAAAGGCGGTTGCTCTTGCTCCGCTTTGGTGTGACCAGCCCTTCGCTTTCGTAAAAGCGCAGTGTTCTCAGGGTCATGCCGAATTCGGCCGCAATTTCGCCGATTGTCCACCATTCAGCGCTGGTCTTGTCTGCAGACGCCGTGGATGGCTGCGGATCGATTTCGGTCATGCTCTGTTTCCCGAAAAAAGGGGCTCAGGTGACGTATACGTCATGTCGTTCGATCTATATGACGTTGAAAGGTTAACAGGCAAGGGAAATCTGCCGACGCGAAATCCTTCACAGAATTTGATCAGGGATATGGTTAACGTGATCCCTCTGACGAATTTCGACAGGGTTAAAGAGCCAAGGTCATCAGGCGGCTAAATGGTAAACAGGCTGCTGAGGCTCATAAAACGATCAATAAAATCAAAGCACAAGGTGATTTTTTGCTCAATTGGCCTTATACTTATTCGGGAAACCTCGGCTTGGGTTTGGTTTAGAGTACGGTATTATTGCGGTGCACCGCTTTGTCGCCCACCTTTTTTTCGGTTTCGCAAGCGCTTTCATTGCCGCTCTTGCGGTGCCTGCCCATGCGCAGCCGACCGGTGTTGCCGCTCCTTATGCGTTCGGCGGCGTCGTCGATCTGTCAGCCTGGGATTTCGACCGTCACGGGCCGGTCGCTCTGACCGGGGACTGGCTGTTCTATCCAGGGCAGATCGTCCCCCCTGCCGCGGCCCAGGGCGATATTTCGGGCCCGCTTGACGGCGCCCCGCCGATTTTTGCGCCGGTTCCGGCCGGATGGCGCGAAATGGCGCGCGATGGCGGTCGCGGCGAGGGCGCGGCGCAGCCCGGCCGAAGGCTGTCGGCCGGGACCTATCAGATCACCATACGCTTGCCCCCCGAAACGCCTCAGCTCGCATTCTATTCACCCGGTATTCCATCGGCGGCGCGGGTTTTGACCGATGCTGCGGAAATCGCCCGAAGCGGCACCCCGGGCAACACAGTCCGGACCGAGCAACCCAATGCCCGGCCGATCTATGCGCTGCTGCCCGAAAGCCGGGATGGCGAGCTGGCGCTGGTCCTGCAGGTGTCGAATTTTGCCCATGTCGACGGCGGCCTGGTACGACCGGTCTGGATCGGGGCGGCGGACGTGCTCAGCGGAATTCAGGACGGCCGTCACCGAACCGGGTTCATCGTCCTCGGCTGCAGCCTCGCTCTGGCCGGGTTTTTCAGTGTGCTTTATTTCTGGCGGCGTTGGGAGCCGGTCGCGGGCCTGTTCAGCCTGTTTCTCGCGCTGCTGGCGCTTCGAAGCTTTGTTAGCTTCGGGCTGGTCGGCGAAGTCGTTCCCGAACTCGATTACAGCGCGGAAATCCGGCTCGACTACGTGACTCTTTTCCTGCTGCCGCCGATGGTTCAGATGATCCTGCAGACGCTGTTTCCGCAGGATAGCAGTATTGTCGTCACGCGCATCGCCTGGGCGTTCGGCGGTCTCGGCGCGGCGCTGTCGCTGCTGACCCCGCCCGATGTCTTTACCCGGCTCGACATTGGTATCGCGTCGCTGGCGCTGTTTGTCGGATCGGCGGCCGCCATCACCCTGTGGCTGGCGGCATCGACCGGACGAACCGGTGCGCGTCAGGGCCTTGTCGTGCTCGCCTTGACGACGCTCGCCTGTTTGCATGCGGTTTGGCCGTCGGTGCGCATGGACCCGGCGCCGATCGATTATGTGCCGATCGCGCTGCTCCTGCTCGCTGTTCTTCCGGCGTCCCTGTTCAGCCAGCAATTACGCAATGCGCAAGAGAGGCTGCGTGCGGTGCCTGAGCAAATGGCCCGGAACCGGGCCGGGATGGAGGCGGAATTCGCGCGCACGACGACCATGCTTGGCGAAACCGTGGAAGAGTTGCGCCGACGCGAAACCAAGCTGCGTCAGCGTAATGACGAACTCGTCACCCTGAACACCGAAAAGAACCGCTTTTTTTCGATTATGGCGCATGATCTGCGGGCCCCGTTTCAGGCGCTGATGGGCTTTGCCGAGGTGTTGCGCGACCGTGCGCCCGAGCTCGATGCGGTGTCCGTTCAGGATTATGCGCGCAATATTCAGGGCGCGGGCAAAAGCGTCCTCGATTTGCTCGACAATTTGTTGCAATGGGCGCGGCTGCAGATGGATCAGGTACGGTTTCAGCCGCAACCGCGCGATCTTGCCGAGATCGTCGACAATGCGGTCGAGGCGATGCGCCCGATCGCCAATGAAAAATCGGTGCGGATCGTTACCGAGGTCCGGTCAAAGGCAGTCTATGTCGACTATGACATGATCCTGTCGGTTCTGCGTAATCTGATCTCCAACGGCATCAAATTCACGGATGGCGGCGGCGAGGTCAGGGTTCTGGCGCATGATGAGGGACGCTTTGCGGTGCTCCAGGTGCGGGATACCGGTATCGGCATGAGCGATGAACAGCTCGCCCGGCTTTTCCGGCTCGATACACAAAGCCTGTCGAGCGGTACCCGCGGTGAATCGGGCACCGGCCTCGGTTTGATACTGTGCCGCGATCTGCTGGCCAAACATGGCGGCGGCATCGAGTTGAGCAGTGAACTCGGCCACGGAACGACAGCGACAATCCGCCTGCCCAGGCGAGCAGACGATCTGCCCGCCGACTAAGGCTGTGCGGCGAGCTTCTTTGCCTCGTCGACCAAGTCTTTGCGTGACAGCTTGCCGATCAGGGTTTTGGGCAGGGGTTCGCTGCGAAACTCGATCTGCTTGGGCATTTCGATCGGTGACAGCCTGTCCTTGAGGAAGCTCCGCAACGCGTTCTCGTCGAGGCTTTCACCCTCCTTGCATTTGATCCAGGCTTTCACGGTTTCGCCGCGATAGCTGTCGGGCACGCCGCCGACGACGCATTCCTCGATCGCGGGGTGCTGGTAGATCGCCTCCTCGACATTGCGCGGATAGACATTGAAGCCGCCTGCCAGGATCAGGTCCTTGATGCGGTCGACAATCGTGATGAAGCCGTCCTCATCCATTGTGCCGACGTCGCCGGTATGCAGAAAGCCTTCTGCGTCGATTGCCTCTGCGGTGGCTTCCGGCTTGTTCCAGTAACCGAGCATGACCTGCGGTCCGCGAATACAGATCTCGCCGCGCTCGCCGGTCGGCATTCTTGTCTTGCCGTCTTCGAGAGAGACGATGATGATCTCCGTCTGAATCATCGGCAGTCCGATGGTGCCGATCCGCGCGGTCCCGTCCACCGGGTTGACGGTGGCGACCGGTGAACTCTCGGTCAGCCCGTACCCCTCGACCAGCTCGGCGCCGGTCAGCGCGGCAAACCGGTCATGCACCTCGCGCGGCAGCGGCGCGCCGCCTGAGATGCAGGCCTTGATCGCGTGCATGTCGATCTTGTCGGCATTCTTGTGATGATTGATCGCCGTGAAGATGGTCGGCACGGCGGGCAGGATGGTCGGCTTGCGCCGCGCGATCGTTTTCATCAGGTCGTTGATCTCGAAGCGCGGCAGCGCGATGATCTCCGCCCCGACCCTGATGCCGAGATTGAGCGCGCCGGTCATCGCGAAGACATGGAAAAAGGGGATCACCGCCATCATCCGTTCCGCGCCGTACTCAAAACCGTCGAACCAGCGCTCGGCCTGTATCGTGTTGGCGTAGAGATTGGCGTGGCTGAGCATCGCGCCTTTCGGCTCGCCGGTCGTGCCGCCGGTGTACTGGATGACGGCAACATCGGCGCGCGGATCGATCTCCACCCGATCAAAGGCGCCGTCATTGTCGATTACATCGTCATAGGCGACAGCCTGCGGGTGCGATTGCCAGCCGCGGGCGATTTCCTTGCCTTTGAAAAGCTTGAAAAGGATCCGCTTGGTTGCCGGAAGATAGTCGGCGAAGGGGCACACGATGATCTTCGCAAGGGACGTCCTTTCGGCAAGGATCTGCGATTTCTCCCACAGCGCCTTCAGGTCCAGGGTAACCAGCACAAGCGGTTCGCTGTCCTCGAATTTATGCGTGAGCTCGCCGGTCGTGTACAGCGGATTGCAGTTCACCACGGTGCCGCCGGCCTTGAGAATGCCGTAATAGAATACCGGATAGGCCGGACAGTTCGGCAGCAGAAGTGCGACGCGGGTGCCTTTCTCGACACCCAATTGCTGCAATCCTTTCGCAGCCTTGTTTACCAGCACACCGAGTTCGCCGTAACTCAGGCTTGCCCCAAGAAAGTCGAAGGCCGGTTTCGCGGCGAAGCGATCGACGGTCTCGTCGAGCAGGTTGCTCAGCGGATGTTCGGGCAGCGTGTCATGCCAGTCGGCATGTTTGGGGTAAGAGGCGATCCACGGTTTGTCCGGTCCCGTCGATTGCGGTTCTACGGCGTTCCCGGCCGTTGCCGCATCGGATGCGGCGTCACTGTTCGGTGATGCGGCGTCACTGTTCGGTATTGTCACGACTTCTTTATCCGGTCGTTAGCAAGCTAGTCCCTGTCGATCGAACTTTGACCCAGCTGACGGGCAAGCTCAATGCCGTTGTTAACGCGAGATGAATCCGATTCGACAGATTCTTCTGGTCAAGTGTCCACCTTTGAGATAGTGTTTTGGTTCCCGAATGGGCGGGAATTTGTCTTTGGTAACGGGAGCCGATTTGAGGCGTAGTTGCGGCGTCTTGGCGGCTATTGGTATGGTTATGTCAGCTTTTTCACACTCTCAGTCATCTCAGGCTCATGCGCCTTTTGATGAATCTGAAGCCTCTCAGGACTCGCTGATCGGTCAGCCGATCAAAGCCGAAATGAAGTGGTTCAATACCACCAAGGGTTTCGGTTTTCTGACTCCGGCCGGAACCGATCTCGACGCCTTTCTGCATGTTTCCGTCTTACAGCGGGCCAATTTCGGCGATATCCCGAACGGCACCATGGTCACCTGTACGCTGGAACAGGGGCCGAAGGGGCTTCTGGTCAGCGAATTGCTGGAGGTGCATGACGGGCGCCAGCCCAAGGCGCCGGTGCCGCGCCGGCCCGATCCGGAGGAAATTGAGGATCAGGAATCATTTCCCGGTGCGGTCAAGTGGTTCAATGTCGAAAAAGGCTTCGGCTTCATCACCCTCGATGACGGCGAGGGTGATGTCTTCGTGCACAAGACGGTGTTGCGCAAATGCGATGTCCGCGACCTCGAGGCCGAGGACCGTGTGATCGTGAAGGTGCATGAAGTGGCCAAGGGCCGCGAGGCGATCTGGGTCGCGCTTGATTAGACCCGGCCTCCGCTAATCACCAGGAAATCACAGCAAAAAGGCTCCGATTGACGGAGCCTTTTTTTGATCTTCGTTGGAAGCGGTGTTCTCGGTCAGCTTTTCTTCTGCCGCGCGCGAAGGCCGCAGAGAGCCGCGATTCCGATGCCTATCACGGCCACCGAGCCGGGGGTCGGTATGGTGAAGGTCAGGAACAGGAAATTCGGATCGTCGAAAAACGGCGCGGGCTGCGGGAAATTCGGATCGGTGCCGGCATATTGCATGTAATCGCCGCTGGCCGTGAAGCGGCTGGCATTCGGCGGGCCGGTCATTGTACCGCCCAGTACCAGGTAGCCGCCGAACGCATCATTCAGGACCGTCTCGCCGAGCGCGTTGAACCCAACGGAAAACGGCGTATAGGGCGGGAAAATCTGGCAGGCCAGAAGGTCATCTCCACTCAGCCCTGAGCAGAAATTCGAACGCAGCAGACCCGGATCACTGCTGGTGCCGATGATCGTCCCATTGCCGATGCCGTCAAACAGCACCTTGTCCGTGTCCTGCAGAATGCCGAGATCGCCAAACACGCCAAGCTCATTGAAATCGCCGCTGGCGAGGTGGCGCAGTTCAAAAGTGCCGGTCTGCGAGCTGTAAGCGCCGGGCAATTCAAGGCTGATCGCCGAGCCCGGAAGGATGCTCAGTCCGTCAAAGGCACTGAGATCGAAAACGAAATAATTCCGGTTTTCGCACAGCTCGCTGCCCGAATAATTTGGCTGGCCGCTGAAAGTCGTCTCAAGGCAGCTCTCCGAGAGCGCTGCCGAGTAATTGGTGCCAAATCCGAACCGTGCCGCATAATCCTTGGAATCATTGGCAAAATAGTGCCCGATCGCGGTCACCGGCACGCGCACATTACCGGCGTCAACCGATTGTGGCGCGAAAATCGTCGAAGCCGAGATGACGCCTGCCGCCAAAGCGAGGCTGAGTTTTCCAAATGCGTTCATGATCAAACTTACTTTCAAGCCCGTTAACCTTACTGCGCCGCCGGGGCGACGTCCGTGATCGTCATCACACAAAGATATAGCGCGTCTTCGGTTAAAAATCTCGTCACCTTGGCGCGGCTCTGCTCAAATCGTGCGATGCTCATAAATCCAACGCACAAACCGGTTAAAGGCTCCGGTTAAAGCCCCCAGACCAGCGGAATCATGATCAACGATGTGATGAGAATGACGATGTCGAGCGGCAGCCCCATGCGCCAGTAATCGCCGAACCGATAGCCTCCGGGGCCGAGAATCAGCGTATTGTTCTGATGGCCGATCGGGGTCAGGAAAGCGCTGGAGGCGGCTATCGCCACGCCCATCAGGAAGGCGTCGGGATTGGCCCCGATCTCAACCGCAAGGCCGAGCGCGAGCGGTGCCATCACCACGGCGGTGGCGGCGTTGTTCATCACATCGGTGAGCAGCATGGTCATCAGCATCACCAATGCCAGCAGGAAAATCGGCGCGGCCTCGCCGGAAAAGCCGACGATTCCCGAGGCCAGGAAGTCGACCGCGCCGGTACCGTCCATGGCGAGGCCGACCGGGATCATCGACCCCAAAAGGACGATCACCGGCCAGTCGATGGCCTGATAAACGCCGCGCGCTGGCATGATGCCGAAAACCAGAAGCGTCGCGACAGCCACGCTCAGCGCAATTTGCGGCTCCAACAGGCCCAGCGCGGTGACGGCAATGGCGGCGGCGAAAATCAGCGCCGGTGTGAAAGAGGTTTGTGCGTTGATGCTGATACCGCGCTGCGCCAGAGGCAGACAGCCGAGCGCCGCCAAGGTTTGCGGCAGAGAACGCTTCTCGCCTTGAAGCAACAGCACATCGCCGGCCTGAATCGGCACGCTCCGGAGCCTTTCCTTAATCGGTCGCCCCTGGCGCGATATGCCGATCAGATTGGCGCCATAGCGTGAGCGCAGCCACAGCATTGCGGGGCTGCGGCCCTCGATCCAGGCGTCGGGCGGCACCACGGCCTCCATCACGGCAAGCCCGCCGGCACGAAGATCTTTGCCGACATCGACATCGGCGACCAACTCCAACCCCGTCGCCCGCACCAGCTCGTTCAGGGTGCTGGCATCGGTCTGGACCAGCAGAATATCGCCCTCCTGCAGTTGCTCCAGCCGAATCCAGCCTGCGATACGGCGTTCATCGCGAATGATGCTGAGGATGGTGAGCGGCAGATCTGTTTCCTGCTCGAAACCGGCAATTGTCTTGCCGACAGCGCGCCAGCCCTCCGGCACCCGCAATTCGGTGACATAATCGCGGATCTCGAAAAGTTCTTCGGTCGAGCTTTCCGCCTGCCTGTTGGTCGGCAGCAGGCGCCACCCGATCAGGGTGATGAAAGCGATGCCGATTACCGCCAATGTCAATCCGACCGGTGTGAAGTCGAACATGTCGAAACTGCCGAGACCGGCTGACTCGCGATATCCTGAAACGATGATGTTCGGCGGCGTTCCGATCAGCGTGCTCATGCCGCCCAGGATCGAGGCGAAAGACAGCGGCATCAGCGAGAAGGCCGGGCTGTGTCCGGCCTTTTTCGCGCAGGTCAGGGCCACCGGCATCAGCAAGGCCAGCGCCGCAACATTGTTGATAAAGGCGGACAGCACCATGCCCAGCCCGCACAATGCCGTCAGATAGACCAATGGCTGGCGTGCCAAAGGTTCGATGGTGCGGGCGACGATGTCGATCAGACCGGAATCGCTGACCGCTTTCGACAACACCAGAACCATCGCCACGGTAATGACGGCTGGGTGACCGAAGCCGGTAAAGGCCTCATCGACCGGTACCAAACCGGTGAGCACCGCCGCCAACAAAGCGAGTATGGCGACGATGTCAAAGCGCAAGCGATTGATCGCGAACAGCACCAGCGCTGCCGCGAGTATCGCGAAAATCGTTATCTGATCCTGCGTCATGGTCGATCGGTCAGCGGATCGGAAAGCGCTGTCGCATGGTCGGGGAGCCTATAGGGATGAGGCGGACTCCAGCGCCAGACCGTCCGGGCTCGGCGTATCGATATCGCGCCAAGCTTTCCAGCCATCCGCTTCGCGCCGAAATACAATCAGATAATAGCCGCCCTCGCGCAGCTCTTCGCCGTCCTTTGCGGCCGCTTCTTCGATGACCAGAAATCGGCCGACCATGGTTGCCAGATCGCCGGAGACCGTCAGCTCCATCATATCGCCGAGAAGCCGGCGCTGTCCGGGCTCGCCATAGCTGTCACGATAGAAATTGCGGACGCCCTCGGCTCCGCGATAGACGGCGCGGTTGCGCGTCATGATCAGAACATCGTCGGAATGGGCGGCGACCACCCCCTCGACATCGCCTGCATCGCGGGCTGCGCTCCATCGGGCGACAACGTCGAAAATCGCCTCGACATCCGCTTGCGGGCCGCTGATTCGGGGCGGCTCTTCAGCGATTGCCGGATGCGCTATCGGCGCGGCGGTCGCTGTCAGCGCCAATAACAGGACGATGACCCTCATGCTTGATCCTTTTCATCAAAAATGGACCTGATGTCCGGCGATAGCAGCGGTATTCGCCCGCCCCGTCAAGCTGAGCGTGCGGCGCTCGGTTCAGCACCGGTGCAAAACGATCCGAAATCTGCTAAAAATTCATAGGGAAGCAAGTTCTCAGACAATATGACCATCCCCTCCTGGCCATATTTGCTGATCGGCGTGGCCCCGTTACCGGCTGAATAAGCAGCAATGGTCATTGAGGTAAGCGTCGCTATGGGCGAACATGGCATGGCCGGTCTGCGAGACAATGAGCATTGAAGCGACGACAGTGAAACCCGGGCTGAGCCTGCCGCGTCAGAACGCGATTTCGCTCTCCGCGGTCGGTATGGGCCTGCGGCTTTGGGATCTGGCCGTGGTCGCGGCGCTCGGCGCTTTGATCTTTTTCGGCTATGTCTATCCGCGCGGCGGCTTCGATCTGTATCTCTACGGGGTCGGTGTCAGCCTTGCCGTGCTTTTGACGGCCAACATGCTTCACTTGAGCGGTGTCTATCGCGAAACCTGTCTGAAGCGGCCCGCCTACCAGCTGTCGCGGGTTATGCTGAGCATTGGCGCGGTTTTTGTCCTTCTGCTCGTCATCGCCTTCCTGACCAAGACCTCTCAAGGCTTCTCGCGGGTGTGGGCGACAAGCTGGTTCGTCAGCAGTGCCGGGATCCTCGTCGTGACCCGACTCTGGCTGGCGCTGATGCTCGAACGCTGGCGTCGTGCCGGTCGCCTTGACCGCCGCACGGTCATCGCCGGCGCCGGGCCGCAGGGTCAACGTCTGGCTCAAAGCCTGCTGCGCGACCCCGACAGCGATACGGATATCCTTGCGGTTTTCGATGATCGGACGGACCGGGTTCCCGACAATATCGAGAACATCAAGCTGGTCGGTGACTTTGATGCGATGGTTGATTTCTGCCGCGACAAGAATGTCGAACAGGTGCTGGTTGCCTTGCCCGCCAGTGCCGAGGACCGGTTGCTGACCATTGTCGGGCGTTTGCGGTCCTTGCCCGTCGATGTCCGCCTCTGCCTTGATCTGATCGGCTTCAATTATCGCTACCGGTCGCTCAGCCATGTTGCCGGGCTGCCCTTCCTGAACCTGCATGAACGGCCGATTGCGCGCGCCGATTACGTGCTCAAATGGATCGAGGACAAGGTATTGGCGTCCTTGGCGCTGCTGCTGCTCTCGCCGCTGATGCTGCTTGTCGCTGTCGCCGTAAAATTGGACAGCCCGGGGCCGGTGCTGTTCAGGCAAAAACGCCAGGGCTTCAACAATGACCTGATCGAGGTGTGGAAATTCCGCACCATGCGGCACGATCTGGTTGACCATGACGGCGACCGGTCGGTAACCCGTGCGGATAGCCGCGTGACGCGGTTCGGTCGCATCCTGCGCCGCTTCAGCATTGATGAGTTGCCGCAGCTGTTCAATGTCCTGCAAGGCACGATGTCACTTGTCGGACCGCGGCCGCATGCGCTGGGCACCAAGGCGGGCGGTCGCCTGCTGGATGAAGTCGTCGAGGAATACGCTGCGCGCCATCGCGTCAAGCCGGGTATTACCGGCTGGGCGCAGGTCAATGGCTGGCGCGGCGAGACCGATACCGAGGAAAAGCTGCGCGGCCGGGTCGATGCTGATCTGTATTACATCGAGAACTGGTCCATCGGACTCGATATCTATATTCTGTTTCGCACCATCTATGCGGTCTTCACGGCGCGCAACGCCTATTAGAGCGTTTTCGTTTGTTTTTGATCCGGTCCACCCCTGCACCCCCGCCCCGCCT
>CAZRBL010000036.1:0-31233 GCA_964598335.1 uncultured Rhodospirillales bacterium
TGGACCGGATCAAAAACAAACGAAAACGCTCTAAACCGCGCTGACGATCAATTCGGCGCCGTCGTAATCGGTCACTTCAACGGTTGCGCCGCTGAGCACGGTGCTGCCGTCGGTTACGCGGACGCGCCAGCGGCTGTCACCGAGGCGGATACTGCCGCGGCCGTTGATCAGGTCTTCGTCAAGCACGACCCGTTCGCCGACCAGCCCGGCGGCGCGGCGGTTGAGTAACGGCTTGTCGGTCGCGGGCGGGTGGCGACGGACATAGGCGCGCACGGCAAAGGTCAGGGCGATGGCCAGAACCGAATAGATCAGAACCAGCCAGCCGACGGAAATCCCGGGCACGATCAGCATCAGCGTCCCGACGACAAAGGCTGCGGCCGCGGGTCCGAGCAGAAAGGTCGAGGGTACAAACACCTCGACCGCGATCAGCAGCAGCGCCAGCGCCCACCAGTGCCAAAAGCTGAGCCCGCCGAAATCAGGCACGGAGAGTCGTCCGCTGTGAACCGCTCGTCATTGCGCCTGAGCGGAGCGGGCGCGGCCATCCGGGAATGCTTGCCGAATGGCTCGATTTCTGAATTGCCGCTGACACGGCGTGTCCTTGCAATGACGCTGAAGGCCGCACGTCAGTTCCGCGCCCAGGGGTTGTTGACCGGGCCGTCACGTTCACCGGCGCTGCCGCGGCCGAACAGCTCGTCGGCGATAGAGCTGGGAACCGACCGGACGGCGCTGCGCACGCTCTCCGAGGCTGTTTCAACGGTCGGCATGCTCGAACCGGCACTCGGGCCGGGGCTCCCGGTTTTCGGCGCCGTTTTGCCGCCTCCTGACCCGCCCGCCGGCGGCAGGTTCGGATCGAAGCTCGACTTTGCCAGCTCCGCGATCCCGGCCAGCGAGCCGAGAATACCGGTCGCCTCCATCGGTAGCAGCACGACCCGCTGATTGGGCGCGGTGGCGACCTGTTCGAACGCTTTCACATAGGATTGCGCAACAAAGTAATTGATCGCGTTGACATCGCCCGCTGCAATCGCGGCCGAGACCATTTCGGTGGCTCTGGCCTCAGCCTCGGCTTCGCGCTCTCGCGCCTCGGCATCGCGGAAGGCGGCCTCACGGCGGCCCTCAGCCTCCAATACCGCCGATTGCTTGGCTCCTTCGGCGCGCAGGATGGCGCTTTGCTTCTCGCCCTCGGCTTCAAGGATTTCGGCGCGGCGCTCGCGCTCTGCCTTCATCTGGCGCGCCATCGCCTCGGTGATGTCGCGCGGCGGCTGAAGGTCCTTGATCTCGATACGGGTGATTTTGACGCCCCAGGGATTGGTCGCCTGATCGACGATCGACAGCAGCTTGGCGTTGATCGCATCGCGGTTCGACAGGCATTCATCAAGGTCCATGGAGCCGACTACCGAGCGCAGATTGGTGATCGCCAGATTGGTGATGGCGTTGGTCAGATCCTGCACCTCATAGGCCGCCAGCGCCGCATCCTGGACCTGAAAGAATACCACGCCATCGGCCTGGATGCTGGCATTGTCGCGGGTGATGACGTCCTGGCTGGGCACATCCAGCACGGTTTCCATCATCGAGATCTTGCGCCCGACTGTCTCCACGAAAGGAATGATCAGATTGAGGCCGGGATAGATCGTCTTCGTGTAGCGGCCGAAATACTCGACCGTCCAGTTGAAGCCCTGCGGTACCGTCTTGACGCCCTGCGTCACCAGGACGATGGCGGCGACAAGCAGAACGATGACGAAGATGCCGAATGCGTCCATGGTGGAAGTCCTCTCTCGGAAGGTCGCCGACATGGCCGGGTCGGCTTTGCCGGAACTTAAATCTTCCCACCCATCCAGACAACATGATCGAAGCGGCCCTTCATCGACTGCTCATAGACCGCGCGGCATTTGTAATAGCTGTTGGGGTAGAAATGCACTTTGATACCGGCCAGCGCGCCGGCGACCGCCATATGCAGGCGGTCGGTGTGGATCGCTTCGGCCCGGTCGAGAACGGTGAAGACAGCCGCAGCGGCGCTATCGGCGATCGGGCGCGGTCCAACGCCGAATTCAAAATGCGCCGATAAATCGATATTGCCGGGCGGTATCGCATGCCCGCCGGCCTCGCCGTCGCGGCGGAAGGCGTATAGCGTCCCATCGGCAGTCACATGCGGCGGGCGCGGGCTGACAGCGCGGCGCAACAGACGCAGCACCGCGCTGGCCTGTGGTGGGGGGCGTTGTCCAAGAACGCGCTTTACTGCATAGCCGGCGGCAAAGCCCGCCGCCGCGCCGATCCCGCCTAGCGGTGCGAGCCTGGCGCGGTCGAGCCCGAAGGCCAGATCATGGGCCAGCAGGGCCTGTGCTTTGGTGCCGGATTGCCGGACATAGTCGAAGGAAACGCGCTCCCGGCAGATCAGCGTCACCTTGTCGCCAAAGGCGTCGAGCAAGGGGTCGATATCCTTGATCGTATGGGAAAGCACGATGATGCGCGCGGCATCGCGATGATGGCGCGCAAGCAGCCGCGCGGAATAGGTTGCAGGCCCGACAAGATTGCCGCCGCCGCCATAGACCAGTACGCGGCCCGACGCGTTGTAGCCGCGTCTGGCCGGCGTACGGTAAGTCAGGCCGAGCCGCGCGAAAAGCTGGTAGGTCGCGGCGGCGATCAGACTGTCACCGGCATTGCCCGGATTGGGAATATAGTCAAAAGCCTGCCCCGCCAGTTCGGCGGACAGAAAGGCGTCGAGCTGGTCAAGCTCCATAATCGCGCCATTGGGCGAGCGGCAGGCCGGTCATCGCCTTCAATGCCGCGACATCCTCCCTGAAATAGGCTTTCAGGGTTTCTTCCTCCGCCTCGCTCAAGTGAGGTTTCTTGATCACCGGGCCCATGAAACGCGAGGCGGCGATCAGGGCCTTCGACATGCGGAAGCCGCCGATTTTGTGCGCGAGCAAGGCGTCGCGCACCGGGTCGGGCGTCAGCAGGCGGCCGAGCGGGTTTTGTCGCCTTTTCACCGCCGAGACATTGGAGCGCGGCAGCATCCAGGACCGGATCGGTGCGGGGTCGAGGCCGAGAAAATCGACCAGCCGTCGCAGAAGCGGTTCCGGATCACGCGTCAATTCGTGAAAGTCGAGCACCAGGATCTGCTCTTTCGGAAAGGCCGCGAGATAGGGCGCAAGCTGTCGCGCATATTGCCCCATCGGCACCAGATCCTGGGGGTGGGGGTCGATGCTGTCGGCGATGACGTCCGACAGCGGCCTGCGCTCTTGAGTCAGGAATTGCGCATCCATGTATTGCGAGATCAGGCGGTCGATCGGGTCGCGTACCGAATAGACGATCCTCGCCCCCGGATTATCCGCAGCGATCCGCTCCGCCGCCCCGGAAATGCGCGGCAATCGGGTGTAATTGACCGAGGCTTCGCCGGTCACCTTGCCGTGATCCTCGAATAACCGCGCATACCAGCTCCAGTCGCGCCAGGCATTCATGCCGACGATGAAATTCGGCTCCTTGATCCGCGGCAGACAGATATCGGGATGCGGATCGAGAAAATCGTGCAGGCTGGTGGTTCCCGCCTTGGTCGCCCCGATAATGAAGAAATCGGGGATGAAGCGTCCATCGGATGTTGTCGCCATGACGGATCAGCCGCCGGCGCGCGTCAGTGCTTTTCCAACCAGGGCAGCAGGATGTCGCAAAAGGCGATTTTTTCCTGCTTGCCGGCGATGACATGCGCAACGTCCATATCGACCTGCTCGCAGCCCGGAATGGCGTCCGCCATGGCGCTGGTATAGCGCGGGCTGGTGACATGATCATGGATCGCATTGATCATCAGGCTGGGCGCCGTGATGTGGCCCAGCTGATCGCGGATATCAAAGCTGGTGCAGGCCTCAACAAAGCGTTCGAGCGCTGTGTAATTGTTGTTCAGCTCCTTCCAGCCGCCCTCCGGCCCCAGCAATCGGTGGCTGTTGTCATTGTAGAATTCGGGTTTGAAGGAAAACAGCGTCACCGCCTTTTGGAAGGCGAAAAAGCCGGCATCGCGATGCGTATCGCGGAAAAACAGCAGCTGATCGCGCAGGAAATCATCGCAATAGGCCCAGCAGCCCATCATCACCAGGCTGCGCACCAGATCCGGCCGGTCGACCGCCATCTGCGCCCCGATACAGGCGCCGATGCCGACCAGGCCGATGATCCTGACATCCTTCCAGCCGAGATGATCGAGCAGTGCCTCTGCATCTTGCGCATACAGCGGAACGCTTGGCGTGACCTCCAGGTCATCATCGGAGTCTTCAATGCCGCGATAATCGAAAATCAGTACCGAATAACGGTCGGTCAGGCCGCGCGCCAGATTGCGCTCGCCGCCATGGCAATAGGTGCCCCAGCCGCCCATGCACAGGGCCGGCGGGCCGTCGCCATGGATTTCGTAATACATCTGATGGCCATTGATCTGAGCGGTCGGCACGGCAGCTTCCTTTAAGACTGAATTTCGGCGGATTTTGCAAAAGTGGCGGCGTTTTAACGCGTTTTAACCCCTCAGCAAGTCTCTGTCGCCTAATCTAATATGCAAGCATGCCCGCTGCAGCCGCCGGTAATGAGCCCATGACGCCGCAAGACATCGTTGAAATTCTCAAAAAACACGAGTTGTGGCTGCGCAATCGCAGCGGTGGTTCGCGGGCCGATTTTTCCATGCAGGATTTGCAGGGCTTCGCTTTGAGCGGCGCCCGGATGCGCTCGGCAAAATTCTCCGGCGCCAATCTGATGAACTGCGATCTCAGCGCAGCCGATCTCGGCCAGGCCGACATGTTCGGCGCCTGCATGATCAAGGCGGATCTGACCGGCACCGACATGACCCGTGCCGATCTGCGCGGCGCGCAGATGAAGGAAGCGCGACTGAAGGGCGCGGTTCTCCGTGACGCCGACATGCGCGGCGGCGCGCTGCTGGACGGCCGCAGCCATGAGGCGGTGAGCTTTCGCCGGGTGTCGCTTGCCGGTGCGGATCTCGATGAATCGGTGCTGGCGGAATCAAATATGTCGGGCGCCGACCTTTCGGGGGCGAGCCTGCTCGGCGCCGATATTCGCGGCGCGCTGCTCTCGGGCGCCAATCTCTCCGGCGCCAAGCTCGACCGGGCGACATTGGCCCGCAGCAACCTCAAGGGCGCCGTGCTGATGGGTGCCAGCCTGAAGAATGCCAATCTCCGCGACTGCAATCTCAGCGGCGCCATCCTCGACGGCGCCGATCTCTCGGGGGCGGATTTGTCCGGCGCCGATACCAGCGGCGCCAGCATGGACGGCACGGTTCTCGACGGTGCCAATCTCAGCCGGGATTCGGAGGATTTCGGCAGCGACATTCACGGTCAGATCGACAGTCATATTCGCTGGATGAACAGCGGCGGCCGTCAGGGCGCGCGCTGCGAGCTGCAGAACTGCGACCTGTCGCATATCGATCTGGCGGGGGTGAACCTGTCGGGCGCCAATCTTCGCGGCTGCACGTTGAACGGCGCCAATCTGGCCGGCTGCGAGCTGTCCATGGTCGATATGTCGGGTGCGGTTCTGCAGGGCGCGCGCCTCGACGGCGCCAAGATGGGCGGCATCAATCTGCGCGGCAGCGATCTTGAAGGCGCGTCCATGGTCAAGACGCAAATCGGCCCGATCGATCTCAAAGGCTCGGACGGCAAGCCGGTCGGACGCATCTGGAGTTCCAATCTCGCCGGGGCCAATCTCTCCAAAGCCGATCTGACTGGAGCCGACCTTCGGCATGCGAACCTGGTCGACACCAATCTGTCGGGGGCCAAACTCAACGGCGCCGATTTCAGCGACGCCCGTATCGACGGCGCGATTTTCGAGGCGGCCTCCACCGACGGGACCAAGCTTCCGGATATGTCGGCAGACGATGTCGACGCGACGAAAGCCGCCTAGCGCGCTTTCGTTTGTTTTTGATCCGGTCCCACCCCTGCACCCCCGCCCCGCCTCCCCGGACAGGATACTTGCAGGAGAGGCGGGGCGGGGGTGCAGCGGTGGACCGGAATGATCGGAAAATGCTCTAGGTCCGGGCGGGGGTCGGGGCCGGCAGGCTCGACCGAAACCTCTTTTATCTCAGGAAGTTCACCAGGCTCAGATCGCGCAGGGTCGCGATGGTCTGGTAAGAGGCTTCGAGCTGCGCCTGAAGCATCTGCATGCGGGTGATCGCTTCGGCACTGTCCACATCCTCGGCATCGCTGATGAAGTCCTCCAGCGCGACCAGGCTTTCCTCATGCGCCACGCGCGTGCGCGTCAGCTGTTCCTGCACCAGGCCGAGTGCGGCGACCTCGGTATCGACCTCGCGGGCTCCGGTCTCCAAAAGCGCCTGCGCGCCCTCGAATATGACCCAGAATTCGGCGTCCTGGTTGGGGTCGTAATCAAGATTGGCGAGCAGTGACAGCCCGCGCAGAACGTCGGCGATGCCGCCTTGGTCGGCTCGGACGGTATAGTCGACCTCAAGATTCTCATCGATGCGGGCGGTCACGCCGTCCCCGGCGGGCAGGGCCGTCAAGGTTGCCGAATAGCCAAGATCGGCACCGGCATAGGCGGCCATGTCGGCCAGCACCTGCGCGCCGGTATCGGTGCCGGCCATATAGTCGGCGATCTCGGCCGCGGCATTGGCCGTCAGCTGCGCCGCATTGTCGTAAGGCGGGTTGCCGATATCGCGCGAGGCGAAGAGATAGCGGCCGCCCAGCGAGGTATTCAGATTGGCCTGAATGACCTGCAACGCCTGTTGCGCTTCCTGCTGAATGACATCAAGCGGCGGTCGGCCGCTGCGCGGATAGCTGAGATTCCCGGCGAAGACATCGCGGGCCTCCTTGGCGATATCGGTCAGCACCCGGTCCATGGTGTCGGTCCGCGGGCGCACCGTGTCGATATTGGCGATGAGCGAATCGATGCGCGCGGTGTCGGCGCGAAGGTCGATCGATGCCAGGCTTCTTGTGCTGCCCAGCCCGCTGAAATCCTGCGCGGCCTTGCCGGTAATGACCTGTGCCCGCGACTCCGCGAGCCGGACATTGACCTCGCGCATCAGCATCTGAAGATGCGCATCCTGGGCGATATTACTGACGCGGCTCATGACAGTGCCTTGTGGTTTCTCTGCGGATCAGCTGCATGTCAGACAGCAGCCAGTAATTCGTCGAACATCTCGTCCAGCGCCTGGATCAGCCGGGCCGAAGACGAGTAGGATTTCTGCAAGACCGTCAGATCGGCGATTTCTTCATCAAGATCGACGGCGGATTCATTCAGGAAGCGTTGCTCGAGCGTTTCCAGAAAAGAGCCCTCGAACTCCGCCGCCCGATCGGCCGTCGCATGCGCCTCGGATTGGAAGACGACCATGTTCTTGGCGTAGTCTTCAAGCGTCGCATTGGCGGTCAGCCCGGTCGAGAGATTGGCGCCGGCCGGGCCGAGCCCGGTCGTGTTGAAGGCGGTATGGGCGACCGGCGGCGGGCCGGCGCCGGCAAACTCACCGAAGGCGAAATTGACAATGGCAAGCGGGATTGAGTTGTCGCCGATATCGGCAGCGGTCGCCGGGGCGGGAGCGCCATGCGGCGGCGGCGCCACCGGCGCGAAGCCGTCCCGCACCAGCCGGTGATTGTCGCGGATCACCTGCTCGACCGACATATGCGCCGAAAAGCCGACATAGGACCCGGCGGCATCGACCGGCATATCGCTGGTCCGGTTGTCGACAAAAAGCTGCAAGCCGGCATTTTCCATTCTTTGCGCGGTACGGAAGGCCAGCTCATCGAGTTGAGCCTGGAAGGTCGGCAAATCCTGATCGCGCATGTCGACCAGGCCGCCCAGCCTGCCGCCGATATTTTCCTGGGTTATGTCGAAGGGCACCGTGGTGCCGCTGAGCCGGATGCTGCCGTCAAAGGTACCGGGATGCACCGAATCGAAATTCAGCGGCGCATCGGTGAAGCTGAGCGACTGCGCCGTCGTGTCCGCGAGCAGGCGACCGGTCGCCGTTTGCACGATCATGACCGAATCGCCGCGGGTGAAATAGGTGATCTCCATATCCCTGGAGAGCTCCTTGACCAGCTCGTCACGCTGGTCGAGCAGTGTGACATTGGACCGGCCTGCGGCATCCTCTTCGGCGATGCTTTGATTGAGCTTGGCGATCCGGTCGAGAATGGTATTGATGCGATCGACGGTTTCGGAAATCTGCCCCTGAATATCGTTGCGCTGGGTCTGGATACCGTCCGACAGGCGGTTGAATTGCAGCGCGGTGGTGACCGCCTTGTTAACGGTGTCGGTGTGGTTGAGCTCTGATTCCGGGCTGGCGGTCAGGGCGTTGAAGGCGGCATTCAGCTCGCTGAGTGCGGCGGAAATGGAATCTCCCGATTCGGGGCTGCCGTGCATTTGCTGAACCCGGTCGAGAAAGCCGGCCTTGGTCTCTGCATGGCTGCTGATACTGACCTGGCGCCAGATATCGCGTTGCAGCGCCGTGTCGACATAACGCTGCAGATCGCCCGCGCGTGAGCCGGAAGGAATATTGCCGGCGACAAAGGTTTCGATCGGCAGAATCTTCCGCGTATAGCCCGGCGTGGAAACATTTGCCGTGTTTCGCGCCGTGTTATCCAGCTGAAGCTGGGCTATTTTCAGACCGCTGATGGCGGTATTCAGGGCTTGTATGGTCATGGCGTCGTGATCGAAGCTTCTGTCCCAGGGGACGTCGGCCGATTACGATGCAATCGTCATGCCAAAACCGGATTAAAACGCGGCGATGCAGGGGTGGACCGGAATGATCCGCAAATGCTCCTAGCGCAGCATGGCCTGTTGTGCGCCGTGCGGGCCGCTCGCCCCGAGCACCGGAAGAGTCGGTTCAAACGGTTCTTCGGCCGGTACGGCCCAGGATGCGCGAATCGCGTCCATTGCGTCGATCGCGTCGTTCAACGCCTGGCCGCCGTCGCCGCCGTCACTGCCGCCTCCATTGCCGCCGTTACCGCCCCCGTCATTACCATTCCTGCCGCCTACGCCGCTCGGACGTCCGCCGCTCGGCTCCATGCTGGCCGCATTTTCAACATCGAGCGAGAGCCGGGCCGCGTCGATCGACAATTGCTGCTCAAGCATTTCATATTGATGCCAGGCGAGCTTGAGCTGCACGCTCATCATGATCGCCATCAGCCGTGCGACCTCCGTATCGGTTTTGCCGATCAGCTTGCCGATGACACCGCCGCCGCTGAATTGATCCGAGGACAGCATTTTCAGCAGATTATGCTGGCTGGCCCCCTCAAAATCCTCGGCCGACTGAATAAAGCCGTTGTCGAGCAGAAGCTTGACCAGCTGCTCATCGATCTCACTGCTTCTGTTCGAGCCCTCGGCGGTGCCGCCTTCCGATCCTTCGGTCTGTGTTTGCGAGGTGCGGTTCGCCAGCAATGAGAGCCCGACCTGATGCGCCAGCTGGGTCCGGGAATTGCGTGATCTATTGGTGATCACCTCTTCCTGCGCTTCGCCGCTGGCAATGAGTTCCGGCGCGATGCGCTCCTCGATCTTCGGTTCGTAGAGGTTTTTGATCAGCGCTTCGGCGGCTTCATATTCCGGTGATCCGGTGATCAGGCTGTCCTGCTCGAACAGCGTCTCGAACGGCTTGACGTCGGCATCCACCATCTCGGCATCCCGCGGCTGACAGCGTTCCGCCAGCTCCGGATAGGCATCCGGATTGCAGTAATTGTCGAGCCATTCGCCGAATCGCTTGCTGGTGTCGCCGATTGGGTCGTCTTCATCATCGCCGCCGGCATTACCGCCGCGGGCCGATGAGGCCCTGCCGCCGGCGATCTTGATGTTTTCGGTGTTTTCCTCAACCCGCGAGAGAACCATCGCCAGATAGGTGTTGGCGCAGAGCGTGTCCGCCTTGACCAGATCATGCTGCTGGGTTGCTTCCAGGGCGGCGCGTTCGATATCGCGCGTGGTGTTGTGCTGGTTCTGGGCGTCGACCAGGCCCTTATCGTTCTGCATCTGGGCGTCGGTCGTCGCCTTGATCGTGTCCTCGACACTCTTGAAGGCGGGGCCGATATAGCCGCGCCAATAGACATTGACGAGCCAGTTGGCGATCCAGCGCTCAAACGCCTCAAATTCCGCCGAGACATGCTGGCGCGTGCGATTGGCCTCGCGCGAACAGTTGCGGATACAGCCGCTGACATCGCAGCAACGTGCGCCGGCCGGCGTCGGCGGTGTGGCGCTGCCGATCAAGCCCAGCAGGGCGACCGCGATCAGAGTGACAAATGTCTTGCGCATGGCCCCGGCCCCTATTGGATGATGTTCTGAATGATCCCGCTATTGGCAGGATCGATGGTGGTGCCGCCCGGCAGGATGATCTGCGGCAATTCGGGCCGGAAATCCTCGACATTGATCAGATCGTCGCCGCCGCCGCCGACCCTGACGCCGGGGATACCGAGATTGGCGATCTGGCCGAAAATGTCGCCGGCCAGCGCGTCGGCGTCGTTGAATCGGCTACGGATCGGCGCGAACATTTCCTCTGCCTGCTCGCAGACGCGGCGGCTGGCTTCGTCAAGCAAGCCCTGTGCCGCGTCGAAGATGCTGACCGAGATGTTCGGGATGATCGAGCCGATATCAGACACCTCGTCGCCGATCTGCTCGAGGCAGGAGAGGTCGAAAACGGTGCGCGGCTTCTGATGTACGGCGGTGGCCTGTCCCAGTCTCCGATCAATCGCCGCCTTGCAATTGCGTTTGAGCAATTCGCAGGCTTCCGGCGGGCAATCCGGCGGGCATTGGCACGGATCGGGCGCCGCGGCGGTGGACGGTGCGCCGCTCGCTGCCGGCGCGCTGCCGGCACCGGCGGCGCCCTGCGCCCAGCTTTGTGTCGTGCCGCCGAGCAGCAAAACGACCGCAAAGGCGGCGACAACTGCGCTCAAGAGCAGATCTTTTGCGCTTGCACTTTGTTTTTGAAGCATGTTCCATCACCCGCAGAAAGTTTTTCAGCGTCGCCGCATGCGGCCATTCGCTGACGTTAACCCAGTCCGCCCGCTTTCACAACAATGCCATATTCGGTAAGGAAGCGGGGTAAATGCGCAGGAACCGCCGTCGCCAGACATGGCTGAGACCAGCAAATCCGAACCGGCTGAAAAGCCGGCCGAAAATGCCGCGAAAACCGCGCTGAGCGGCTATAAGGTCGAGGAAAAGGTGCATTACGGCGCCTATCGCGACGGCTATCGGCAGATGCTGCGGATCGTTCAGCTGCAGGCGGTGATCATCGTTTTGCTGGTGGCGGCAATCGCCGTGTCGCGGCTGACCATCCAGCCGGATTTCAGCTATTTCGCCAGCACCCGGGACGGCCGTATCGAGCCCTTGACGCCGATTGCACCGCCGCCGGCGGAATAAGCGTGCGCTCAGGCCGGCAAGGCGCCGCCGCCTTCGCTCTCTTCGTCCTCGGTCTCATCGTCGCCGGCATCCGTGTTTGCGCGTCCAAGCGCGTCGACGGATGCGTTGAGGCATCCCGAAATCGTGATCTTTCGGCCGTCATTGAGTTCTTCGTCGACCCTTGAGAGCTCGTTCAAGACGCGCTCGCTCAGCGGTTTGCCGACGAGCCCGCGGGTGTGCGCAAAACGCAGGATGTAATCGAGCGCGGTAAGGCGCAGCGCGGCGGTAAGCCCGGTGCCGTCGCGACGAAGATCGACGAGTTCGCAGAATTCGTTCAAGGAAAGGCGTTCCGAGGCGCAAACCACGTCGATGGCGCGCCAATGCAGCCTCTCCATCCGCACGCTGGTCCGGCGACCGGCAACCTGGATATTGCGGAGAACAGCATCGGTGGCGTGCTGCCGGCTGGATTTGTCGTCTTGCCCCATCTGCGTTCGCTCGAAAGAGCCTGTTGCGTTCGGTCGTCGGTCGGCTGACCGGGACAGCACCATTATTGAAACTCGGACTTATTTACAACCGCCGCTAACATCCTATGGCGTGCAGAAAGATTTCTCCCTCAACGGTTTAAGATTTCACTTACGTGAAACGGAGATTTTGCCAGCGCTGCTGATAGCGCAACCAGCGGGGGAAGCTTTCTCAGATCAGGCCCGGTGCCGACCCTGATGATCCGCGCGCGCCCAGAGTCGGCGCTGCGGCTTGCGCATCCGGATTCGGCTCGCTGGGCATCGCCGGGCGGTCAGCCCGCGTTTCCGGTTGCCAATCCGGGTCCGTCAGCGCCTTGATCACGCCGTCGAGTTGAGCGTTGCGGATACCGTCAAGGGCAACGCGCAGGCGGCCAATGTCATTGCAAGTCTCGGTAGCGTGATCGATCTCGTCGAGCTGTTGCAGCCATTTGCCGATCTCTTCCGTCGCTGCGGCATCCTGATCGCCGTTCTCAAGCTTTTCCGTGAGATAATCACGGTGCAATTGATTATCGAAACGGATTGCCCGCGACAGCCGGTCGATTTCCCGCTTGGCGGCATCGGCATTGGTTTCGGGATCCGTCGCCATGATCGACAAGGCGAGGTTCAGATCGTCGGCTTCAAACGCCTCGCGGGCGCGCGCCAGCAGGCTCATGTCGTCCATGAACGGCAGACCGTCCATCAACTCCATCGCCAGGGGAAAGTTCTTGCGCGCCTTGTCGGCTTCGGGACCATCGCTGTCGAGCAACGCTTCCCAGGCGCCCGAGCGTTGATAGACAAGGTCGATAAAGGCGCTTTTCGGGTCTTCCTTGCGCATCTGCATGGCGCGTTCTCGGGCCATCGCCATCGGGTCGACCGCGGTAACCCCCGCGCCCTGATCCATCGCCGCCTCTTTTTTGGCCTCATAGACCGCGAGCTGCTGCTGGCTCGGTTTGAAATTGCGGACCTTGATGCCGGCTTCCTGCATCGCGACCCACATCGCGGTCTTGAATTCGCCGTCGCCGGTCAGCTTGACGCTTTTCCAGCCGCGTGCCCGCACCAGGGCGATCATCGTTTCCGGGCATTGATCACGATACACATCGCCCTTGATGAACCGGATCTGACTGGGGGTGTCGGCGAGTTCGGTGCCGTCCGTCAGCCGGACGAGGTGAACGGCGCTGTTTTTCGGGTCCGGGGTGACCTGATCCAGGTGAATATCGACTGATTCATCGAGCGGCTGGGCCTTGTCACCGTCCAACTGCTTGCGGCAGGCGCGACCACGGACGGTGTATTTGTCATATTCGCCGCGGACGAATTTCTCGATGTCTTCTTCGCGCAGACGGTGCAGATTCTCCGAGCGTGCCTTAAGCCGGCGGCGCTGTTCGGCAGGGTCGAGCATCGCCCGGTCCGAACCCGGGTCGACCGGGCTGTCGATTTCCGCAAGGTCGTCGTCATCGAAATCCGGCTCGACGGCATTGATCATCTGCAGGCGCGGCCCCCTGGCGTTGACAGGGGCCGCCGCCGGCGACTCGGACAGCGTCGGGTCTCGGCGATCCGACGCCGGGTCAGCTAAATCATTGCTCGGCATGCTGTTCTCCCGCATTACGGCCTGCTAAGGCTGGTGGCTGGAAGGTCGAGAAGACCCGCGTGCATAGGGCATTTCGCTGAAAATCTCAACAGGATTGCTGAGCTTCACAAGCAGGCGCACGCGGCACTTGACAGTTTTGTTACAATGCTGCCAATGTCGCAGATGGCGGCGGGTGATGCCGTTCTGATAGGGTTTTGACGATGGCCAAGGCTGATCGAGGATTGAGCAAGGGCGATGTGCTCCGCTTCATGTGGATGCCGCAATTCGGCTCGGCTTTTCGTGCCTTCGGTGAGGTGTTCAACGTTTTCGTCTGGCTCATCGCCAACATACTCTCCGGCGTCGATCTGCTGCCCAAAACCCATCCGGTGGTCCGCGGCGACAAGGATGCGCTTGGGGTCGACGGGTTCGGCCGCATTCTCGTCGATGCTTCCGCCAATATCCGATGGGGCTGGCGGGCGGTTCCTCAGCTGACGATTTTCTATGCCGTTATCGGCATGGTGATCTGCACGGTGCTCAGCATTGCTGTGGCCGGGATGGATCTTTTCATCTCGGTCGCCCAGGCGCAGCAGCAGGCAGCGCAGCAAAGCAGCGACCTGTTTGTCTATGAAGGCGATCAGGCGCTGGCCTGGCTGGACAGCATGTTCCTGCTTGCCGGGGCAGATGCGGCCACCGACGAAATGCCGATCGCCGCGGCGCTCGGACCGATGCTGCGCATTTACAGCTATGGCGCGCTGGTGCTGGCCGGGATCATCCTCGGCTATTCGATCATCTCAATGGTGGTGCAGACGGCGCATCAGGGCGTTCTGATGGGCCAGCAGCACAATGAAGTCTGGGCGCCGATTCGTCTGGTCTTCGCGCTTGGCATGCTGGTCCCGCTCGGCAGCGGCTTCAACACCGGCCAGGCGGTTGTCGTGCAGTTCGCGCAATGGGGATCGGGCCTCGCCAGCAATGCCTGGAGCACCTTTGTCGGCGCCCTGCTGACCAACCAGATGGCGCCGGTGCCGAATGCGCCGGCCACGCATGAGGTCGTGCGCGGCCTCTTGCTGGTTGAGGCGTGCAAATATGCGGTTCGAGAGGTGAACGAAAAGCGGGGCGCCGAAGTCAACGTCGAGCGCAAGCCGACCGGCTCTGCCGGTTCGCCGACCGGAATCGGACCGGGGCTGCCGATGAATTACAGTTATAACCGGGTCAGTGAGACGGGTACTGTCGGCAATTATTGTGGTTCGATTTCGCTGATTTCGGAATTGGAGGCGAATGACGCCGTGCAGGGCGATATGCCCGATGAGTATCGCTCGCGCATTCTCGCGGAATCATCGATCCTGGCTACCGCTACTCGTGCCCATGCGACGGCCCTGGCGGCGGCCCTTGATGCGGTGGACGGCAGCAACGGCATCGCATCGCAGCTTGCGCGTCGCGCCGTGCATACCGACGAGGCGATTGAATCGCCGCCGCCCAATCTCCTGATCGAGCTCGAGAATGCTTATAGCGCGAGTCTGGCGCGGGCCCTTCAGGGCGACATCGCCGCCCAGCAGCAGGCTACGGCGAACACGCTGTCGCAGAATGCCATCACTGAACGTGGTTGGATCGCAGCCGGTAGTTGGTATTTCGATATCGCGCGCCTCAATAACCGCATGAATATTGCGGTGAATACCCTGCCGACTGTCTCGCCGCGGACCGATCAACTGGCAGGGAGTTTTTCCGACGCGCTCACGTCGGTCGGCTCATACATCAATAACAGCGTATCCTGGCTGTTCGCGTCCATTCGGGGCGCCGAGCCGCGCTATGATGACCATTACTATGTCGCCAAGGCGCTGGCCGAGACCGAACAGTGGTACAATGACTCCTCCGCCCTCGCCCTTACCGGCGACAGCGGCGCCAGCAACGAGGCCGAGGCGGGCTATTTCTGGCGCATGTTTTCGCTGTTCAATATCAAGATGATCATTGCCCGCTTTCAGGAAAGCGAAGCTAATCCGCTTGTCAAAATGGTGCAGTTTGGCAACGATTTGCGAAACACTGGCCTTGCGCTGGCCGGCATCGGTGGCGGTATGGAGGTGTTCTCCGACGGTCTGCGCAAGCTTGGCCCGATCGGACGCATGCTGACCTCCGAAGATGCTGAGGGAAATGTATCGTCACCTGCCGGATCGTTGCTGCGGGTTATTGGACTGACCCTGCTGCTGGCCGGTCTTGGCTTGAGCCTCGCTTTGCCGTTGATCCCTGCTGTGCGGTTCGTCTTTGGGATTATGACCTGGCTTCTTTCGGTATTCGAGGCCATCGTCGCGATTCCGGTGCTGGCGCTGGCACATTTGCGCACCGATGGCGAAGGTCTGATGGGACCGATGGCGCAATCCGGTTATCTGCTGATGCTGCAATTGTTCATTAGGCCGATCCTCATGGTGCTTGGCCTGATCGGCGGTTTGATGATCTTCACCGTCGGTATCGAGGCCCTGAATATCGGCATGCTGGAGGTGGTTTCGATCACCGAGCGCAATATCGATGGCGGCTTCTCGCTTGAAGGGGTCATGGATGTACTGGCCCAGCCGACCGAGTTGATTGGCCAGGCAGCCTATGTCGTGATCTATTTCGTCATCGCGATCACCATGGCGAACATGGCCTTCAAGGCGATCGACATGGTGCCCGACTCCGTCATGCGCTGGATCGGCGGTCCGATGACCAGCAGCATGAGCACCGGTCAGTCGCTCGATCGCGGCCTCTCCACCTTCGGCCGCTATGAGGGCAGCGCGACCGGCGGTGCGATCGCCATGGCGCGGCCGGGTCCGAAGGTTCCGGGGGTTGGCGGCTGATTGGGCGGCTGATCCTTTTGCTGATGTTATCGGGACAATCGCCCTGATCGGGTCCCATCCGGCCTTGACGTCGCCAAACTCTTTGGCGATGCCGGGTATATGAGGATCGCCCCCTTTTTGCTGACGGCGTTGGCTTTGCTCACCGCCGTCCCCACCCAGGCCGAAACCGATATGGACCAGGAGACAACCGTCTCCTGGGCGATACGGGAATTCGGGGAGCCGCAATTTACCGAAGATCTGGCGCATTGGCCTTGGGCCAATCCCGATGCGCCCAAGGGCGGCAGCATCACCGTCGCTGCACCGGGGCGCACTTTCGACAGCCTGAACAGCTATATCGAGCGCGGCATCTGGCCGCGGGTGCTGGGGCCGACGCAGGATACGCTGATGACCAGTTCGGGCGAGGAGGTCGATGCCTATTACGGCCTGCTGGCCGAAAGCGTCGAATATCCCGCCGATCACAGCTGGGCGATTTTCACCCTGCGCGCCGGGGCCCGCTGGGATGACGGCACCCCGATCACCGCCGCCGATTTCAAGCTGACCCATGAACGGCTGACGCATCCGGAAAACACCCGCGTCTTCATCCGCGATTTCTACGGCCAGATCACCGGCGCCGAGGTGCTGGATGAACGCCGCATCAAATTCACCTTCACCGAACCGAGCTCGATGAAGCGGATTGCGGTCGCCGCGGGCTTGCCGCCCTCGCCGGCACATTTTTTCGCGCTGGAGGAAAATGATCCCTATTCGACCTATCTGACCCCGCCGCCTTCCAGCGGCCCTTATCGCCTGGCCGAGGTCGATCAGGGGCGCCGCATCGTGCTCGAGCGGGTGGCCGATTACTGGGGTGCCGATCTGCCGATCAATCGTGGTTTGAACAATTTCGACCGTATCGGATATCTCTATTTTCTCGACGATACGCCGCGCTTTGAAGCCTTTGTCGGCGGCGATCTCGATTTCCGCACCGAAAACCGGGCGCAGCGCTGGGCCACTGCCTATGACATCGCGCCGGTGCGTGAGGGCCGTGTGTTGCTCCGCGAACTCGATAACGGTCAGCCGCAGGGCCTGCGCGGCATGCTGATGAATTTGCGCCGGCCGCAATTCGCAGATGAGCGGGTCCGCCGTGCCTTGACGCTGCTATATGATTTCGAGGCAATCCAGCGGACGGTACTGAGCGGTTTTTATGCGCGCGTCAGGACCTATTTCCCCAACACCGAATATGCCGCCCAACCGGGCCCGCCGGAAGGGCGGGAGCTGGAGATCCTCAACCGCTTTCGCGATCAGCTGGATGCGGAGGTTTTCGGCCCGCTCTGGCAACCGCCGAAAAGCGACGGATCCGGCCGCAACCGGCAAAACCGGCGCGAGGCGCTGAACCTGCTGCGCGAGGCCGGCTACCGTACCGATGATCAGGGCCGCATGATCAATGCCGATACCGGCGAGCAGCTCAGCATTGAATTCCTGCTGGTCAGCCCGGCGATCCAGCGCGTCGTTCTGCCCTTTGTCGAAGCGTTGCAGCGCGACGGCATCGCTGCCGAGATCCGCATTGTCGACAGCGCGCAATATCAGAACCGCACCAATCAGTTCGATTTCGATATCGTCGTCGTCACCTATACCTTTTTCCCGCCGCCGGGTCCGCTGCTGGCCGACCGGTTCGCTTCGACCAGCGCCGACCGCCCCGGCTCGGCCAATTATATGGGAATCAGGGATCCGGCGATTGACGGCCTGCTGCAGATCATTCTGGAAACCCGCGACAAGGAGGAGCTGGTCGCCGCCACCCGGGCGCTCGACCGGGTGTTGCTCTGGGGCCATTACGCCATTCCGGAATACTGGAATGACAAGACCTGGATCGCGTATTGGGACCGGTTAGGCCGCCCCGACCGCAAGCCCCGGCTCGACACCGGCTTTCCATCTTCCTGGTGGATCGACACCGATCGGGACGCGGCGCTGGATCGTTAATCACGTCTCATGCTCGCCTATATCCTCCGCCGGCTGTTGCTGATCATCCCGACGCTGTTCGGGATCATCCTGATCAATTTCACCATTGTGCAATTCGCGCCCGGCGGCCCGGTCGAGCAGGCGCTGGCCGAATTTCAGGGGATGAATGTCGATGCGACCGCGGCCTTCACCGGCGGCGGGGCCGAGATAAGCACCGGCCCCGGCGCCGGCCAGGACAGCGTCTATCGCGGCGCGCAAGGCGTCGACCCCGAGCTGATCGCGCAGCTCGAAGAGCAATTCGGCTTCGACAAGCCGGCGCATGTGCGTTTTTTCCAGATGGTCGGTGATTATCTGCGCTTCGATTTCGGCGAGAGCTATTTCCGCGACCGCGCCGTCATCGATCTGATCCTGGAAAAGATGCCGGTCTCGGTCTCGCTTGGGCTGTGGACCACGCTGATCATCTATCTGCTGTCGATCCCGCTGGGCATCCGCAAGGCGGTCAAGGACGGCACGCCCTTCGATGTCTGGACCAGCGGCATCGTCATTGCCGGCTATGCCATCCCCAGCTTTTTATTCGCCGTTTTGTTGATCGTGATGTTTGCCGGGGGGCGCTATTTCGAGCTGTTTCCCCTCCGTGGGCTGATCGGCGACGGCTGGCAGGAATGGCCGTGGTACGATGTCGTTCTCAGCTATTTCTGGCATATCACATTGCCGGTGGCGGCGATGGTGATCGGCGGCTTTGCGACGCTGACGCTGCTGACCAAGAACAGCTTCCTTGACGAGATCGGCAAGGCCTATGTCCAAACCGCCCGGGCCAAGGGCATTGAGGAAGGCGAGGTTTTGTGGGGCCATGTTTTCCGCAATGCGATGCTGATCGTCATCGCCGGTTTTCCCGCCGCGTTTCTGTCGATTTTCTTTACCGGCAGTCTGCTGATCGAGGTCATCTTCTCGCTCGACGGGCTCGGCCTTCTCGGTTTCGAGGCGGTGATCAACCGCGATTACCCGGTCATGTTCGGCACGCTTTACATCTTCTCTCTGATCGGCCTGCTCCTGCGGCTGGTGACCGATTTGACCTATGTGCTGGTCGATCCCCGAATTGATTTCGAAGCGAGGACGACGTGATCGGTCATTTTCCATCCGTCACCCCGGCCAAGCGCAGCGCGATCCGGGCTCCATCAGCGCCGGTGCCGCGGTCAGCATGGACCCCGGGTCAAGCCCCGGGTGACGCCTCAGCCATGGCCGGACAGGTCATGCAGGGCCTCACGGTTCCCGCCCTCCCTATCGCGCAGGCGCCTGGCTGTCGCCAAACGCCGCGCTCAAGCCCTCTCCCCCGAGACAAGGGAGAGGGTTGGGTGAGGGCGCCTTCGCAGCGGCGCGCTGACAACAAACATCGTCATTGCGAGGCGCGCGCGCAGGGCGCAACGCGGCAATCCAGGAGCCAGGCGTCGAGACTTCTGGATTGCCGCGCGAACACTGCGTGTCCGCTCGCAATGACGATCGGGCTAGTCCGATGCTGACACTCAACCCGATGATGCGCCGCCGCGTCGCCGTGTTTCGCGGCAATAAGCGGGCGCTTTGGTCACTGCGCATTTTTGCCGTGCTGTTCGGGCTGTGCCTGGCGGCCGAGCTGATCGCCAATGACAAGCCGCTGGTGGTCTGGTTCGACGGCGGCGCCTATTTTCCGGTCGTCTTCGCCTATCCCGAAACCGCTTTCGGCGGTGATTTCGAGACCGAGGCCGATTACCGCGACCCGTTTGTCGCCGAGCTGATCGATGACAAGGGCTGGGTGCTGTGGCCGCCGGTCCGGTTTTCCTATGACACGATCAATTACGACCTGCCGGTGCCCGCCCCGGCGCCGCCTTCGGCCGAAAACTGGCTTGGGTCTGACGATCAGGGGCGCGATGTGCTCGCAAGGCTGATCTACGGCATCCGCATTTCCGTTCTGTTCGGGCTGTTTCTGACGTTCAGCGCCGCGGTCATCGGGGTCACGGCCGGCGCGGTTCAGGGCTATTTCGGCGGCTGGATCGATCTCGGCTTTCAGCGCGTCATCGAGGTTTGGGAGGGGCTGCCTCGGCTGTTGCTGATCATCATCATGGCCAGTTTCATCGCGCCGAGCTTTTGGACCTTGCTGATCATTCTCGCCCTGTTTGAATGGGTCGAATTCGTTTCGGTGGTGCGGGCCGAATTCCTCAAGGTGCGGAATTTCGATTATGTCCGCGCGGCCAAGGCCCTTGGCGTCACCGATAATGTGATCATTTTGCGCCATGTCCTGCCGAATGCGATGGTTGCGACGCTTACCCTCTTGCCTTTCCGGCTGTCGGGGGCGATTACGGCCCTGACGGCACTGGACTTCCTCGGCTTCGGCTTGCCGCCGGGCTCGGCTTCGCTGGGTGAGCTTCTGGCGCAGGGCAAAAACAACCTCCAGGCGCCATGGCTGGGCATTACCGCCTTTCTCTCGCTGGCGGTGACGTTGAGCCTGCTTACGTTTATCGGCGAAGGTGTCCGCGATGCCTTCGATCCGCGCAAGGCCGTGCCGCCATCAGGACCGCATCGGGAAGCGGCGGCGGCGGATGCGGCGCACAATCAGGCCGAAACCGGCAACAAGCCGGAGGCCGCGAACAGGACAGGAGCAGCCCGCGCATGAGCGAGCTTCAGGCCGGCCCCGATAATGCGAATGGCGGGGCGAACGCGCCTATTCTCAGCATTGAAAACCTGACGACGGCATTTCGCAGCGGCGACAGCGAAGTTGTCGCCGCCGAAAACGTGTCCTTGCATGTCGACAAGGGCGAAACGCTCGCCATTGTCGGCGAGTCCGGTTCAGGGAAGTCGGTGACCGCCCTGTCGATCCTGCGCCTGCTGCCCTATCCCGCGGCAGTCCATAAATCGGGGCGGATCCTGTTCGATGGACAGGATTTGCTGACCGCGAAGGAGAGCGCGCTGCGGGCTGTGCGCGGGCGGCGCATCGGCATGGTGTTTCAGGAGCCGATGACCAGCCTGAACCCGCTGCACACTATCGAAAAGCAGATCGCCGAGGTGCTTTACCGGCACAAGACAGTCCCCGCGGAGAAGGTCCGGGAGCGGGTTCTCGAGCTGCTCAACCTGGTCGGCATCCCGAACCCGGAACAGCGCCTGAGCGCCTATCCCCATGAGATGTCCGGCGGGCAGCGTCAGCGCGTGATGATCGCCATGGCGCTGGCCAATGAGCCCGAGGTGCTGATCGCCGATGAGCCGACGACGGCGCTGGACGTCACGATTCAGGCCCAGATCCTTGATCTGCTCAAGGATCTGCAGGCGCGCTTCGGCATGGCGCTGCTGCTGATTACCCATGATTTCAACGTCGTCCGGCGCATGGCCGACCGCATCATCGTGATGAACAAGGGTCAGGTGGTGGAACAGGCGCCCTGCGAAGCGCTGTTTGAGAATCCGCAGCACCCCTATACCAGGGCGCTGCTCGCCGCCGAGCCGAAGGGCCAGGCCGACCCGCCCGATCCGACCGCCGAGCCGGTTCTCGAGACGCGCCAGCTCAAGGTCCATTTCCCGATCAAGAAGGGGATGATGCGCAAGACCGTTGATGTGGTGAAGGCGGTCGACGGCATCGATATTACCGTACGGCGCGGCCAGACATTGGGCGTCGTCGGCGAATCCGGCTCAGGCAAGACCACGCTCGGTCTCGCGATTCTCCGCTTGATCGCCAGCCAGGGCGACATTCTTTTCCGCGGCAAGGATATGCGCGCCGTCAACGGCAAGGCGCTGCGCGCGCTGCGCCAGGACATGCAGATGGTGTTCCAGGACCCGTTCGGCTCGCTCTCGCCGCGCATGTCGGTGGGGGATATCATTTCCGAAGGTCTGCGCGTCCATCGCCGCGGCATGTCGGCCAGGGAGCGTGAGGAAAGCATCTGTGCCATCCTCGACGAGGTCGGGCTCGATCCGGTTGTGCGGCATCGCTACCCTCATGAATTCAGCGGCGGCCAGCGTCAGCGCATTTCAATCGCCCGGGCGATGATCCTAAATCCGCATTTCGTGGTGCTCGACGAACCGACCAGCGCGCTCGACCTCTCGGTGCAGGCGCAGATTGTCGAACTGCTGAAAAGCCTGCAGCAAAAGCACGGCCTCGCTTACCTGTTTATTAGCCACGATCTGAAAGTTGTCCGTGCGCTGGCCAATGAGGTGGTCGTCATGCGCCACGGCCATGTCGTCGAACGCGGCCCCGTCGCCCAGATCTTCGAAAGCCCGCAGGACGAGTACACCAAGACCCTGATCGAAGCGGCGTTCGTGTGAGCGGCGAGCTCATCGGCAAAACCGCCCTCATCACCGGTGCCAGTCGGGGCATTGGGCGCGCGACGGCGCTGCATTTTGCGGAGCTGGGCGCGTCGGTAGTGGTGATGGCGCGTGATGCGGCTCAGCTCGAGGCCCTGGTTGCCGAGATCAACGCCGGCGGCGGCGAGGCCATCGCTGTGGCCGGTGATGTCTCCGATTATGCGACTGTCGAAAAGGGAATCGCCGCGGTCCGTGACCGCCGCCTCGATATCGTCGTCAACAATGCCGGGCTGCTGGAGCCGGTCGGGCATCTGGCGGATATCCCGCCCGCTGATTGGGCCAAGGTCATCGACGTCAATGTGAAGGGCGTCTTCAATACCGCCCATGCGGCGATCCCGGGCATGCTGCAGGGCGGCGGCGGGACGATCATCAATATCAGCTCGGGCGCCGCCAATAACCCGCTGGAGGGTTGGTCTCATTATTGTGCCAGCAAGGCGGCGGCAAAGATGCTGACGGCCTGCCTGCACAAGGAATATGGCGCGCGCGGCATCCGCGCCATCGGGCTCAGCCCCGGCACGGTTGCCACTGACATGCAGCGGACGATCAAGGACAGCGGCATGAACCCGGTGGCGCAGATGGACTGGTCGGACCACATCCCGCCCGAATGGGTGGCCCAGGGCATTGCCTATCTCTGCGGCCCGGGCGGCGATGCCTGGCTCGGCACCGACTTCTCGCTAAAGACCGATGAGGGGCGCGCGGCGGCAGGATTGCCGGCTATCGGCGGCTAGCGCGTTTTCGTTTGTTTGTGATCCGGTCCACCCCTGCACCCCCGCCGCGCCTCCCCTGCAAGTATCCTGTCTGGGGAGGCGCGGCGGGGGTGCAGGAATGGACCGGAATGATCGGAAAATGCTCTAGCCTCAGCCCCCCGGCGCCTGCGGGCCGATCCAGGGTTCGGGGCGGTAGGATTCGGCCGGCAGCTCGCGCGGTTTGAACGGTTTGCGGCGGGAGTCGCGGACGATATCCTTGCCGGCCTGGGTCAGCAATTGCACGAAATTGCGGGTGAAAACCGAGCTTGAAGGGCGCGGTTTCTGCTCGTCGGTATCAAGGATGAAATTGACGCTGTCGCTGTGCTGGCCGAGCCGCGAAACGGTGCTGTAGCTGAGCCGGTCGCGACCATTGACGCCGCGCCGCAGCCAGGCGCGGTAATTGCCGGCCGCCCGCTCCTCATAGCCCTGGGCGCGGTGGGCGCTCGGCTCGGGCCATTGCATGAAGGCGGCAAAGCGCGCCTTGCCATTGGTCAGCGCGTCCGGGTCGTTGCGCAATTCATTGTTGAACACGGCGATGACGTCGCGGGTATTCGGCTTGTCGACCTTGCCAACATAATCCATGCCGTCCGGCTGCTGCGCGACCTCGGCCAGAAACTGGGCTTCGGTCGCCTTGGCATCGGCCTCGATATAGCGGATCGCGGCGATATAGGAATGCGCATCCAGCGCGGCGGTCGGCAGCAGGCCCTCGGCGTGCTGCCAGGCGTGACGCAGCTCATGCACCAGCGTCAGGCCGAGACTCTCGGCCGACAGGCGGGAATCGCCGTCGAGCACGATTTCCTTGTGGCGCGGGCTGTAATAGCCGTGCATGCCGCGCAGCGGCTCGAAGCGGATGGTGATGCCCTCGCGTTCGGCCATCTCAAGCAGCGGCACGCCGCTGATCTCTGCCTGTTTCATCCGCTCCACCGTCATGGTGATGCGTGGATCGTCGGCCTCCAGCAGCTTTTCGGCAGGGCTGCGGCTCGGCAGCCTTTCACCGGTCAGCCCCGCCAGCCCCTCGCGCATCAGCGCATTCAGCCCCGCCAGCGAAAAGCGGCGCTGTTCCGACGGTAATTTAAGATCGGCCATGGTAAGGATGTCCCCGGAATTTTCCCAAAGGGATATCAGCAGAAAGGCCCCTTGCCAACCGAAAAACGCCGTAACATGACAGATATGTTACGAAGATCCATGATTGGCTCGATTTCGTCTCACGGTCGTCAGATCGAGCCAAGCAGCACCTTCAGCACCGCAGCGACACCGATAATGCTGTCTATCCGTATGGCCCGGTCAAACTGGCTGGAAAAACTGTTTTGGTGCCGACATTGATTTCAATGCCTCTCCGTTTGGGTTGCTTGGCCGAATATTGATTGTATAACAGCTATCAAAAGAACCGTTGCGGAGAGGGAAGATGAAAAAGTCATATATAACATTATGGTCCTCTGCACTCTTATCGCTGGATGGAGTGCTGCAGAAGCGACGACGTTGTACGCCGTTACTACAGGGACGGATGAGCTTGTCAGGGTCGATCCTCTCTACGGTGCGACGACTCCCATCGGCCCGACGGGCTTCGACTTTTTCGGTGCGCTGACCTCGGACGGAACGTCTCTTTTTGCCGTTGATTCCTTCACCACCGAGCTTGTTTCCATTGATCCCGGGACAGGTTCGGCAACCGTCATTGGAGCAACTGGCTCCTTCGGGATTGCAGGTATGGCATTCGACGGAACAACACTGTTCGCGACCGATGTCATCTCAGATGAGTTGGTGACGATTGATCCTCTGAGCGGGCTGATAGCCCCTGTGGGTCCGCTTGGTGTAGGTCAAGTTCTGGGGTTGACGTTCGACGGCACCAACTTGCTTGGCGCGGATTTCCAAACCGATGAGCTGTTTGTCATAGACCGCCTCACCGGGACTGCTGCTTCGGTTGGCCCGTCCGGGTTTGAAGCAGTCGAAGCGCTTGCCTCTGACGGAACGACGGTGTTTGGAGTCGGCGCGTTATCCGGTCAACTGCTTTCAATTGATCCGATGACCGGAGCCGGTACTCCGATAGGCTTTGCCGGCTTTAGCATCAAGGGCCTGACTTTCGGTCCCACGGTGAGTTCAGCGGTTCCCATTCCAATGACCGTATCATTACTCTTGGCGGGATTGTTTTCACTGTATTGCTCAAATTGCCGCTTATGAGCCCGGATCGATCAAGCCAACTTCCATGCGTCAAAGGTTAGCCTGTCTGTGTCAGAACCGGACCACAGGCTTGTGACCCTCGGCTCGGCGATACCTGGATAGGCCACTGGGGAGCCAATAAAGACGCTACAGAATAAACCGGCTCAGATCAGCGTTTTTGGCGAGTTCGCCGACGCGTTCCCGGACCAGATCGGCGTCTATGTCGACGGTTTCGCCGGTGCGGTCGCTGGCGGTGTAGCTGATTTCTTCGAGCAGGCGCTCCATCACCGTGGCGAGGCGGCGGGCGCCGATATTTTCAACCGTGTCATTGATCTGGGCCGAGAGTTCCGCAATCGCGTCAATCGCGTCTTCGGTAAAATCCAGCGTGACGTCTTCGGTGGCCATCAGGGCCTTGTACTGCTTGAGCAGGCTGGCTTCGGGCTCGCACAATATGGCCTTGAAATCGGCGACCGAGAGGCTGTTAAGCTCGACCCGGATCGGCAGCCGGCCCTGCAATTCGGGCAGCAGATCGGACGGCTTGGCGAGGTGAAAGGCGCCCGAGCAGATGAACAGGATATGGTCCGTCTTCACCGGGCCGTGCTTGGTCTGCACCGTGGTGCCCTCGATCAGCGGCAACAGAT
This sequence comes from uncultured Rhodospirillales bacterium, assembly GCA_964598335.1. Taxonomy (GTDB): domain Bacteria; phylum Pseudomonadota; class Alphaproteobacteria; order CAZRBL01; family CAZRBL01; genus CAZRBL01. The sequence continues at coordinate 25,975 of CAZRBL010000036.1, forward strand.
CGCGCTGCACCCCTTCGCGGCTGACATCCCCTGAAACGCGCCCGCCGGCATCGGCCCGGCCGGCAATCTTGTCGATCTCATCGAGGAAGACGATGCCGTTCTGCTCGACCGCGTCGATCGCATCGGCCAGGGCCTTGTCCTCATCTACCAGCTTGTCGGATTCCTCGGCGATCAACCATTCATAGGAATCGCCGACCTTCATCGTCTTGGTGACCGTGCGGTTGCCGAAGGCCTTGCCGAACATGTCGTTGAGATTGATCATGCCCATTGAGGCGCCGGGCATGCCCGGCACTTCGATGGTCGGCATCGAGGCGCCGGAACTGTCCTGAACCTCGAGCGTGATTTCGCGGTCATTCAGCTCGCCGCTGCGCAGCTTGTCGCGAAATTTCTGACGGGTTTCGGTGGTCGCCTGCTTGCCGACCAGCGCGTCCAGAACGCGCTGTTCTGCGGCCAGCTCGGCCTTGGCGGAAAACTCCTTGCGGTGCTTGTCGCGGATCATCTGGATCGCCGATTCCAGCAGGTCGCGCACGATGCTCTCGACATCGCGGCCGACATAGCCGACCTCGGTGAATTTGGTTGCTTCGACCTTGATGAAGGGCGCCTGCGCCAGCTTGGCCAGCCGTCGCGCAATCTCGGTCTTGCCGACGCCGGTCGGTCCGATCATCAGAATGTTCTTCGGCAGGACTTCTTCGCGCAATGCATCATCCAGCTGCTGCCGTCGCCAGCGATTGCGCAAGGCGATGGCGACGGCCTTCTTGGCGTCGTTCTGACCGATGATGTGACGGTCGAGTTCGGAAACGATTTCGCGGGGGCTGAAATTGGTCATGGTCTTTGTCGGGGCCGGTCCACCCCTCACCCATCGTCTCCGATAGGGGCGGGGGTGAGGGGTGGGCCGGCCTTCTCCTAAATTACTTCAACAGTCAGATTGCCGTTGGTGTAGATGTCGATATCGGCGGCGATCGCCATGGCGCGTTCGGCGATTTCCTGCGCGCTCAAACTTTCATCGGGCAGCAGCGCCCGGGCGGCGGCGAGGGCATAATTCCCGCCCGAGCCGATTGCGGCCAGCCCGGCCTCGGGTTCCAGCACATCGCCATTGCCCGACAGGATCAGCGAGGTTTCGGCATCGCAGACCAGCATCATCGCTTCCAGCCGGCGCAGATAGCGGTCGGTGCGCCAGTCCTTGGCCAGTTCGACGGCGGCGCGGGTCAGCTGCGCCGGATACTGCTCCAGCTTGCCTTCAAGGCGCTCGAACAGGGTAAAGGCATCCGCGGTCGCGCCGGCAAACCCGCCGATCACATTGCCCTTGCCCAGCCGCCTGACCTTCCGGGCATTGGCCTTCATGATGCTGTTGCCGAGAGTGACCTGGCCGTCCCCGGCGATCACGACCTGGCCGGGGCGCCGCACGGTGACGATCGTCGTCCCGTGCATGTGATCGGTGCTGTGTTCCATTCGCCAAAAATTGGCGGGCGGCACCGCCGGTTCAAGCGGCGGCTAATCAGCGCGCTGCGACAAGAGCCGCTCGCCATAGACGATGTTCAGAGCCTTCAGCGCCTCATCAATGGGAATGAAGAGATTGAGATTGGTGCTGTTGCCGGGCCATTCGACGAAGCCGGCGGCGGCAATCGCGACCGCATTGCCCGATGCATCGACCAGCGGCCCGCCGCTATTGCCGGGATAAATCGATATGTCGCCCTGCAGATAATCGAATGGCTGATCTCGAAAGCGCCGATAGCGGGCGACAATGCCGCTCGACACCGTGCCGTGCAGGCTATCGTCCAGCGGTGAGCCGATGGCGTAAATCCGGCTGCCGACGCCCGGGCGGTTCGGCTGCAACGGGATCGCGCTGAGCCCGCCCGCCGGGATTTGGCCGATTCTGATCAGGGCGACGTCCCGCACCGGATCACGCCGCAACACAATGCCTTCAGCCCAGCGCTGCCGGTCGAACTCAACGCGAACACGCTCTGCATCGCCGACAATGTGATGATTGGTCAGAACATAGCCGTCCGGGCTGATGACAAAGCCGCTGCCGAAGCCGCCGACGCCGAAGGATATCGTCACCACGGCGCCGGAAACTCGCGCCGCATGGTCGCTGAAGCTTCCGGTCAGTAGGGGCTGTTCATTGAGACGCAGCGGCGCCAGGCTCTCTTCCCGCAGCAGCATCGGCGCGTCCTCCGCCATGCCGGGGGCGTAAGAGGCGCTCAGCGCGGCGTTGCGCGGCTGTTTCAGAATCGACAGCAAGGCCGGATCCCGGGTGAACTCTTTCGCGGCAGCGTGAAAGGCCTTGCGCATGACCGCGATCAGTGGATCGTTATGCGCGCCTCTCAGCCGCGCCTCGCCGCGGGTCCGCTTCTGCATGACAACGCCTCTCGTCAGGCGCGAATAGACGTACCAATCGACGGCGATTTCCGCCTTGCCGGTCGATCCGACAATACGCCGCTCGAACAAGCCCTCATCCTTGCGGCAGAGCTCCACCTCCAGTCCGATGATCGACGCTCCCACATAATATTCGGCACGGCTCAGGCGATCGCGCCTTTCGAACGGCACATCGGGGCGGTCCGCCACATCAATTCCCTGATCCGCAGCGGCCAGCGTGAACGGGTCGTCAAAAATGATGGTTCTGTCGAGGCCGCTGTTACGGAGGTTCAGGAGTGTGATATCGGCGTAAGGCGGTGCGCAGAGCGGCCCCCAGACAAAACTGCCCAGGGTGCCGTCCAGCGGCATCTCGAAATCGGCCCCGCGGAAGAGGATCGGCGCGAGATCGGTTGGTCCCGGATTGCGCGCATCGACCAGGTCGATCTGTTCATCGATGTCGATCCGGTCGCTGCCCGAAAACTTCGGTACAGGGATGCAGGCCGTGAGCAGCAAGCTCGCCGCAAGGAGTGCAGGGGCTGTAAAAGACGCAGCGTATCGGCGCATAAAATGATTCACCCTGAGAACCGTTTCGGACCCCAGCACAATCGCATGACGATTTGAAGTCCTTTTGATTTCCGGGACCGACTCGCTTCCAGCCATTGCGGCTGCTAAATCATGCGCATGGATTCGTTGCAGAGACATCGAACCGCAAGCGTTTCGCGGCGGACCAAGGAGACCGATATTTCAGTATCGGTCGATCTGGATGGCATCGGCAGTTCGGAGATCGAGACCGGTATCGGCTTTTTCGATCACATGCTGGACCAGTTGGCGCGCCACAGCCTGATGGATCTGACCGTCACCGCTCGGGGCGATTTGCACATCGATACCCATCACACCGTCGAGGACAGCGGTATCGTGATCGGCAAAGCGGTGCGGGATGCGCTGGGCGAACGGCTCGGCATTGTCCGCTACGGCCATGCGCTGATCCCGATGGATGAAACCTTGACCCGTGTGGCGCTCGATCTGTCCAACCGGCCTTATCTTATCTGGAAGGTGGACTTTACCCGGGACAAGATCGGCGAGATGGACAGCGAGGTTTTCAAGGAGTGGTTTCAGGCGTTCGCCCAGGCCAGCGGGACAACGCTGCATGTCGAAAACCTGTATGGCGAGAACAATCACCACATCATCGAATCCTGTTTCAAAGGACTCGCGCGCGCCTTGCGTATGGCGTGGTCGATCGATCCACGCGCCGCCTCGGCCATCCCCTCGACCAAAGGTTCTCTGTAAAAAAGCGGCCCACCCCTTACCCCCCTGTCTGCGACAATCAATCTTTCCCGGGGGTAATAGGGCGAACCGGCAGATCCGAAAATCATGGAAAAACTGGCTATCGTCGATACCGGCACCGGCAATTTGCGATCGGCGGAAAAGGCTGTGCAGCGCGCCGCCGAGGCGCTCGGACGCCGGATCGATGTCCGTATCACCGCTGATCCGGATTGGGTCGCCGCCGCCGACCGGGTCATCTTTCCCGGTCAGGGCGCCTTCGCCGATGTTCGGCATGGGCTGGAGCGTATCGACGGGCTGCGGGAAGCGGTGACGGCTGCGGCGCAGAATCGGGCCGTGCCGGTGCTCGGCATCTGTGTCGGCATGCAGCTTTTCGCCGATCAGGGTCTCGAACACGGCACCCATGCCGGTCTCGGCTGGATCAGCGGCACCGTTGCGCCGATCGCGCCGCTGGTGACCGGGCTGAAGGTGCCGCATATGGGCTGGAATGCGCTGGAGCCGACCGCAGCGGGCCGGGCGCATCCGGTGCTGGCCGGTCTGAAGCCGCAGGATCATGTTTACTTCGTGCACTCATACGCCTTTACTGATGTTGATCCTCGGCATCTGCTTGCGACCGCCCGTTATGGCGGCGATTTGACCGCGATCATCGGACGCGACACCATGATCGGCATGCAGTTTCACCCGGAAAAGTCCCAGGCGGTCGGCCTTGCGCTGCTCAGCGGCTTTCTTGACTGGAAGCCGTGACGTGATGTCGGCGCAAAAGATGAAAAAGCCGCGCAATCCGGGCCCCGGGGATCGCGCCCCGGATCTCGCGGTGGTCGAAGTGCTGGACGAATTCGCCCCCGGGGAGCTTGCCGAGTTATGCGAAATCACCGTGCAGGCGATCGAGGCCGGGGGCGGTTTCGGCTGGCTCGCCCCGCCCAGCAACAATGTGCTGGAAACCTATTGGCAGGGAGTGCTGATGGTCCCCGAACGGGCGCTTCTGCTCGCCAAGCTTGACGGTGCGGTCGCCGGGACCGGTCAATTGGTCCGGGCGCCGAAAAACAATCAGGCGCAGGCCTTGGCCTGCCAGTTGACCACTGAATTTGTCGCGCCCTGGGCGCGCGGATATGGTCTGGCGCGCATGCTGATCCGCGAGCTGGAGAAAAAGGCGCGCAGCTGGGGCATGCAGGTGCTCAATCTCGATGTCCGGGAAACCCAGACCGCGGCGATCCGGCTTTATGAATCACTCGGCTATCAGCATTGGGGCACCCACCCCTTCTATGCCAAGGTCGACGGCCATTTTGTCCCCGGGCGGTTTTACTACAAGGACCTGACGCTCGACGCGGCGTTTGAGACGTGATGCGATGATTCTGTTTCCGGCAATCGACCTGAAGGATGGCGCCTGCGTGCGCCTGTTGCGCGGCGAAATGAATGCGGCAACCACTTTCAATGCCGATCCGGCCGACCAGGCCGCGCGTTTTGAAGCGATGGGGTTTCAGTATCTCCACGTGGTTGACCTGAACGGCGCGTTCGCCGGGACGAGCGCGAATGGAGAGGCGGTGCGCGCCATTCTGAGCGCGACCACCAATCCGGTCCAGCTCGGCGGCGCCGATGGCGATCCACGCCACCAGGTAGCGGTCGGCG
>CAZRBL010000037.1:0-29419 GCA_964598335.1 uncultured Rhodospirillales bacterium
ATTGCCGGTAACCGCGATCGAGACCTGGCGCCGCGATCCCTATGCGCTCTATGCCAAGCGTATTCTCACACTGCACAAGCTTGACGATATCGACCAGCAGCCCGAAGCAGCCGAGCGCGGCACCTGGATTCATCATGCCTTGGAGCTGTTCATGCAGCGGCATCTGCGCGTCTGGCCGGAGGACCCTCTGGGCGAATTGCTGAAGGCCGGAAAGGATGCTTTCGGCGACCGGCTGCAGCAAAGCGATATCTGGGCGTTCTGGTGGCCGCGTTTCGTTCGTATCGCCGCGGTCTTCGCCGAGATCGAAACCCGCCGCCGGGCGGATTTTGAGACCGTTATGCTGGAAGCCAAAGGCTCCCTGAGCTTCGCCGCGCCGGCGGGCGATTTCACACTGACGGCGAAAGCCGACCGTATCGATCGACGCCGTTCGGACGGCGCGCTGGCCATCATCGACTACAAGACCGGCTCGAAGACGCCGAGCAAGGATGACATCCATGAGGGTTTCGCCCCGCAGCTGACTTTGCAGGCGGCTATCGCCATGCAGGGTTTCGGCAAAATCGAGGCGAGCCCGGTGGCGGAAATCGCCTATTGGCTGCTGAACGGCAGTACCGATGCCAAAAGCGCGGAAAAAAACCGCTTCGGCGATATCGATATGCTCTCGCAACAGGCGCTTGAAGGGCTCCAACGCTGGGTGGGGCGCTTCGACCGGCCGGCAACGGCCTATCGCGCGTTACCCTTTCCGGGGTTCGAGCCCGCCTTCAGTGATTACGATCTGCTTTCTCGCCGCGGCGAATGGCAGAACAAGCGGCCCGCCGCCGAATGAACGAAATTCGTCCGATCGACCCCGACGTCGCCCAGCGCCGCGCCGCCGAACCGACCAACAGCGTCTGGGTCGGTGCGTCGGCGGGGACCGGCAAGACCAAGGTTCTGACCGACCGGCTATTGCGCCTGATGTTGCCGCGCCGCGACGGATCCCGCCTGATACCGGGGAGTGATCCGGGACGTTTGCTGTGCCTGACCTTCACCAAGGCAGCGGCGGCGGAGATGGAAAACCGACTGCAGGAAAAACTTGCGCGCTGGGCGGTGATGCCGTCGCCTGAACTGGCGGAGGAGCTGCGAGCGCTGACCGGCCGGACCGCGGATGACGCCGTTCTCGATGCCGCACGACGGCTGTTCGCGCGCGTCGTCGACACGCCGGGCGGGCTTGCGATCCGCACGATTCACAGCTTTGCCGAAATGCTGCTGCGCCGGTTTCCGCTGGAGGCCGGTGTGACGCCGAATTTTGCCGTGATCGACGACATTCTCAGCGCAGAGCTGTTGGACCGGGCTCGAGCCGAAAGCCTGCAAAACGCGCAGAATGCCCCCGACAGCCTGCCGGGTATTGCCTATCGACGATTGGGCGAGGTCGCGGCGGGCAAGACCATCGGCGACCTGCTCGATGAGATCATTGCCGAGCGCGGCAGGATTGAGACCGGCCTGGCCGGAGAGGGCGGCCTGGAGCCGGCGCTGAAGGCGCTGCGCGAGGCCGAGGGACTGCCGGCTGATTTCAGCGAAGACGGCGTTCTGGCGGAGGAGATCGCCAAAGGCCTCGATGAGACGGCCATGCGAGAGGCGGCGGTCATCCTTGCGGGCGGCGGGAAGACGGCGCGCGCCGCTGCGGCGGTTATCGAGCGCTTTCTCGACGCTGCCGACCCTGCGCAGCAGCTTGAGCAATTCGGCGCGTACCGAGGCGTCTTCCTGACCGGCAAAGACGAGCCGCGCGCCAGGCTGACCGACAAAGCCAGCGCCGATGCGGAACCGGCGATGCGCGCCGAAGCTGAACGCCTGCTGCATATTGACGATCGGCTGAGTACGGTGCGGCTGGTGCAGAATACCGCCGCCATGCTGATCGTCGCGGACGGGCTGCTCAGCCGCTATGCGGCGGCCAAAAGGCAGATCGCCGCGCTGGATTTCGACGATCTGATCGACCGCGCCGTCGCCTTGCTTGAGCGCCCCGGCATTGCCCCCTGGGTGCTGTACAAGCTTGACGGCGGGCTCGATCATATCCTCGTCGACGAGGCGCAGGACACCAGCCCGCTGCAATGGCGCATCATCGCCGCGCTGGCTGGTGATTTCTTCGCTGGGGAGGGCGCGCGTGACGCCGCTTTGTCGCCGCGCACGATCTTCGTCGTCGGGGATGAGAAGCAATCGATTTTCGGCTTTCAGGGCGCCGACCCGCGTGCCTTCCACGCGATGCGGCAGCATTTCGCGCAACGCTGCCGCGATGCGGAAGCCGGCTGGGACCCGGTCGATATGCATATTTCCTTTCGCAGCACGCAGACGGTGCTGGATGCGGTTGACGGTGTCTTCGCGCAACCAACCGCCAGGCACGGCCTGACGGTCGCAGAACGCGGCGACATTCGGCATCGCGCCTATCGCCAGGGCATGGCCGGACGCGTCGAGCTCTGGCCGCTGGTCGGCGATGCCGCGGCCGAGACCGCCGAGGCCTGGGATCTGCCTGAGCTGGTGCTGGACGGCGGCCGCGCCGCCGCCGATCGGCTCGCCGGGCTGATCGCGGATCAAATCGCAGACTGGCTCACAACCGGCGAGAGACTTGAGGCCAGAGACCGCGCTGTCAACGCTGGAGATATCCTGATCCTGCTGCGCAAGCGCGCGCCCTTTCTCACCCCGCTGATCCGTGCGCTGAAGGCCCGGGATATCCCTGTTGCCGGCGCCGACCGCATGGTGCTGATCGAGGAGATCGGGGTCATGGACATGTTGTCGACGGCGCGCTTTGCGCTGCAGCCCGACGACGATCTCAGCCTCGCCGAATTGCTGCGGTCACCGCTGATCGATTTGCCTGAGGATCGTCTGTTCGACCTGTGCTGGAAACGTCCGCGCAGCCTGTGGACGCGGCTGCGGGAGATGGCCGAGGACGACGCCGCCCTCGCCGAAATACGCGATTGGCTCGAACACCGGATCCACGATGCGCAATGGCGTCGGCCGCATGAGTTTCTTGCCGCACTGCTCTACGCACCCTGCCCCGCCGATCCGGTCAGCGGCAGACGGGCCATGACCGCGCGGCTCGGCGCCGAATGTCTCGATCCGCTCGAAGCCCTGCTGTCCCTGAGCCTGGATTATGAGCGCCAGAGCACCGCTTCACTGCAGGGCTTTGTCCGCTGGATCGAGCATACCGGCGCCAGGATCAAGCGCGAACAGGATGACGACAACGCTCCGCCGATGGTCAGGATCATGACGGCGCATGGCGCAAAGGGTCTTCAGGCGCCGATCGTCTTCGTTCCGGACAAGATCAATGCCGAACCCTATCGCAGCCAGCTGATCTGGCCCGAACAGGGTGATGACGGTCTCGCACTGCCCTATTGGCCCGCCGGCAAAGCCAATCGGAATCGACGTTGCGAAACACGGCTTGCGGCTGCGGCAGGGGAGGAGGAGCGGGAATCCAGGCGGCTGCTTTATGTTGCGCTGACCCGCGCGGAGGACCGGCTTTATGTCTGCGGCATCGGCGATGAGGATCAGGTCGACAAGTTTCCGACATCCTGGTGGGCTTTGGTCAATGAAGGGCTGCGCACGACCGCTCCCGCGCCCGAGGCGATACCCGATAGCCGCTTTGACGGGCGGCGTGTTTTGCGCCTCAATGACGATCAGCGCGCCACGCCGAAAGCTGATCAGGCAACACCACGCCGCACCATTGCGCAGGAAAGCGAGCCGGGCTGGCTGCGCCGCGGACCGCCGCCGGAGCCGAGCCCGGCCCGTCCGCTGACGCCCTCGCGACCGGCGCATGACGACCCGCCGCTGCTTTCGCCGCTCGCCGCGCGGCCATTGGGACCCGGGCTGACGCGCGGTCGTCTGATCCACCGGATGCTGGAAATTCTCCCTGATCTGCCGCCCTCGGAGCGGCCCGATGCCGCCGAACGCCTGATCGCGCGCATGGCGAACAAGCTGGACGACAGCACCAAGGCCTCGCTCGCCGCCGAAGCGCTGGCGGTGATCGACCATCCGGAGCTGGGTTTTGTCTTCGGACCTGACAGCCGCGCTGAGGTGCCGATTGCCGGCCGCATCGGCGAGCGCGTCATCAGCGGCCGAATCGACCGCCTTGCCATCGGGCCGGACCGCATTGTCCTGTGCGATTACAAGAGCGACCGGCCGGCGGCAGAAAACCCCGACCATGTGGCCCCCGCATATCTGGCGCAGATGAGCATTTACCGCGCCGCGCTGTCCGAGCGCTATCCGGGCCGGGCCATCGAGTGTTGGCTGGTCTGGACAGAGAGCGCACAAGTCATGCCGCTGCCCGACGACCTGTTGCGCGCCTATGGCATCGATAGCCGCGATGCGCATTGACCGCCGACAGGGTCGAGCCGTATGTCAGACAGCCGAAACTGCCACAAGGAGGATCACGCCATGAGCACGAAGACCGTTACCGACAGTGACTTTGAAAGCGAAGTGCTGCAGGCCGATCACCCGGTCGTCGTCGATTTCTGGGCAGAATGGTGCGGACCGTGCAAGGCGATCGCCCCGGCGCTCGAGGAACTCGCCGAAGAGATGCAGGGCCGCGTCACGATCGCCAAAATGAATATCGAGGAAAGCCCGATGACGCCGACAAAATACGGCGTGCGCGGCGTGCCGACCTTGATGTTGTTCAAGGACGGTCAGATCGCCGCGACGAAAATCGGCGCCCTGCCCAAAGCGGCGCTGGGTGAGTGGATCGAGGCCGAAATCGGTTGATCGAGCACCGCCCGCCACCGTCAAACCATCAGAACGCTTAACTGTTCGGTATTGCCTGGCGACTTTTCCTGAGCCATATTGTTCAGGTGATTAACAACGCTTAGGGGGCGCCCGCATGGCACCCTTCGATGATGACGGGAACTCCGGCGCAGCCGATCTGGACAAGCCGCCGGTTATCGGCCCACCCTGTATTTCCTGTGCTGCGCGTTCCCTGACCATCTGTGCACCGCTGAAAGAGCACGATCTGGGACGGATCGGCGATATTGCACAAACCCAGAGCCACAGCGCGCAAGCCGTTCTGTTCGAGGAGGGCGACTCCGCCGATCACCTCTTCAACGTTACAGGCGGCGCGATAAAGCTGTTCCGCCTCTTGCCCGACGGTCGTCGCCAGATCATGGCGTTTCTGTATACCGGCGATTTCATCGGCATGAGCGCCGATGACCGGTATGACTATACCGCTGAGACGATCACCTCGTCGACGCTCTGCCGGTTCCCACGGCGCAAGCTGGAAGACCTGATGGACGAATCGCCGACCTTGCAAAAGCGGCTTTTCGCGCTTGCCAAGACCGACCTGCAAGCCGCGCAAGACCGCATGGTGCTGCTCGGCCGGAAAACGGCGCAGGAAAAGATCGCGTCCTTTCTGCTCGACATGTCCGAACGCGCCGGATCGCGCGGACAGCCGGATAATCCGGTCTTCGTGCCGATGAACCGCGCGGATATCGCCGATTTTCTCGGCCTGACAACCGAGACCGTCAGCCGCACCCTGACCCGTTTTCGGGGCGAACGCCTGATCGAAAGCAGAGATCACAGCCGCATCGCGCTTGTCGAGATTGATCGCCTACGGGAGATAGCTGAGGGCGACAGCTAGCGCGTTTTCCTTTGGTTTTGATCCGGTCCATCCCTGCACCCCCGCCCCGCCTCCCCAGACAGGATACTTGCAGGGGAGGCGGGGCGGGGGTGCAGGAGTGGACCGGAATGATAGGAAAATGCTCCAGCGCATTTTCGTTTGCTTAAGCTACCAGAGCCAGGCGGCGCCCCGGACGCCGCTGCTGTCGCCATGCTGCGCCGGCCTTATCGGTGTTTCAAAGCTATCCGAGAAAACATAGTGAGGCAGGGTTTCGGGCAAGGCTCGATACAGCATCCCGATACGTGACAGACCGCCGCCGAGGACGATCACATCGGGATCAAGAATGTTGACGACATGGGCAAGCCCGCGCGCGAGCCTGTCGACATACCGCGCGAGCGTAGCCCCGGCGTCGCCGTCACCGGCCTCAGCCGCCGCGACAATTTCGCGGCCTTCCAGCGCTTTACCGGTGACCCGACGATGATCGGCGGCGAGGCCGGGGCCGGACAGCCAGGTTTCGAGACAGCCGGTCTTGCCGCAATAACATTGCGGGCCGGGCAGTTCATCAGGCTGTGGCCAGGGCAGCGGGTTATGCCCCCATTCGCCGGCAATGGCATGGGCGCCCGTATGAACCCGGCCATTGATCGCAATGCCCGCACCGGTTCCGGTGCCGATGATGACCGCGAACACCACAGCCGCGCCGGCTGCGGCACCATCGGTCGCTTCGGAGACCGCGAGGCAGTTCGCGTCATTGGCGCAACGCACCTCGCGGCCAAGAACCGCCGCCATGTCACGGTCGAAAGCCTGGCCCAGAAGCCAGGTCGCATTGGCGTTCTTCACCAGACCCGTGGCAGGGGAGATCGCGCCGGGCATGCCGATACCGACACTGCTGCTGTCAACCGGCACGCTTGCTTCGGCTTCGACGGATCGAACCAAATCCGCGATCGCTTGCAACGTCGCCGAATAGTCGCCGCGCGGGGTATCCACGCGGCGCCGAACCCGCTCGCGGCCATCACCATCGAGGAGAAGCGCTTCTATTTTGGTCCCGCCCAGATCAACACCGACACGCGCAGCCATACAGAATTCCCAATTAGATCAAAGCTAAAGAGAAAAGAGTCAGAAAACTTTACAGTCGTTTCGGCGCATTTCCGGGGAATTTCCAGGATCGCGCTTTAACGGCTTTCAGGAATGGCTGAATCCCGCGCCTGCGCCAAGCGCCTCGGAGTCAAAAAAATTTACGAGGCATTTACTTTCGGATAGGTGGTGCCCTCGCTCACTAGCCGAAAGATAGGAAATCTGCGGCGTCGCGCAGTTTGGCACGTGGCGTGCATGATAAAGGGCACGGCATGCGCGGACGGGGGCGAGGACGCAGCATAGCGGCGCTTGCATTTACTGCATAGCGACGTTTGGAGTGACAGAAGGCGACGGCATCGGTTCTCGGGGGAGGGATGCCGTCGCCTTTCGTCCATTTGAGGTCCGGGGTTAATTCTCTTCGTCGTTCATGACGCCCGGAATATCATGTGCCCGGCCGTGCAGCTTGATCAGTTCGACCAAATCGGGGTGGCGTTTGACGATTCGTGCATGATGCCGTTTCATCGCGTCCACCAGGGCACCGTTGCGGCCCAATATGTCATCGGCATAGCGAACGATCAGGCTGTTGGGCCAGGCGCGTGGCCGGATCGTGTCGACCACGGCGAAGGCGTCGGCTTCGCGGCCGGGATTACGCTGCGCCATCCAGATCACCGCCGTCGCCGTCGAGCGGGAAATCCCGGCATGGCAATGAATCAGGACATGGCTCACCGCCGGCGCCTGACGCTGTTCTCCTGCAGCCAGCAGCTTTTCCACATCGCGATGGCTTGGGGTCGCGCGACCGCTCCCTGAGTTGATATCGTCATCAAACCGGAAGACGATGCGTTTATGGGTTCCATAACGCGCAAATTCCGGCGGATCGGGATAGTCGGGATCAAGGATCGAGACAACATGGCTGACCCGACCGGCATAATCGCCGAGCTCCCGAAGGCCGCAAATAGAGAGATCGAAGCCGAGAAGCTCGCGAGCCATAGCAATCCACCGTCCAGGCAGGGTTTTCAGCCCAGCTTTTCAGCAACCAAATCGGCCAGTTTTGTGGCCGGTCGGGCGCCGATATGGCTGATGACTTCTGCTGCCGCGATTGAGCCGATGCGCGCCGCTGACGCCGGTTCATGGCCGCGGACATGACCGAACAGATAGCCGGCGGCGTAAAGATCGCCGGCGCCGGTGGTGTCGACCACCTCGTCGACCGGCTCGGCCGCCACCGTGATGCTTTCGCCATCGTGCAGGATGACCGAGCCTTTTTCGCTGCGCGTCAGACAAACCGTCTCACAATAATCGCCTACCGCCGCAACCGCTGCATCGAAATCGGGCGTCTCATAAAGCGCACAAATCTCCGCCTCATTGGCAAAGAGAATGTCGATATGGTTCTTGACCAGATGCTGGAAGGCATCGCGATGGCGTTCGACGCAGAACGTATCCGAAAGCGTCAGCGCGACACTGCGCCGATGTTTATGGGCGATTTCCGCGGCATGAACGAAGGCCGCTTTGGCTTCGGGCGGGTCGAAGAGATATCCTTCAAGATAAGTCACCGCCGCACCGGCTACCCAGTCCTCGTTGACATCCGCCTCGGTGAGCGAGCCGGTCGCCCCTAAAAAGGTACTCATGGTGCGCTGGGCATCGGGTGTGACGGCGATCAGACAGCGGGCGGTCGGCAGCCCGCCGGTCAGCGGCGCCGTGTCATAGGCAACTCCGGTGGCGCGCAGATCATGGGCGAACACGCTGCCCAACTGATCGTCGGCAATCTTGCCGATATAGCCGCCCTTGCCGCCTAATGACGCGAACCCCGCCATGGTATTGGCAGCCGAGCCGCCCGACATCTCGGTGCCCGGCCCCATCGCCTCATAAAGCAGCACCGCGCGTTCGGCATCGATCAGCTGCATGCCGCCCTTGGGCAAGCCATGGGCGTCAAGAAATGCATCCTGTTCGCGCGAGATAACGTCGACAATCGCATTGCCGATGCCGACGACTTCAAAGTTTTCATTATCGCTCATTTAGCGTCCATTTGCTGTATTGTTGACGGCCGCGGCATCGAGCCGGTCAAGCCGGTCGAGCACCGAATTCAGCTCGGCGACCGCTTCTCTGATGGCCAGCCGATCGGCGGCCAGATCACGGCTCTTGTGCACCCGCGCGGCGAGAACATCCACCGCCTGTTTTGCCTGCCGGTCCGGTGACGCTGTCGCGTTCTTGCGGTTGACCCAAAGCAGGAAATAGAGATTGCGAGCATAAATCAGAAGGCCCAGACTCTGGCCCGCAATGAAAACCGGGTCCTGACGGGAGATCGCATAGGCGAGCAGAACCGAGCCGCCGCCGATGCTGAAAAACCAGAAGGCAAGGGGGATGACGCTGCGTCGCTGACGTTCGCTGTGCACCCATTGCACCACGAAGCGCATCATGAAGAAAAACTGCCCGAAAAAGCCGATCAGATACCACGGATCGGAAAAGATCAGGGTGATCACCGCGCCGATTTGCGTGGCGATCCAATCAAACGCTGCGATCATGGCTGCGGGTCCTTATTGTGCTTTTCGCGCGGCGGCGCGGTCAATTCGGTAACCGTCGGCACGGACATGCGGCGTTGCAGCCACATCACGCCGAACAGATCGACAAGGCCGACCCAAAGCCGGCTGAGAACGCTGTATTTGGACCGACCCCGCAGGCGCGGCCGGTGCGAGACATCCCGGTGTGCGATGCTGTATCCTTCTCGTCTGATCAAGGCGGGCAGGAAACGGTGCATGTGATCGAAATAGGGAAGCCGCAAGAATACATCGCGGCGAAAAGCCTTGAGGCTGCAGCCCGTATCCGGCGTATCATCGCGCAACAAGCCGTTGCGCACGCCATTGCCGATTTGCGATGCGAAGCGACGCCAGGCGCTGTCCCGGCGCTGCGCCCGGTTCCCCGCCACCAGCCCGATATCGGGGGCGGAATCGGTCAGCGTCTGCACCATTGCCGGAATATCGGCCGGATCGTTCTGCCCGTCGCCATCGAGGGTGACAATGACATCGCCGCGCGCGGCAAGAATACCGGTACGAATTGCCGCGCTTTGGCCATAGCCTCGATCATGCGCAATGACGCGCAGAAATGAAAAGGTGGCAAGGGCCGCGGTCAGGCGCTGCTGCGTATCGTCGCTGCTGCCATCATCGACATAGACGACTTCGATCCTGCCCAACACCTCACCGGCCTGCGCGATTTCGGCGAGAAGCGGATCGATATTGCCGGCCTCATTGCGCACGGGGATGACAAGGCTGACCGCAATCGGCGCCGCCGGATCGGATTCTGACATCATGGCCGCTGCTTAGCGAAGCGCCGGCAGCTTCGCTATAGGGATGCGCAGGTTTGAAAAAGCGGAAAACCACGGCACATTGGTTCTATCGCCCGCAATCGCTGACTGAAGAGGCCAAGATCGATGAGCAAAGCCGCCCCGCAAAGGTCGCGGAAAACCGCGCCGGACCCGCATGCGCAGCGGGAGGCCATTCTGCGTGCCGCCTTTGAGGAGATCGCCGAGCATGGCTGGACAGCCGTGACCATGTCGGACATCGCCCGCCGCGCCGATATCGATCTTGCGGCAGTTTACACCGTTTTCCCGGCGAAGAGCGATTTGCTCGATGGGCTGTCACTCCATGCCGACCTGAAGGTGCTCGCTGCCGATCACGGCGGCATGGCCGAGGAAAGCGCGCGCGACCGATTGTTCGACATCCTGATGCAGCGTTTCGATGCGCTCGAACCGTTCAAACCCGGCTTTCGGCGTCTTCGCAGCGACCTGCCGAACGATCCCTGCCTGCTTCTCGCGGCGGGACCGTCTCTCGCCCATTCCATGGCGCGGATGCTCGAAGCCGCGGACATCCCGGCCGTCGGGTTTCGCGGTCTGGCGCGTATTGCCGGCCTCAGCGTGGTCTGGATCAGCACCGCACGCACCTGGATCAATGATGACAGCGCCGATCTTGCCCAGACAATGGCCGCACTCGACAAGGCACTCGGCCGCGCCGAAGAAATCGCACGCAGCGTCGATCGCACCACGGGCCGTGCCGAGAAGACTGCGAAGGCGAACGGCGCCGCCCATTGATTTTGCACTGCACAATAACCTTATTCGCAGCACATGCTTAACCGCCACCGCTTGATGCAAGGAATACACCATGCCGCAGAGCAAGAAATCGACCACCGCCCAATCGCCGTTTCCGTTCATGGATGCCGACATCACCCAGATGATGGCCGAAATGCGGATGCCGGGCTTCGACATGCAGTCCATGATGGATCTTCAGCGCAAGAATATCAAAGCCGTCAATCAGGCCAATCAGACCGCTATAGACTGCATGCAGGCGGTGTCGCGCCGTCAGGTCGACATCATGCGCGAGACCATGACCGAACTTTCTACCGCGATGCAGCAAATGATGGCGGAAGGCGGGCCGGAAGATAAGCTGGCCAAGCAGACCGAGCTGACCAAGGACGCCTTTGAGAAGGCACTGGCGCATATGCGCGAGCTGTCAGACATGGTCACCAAGGCCAATCACGAAGCCATGGAGATCATGAGCGAGCGCGTGACCCAAAGCCTGGAAGAGCTGAAAACGCAGGTTGAAGAAGCCAAGAAATAGGGCCTGCTCACGGTCGCGGCGGGTTCGCCCGCCGCGCCTCAAACCGGCAGGACTAGGCGGGCACGCAAACCGCCGAGAGGCGAATTGCCCAATGTGATATCGCCGCCGTGAAAGCGGGCAATGTCACGCGCGATCGCCAAGCCAAGCCCGACCCCGCCGGTGTCGGGATTGCGCGACTGTTCCAGCCTGTAAAACGGCCGGAACACGTTTTCTCTTTCGGAAACGCCGATCCCCGGCCCGTCATCATCGATATCGATCGTGACCCGGCGATCGGTGATCGTCAACGCGACCGAGAAGCCGCCGGCATAGCGCCGGGCATTCTCGATCAGATTGGCAAGGCAGCGGCGCAGCGCGTTGGGCTGTCCTTCAATCACGGCCGAAGGCGGCAAATTCCCCGTCCGCGCCCCGGCCAGGTCGCGCAGAATCGGAACCAGATCGACAGCTTCCCGCCTCTCATCAGCCTGCCCCTCAGCGAAGCGGAGATAGCCTTCGATCATCGCTTCCATTTCCGAGAGCTCTTTTTTGATCTCGGCGCATTCCTCGGCATTATCGTCAGTCCGCATCATCTCCAGCGTCAGCAGAATGCGGGTCAGCGGCGTACGCAGATCATGCGAAACCCCGGCCAGCATTTCGGTGCGCTGGCTGATCTGGCGCTTGATCCGGTCGCGCATGGCGATGAAGGCACGGGCAGCCTGCCGCACCTCGCTGGCTCCTGCCGGTTTGAACCGAGGCATGTCCTGGCCCTTGCCGAACCGGTCGGCAGCGACGGCAAGCTGCCTTATCGGCCGGATCTGATTGCGCAGGAACAGCAGCGCGATACCGGTCAGCAACAAGGAAGAGCCCGCCAGCCACATGAAGAATATCTGCCCGGTCGAGGTAAACAGCCGCCGCCGGGGCACGGAAACGGACAGCGGGCCGAGCCGGCTGTCCATGCGAAAGACAACATGTTCGTCAGCGCTACGCAGAAGCACCGACACCTGCCGGTCGAGCCGTGCCGACAAAAGCGCCGCGACCGCAAGGCCGGTATCGGTTTCCCAGGGTGTCGTGACAGTTTCGGGGTCCAGTGAAACCCGGATGCCGAGAAGCGCGGCATGATCGGCGATCACAGCCGCGCGCCGCTCTTCCGGCAGAGTTTCGAGTTGCTCGACCAACAGGCTGATTTCCCCGGCGACGGCATCGACCAGCCGCGCCGTCACCGCCCCCCAATGACGGTCATAGAAGATGAAGGCCGCAATCGCCTGCACCAGCACGACCGGCGTGACCACGATCAGCATCGCCCGCCCGAGCAGGGTGCGGGGCAGGTAACGCTTCAGTTTGGCCCGTTCTGTGGGATGCGGCTCACTCACCCCACCGAGATTAGGACCGAAACCGCGCCAAGGCCAGCAAAGCCGGTATCGTCAGCCAGGCAACGGCGGGCGCCGGAATTGCCTCGAAGGTCACCGTCAGATCATCAAAAGCAATACCGTCGCGCCGTGCGGTGGTTGTTCCGAATGGAGAGTAAAGCTCGACGCGCAGAATACCTTCACCGGACAAACCGAAGCGTGGATTGTTGTCGCCGCCATTTCCCGATTCGGCGAAGTCCTCAGCAAACCCAACCAAATCCGTTCCGGCAAGATCGCTATATGCATCAATTCTTGCCCCGCCGGTCCCGACATTGATCGCCGTGACGCTGACGTCGTTCACCGGCTTATCGAAGGTCACGATGATCGCCTGCTGTTTACCGAAAAAGGACTCATCAATGTTCCCCACATTCCCGGCCGGATCCACGCCGAGCGTCGAGCCGATCCGCATACTGCCATTGCCGCCAGCACCGGCGTTATTTTGCGGAAGATCGTACCAGATCAGGACCCCGTTTTCGAACCGGATGCCCAAATCGGCATAGGTGTCGTTCACCTCGCTCCCGACCGGGCCGAAAGTACCCGGCGCACCATCCGGATCAATACCCTCGAAATTAAGCGTAATCGGGTTGGCCTGAGACGAAGTGCCGAAGATACAGAAAAATGAGAGAATCAAGAAAAAACGCATCAGCCGCTCCATCCAAGTAATCGATACTGCGAAACTATTGCAGGCACGACCGTGAAGCAATGCCGGCCTACAGCACCCCCTCTTCGATATAGGCGATCAACGGGTCCCAATCCCTGCGGAACAGGGCGGTGCGGGAATCATGCAGGTCATAAAGACCCAGCCCATGCGCGGCTGCCTCGGGATAGAGCTGGGTGTCGCGCAGCAGAGTGACGACATTCCAGCCGGCATTGGACAGATAATCTTCCAGCCGATGCGCCGCGCGGGTGCGCGGACGGATCCGGTTGCCGATCAGCGCGACTTCCTTGCGGCCCTTTTTGATGCTGCCGAAGCGCTTGAGTTTGCGCAGAAAGCCGCCGGCTGCACCGTGATCGAAGACCGAGGGCATGATCGGCACGACCACGATGTCGGCGCGCTCGATGAGATTGTCGAGCATGCCGCGCCGGATCGCTGCCGGGCTGTCGATCACCAGACGCTCGGCCTCCTTGGGCACCGCACTGATTTTCTTGGCCCAGTCAATCACCTCAATGGCGGGCACATGGCTCGGACGGCTATTAACCCACAGCTTGCTGCTGCCCTGCTTGTCGGCATCGGCGATCACGGTTTTTCTGCCGTTCTGCGCGAAAGCGGCCGCCAGATTGGTCGCCACCGTCGTTTTGCCGCAGCCGCCTTTGAGATTAGCAACGAGAATCGTGAGCATCGGTCAGCATTGCAGTGCAGACCGGCCAGTTCAATAATGGCTATCGAGGCAAATGTTTGCACCGTCGGCGCGGCGCGGCTAAATCCCTGCCATGAGCACTCGGCCCTTCTCGAAACTTCTGGTCGCCAATCGCGGTGAGATTGCGATTCGTGTGATGCGTGCAGCGACTGAGCTGCAGATCCGAACCGTGGCGATTTACAGCCATGAAGACCGCTTCGCCCTGCACCGCTTCAAGGCCGATGAGAGCTATGCCGTCGGCGTGCTGCCGGACGGCACGCGCAAGGGGCCGATCGCTGCCTATCTCGGCATTGACGAGATCGTCGAACTGGCATTGCGCAACGGCGTCGACGCGATCCATCCCGGCTATGGGTTTCTGTCCGAAAACCCCGATTTCGCCGAAGCCTGCGCCAAGGCGGGCATCACCTTTATCGGCCCGGCACCCGAAGCCATGCGCAAGCTGGGCAATAAGGTCAGCGCCCGAGAGCTGGCGGTCAGCGCCGGCGTGCCCGTCATGCCCGCCACCGGCGCACTGCCCGACGATATGGCCGAGTGCCGCCGTTTGGCGGAGGAGATCGGCTATCCGCTGATGCTGAAAGCGAGCTGGGGCGGCGGCGGGCGCGGCATGCGCCGCATCGAAACGCCGGACCAGCTTGACGATCAGATTGCCACCGGCCGTCGCGAGGCGGCGGCAGCATTTGAAAAGGACGAGGTCTATCTCGAAAAACTCGTCGTTAGGGCGCGTCATGTTGAGGTTCAGCTGCTGGGCGACAGCCATGGCAACCGCGTGCATTTGTTCGAGCGCGATTGTTCGATCCAGCGCCGCAATCAGAAAGTCGTCGAGCGCGCACCCGCGCCCTATTTGAATGAGGAGCAGCGCCAGGCGATCTGCGGCGCCGCGCTGAAGCTGGCCGAGGCCGCCGATTATGTGAATGCCGGCACCGCCGAATTCCTGATGGATGCCGACAGCGGCGAGTTCTATTTCATCGAAGTCAACCCCCGCATTCAGGTCGAACACACGGTGACCGAAGAAGTCACCGGCATCGACATCGTCAAGGCGCAAATCCGCATCGCCGCCGGCGGCCGCATCGGCGTGCTGGAGGGCGAGGGCGCCAGCGGCGTGCCCGACCAGGCCGCCATCACCCTGCACGGCCATGCGGTGCAATGCCGGGTCACCACGGAAGACGCCGAAAACAATTTCGTTCCCGATTACGGGCGCATCACCGCCTATCGCGGCGCCACCGGTTTCGGGATCAGGCTTGACGGCGGCACCGCCTATTCGGGCGCGGTCATCACCCCCTATTATGACAGCCTGCTGGAAAAGGTAACGGCGTGGGCGCCGACGGCGAATGAGGCGATAGACCGTATCGTCCGCGCCTTGCGGGAGTTTCGCATTCGCGGCGTCGCGACCAATCTGCTCTTCCTCGAAAGTCTGCTGACCAACAAGCAGTTCCGCGCGACCGATTACACCACCCGTTTTATCGATGAAACGCCGGCATTGTTCGAGTTTCCGCATCGTCGCGACCGGGCCACAAGGCTGCTGACGTTTTTGGGCGAGGTCATTGTCAACGGCAATCCGGAGGTGCGCGAGCGGCCGAAACCGCGCCGCACATTACGCACCGCGCCGCTGCCGCCGATTGCGCAGAGTGAGCCGCCGCCGGGCCATCGCGACCGCTTCAGGGAACTCGGCGCGGAAAAATTCGCCGCCTGGATGCTTGATCACAAGCCGGTGCTGCTCACCGATACGACGATGCGGGATGCGCATCAGTCGCTCATCGCCACCCGCATGCGCAGCTATGACATGATCCGTGTGGCGCCCGCCTATGCGCGTCAGCTGTCCGAGTTGTTCAGCATCGAATGCTGGGGCGGCGCGACCTTCGATGTGGCCATGCGTTTTCTCAAGGAAGACCCTTGGGAGCGCCTGGAAAAATTGCGCGCGGCGATGCCCAATATGCTGTTGCAGATGCTGCTGCGGGCGAACAACACGGTCGGCTACACCAATTACCCGGATAATGCGGTCAAACGGTTCGTTCGCGATGCGGCGACGACGGGGATCGACATTTTCCGCATTTTCGACTCCCTGAACTGGGTCGAGAATATGCGCCTGGCGATGGAAGCGGTGCGCGAGGAAGGCGCGCTGTGCGAAGCGGCGCTGTGCTATACAGGCAATATCTTCGATCCCGATCGCAGCAAATACGATCTCAAATACTATGTCGGCCTCGCAAGGGAATTGCAGCAAGCGGGCGCGCATATTCTGGGCATCAAGGATATGGCCGGGCTGTGCCGTCCCGAGGCGGCAAGGCTTCTGGTCAAGACCCTCAAGCAGGAAACCGGCCTTCCGGTTCATTTCCACACACATGACACCAGCGGCGCCGCAGCAGCGACCCTGATCGCCGCCGCCGAAGCCGGGGCCGACGCCGTCGACGGCGCGATCGACAGCTGGTCGGGGCTGACCAGCCAGCCCAATCTCGGCTCGGTGCTGCGGGCCCTGGCCGATACTGATCGGGCCCCTGAGGTCGATGCCAAGGCGCTGTTCCGGATCAGCCAGTATTGGGAAACCGTGCGCCGCTATTACGAGGCCTTTGAAAGCGATATCCGCTCCGGCACCTCGGACGTCTACCGCCATGAAATGCCGGGGGGCCAATACACCAATTTGATCGAACAGGCGCGGGCCCTGGGCGTGCTCGACCGCTGGGATGAGGTTGCCCAAGCCTATCACGACGTCAATCTGCTGTTCGGCGACATCGTCAAGGTGACGCCCAGCAGCAAGGTGGTCGGCGATATGGCGCTGCTGATGGTCAGTAACGGGATCAGCGCCGAGCAGGTGGCTGATCCGTCCCATGATACGCAATTCCCCGACAGCGTCATCGCCATGTTCCGCGGCGATCTCGGCCAGCCCCCCGGCGGTTGGCCCGAAGCGCTGCAAAAGAAGATCCTGAAAGACGAGCAGGCCTTTACCGACCGCCCCGGCAAGCATCTCGAGCCGGTCGATTTCGACGCGCTCAGGGCCGAGCTGGCCGACAAGCACGGGGTCAAGATCACCGATGAATGGGTGACCAGCGCGGTGCTCTATCCGAAGGTGTTCGACGACTATCTCAGCCACCGCAAAACCTTCGGCGAAGTGTCGGTGCTGCCGACGCCGGTGTTCTTCTACGGCATGGCGCCCGAGCAGGAGATTTCGCTGGAGCTGGAGACCGGCAAGACATTGGTGATCCGGCTCCTGACGGTCAGCGAGCCGGATCGGGACGGTGAGGTCAAGGTCTTCTTCGAGTTGAACGGCCAGCCCCGCACCGTCACCGTCCGCAAGGAAGGCATGGCCAGCGCCGGCGCCCATCCCAAGGCCGAGGATGGCAACCTGAACCATGTCGCCGCGCCGATGCCCGGGCTGGTCGTCAATGTCGCCGTGCAGGAGGGTCAGAAGGTCAAGGAAGGCGACAGCCTGTTGGCGATCGAGGCGATGAAGATGGAGACCGTGATCCACGCGCCCAAGGCCGGCACCGTATCCCGTATCCTGGCCCCGGTCGGCACCAAGACCGAGGCCAAGGATCTGCTGATCGAGTTGGCGGATTAAGGGCGGCGGCCGGCGAAACGACCAACCAGGGCGCCGACGAGCAACAGGGGCGCCACCATCGGCAGCGGCATGACCGCTGGCGCCGGCGCCTCGAAGCTCACGACAATGTTATCGATCCCGAAGCTCTCATCCCATGATGGCGCGCTGGTCGGCGCGATGAAGGAGAGGTCAAGCACTCCGCCGGGCGCGACCGTCACAAAGGTTAGATCGCGGTAGATGGCGAGCGCGTCGAAGGCCGTGTTTATCGAGGCGACAAAGGACGGAACACCGGAGAAATCGGCATCGGTTCCGGCCTGAACGGGCGTCGCCGCGCCGAGCGGGGTCGCCGATGTGTAACCCTGATCCCGGCCGGCGACATTGGAGAATGTCGCATCGAGGACCGTTTCACCGTTAAGGCTGACCAGCAGGCCATCGGGGCCGGCAAAGCCGTTGGCGTTACCGTTCCCGTCGGCCGAGTTAAGGACCAGCAGATCGAAAGAAACGGTCAGTTCCTGATCTGTCGGCAGGCCGGTCAGCAACACGCTGATCTCATCACCATCGGCAAAACCGATATCGGAAGCGCCAGAAGGCGGGGAGTTCTGGGTGCTGCTGCCCAGAAAGCCCCCAATATCGCTTGCGATGTCGAGGCCGTCGCCCGCCACTTCGAAGGAGGTCGCGTCGCCATAAGGGTCCGCATCGGCGAGGCTGTTCCGCGCCGCAAGGGCCGAAAACGAGAAGCCGACTCCATCGGCCACCTGCTGGGGCGCGCTCAGCGAGCCTGAAAAATCATGCGAGAACAGGATCGTATTGGCGATCACCGGATTGACGGCACATACCGAAATGCCGGCAAGAAAAAGGCCCGCGCGTAAGTTCATCGTGGTTCTCGACTTCCTGGTTGAGATCTCGCAATCGATTAAAAGCGGTCCCGAGCACCGGACCGCCCAACCCTCAAGTCATCAAGCAAGTTCGCTGGAAGATGACCGCCCGAAAAACGATCGACCCAGCCGCACCCGGAAACTTGATCCCTTCGCGGACCGATACAGCACCTGACCAAGCCGCGGCGCGCCTCGCGCCGCAACCCGATCTTGATATATCGGCCCCGGCTTCGCGGCAAGCCCAAGGTCGCTTAGCGGGCTGCCTCGATCTTGAAGCTGATCTCTGCCTCATGCGCTATCTGGTCGGGGCTTTCCCAGCCGCCGCTGCCGACATTGAAATCGGTGCGGTCGATCGTCAGCCCGCCGGTTGCGCTTGCCTGATCACCGTCCGTGCTGACGGTAAAGGGTAGCGTCACAGGCTGCGCATTGCCCTTGATGGTCAGCGTGCCGGTTGCTTCATAGCCGTCACCGGCAGCGCTGATGCTGTCGGAAACGAAGCTGGCGGTCGGATGGTTTTCAACATCGAACCATGCCTCGCCCATACCGCTGCGGGTCATCTCCGGGATCGGCGTCTGCAGGCTTTCGGTCTGGATTGTGATGGCAATGCTGCTGGCCGGCAAATCATCGGGGTCGAAGACGATGTCGGCCTGCCATTCCTCGAAAGAGGCATCCCGTTTCGTGCCGAAGGCAGTGCCGACAACGTTCAGGCTGCTGGCTTCATAATCCACCGTCCAAGCCGTATCGGCGCGGGCGATAGCCGGCGCGGCCAGCACGGCCGCCAAAGCGAGGCTTAAAAATGTGCGCATTACACACCCTCCCTTGTCGACGCAGACGGTGATTTCGTGCTCAACCCCGGCACCATGCGCCCGACGACGCCGTCCTTCAGGACCAGGGCATGCTTGCCCGCCGCGGCGATATGCAAGCCGAGCAGCGCAATAGCGCCAAAGGCGAGATATTCGTGAATCTCGTAAAACAGATGCTCGACCGCTTCCTTGTCCTCGACGGCGGTCAGCGGTGCGATATGGGGCCATTCGAACAGGCCGAAGATCACGGTCGGGATCCCCCAGGGCGAGGCCGACACCATTGCCCAACCGCTGAGCGGAATCGCGATCATCAGGAAATAGAAGCCCCAATGCGTCACCCTGGCGGCAATGCGCTCCCAGGTTTTCATATTGGCCGGCATCGGAGGCACCGGATTGGCAAGGCGCCAGGCGAGCCGCAGAAGCGACAGCAGCAGCACCGTGATGCCAAACGATTTGTGAAGTTGATAGATCTCGAATTTGCTCATACCGAGCAGGCCCGGCCCGGCCGGATCAAGATCGCCCATGATCAGCCCGCCGATCAACATGCCGATGATCATAACCGCGATCAGCCAGTGCAGCGCCATGGCGACGACGCCATAGCGCTGCGGGCTGTTTTTGAGCAGCATCGCCATAATGCGGCAGCCTAAGCTTATTCCTCGGCTTCTTCCGGTGCCGGCTGGTTGAATTCGGCAGTGATGATCAGGGTCACATCATCGCCGATCACCGGCAGCCAGTCGTCAAAGCCGAATTCCGACCGCTTGATCGTTGTCTCGGCTTCGAAACCGACGGTGTATCGCTGGCTGAAGGGATGCGTCCCGGCGCCGGTGAAGGTCGCGTCAAGCGCGACCGGCCGCGTAACGCCGTTCATGGTCAGATCGCCGGTGATGATGCCGGTGGCATCGCCGGTCACCTCGATGCCGGTCGCCTCGAAGACGGCCTCGGGGTGGTTTTCCATGTCGAACAGGTCGCGTTTCATGTGATCGTCGAGTTGCGGCACCCCGGAATCGACATTTTCGAGCGGGATCGCCACACGCAGCGTGCTGTTTGCCGGATCGGCCGGATCATAGGTCATCCCGGCGTCGAAATTCGTAAAGCGCCCCTGGTAATCCGCAAAACCCAGATGGTTGACGACCCAGGTGATATTGGAATGCGTCGTGTCGAGCGTGTATTCGCCGGCGGTGATCTCGTCGGCAGGCTTGAGCGCGCCCGGCGCCTGAGCCAGCAGCGGGGCTGCCAGCAGCGAAAAGCCGAGGGCGGTGATGGCAAGGGTCTTGGTCATGGAATCAATCCTCCTGTTCGGGGGTTGCTGTTGAACCGCGTGTGCATTGCCAAGGGGCATACCCACCGGATAGTTAGCGCGGATCCGGCGAACGCAAGTGCTTTAGAGGGCCATATTGTTCCTTTCACGGCACCTTACCGTAAACCGTCTCGATCCTCATCAAAGCCGTTTTCGACCAGTCGGGCCAGTTTTTCGAGTGCCGCATCGGCATCCGGTCCGTCCGCGGCGATCACCAGATCGCAACCCGGTGCCGCGTTCAGCAGCAGCAGATCCATGATCGACTGACCGTCGACCGGGCCTTCTGCCGCAGCGGAGTCGGGCAATTGCTGATCCGGGGCGCAATAGCGGCTGACCTCGACCCCGGTCTCAAAGCTCTTGGCCGTTTCGGCAAAGCGTTTCGCGGCGCGGGCATGCAGGCCGCGAACATTGCAGATGCGCACTCTTACGCTGGGCATGGCGGCTATCGGCGCATGGCCGCTTACTCCCCCTTCACCGCCTTTTTGGCGGTCGGGTTAAGTATTTGCGATGCAACGCGAATGTAATGCCGCCCGGCTTCAGCCGCGGCGATGATGGTTTCGGCCAGATCCTTGTCGCCGCGCAGCTCGGCCAGCTTGATCAGCATCGGCAGATTGGCGCCGGCGACGACATCGACCTGATGCGTATCCAGCAGGGAAATCGCCAGATTTGACGGTGTTCCGCCGAACATGTCGGAGAGAATGACCACACCGCGCCCGGCATCGACGGCCTTTACCGCTTCGACAATGCGTTCACGCGCCTCATCCATATCGTCCTGGGGCGCGATGCCGATGGCGGCCACTCCCTCCTGCTTGCCGACGACATGTTCCATCGCTTTGGTCAGCTCATCGGCCAGCCCGCCATGGCTGACCAAAACAATGCCGATAAGGCCGCTGGTGCTGTCCGAACTCATGATTGACCGGGGACCGTCACTTTTCCGTGACCATATCGCGATGCTGGACCGCGACGGGTTCGCCGAGCAGTCCGCTGAGCCAGGCGGCGGCACGATTGGCCGTGTAAACGGAACGGTGCTTACCGCCGGTGCACCCGAAAGCAATGGTCAAATAGCTTTTTCCTTCGCTGTGATAACGCGGCAAGACGATCTCGAGAAAGGCGGTCAGCCGGTCGAAGAAGAGGAGAAATCCTTCATCCTGCTCAATATAGGCACCGACGGCGGCATCTTCACCGGTCAGCGGCTTCAGCGTCGGTTCATAATGCGGATTGCGCAGGAAGCGAACATCGAACACCAGATCAGCCTCGCGCGGCAGTCCGCGCCGATAGGAAAACGAGGTCACGAACACCGTCAGCCCGGCCTTGTCCTGCGGCGCGAAATGTCCCGACAAGGCGCGCTTGAGGTCGTGCACGGACAGCTGAGTGGTGTCGAGCACGAGATCGGCATGCTCCCGCAAGGGCGCCATCATGGTGCGTTCCGCCGCAATGCCGTCACGGACCGGTAATTCGGCGGCCTGCGGGTGACGGCGGCGCGTTTCGGTATAGCGCTGCTGCAGCGTGTCGTCCTCGCAATCGAGATAGATCAGCGCGGTCGTCGCCTCGTCGCCAAGCCGCTGCCGCAGAATCTCGAGCCGCGCCAGCAGGGCGGCGGCGGAAAAATCGCGCGTACGGCTGTTGATCCCGAGAGCGATCGGATGATCAGGCGCCGGGCCATGAGCGGCAACCGCCTCAAACAGCGCCAACGGCAAATTGTCTACGGTTTCAAAGCCGAGATCTTCCAGCGTGTGCATGGCGGTTGACAAGCCGGCCCCGGAAAGGCCGGTGACGATCACGACGCGCGCTTTACGCTGTTCTGTTGTCACGCGCTCATCCAGGCTCAGGCAGGCGCCAGCGGCAAGCGCACGGTGAAGACGGCCCCGGCGACCTCGCCGCCACTGCCGCTGCGATTGGCGGCCTCGATCGTGCCGCCATGGGCGTCGACGATTTGCTTCGAGATACTGAGGCCGAGGCCGGAATGCAGACCGAATTTTTCTCCTTCGGGACGCTCGCTGTAAAAGCGGTCGAAAATCGCCTCGAGCTTGGTCTCGGGGATTCCGGGCCCATCATCGGCCACCGTCACCACGGCCCAGCGACCCTGCCTTTCCGCGGTCAGCCGAACCGAGCCGCCGGGCGGCGAAAACGATACCGCATTGATGACCAGGTTCTGAAAGACCTGATACAGGCGGCTTTCGCTGCCCGAGACCGTCAGTTGGCCCGATGACGGCATGGTCAGCGTGATATCGGTCGGCTGTTCCTCGGTCTCTTCCGCGACCCGCTGCATCGCCACCAGAGTATCCAGCAGCGCCGCGAGATCGACCGGTTCCATGTCCGCGCGCGACATCTCGGCATCGAGCCGGGAGGCATTCGATATATCACTGATCAGCCGATCGAGCCGGGTGACATCGTCGAGAATGATCGCCATCAGATGCTTTTGCTGTTCAGGGTCCTTGACCCGCGCGGCCGTTTCAACAGCGCTGCGCAGTGAGGTCAACGGGTTCTTGATCTCATGCGCGACATCGGCGGCAAAGCGCTCAATGGCGTCCATCCTGGCATAAAGCGCCATAGTCATTTCGCGCAGCACGGTGGACAGATCGCCGATTTCATCGCCGCGGCGGTCATAATCGGGAATCGCCGCTGCCGCCGACCGGGCATCGGCAAAGCTATGGCGGCCGCTCAGGGTCTGCGCCGCCGACGCCAGCCGCCGGATCGGGCCGCTGATGGTGCCGGCGAGATAAAGCGAGAGCAGAATCGTCACCAGCAACGAAACGCCGAAGACCTGAAGGATCGTGACTTTGCGCTCACGCTCGGCGGCGATGATCGCATCGCCGGAGCGCGTTACCATCACCGCCCCCAGCACCTGCTTGAAGCGCTGCACCGGCGCGGTCGCCATCAACAGCATTTCCTTGTTCGTCGGATTCAACCAGGCATCGGCCCCGGCCTCGCCGTTCAGCGCCGCGACCAGGGAAGGCAGCCCGCTGGGATCGGCCCAGTCATCGGCGGCCATATCCTGCAGACGCCCCCGCGCGCTGGCGCCCGGAAAGAAATCGACCAGCTCTTCAAGCGCCCGCATCGGCGTGAAGTCGAGCTCGCCTTCGGCGCCAAGCGGCGGCAGGCGTTCGCTGGTCACCAGCCCGCCGGTCATTTCCAAAACCCGACTGTCTGCGATCAGCTCGGCGCGGGCATTGAATACGCGTGTTCGATTGCGCGCCGTTTCGGACAGGCGGAACACCATCGGCCGGGTCAATTCCGAGACCAGCGCATGGGTCTGCTTGGGCAGGCGCACGACGGCGCCTTCCGCGAGCGCATTGGCAAAGAGCTGAGCCTCGGCCTGCAGCGCCTCGAGTTCCTGCTCGATCAGGATTTCACTATAGCGGTTCAGATAGAGCATGCCGGCGACCAGAATCGCCAGCGCCAGCATGTTGACGGCAAGAATACGCAGGGTCAGGGGCGAGACGCGCCGGCAAACCTTACGCATCTGCACGCTCCCCCTCTGCCCCTGCGCCGCAGCTATTCCTTATAGCGATAGCCGACGCCGTAGAGCGTTTCGATCTGATTGAACTCATCGTCGACGGCTTTGAACTTCTTGCGAATGCGTTTGACATGGCTGTCGATGGTACGATCATCGACATAAATGTGCTCGCCATAGGCCGAATCGATCAATTGATTGCGGCTTTTGACATGGCCCGGACGCTGGGCAAGCGCTTTGACCAGAAGGAATTCGGTGACGGTAAGATTCACCGTTTCCCCTTTCCAGGTGCAGATATGCCGCCGCTCATCAAGGACGAGATCGCCGCGGACAATGACCTGGCCGGGCTCCTCGTCATCCTGCTCGCGTTGGGTTTCGCGGCGCAACAGCGCACGGATACGCTCAATCAGCAGCCGCTGGCTGAACGGCTTGGTGATGTAATCATCAGCGCCCATCCGCAGGCCCAGCACCTCATCAAGCTCATCATCCTTGGAGGTCAGGAAAATCACCGGCACATGGCTGTTCTGGCGCAGCCGCTTGAGCGTCTCCATGCCGTCGAGCCGGGGCATCTTGATATCGAGAACAACCAGCTCGGCGGGCCGTGTCGCCAGTGCCCGCAGCGCCTCGTCACCGTCTGCATAGGTGCGGACATCGAAGCCCTCGGATTCGAGCGCCATCGATACGGAGGTCAGAATATTACGGTCGTCATCGACCAGAGCAATTGATTGCGGCATGGCTTGAGCCTCTCCTGCTGCGTTGCGGTCAGATCGTTGTCCCTGACCGCTTCATTATGAAATGTGGCAAATGCCGAAAACGCAAGCTCAGCTCAGATTGTGACGCTCTGCGGGCACGCTTGTGGTCGCTTGCGGGCGGAATCGCTTACCCTTGCCACAATTGGCCTTTGGCTGTCGGTCAGCGCCGGGAGAGCAGCGGAAACAGAGCCATGCCGGCTGCAAGGCCGCCGAGATGGGCGACCCAGGCGATGCCGCCCTCAACCCCCGGCAAACCGATCACACCGGTCAGGACATTGAAGGCAACAACGATGCCGACGACCTGAACCAGCGGCATCAGGCTGCGCCGCCGTGCATAAACGCCTTCCTGAAAACGATCGCCCGGCCGCGGCCCGAACAGGACCATCAGAATTGCGCCGAACAGGCCCGACACCGCGCCTGATGCGCCGAGATAAATGCCGGTCCAGCCGCCGCCCAGAAAGCCGTCGAAAACCCCGTTCAAGGCGATACCGAACATCCCCGAAACCGCATAAAGCAGCAGCAAGCGGCGCGGCCCGAGAATCCGTTCGACCGGCGTTCCGAAGGCCAGCAACCCGCCCATATTGACCAGGAAATGCATCAACTGGATATGCAGGAACATATGGCCCACCAGCCCCAGCCAGCCGGCAGGTGAAAACGGGCCGTCAATGATGAAAAAGGCCGGCACAAAGGACAGGCCGTTGACCAGCCAGCGGGCCAGTCGATCAGGTCCGATATTCACCAGGACGAAGACGCAGCTATTGGCCAAGACCAGCCATTGCACAACCGGCGTCAGATTGAAGATCGGCGGTTGTTTCAGCCCGGGTCCGAAAATCGGGGCACGGCGAGGCGGCTGATCCTCGGAACCGTTATCGCGCGGTGACATGCTCAAAGGGTGGGGCATGGCACTGGCGGCGGCAAGACCGGAGGAAGAGCGATCAGCATCAAAACCATGCATGGCGTTAGCGGGCGGCGCGCCGCATCTAACCGTCAACGACGCGCAGCAAGGAGACGTGCCAATGGCCGAAAAAAGGAAAAATCCGGTTACCCGCTTTGCCCCTCTGGTGCTGATCGTTGCCGGGCTGATCGCTTTCTTCGCACTCGGCGGGCCCGGCTATCTGAACATCGGCACGCTGGTCGAGCAGCGCGATAATTTGCAGGGCTTCGTCGACAACAATCTTGTGCTTACCGCCCTGGTCTTCGTCATCCTTTACGCCGTCAGCGTCGCCTTGTCGCTGCCGGGCGCGGCGATCCTGACCCTGGCAAGCGGCTTCATGTTCGGGCTTCTGATCGGCGGCAGCCTGGCGGTTGTCGGCGCGACGATCGGCGCCATCGGAATCTTTCTGGTTGCCAAGACGGCGCTGGGCGACAGCCTTCGGGCCAAGGCCGGGCCCTTTGTGAGCCGTTTTGAAGCCGGGTTTCGCGACAATGCGATCAGCTATCTGTTAATTCTGCGTTTGGTGCCGCTCTTTCCCTTCTGGCTGGTCAACATCGTTCCCGCGTTTCTCGGCGTCGGCCTGCTACCCTTCGCGCTGACCACCTTTGTCGGCATCATCCCGGGCACCTTTGTTTATGCCAGCATCGGCAACGCCATCGGCAGCATCATCGATGCGGTTGAACCCGGCGAGGACATCGACGCCGTCGTCAGCCAGCGCGCCGGGGAAATCTTTGCTCAGCCTGAAGTCTGGGGCCCGGTGGTCGGCCTTATCGCGCTGTCGCTGATCCCGATCATTTACAAGCGGCTGCGTAAGACCGGCCCGATCCAGGAGGCTTGATCATGGCTCAAACCATCGAAACCGATATTGCCGTCATCGGCGGCGGCTCGGCAGGGCTGTCGGTCGCCGCGGGAGCGGCCATGCTGGGGCGCCCGACCGTACTGTTTGAAAAGGGCGAGATGGGCGGCGACTGTCTGAACACCGGCTGCGTGCCGTCAAAGGCATTACTGGCCGCCGGGCACAGCGCGCATCACTGGCACGCGGCGGGGGCCTTTGGGATCGATGCCGCCGCGCCGGAGGTCGATTTCACCGCCGTCAACAATCATGTCCACAATGTCATCGCGGGCATCGCCCCGGTCGACAGCCAGGAACGCTTTGAAGGGCTCGGCGTCACGGTCATCCGTGAGCATGCGCGCTTTACCGATCCGCGCACGCTTCAGGCCGGCGATACCACTGTCAAGGCTCGCCGTTTCGTGATCGCCACCGGCTCGCGCCCCGCAGTGCCGCCGATCACGGGCCTCGACAAGGTGCCCTATCTGACCAATGAGACGATTTTCACCCTGACCGAGCGACCGCGGCACCTGGTTGTGATCGGCGGCGGTCCGATCGGCATGGAAATGGCCCAGGCTCACCGCCGGCTCGGCAGCCGGGTCACCGTCCTGCAACGCGGCCCGATCTTGCCCAAGGATGATCCCGAATTGGTCGCAATCGTGCGGCGGTCAGTTTTGGCCGACGGTGTCACCCTCGAGGAAAACGCCGAGATCGAGAGCGTCTCCGCAGCCGCAGAGGACGGTATCGCCGTGACGTTCAAAAAGAACGGCGACACGCAGACGATAACCGGCAGCCATTTGCTGATAGCGACCGGTCGCAGCGCGAATGTCGACGGTCTGGGGCTGGAGGAGGCCGGGATTGAGTACAGCCCGCGCGGCGTTACGGTCGATTCCGGGCTGAAAACCAGCAACCGCAAGGTCTATGCCGTCGGTGACGTCGCCGGGGGACCGCAATTCACCCATGTCGCCGGCTATCATGCCGGAATCGTGATCCGTAACGCCCTGTTTCGGTTGCCGGCCAAGATCGATTACAGCGCCCTGCCCTGGGTAACCTACACCGCCCCGGAACTCGCCCATGTCGGCCTTACCGAGGAACAGGTGCGGGAGAAATATAGCGACCTGAATGTCGTGCGCTGGTCCTTCGCGGAAAACGACAGGGCCCGCGCCGAAAGGCAGGTCGAAGGACAGATCAAGGTGCTGATCCGTGGTAACGGCAAGCCGGTCGGTGCCAGCATTGTCGGCCCGCATGCCGGAGACCTGATCCAGAGCTGGGGGCTGATGATCGCCGGCAAGCTGAAAGCCAGCACGCTGGCCGGGTTGATCGTGCCCTATCCGACCTTGTCCGAAGTGAACAAAAGAGCCGCCAGTGCGTTCTATAGCCCAAAGCTGTTCAGCGAGCGGACCAAAACATTGATCCGCTGGTTGGCCAAATTGGGATAAGGTCGATGCGTTTACTCTTTCTGATGATTTTCGGCGGAATGTTCGCCTATGCAACCGAGCTCGCTGCAGCGCCGCGGGCCGAGCTGTGGGAACGCTGGACCGCCTATGATCCCGAAAGCGCGGCGCAAATCGATCACGGCGCTTGGGATCGCTTTCTGGACGGATATCTCATCGAAGGCGCCGACGGCATCAACCGAATCCGTTATGCAGCCGTGACGGCGGCGGACCGGGCGGCCCTCGACGGTTATATCGACTCCCTCGAGCGTGTCGCGGTGTCCACGCTGAACCGTGCCGAACAATTCGCTTACTGGGTCAATTTCTACAATGCCCTGACGGTGCGGACCATTCTCGAGCATTATCCGGTCGAGAGCATTCGCGATATCGATATCTCGCCGGGGCTGTTCGCCAACGGACCCTGGGGCGCGAAGCTGGTGAGCGTCGAGGGCGAGAGGCTCAGCCTCGACGATATCGAACACCGAATCCTGCGCCCGATCTGGCAGGATCCGCGGATTCATTATGCGGTGAATTGCGCCGCGCTCGGCTGTCCGAACCTGCAATCCCGCGCCTTTACTGCGGCGAATACCGACGCCCTGCTCGACGCCGGCGCAAAGGCCTTTATCAACCATCCGCGCGGCTTCGCCCTTGTCGCCCGCGACCGTCTGCAAGCCTCATCGATCTATGACTGGTTTCAGGATGATTTCGGCGCCAGCGAAGCCGAGATCCTGGAGCATGCGCGCAGCCATGGCTCGGCCGAGCTTCGCGCCGCCTTGCAGGACCGCACCGAAATCGACCGCTTCGCCTATGATTGGAGCCTGAATGTCGCGCCTTGACCGGTGCCGCATCGCCGCCACCTGTCAGCGCTGAGGTTCGAGGGCCGATGCGGTCTGCAAAAGCGGTGACACAGAATGGCGCAACGCAAGGGCTGGGTCCGGCCCAATACCAAACCGGTCAATCTGGCGCTGCAGGGCGGCGGCGCGCACGGCGCCTTCACCTGGGGCG
The DNA here is from genome assembly GCA_964598335.1 of uncultured Rhodospirillales bacterium. GTDB lineage: Bacteria > Pseudomonadota > Alphaproteobacteria > CAZRBL01 > CAZRBL01 > CAZRBL01. The sequence continues at coordinate 28,893 of CAZRBL010000037.1, forward strand.
CGATCGACCGGCTGCTGGAAGACGGGCGCATCAGCTTCGAGGCCGTATCCGGCACCTCGGCCGGTGCCATGAATGCGGCTATCATGGCCTATGGCATGGTCACCGACGGGCCGGACGGCGCGCGTCAGGCGCTGCATGACTTCTGGCGCGCGGTATCGACACAAAGTGCGTTAAGCCCATTTCAGCGCAATCCGTTCAATTGGCTGATCGGCGATTGGAGTCTCGACAACTCGCCCAGCTATCTGATGTTCGATCTGTTCAGCCGCATGGTCAGCCCCTATCAGGCCAACCCGCTGAACATTAATCCGCTGCGGCGGCTGCTCGACGAACAGGTCGATTTCGAGGCGATCCGGCATTGCGGCGAGGGCAAGCTTTTCATCTCGGCGACCAATGTCCACACCGGCCGGGTGCGCGTCTTCGAATGCGGCGAGATCAGCGCCGATGCGGTGCTGGCCTCGGCCTGCCTGCCCTTCCTGTTTCAGGCTGTCGAAATAGACGGGGTCCCTTATTGGGATGGCGGCTATATG
>CAZRBL010000038.1:0-28587 GCA_964598335.1 uncultured Rhodospirillales bacterium
GTGCCTGCCGGTGCCGTTGAGCAATATGATTCCCGGCTGGGGAATCGCCATCAGCGGTCTCGGCATCGCCGAACGCGACGGGCTGGCCATCCTTATCGGCGGCGCTATCGGGCTTCTCGGTGTGGTGGTAAGCGGTACATTCATGATTGCTCTGATTCTATCGCTCGCTTCGATGTTCGCATGACCGCCCTGATCCCGTCCGGAACTGCCGGAGCGCCGGCAACGGTTATCGTCTTCGGCAATGAAAAAGGCGGCTCGGGCAAGTCCACAGCCGCGGTCCATGTCACCATCGGATTGCTGCGTCAGGGTTTCAGCGTGGCGTCGCTCGATCTCGATGCGCGTCAGGGCACGTTCAGCCGCTATCTCGACAACCGTCGAGGCTTTGCCGAACGGACCGGCCAGAAACTGCCGATGCCCGGGCATTGGCGGCTTGAGCCGAGGGAGGCGATAACCGAAGACGGCGCCGAATTGACGCGCGATGCCCTGCTCACCGCCGCCTCGGACACCGATTTCGTGATCATCGACACACCCGGTGCCGACACGCCCGCCAGCCGCTATGCACATGCCCAGGCGGACCTTCTGATCACGCCGATCAATGACAGCCTGATCGATCTTGATCTGCTGGCCAAGGTCGACCCGATAAGCCGTACTGTTCGCGGCGCCAGCCTTTATGCCGAAACCGTCTGGGACCAGCGCAAGGCGCGCTATGGCCGAGACGGCGGCAGTATTGACTGGATCGTCATGCGCAACCGCCTTGGGCATACTGATGCGCGTAACAAGCGCGATGTCGCTCAGTTGTTGGAAACCCTGTCGCGCCGGATCGGCTTCCGGCTCGCGCCGGGCTTCGGCGAGCGTGTGATTTTCCGCGAGCTGTTTCTTCAGGGCCTTACCCTGCTCGACCTTAAAACCGTCGATGAAGGCCCGGCGCTGACCATGTCGCACGTTGCCGCGCGCCAGGAAGTGCGCGGTTTGCTCGATGCCATCGATCCGGAGACACTGCGTCAGACGGCACAAACAATCGCGACCGACAGTCGCCGTCGCGCCTGACATCTGGACCGCAGGGGTGCGAGCGGCCATTTTATCTTAGGGATGGACGAGAACCCGACCAAGCAAAGCAAGCAGACAGGCGATGCGTGGACCGAAATCGGTCCGGCACCCTCTACTCTGCCGTCGCGTCAGGACGCGCCGTCAACCGAACCGTCACCCGCAACGGATAATGAGCGGTCGAGCGATATCGACAGTTTTCTCGATACGGTGGCGGCGATGCCGAAGCATCAGCGCCCGCGACCTGAACGGCGCGGACGGCTGATTTTCGCGCTCGATGCGACAGCCAGCCGCGAGCCGATGTGGGATCGCGCCTGCCATATTCAGGGGGAGATGTTTGAAGCCACAGCAGCGCTCGGCGGTCTCGACATTCAGCTTGTCTTCTATCGCGGTTTTCGCGAATGCCAGGCCGGGCGTTGGGTGGCCGATGCGGCTGCCTTGCACCGCCAGATGCGCCAGGTTTCCTGTGTCGGCGGTCATACCCAAATCGAACGCGTGCTCAAGCACGCTTTAAGAGAAAACACAAAGAAACCGGTGCAGGCTGTTGTTTTTGTGGGCGATGCCCTGGAAGAGGACATTGATTCGCTCTGTCATCAGGCCGGACAACTCGGCGTCGCCGGGGTTCCTGTCTTCATGTTCCAGGACGGCCATGATCCGATCGTACGCAAGGCTTTCGAGCAGATCGCCCGCCTGTCTGGCGGCGCCTGGGCGCCATTCGACCTCGCCAGCGCCGGCGCCCTCAAGGAGCTGTTGCGCGTTGTTGCCGTCTATGCGGCGGGCGGCCATGCCGCGCTTGACAGGATCGCCGCAAATGGCGGTGAAGGTGCACGACTGCTGATCGGACAAATGCGCTCATGATCGTCTATGCGGTTCTCGCCGCCGGCTTTGCGCTGGGCGTTTTCCTGATCTTACGCGGCCTCTCCAAAGGCGGCAGCCCGCAGCTGCTGGCAACGCTGATTAAGTGGATTCTCGGCGCTCTCGGTATCGTCGGCCTGCTGTATCTTGCGGTAACAGGCAAGCTTGCCGCGGCACTCGGCGCCGTTACCGTGCTCGGCCCGCTTTATCTGCAGTGGCGCGCCCAGAAAAACCGGGAAAAGGCGGCGCGCGGCCCAAGCCCAGGGCAGCGGTCAACGATCACAACCCGCCATTTGCGGATGGAACTCGACCATGACAGCGGCAGTCTAGACGGTGAAATCCGCGACGGTCCGCTCAGCGGCAAATGGCTCAGCTCGCTGACGCTGGAAGAACAGCTTTATGTTCTCAAGGCGTGCACAGTTGACGATCCCGAAGGTGTCCGCGTGATGACCGCATTCCTTGATCGCACCCATGGTGCAAGCTGGCGTGAAGATCATGACGGAGATTTCGCGCAGCAGGGCGATGACCAGTCGCAAGGCAGTGGCGGCGGACCGATGGGGCGGGAAGAGGCGCTTGCCATCCTCGGACTTAAAGCAGGCGCGACCCGGGATCAGATCATTGAAGCGCACCGGACGCTGATAAAAAAGCTGCATCCCGACCAGGGCGGGTCCGACTGGCTCGCGGCCCGTATCAATCAGGCCAAGGAAACCCTGATCTGATCCCGCTTGATCTCAATGCCGGGCGCGTTGCTTGCGCCTCGGCCCATGGCGTGCCACATGCTGCCAATGTCGGCGCACCCGCCGGTCGCTCTGAGATGCAGCTGAGTTGATTTCCCTTCATGACTGCGACGATCCGCAAGGCCGTTTTCCCCGTGGCCGGTCTCGGCACACGTTTTCTGCCCGCCACCAAGGCGATGCCCAAGGAAATGCTGCCATTGGTCGACCGACCGCTTATCCAGCATGCGGTCGACGAGGCGCGTGCCGCCGGGATCGAGGAATTCGTCTTTGTCAGCAGCGCCGGTAAAACCCTGCTCGAAGACCATTTCGACCGGCTCCATCACTTGAATCAAACGCTTGCCGAACGCGGCAAGTCTGATGCGCTTGCCGTTGTCGAGGCAGGGGAACTGCCGATGGGCTCGCTGACCGTCACCCGGCAGCATACCCCGCTCGGCCTCGGTCATGCCGTCTGGTGCGCGCGGCAGGCGATCGGCGACGAGCCATTCGCGGTGATCCTGCCCGATGATGTCGTGCTTGCCGACAAGCCCTGCCTTGCGCAGATGGTTGAGGCCTATCACGACACCGGCGGAAACCTGCTCGGCGTCATGGACGTTCCGCGCGAGCAGACCGCGCGTTACGGTATCCTCGATGTCGGCTCGGATGACGGCAAAGTCGCTGACGTCAAGGGCTTGGTGGAGAAGCCGCAACCGGATCAGGCGCCCTCTACCCTGTCGATTATCGGTCGCTACATCCTGCAGCCTGAAATTTTCGCGAGGCTGGAAACGCAAGAGCGCGGGGCCGGCGGCGAAATCCAGTTGACCGATGCGATCGCCGCACTGATCGGCGCGCAACCGGTGTTGGGCTTCCGTTTCGAGGGCACGCGCTATGACTGCGGCAACAAGCTCGGCTTTATCGAAGCCAATATCGCCTTCGGTCTCGCCCACCCCGAAATCGGCAAGGCATTGCGCGAAAAGATCAGCGCGCTTCTATAGCATAAGGTAGAGCGGAAGGAGCGAGCGCCATGCGGATTACGATGATCGGCACCGGGTATGTCGGACTGGTTTCGGGCGCCTGTTTTTCGGAATTTGGCGTCGAGACGCGCTGCGTCGACAAGGATGAGAGCAAGATCAAGCGGCTCAAAGCGGGCGAGATACCCATTTTCGAACCCGGCCTCGACGATCTGGTGGAAAAAAACGTTGCTGCGGGACGGCTCTCCTTCACCACCGATTTGAGCGAGGGGCTTGAGGGCGCTGATGCGGTATTCATCGCGGTCGGCACGCCGTCGCGTCGCGGCGACGGCCACGCCGATCTCAGCTATGTCTACCAGGCGGCGAAGGAAATCGCCGAACGCCTCGAAGACAAGTATACGGTCATCGTCACCAAATCGACGGTTCCGGTCGGCACGGCGCGCGAAGTCGCCAAAATCGTGGAACAGACCAATCCGAAAGCGGATGTGGATATCTGTTCCAATCCCGAATTCTTGCGCGAAGGCGCCGCGATCTCGGACTTCATGCGGCCCGACCGGGTCGTCATCGGCACCGACAGTGAACGCGCTCGCGTCGTGATGCGCGAATTATACCGGCCGCTCTATCTGATGGAGACTCCGATTGTCTTCACCTCGCCGGAAAGCTCGGAGCTGATCAAATATGCCGCCAATGCGTTTCTGGCGACGAAAATCACCTTCATCAATGAAATGGCCGATCTCTGCGAAGCCGTCGGCGCAAATGTTCAGGACATTGCCAAGGGCATCGGGCTGGACGGGCGCATCGGCAAAAAGTTTCTGCACGCAGGCCCGGGCTTCGGGGGATCCTGCTTCCCCAAGGATACGCTGGCCCTGGTGCGGACGGCACAGCAGAATGACAGGCCCACGCGCATCGTCGAAACCGTGGTGGAGGTGAACACCAAACGCAAGCAGGATATGGCCCAACGCGCGATCAGGGCGCTGGGCGGAGATGCAAAGGGCAAGACCATCGGCATTCTCGGCGTTACCTTCAAACCGAATACCGACGATATGCGCGATGCCCCCAGCCTCGACATCATCCCTGCACTTCAGGAAGCCGGCGCCGTTATTCATGCCTATGACCCGGAAGGCATGAAAGAAGCGGCAACAATGCTGCAAGATGTGGAATGGAAAGACGACGCCTATGCGGCAGCTAGCGGCGCCGACTGTCTGCTGATCATCACCGAATGGAACGAATTCCGAGCGCTTCAGGTCAGCCGACTGAAAAAGGCATTGAAGAACCCGATCATCGTCGATCTGCGCAACATCTACAAGCCGGAGGACATGGAGGCTGCCGGTTTCTCCTATTACTCTGTCGGCCGACCGGATGTGCTTCCGGCCACGGACTGACGTCGATGTTCAAGGAGCTTGCCATGACTCTTCGACACCTGGTTATCACCCTCATTTTCGCATTCCCGCTGCTGACGACGGCAACAGCGCCGAAAGCTCAGGAATTGGTCGACGGCTCCGATCCGGAGGTCATCCGCGAACTCATCCGCGGTTTCGGCAGCGCCACGCTGGGCACTGACGGTATCGGCGACCCGATGATCACGGCGCGAATAGAAGGCAACCGCTTTCGCGTCTATTTCTATGATTGCGAAAACAATCGCGATTGCAGCGCAATTCAGTTCCAGGCCGGCTGGGCCACCGACGGCATAAGCAATGCCACCATCACAGAGTGGAATAATCTCAAGCGCTTCGGCAAAGCCTATCTCGACGACGAGAACGATCCCTGGCTGGAAATGGACGTTAACCTCGCCTATGGCGTCAGCCGCGCCAATCTTGAGGATACGATAGATTGGTGGCGCGTCGCCCTCAACGCCTTCGTCGACGAGGTCGTCAGGCGTTGAGCATAAGGCCGAGCCCATCCGATCTCGGCAATTCACCCTTCATATAGAGCGATATCCAATGGCCACGGCCCATAATTTTGACCCGAGCATTCTGCGTGAATACGATGTTCGCGGCGTTGTAGGTGAGACGCTGGGTACGGGGGACGCTATGGCGCTCGGCAGGGCGCTCGGCACCATGCTCACGCAGAACGGCGGTGACCGCATCTGCGTTGCGCGCGATGGGCGACTGAGCAGCCCGGACATGAGCAAAGCGCTGATTGACGGGATCCGGAGCACCGGTATCGAGGTGATCAATGTCGGCCTCGGCCCGACACCGATGCTTTACTTTGCCGTCAAGCATCTGAAGGCCGATGCCGGCGTTATGGTGACCGGTTCGCACAATCCGCCGGCCTATAACGGGTTCAAGATGACGCTGGGCAGCGGCCCGCTGTTCGGCGACGCGATCAAGGAACTCGGCAGGATTGCGGCCGAAGGCCAATTTGCCCAAGGCACTGGCGGGCTCACAAAGTCTGATATTCGAGATGCTTATGTCGATCGGCTGATGAAGGACTTTAAGGGCAACAAGCCGCAATCCATTGCCTGGGATGCCGGTAATGGCGCAGCCGGTGAAATACTGGCGCGTCTGACCGATCGCCTCCCCGGTCGGCACGTCTTGTTGCATGACGAGATCGACGGCACCTTTCCCAATCACCATCCCGATCCGACAGTGGCTGAGAACCTGGTCGATCTTCAGCGCGCCGTCGCTGAGGAGAATTGCGATTTCGGAATCGGTTTCGATGGCGACGGTGACCGTATCGGCGCCGTGGACGGCAATGGTGAGATCATTTGGGGCGATCAATTACTGGCGATCTACGCTGCCGAAGTGCTGGCGGAAAATCCCGGCGCCACGATTATTGCCGATGTCAAAGCCAGCCAGACACTGTTCGACGAGGTCGCGCGTCTGGGCGGCAAGCCGCTGATGTGGAAGACGGGCCACAGCCTGATCAAGGACAAAATGGCGGAAACCGGCAGTCTGCTTGCAGGAGAGATGAGCGGCCATATCTTTTTTGCTGACAAGTATTACGGCTTTGATGACGCCTTGTACTGCGCGGTTCGGCTGGCAGGGATCGTTTCCCGCGCCGACAAGCCGCTTGCCGCCATGCTCGACCATATCCCGCAGGTCTACAATACGCCTGAAACGCGGTTTGCCATCGACGAGGCGCGTAAATTCGACGCCATCAAGGAAATTCAAGAACGTGTGAAGGCGAATGCCGACGGCGCCGAGGTGAATGATCTCGACGGCGTGCGGGTTACCAATAAGGACGGCTGGTGGTTGTTGCGCGCTTCCAACACTCAGGATGTTTTGGTCGCTCGCGCCGAAGCATTTTCCGAAGACGGTCTCGACCGGCTGAAGGCCGCGATTCTGAACCAGCTCAAGGCCAGCGGCATTCCGGCGCCGGACAACTTTTAAAGCAGGCTCAGGAAACGCTCGGCAGCCTTTATTTCCGCTTTCAGGATATCAAGCCGCGCTCGAGCCTCTTCGTCATCGCCCCAAAGCTCAAGCTGATAAAGCTCATCGACAAAGGCGGCATCGAACAAGCCATCGGCCGTTAACCACTCGCGTTCCAACGCAAACCCCAATACGAGAGACCCCGATAGCGCCGTCACCGCCTGCACCACGGTCAGCCGGAACAGCGGCAACGCATTGAGCCGCGCAATACAGGAAGTGATTGTCTGGGGCGGTTGCTCGATGGCGATAACGCCGCTGGTGGGCCGCAAATCCAAACCGATTTCCGATCCGAAGCGTTCCCTGGGCTTGTCCCAGACCGCCGCCTGACGCGCGCACAGGCTATCGGGCCCTTCCGCGAAATAGCAGGTCAGATCGGTGAGGGCATAACGTGCCAGCTCGCTGATAATGATTTCCCGCTGCGGGGCAATTCGGTCGATAGCGGTAATCGATAATTGCGACAGGGGCATGTTCTTCGGTTCAATTTTCACCGCCTGCGCGTCCCACTCCTCGGCAATCGCCGCGGCCAGGCTGTCGCTCGGCACGACAAGCGTGTTCCGGGACGGTGTCTTTACCGGACGCCCGTCAAGCAGAATGCGAAAGCCGTCCTCCCCTTGCCCGGTCGCAACCGTCTTGAAAAAGCGCTGCAAGGCCGCGGGTTCAGTTGCGGTCGATCAGCCCGCGCAACAGACCGCGCGCGCGGTCGACGGGTGAACTCGGGTTTGCCTCTTCTTCGGCGTCGGATTGGCCGTCATCTGCCGTTCCGGCCGCTGCGGCAAGGCAGGGGTTGTCCGCACTTCCTGACGGCGCGGCCGCAACTTCCGGCACGAAAAGATCGAGCGGGTTGGCTTCGCCGAGAAACATGCGGGAGACGCCGCGCGCAAGGCTGGCGACATCGGGCGAGACTGCAACATCGTTCAACGGCCCGCTCAACCGCACCGCCGCCGCATCCTGCCACGGAACCTCCGCCTTGACCCGCGGTCGCAACAGCATGTCGATGCGTTGTTCGACCAGATTGATACCGCCTGTGCCGGCAAGGGTGAAACGCGGGGTGTCGACAACCAGATCCCGCGCCCGCGCCATACCGCCGGAGATCGACCAATTGGTATAGGCGCAATTGAAAGGCTGTCTCTCGCCGATGCTCAAGGAAGGCAGCATGATGGCCAGCAGCCGATTGACCCAGGGCGCCAAACTGTCGGCGGCGATGCTGCCGTCGCTCGACGACAGCATGAACTCGCCGTTTGCGGCCTGCAATAAATCGCCCATCGTCGCGCCGCTGCCCTTGAAGGCGAAAGACGAGGTGAGCGTTCCCTGAACCTCGTTGGTCATGCCGAGCAAGGTCAGGAGCGCGCCGTAATCGAGCGTGTCGGCCACGGCATTCAGGTCGACGGCCATCGCGGCTCGCGAGCCGTCGATCACTGCATTGGCGTCAAGCACGCCATCACCGACGCCGAGATAAGCCCGCGAAAGCCGCAAGACACCGTCGGTCAACTCAATATCAAGCGCCAGACCTTCGCCGCTGACCGCGCCATAGATGACCTCATCGGCGCGCAATTCGGCCACCACATTGACGGAGCGCAACGCCGTGCCGTCGAGAAGCGCGTCGTTATCAAAGAGCGGCTCTTCTGACGGCGCATCCGCATCATCATCCGCGCTCGGCATGAACGCAGCAAGGTCGAGCCTCGGGCTCTGCACGCGAATGATCGCAGAGGGTTTTTCCCCGGAAAACTCGGTTTCAAACGATCCGGTCAGCGATGTGTCATCGACGGTTGCAACGATGTTGTTCAATGCCAGCCGGTTGGTTGCGGCGCTAAAATCGGCGGACAGTTCATAAGGGCCGACTGGGGGAAGTTCTGCGTCCAGCAACCCCGCCAGGGACGTTGCATCGGAGTCTGTGGCAAGCTGAATCTGACCGGTGTAGCTGCCATCCGACAGCGCCTCGCCATCAGCATTGATCACATGCTCGGCAATGTCGATCTCCGCGGTAAAGGGATACGCCGCACCGGACATGATCGCATCCAATGTCCCCAGTTCCGCTGTCAGTCTGTAGGCCTCGTCCTGAACAGTGCCGTCGGCCTCGAAGGTCACTGCACGGCCGCTCGGCGCGGTAACCGTCGCTCGCTGAATCGCGAGCCGAAACGGGTCCGCATCAGCACTGCGATGCGTCACCGATGTCTCGTTCACCGACAGCCGGTCAACGGCGATGGACAAAGAACCCGTACCATTCTCGGCACCGTCATTCTGGCCCAAAACCCAGTTAACGGCACCGTCACCCCGTTGTTCGAGTTCGAGCGATGCGCCGTCGATACCGATTGACTGGATATCGAGCTGACCGCTCAACAAGGGCAGCAGAGACAGCGCAAGCGAAATCTCGTCAGCCTTAAGAAGGTGATCGGCCTGGCCCCAGTCGGTGTTGGCGACACTGACATCGCCGATCGTCAGTTTCGGCGTCAGCGAGGGTTCGAGATCGATCGCACCGGCAAGAACAACCTCGCGGCCGAGACTCTCGGTCGCCGCCTGCTGGATTTCGTTACGATAGCTTTCGGGGTCGATCGTCGACAAGGCGATGATCAGACCCCCGACGCCCAGCACAATCAGGGATATGACGCCGATCACAAGACCGCTGACCAAGCCGATACCGCGTTGCTGCTGTTGCTGCATATCCTTGCCCTGTTTTTCGCCTGCTTTTCGCCTGTTCGTCGCTGTCAACGACCCTTCAGAGCTGCATCAAGCAAGTCAGGAAAGGGTTCGTCAACCAACCGAGCCTCCAGTCCGAGCAAGGCAAGGCTGTTTCGCATCGCCGCCGGAAGGGGTGCCGTAACATCGATGGGGCGGCCACCGCCGGACGGGTGAGGCAGGACCAGCCGCCGGGCATGAAGGTGCAGCTTGCGCTCGACACCCTCAACGGGCAAGCGGGCACCGTTTCCGCCATATTTGCCGTCGCCGGCAATCGGCGTTCCAATCGCGGCCATATGGGCCCGCAATTGATGCGTCCGGCCGGTCAGCGGCGCCAGGGCAACCAGCGCCGCCGCTTTCCCGGCGTGATCCAGCACATGGTATTGCGTCAGCGCCTTTCGGCCATCCTGGTCATCGATGTGCACCCGCTCCTTGCCGGCCGGACCGCCTTTTAGCAAGGGCGCATCGATCCGGCCGCTTTCGGGTTCGGGCACGCCGACGGTCAATGCCCAATATTCCTTATATGTCCTACGCGAACGAAAGGCGGCTGTCAGGGCACGGGCTGCATTTGCGTTCAAGGCGAGCGCGAGCACGCCGGAGGTGTCCTTATCGAGACGATGCACCAGGCGCGGCCTCGCCTCATCGCTCCCCAGCGTATCGAGCCAGGCATCGATGTGGCGGTCGATGCCGCTGCCGCTCTGAACCGCAAGACCGGCCGGTTTATCGATCACCATGACGGATTTATCGCGGTACAGGATCGAGGATTCGAGTGTCGTGATAAGATCGGTATCAGGCGGCCTTGGACGCTTTTCACGCACTCTATCGTGATCAATCTGCACCGGTGGCAGCCGGACACGCTGGCCGGTTTCGAGACGGAATTGCGGCTTGATCCGCCCTCCATCGACCCGCACCTGCCCGGTGCGCAGCAATTTCTGGATACGGCCGTAATTCAGTGCCGGAAAACGCCGCGCCAGCCAGCGGTCGATCCGCATGCCTGAGTCCTCGGGACCGATATCGACCTGTTCAACGCCGCTCATCATCAAGCGCCGGGAAGAAGTGTTACAAGCCTCAGGCCAAGCCAGAAACCGGCAATCGAGAGTGCAACGGACCCGAGCACATAGCCGCCGGCCAACAGCAACTGGCCCCGCTCGACCAGCGTTATCGTGTCCATTGAGAAGGTGGAGAACGTCGTGAAGGCGCCCAGCACGCCGACCACCAAAAACGCGCGCACTTCCGGCGACGGGGCGAGCTTCAGCGCGAACAGCTCGACCACCGCACCAAGGATGAAAGAGCCCAGCACATTCACCATCAGCGTGGCATAGGGAAAGCCGCTCCCCATCCATTCGGTCGCCGCGCGCATTACGGCATAGCGACCGACGGCCCCTATGGCGCCGCCGAGGGCAACGGCCAGCCAGCTAGTCATTTTCCCGCCTTGCTCGATCAGACCGCCGTCGGCGCCATTCGTCGAGCCGCTGCTTGATCAAGGCCTCGCCGCCCTGCCCTTCGGGTTGATAGAAACATTCCGGCTCCATCGCGTCCGGAAAGTAGCTCTGGCCGGAAAAGCCGCCCTCGGCATCATGGTCATATTCATAGCCGGCGCCATAGCCGAGCTGTTTCATCAGCTTGGTCGGCGCATTCAAGATATGTGCCGGCGGCATCAGCGAGCCGGTCTGTTTGGCGCTGCGCATAGCGGCCTTGTAAGCGCTGTAACCGGCATTGGATTTCGGCGCCGAGGCAAGACGGATCACCGCCTGCGCCAGGGCAAGCTCCCCTTCGGGACTGCCCAGCCGCTCATATGTTTCCCATGCGGCAGTGCAGTAAGGCAGGGCGCCGGGATCGGCGAGCCCGATATCCTCGACCGCCATCCGCGTGATCCGCCGCGCCAGATAGCGCGGATCCTCGCCGCCCTGAAGCATCCTGGCGAGCCAGTAAAGCGCCGCATCGGGATCAGAGCCGCGCACGGCCTTATGCAAAGCGCTGATGAGATTGTAGTGGCCTTCACGGTCTTTATCATAGACGGGGGCACGGCGTTGCAGCATCGCGCCCAAGGCTGCCGAATCCAGATCTTCGGCGTCATTCGGCAGTGAAGAAAGCTCTTCCAACATGTTGAAAATGAAACGACCGTCGCCGTCTGCCATAGCGATCAAGGAGGCGCGCGCATCGTCCGTAAGAGGAAAGCGGCGTCCGGTGACCTGCTCCGCCCGGTCGATCAGAACAGTGAGCGCCTTGGCGTCAAGCCGGTGCAGCACCATCACCATGCAGCGGCTGAGCAGCGCCGCGTTGAGCTCGAAGGACGGATTTTCGGTCGTTGCACCGATCAGTGTTACGGTGCCATCTTCGACATAGGGTAAAAAACTGTCCTGCTGCGCCCGGTTGAAGCGGTGGATTTCATCAACGAACAACAGGGTACCCTGCCCCTTGGTCTTCCGCGTCCTGGCGCGATCAAAGACTTTGCGCAGCTCGGCGACATTAGAGAACACCGCCGATACCGGCTCGAAGGCCTGGGCAGTGTGATCGGCCAGCAGGCGGGCGATCGTTGTCTTGCCGCAGCCCGGCGGCCCCCACAAGATCATCGACGCCAGTCGCCCCGTCGCAATCATCCGGCCCAGCGCGCCTTCCGGGCTTAGCAGGTGATCTTGACCGACGACCTGCTCCAGCGTTCGAGGCCTGAGACGCTCTGCCAGGGGCGCGGAGTCATCTGGCGGCGCCATTTCAGGGGCGGCATCGGACTCGCCGAACAGATCCGTATCAGCCACGAACACGCAGCGTGAACATCCTTCCGTCACGCTCCAGCACGACCTGCCAGCTCGACGTCCGGCGATCCACAAGTCGTGCAAGCTGATCCACTGACGTCACCGTATTGCCGTTCACCTCGACGACGATATCGCCCGGCTGGACGCCCAGGCGGCGTGCCGGCCCACGGCCGACAACGTCAAGCACGACCACGCCCTCGAAACGCCCCTGAACACCGATTTCCGAAGCAAGCGCCGGGGAGAGGTTGGCCACGGTGGCACCACCCAGAGGCTGGGCACCTTGCAGCAGTCGCTCATCAGGCGCCGGATCGCGCGGCGGCACCTCGGCGCGCAGCCGAAAGGTGCGTTCCGCGCCGCCTCGAACCGCGGTGATGTCGGTATACCGGTTCACCTCAAGCGTGGCGATGCGGTAGCGGACCGCGGCCGGATCATCGACCGGTTTGCCATCGACGGCGATGATGACATCGCCGACCCTTAGCCCGGCGCGATCGGCCGGGCCGCCGTCATAGACATCATTGATCAGCATGCCCGCCGGGCGGTCGAGATTGAGCGCCTGTGCCAGATCGCGATCAACGGCCTGACCCGAAGCGCCAAGCCAGGGGCGGATGATGCGGCCACCCATATCGGCGCCGTCGAGGATCACCCGGACCATGCTTGCGGGAATCGCAAAGCCGACCCCCTGCGAGCCGCCGCTGCGTGAGAAAATCGCGGTATTGATGCCGATCAGTTCGCCTTCGACATTGATCAGCGCACCGCCCGAATTACCCGGATTGATGGCCGCGTCGGTCTGGATGAAAAAACTGAAATCGGTCACCCCGACCTGCGTCCGCGCCTGCGCCGAGACGATCCCCTGGGTCACCGTTTGCCCAACGCCGAACGGGTTGCCGATCGCCAGCACGAGATCGCCGACCGCAACATCGTCATCATCCTCGATCAGCGGCAGATATGGCAGCCGGTCAACCGCTTCGTCGAGCTGCAGCACGGCCAGATCAGTGCGCTCATCGACCAGCATGACTTCCGCAGCAAATTCACGACGATCGGAGAGCACAACGCGGATATCATCAGCGTCATTGATGACATGTGCATTGGTAATCACCGTCCCGTTCGGGCGGACGATGACGCCCGAGCCGAGCGAGCGCTCCATCCGCTCCATCGGCATGCCGCCAAAGGCGTCGCCGAAGAAGCGCCGGAAGAATGGATCGTTCATGAACGGGCTGACGGAGCGTTGCACCCGTTTGCTGGCATAGATATTGACAACTGCCGGCGCCGCCTCGCGCACCAGGGGCGCAAAGGTGAGCGTGATTTCCGCCTGCGAGGACGGCACACGCTGCCCTGAGGCAGGTAACGCCAGACCCGCGATACAGGTGATGAGGATAAGCAAGCGCATGGCTTCCGACATAGCGTAATCGATCGATTTCACCAGTCGAGACGGCGCCGGGCTATGGCAGGGAGATGGCGAGGAAAACGCCTTACTCGACCGCCTCGAACTCGTCATCCGCATCCGGCGGCGGGCCGCTGTCCTGACCTTTGGCCTCGGGGTCGCGATCGACCAGTTCGATGACGGCCATCGGGGCCATATCGCCATAACGGAAACCGGCCTTCATGATCCGCGCATAGCCGCCGGGCCGCGCCTTGTAACGCTCGGCAAGCGGACCGAACAGCTTGGCGACCATTTTGTCGTCGCGCAGGGTCGCGAAAGCCTGGCGACGATTGGCGATGCTGCCCTTCTTGCCCAGGGTGATCAGCTTTTCGACATAGGGCCGCAATTCCTTGGCCTTCGGCAGGGTAGTACTGATTTGCTCATGCTTGATCAGCGCATTCGCCATATTGGCAAGCATGGCCTTGCGGTGCGGGGTCGTCCGGTTCAGCTTACGGTGGCCGATACGATGGCGCATGGTCGTCTCCTCTGCCGCGGTCGCGGCTTGCTATGCCCGAACGGGTCGGACGGATTGAACAAAACAGCAAGCTCCCAAGGATACTCACCGCACCGGCGCTTCATGCGCCGGGTTTAAGAGCCTCGGCTGAGGCTAGAACGGCTCGTCGACGCGGCGGGCCAATTCCTCGATGTTTTCCGGCGGCCAGCCTGGGACTTCCATGCCGAGATGCAGCCCCATCGTGGCCAGCACCTCTTTGATCTCATTGAGCGATTTCCGGCCGAAATTCGGCGTCCGGAGCATTTCGCCTTCCGATTTCAGGACCAGGTCGCCGATATAGATGATGTTGTCGTTCTTCAGGCAATTCGCCGAACGCACCGACAATTCAAGTTCATCGACCTTACGCAGCAAATGGCGGCTGAACGGCAGATCGTCATGGCGATCTTCCTGACCGGCCTGCTCGGGCTCGGCAAAGTTGATGAAGACGGCAAGCTGCTCCTGCAGAATGCGCGCGGCCAGCGCGACGGCGTCTTCCGGCGTGATCGACCCATTCGTCTCGATATCGAGGGTCAGCTTGTCATAGTCGGTGATCTGACCGACCCGGGTGTTCTCGACCCTGTAGGCGACTTTCCGAACCGGACTGAAAATGCTGTCGACCGGGATCAAGCCGATCGGTGCTTCTTCCGGGCGGTTGGCGGCGGCCGGGCGATAGCCCTGTCCGTTTTCGACCGTGAAATCGATATTGAGGCGGGCTTCCTTATCGAGCGTGCAGATCACGAGATCGGGGTTCATGATCTCGATATCGGCGCCGGCTTCGATTTGACCGGCGGTGACTTCGCCCGGACCTTCAGCGCGCAGACGCATCCGGCGGGGGCCTTCCGCGCCCATGCGCAGGGACAGCGCCTTGATGTTCAGGACGATGTCCGTAACGTCCTCGCGCACACCCGGGATCGAGGAGAACTCGTGTAAGACGCCGTCGATCTGCACGGCGGTTACGGCCGCACCCTGCAGCGAGGACAACAGCACGCGACGCAGCGCATTGCCGAGCGTCAGACCATAGCCCCGTTCCAACGGCTCGGCGACGATCATGCCCTTGCGGTCCGGATCGGCGCCCGGCTGCACGTCGAGCTGTTGCGGCTTAATGAGTTCCAGCCAGTTGTTCTGCATTATCAGCAGCCCTTCTCATTCGGAATGTCAGGCGCCCCGACGCGGACACCAAAGCGGTGGTAACGAGTTAAACCCGGCGACGCTTGCGCGGGCGGACACCGTTATGCGGGATCGGCGTGATGTCGCGGATGGAGTTAATCGTGAAGCCGCATGCCTGCAGCGCCCGCAACGCCGATTCGCGTCCCGAACCCGGGCCCTTCACCTCGACATCAAGCGTTTTCATGCCGTGTTCCATGGCCTTCTGCCCCGCCGATTCCGCAGCGACCTGTGCCGCATACGGGGTGGATTTCCGGGAACCCTTGAACGCCATGCTGCCCGCCGACGCCCAGGAAATGGCATTGCCCTGAACATCGCTGATGGTGATGATCGTGTTATTGAACGTCGCGTTCACATGCGCGACGCCGGACGCGATATTCTTTTTTTCCTTGCGGCGGATGCGACCGCCGGCTGCTTGTTTGGCCATCGTGTCCGGTCCTTACTTCTTCTTGCCGGCGATCGGCTTGGCCGGTCCCTTGCGGGTCCGCGCATTGGTGCTGGTCCGCTGCCCGCGAACGGGCAGGCCTCGACGATGCCGCAGGCCGCGATAGCACTTCATGTCCATCAGGCGCTTGATATTCATCGCAACGTCGCGGCGCAGATCGCCCTCGACATTGTAATCTTTGTCGATCACGTCGCGAATGCGGAACAATTCATCTTCGGTCAGGTCGTTAATGCGCCGCTCCGGCGTCAGGCCGACCTGTTCGCAAATTTTCTTGGCAGAGGTGCGGCCGATGCCGTGAACATAGGTCAGGGCTATCACAACCCGCTTCTGCGAGGGGATGTTGACCCCAGCAATACGAGCCACTGTCGTCGTCTCCTAAAACACAAAACGGCCCGCACCCGGCGTCAATACGCTGGGAACCGGCGCGCTATCGGAAAAATAAGGCGAGTCGGACCGTAAAGCCCAACTGCAATCGTTGTCATATACGTTACCTCGCGATCACGTCAACCGCGAAAATACGCCGAAAACCTGGCGGTTTTCAGGGCACGGGTACGGCCCCTGCCCGCGGCGGCGGACCATCGGAAGCGCGGAGGATCTTTTCGATCTGGGACGCGACATGGTCAATCGACTGCATGCCGTCGACCTGCGCCAGTTTTCCCTGGGCCTTGTAATAAGGCAAGATCGGCGCGGTTTGTTCGCGATAGACCTCGAGGCGCTTCTTCAGCGTCTCTTCTGAATCGTCCGTCCGTTTGGCATCGCCGCTCTCCTCGACGCGTTTGCGAATGCGGTCGAGCAATGCTGCCTCATCAACGCAAAGCTCGATGATTGCGTGCAGTTTCAAGCCTTTTTCCGCAAGCATCATGTCGAGCGCTTCGGCTTGCGGCACGGTCCGCGGAAAGCCGTCAAGCACGAAGCCGGATTTGCAATCGGGCTGAGAGATGCGCTGTTCGATCATCGCCACCATCAGCGAATCAGGCATCAGCTTGCCTGCATCCATGATCTCTTTTGCCTTGCGACCGAGCTCGTCACCGCGCGCCACGGCCGCGCGCAGCATATCCCCGGTCGATAAGTGCAGCAGCCCATGCCGTTCACACAGCCCTGTTGCCTGCGTCCCCTTGCCCGCGCCGGGCGGACCAAGAAGTATTAGGTTCATCCTCTGTTCATCCTCTGCGGCCTTTCAGTTTAGCCTTCTTAATGAGCCCCTCATATTGATGGGCCATCAGATGAGAGTGGATATGAGCGACCGTGTCCATAGTTACCGTGACAACGATCAGCAGGCTGGTGCCGCCGAAATAGAATGGCAGGTTGTATTCCGCGATCAAAAATTCGGGCAGCAGACAGACAGCGGTCAGATAGATTGCCCCGACCGTGGTAATCCGCGTCAGCACGAAATCGATATACTCCGCAGTGTTCTTCCCAGGACGGATGCCCGGGATAAAGCCGCCATATTTCCGCAGGTTATCCGCCGTGTCTTCGGGGTTGAAGACAATCGCTGTATAGAAGAAGCAGAAGAATATGATCATGGCCGCGTAGAGCGCCATATACAGCGGTTGTCCGTGCTGCAGCATGCTCGAGACCGTCTGCAGCCATTCCGGCCCGCTGCCGCCTGAGAAATTCAAGACAGTCAGCGGCAACAACAGCAATGAGGTCGCGAAAATCGGCGGAATGACGCCGGCCGTATTCAGCTTGAGCGGCAAATGGCTCGATTCGCCGCCGAACATGCGGTTGCCCATTTGTCGTTTCGGATACTGGATCACCAGCCGCCGCTGTGCGCGCTCGAAATAGACAATGATCATGATGACGACCACGGCCATGACCAGCATGCCTATGATCAGGATTGCGGAGATCGAGCCGATCCGGCCCAATTCGAGCGTGCTGAACAAAGCGCGCGGCAACTCGGCGACGATGCCCGCGAAGATGATCAGGGAGATGCCGTTACCGATCCCGCGGCTGGTGATCTGTTCGCCCAGCCACATCAGGAAAATCGTGCCGCCGACCAGGCTGATCACCGTGCTGGCCTGAAAGAACGCGCCCGGATCGGGCACGACAGCGCCGAATTCGCCGGGTGCCAGGTTTTGCAGCCCGATCGCCAGACCATAGGCCTGCACCGTTGCAAGCAGGACGGTGCCGTAACGCGTATACTGGTTGATCTGCTTGCGTCCGGACTCGCCTTCCTTCTTCAACGCTTCCAGCTTTGGCGAGACCGCCGTCATCAGCTGCATGATGATCGAGGCGCTGATATACGGCATGATATTGAGCGCGAAGATGCTCATGCGCTCGACGGCGCCGCCGGCGAACATGTTGAAGACGTCGAGAATACCGCCCGCCTGCTGGCTGAACACGGCGCCGAAGGCATCGGGATTGATGCCCGGCAGCGGGATATAGGTGCCGAGGCGATAGACAATGAGAGCGCCAAGCACGAAAAGCAGGCGCTGTTTCAACTCGGTGGCCTTGGCAAAGGCCCCGAAATTCATATTGGCGGCGAGTTGTTCAGCGGCTGAAGCCATGGTCTCCCACTATCAATCGGGCAGCAACTGATCGAGATAATCCCGATCGCTAAAGCATGATGATGACCAAAGATGGCATGCGAGGGCGGTCAGGACCACCCGCATGACGCTAGAGCATTTTCCGATCATTCCGGTCCACCCCTGCGCCCCCGCCCCGCCTCCCCTGCAAGTATCCTGTCTGGGGAGGCGGGGCGGGGGCGCAGGGGTGGACCGGATCACAAACAAACGAAAACGACCTATCCGGCGCGCCGTCAGGCGTCAGCGCCCTTCAGTGTAATGCTTCCGCCCGCTTTTTCGACGGCCTCTTTGGCAGCGGTCGAGCAACCGCTGACGACAAAGTCGACCTTCGCCGTCAAGTCGCCCTTGACCAGCAAGCGGACACCGTCGCGTTCACGACGCAGCAGGCCCGCCGCGATCAGCGCCGCAGCATCAACCGGTTGACCGATGTCCAGCTTGCCGGCGTCAATCGCCGCCTGGACCTTGCCGGTCTGCACCTCGACATAGCGCTTGCGGTTGGGCTTGGTAAAGCCGCGCTTGGGCAGCTGTTTCCAGAAATCCGTCTGTTCACCGCGCAGGCTCTTGGCTGTGACGCCGCTGCGTGACTTCTGTCCCTTTACGCCGCGGCCGCAGGTTTTACCCTTGCCCGAGCCGATGCCGCGACCGACGCGGGTGCGCTCCTTGCTGGCGCCGTCGCGATCCTGCAGTTCATTCAAACGCATGGTCCTATTCCGCTTCCTGTACGGTCACCAAATGGCTGACCTTATTGATCATGCCGCGCACAGCGGGGGTATCTTCCAGCGTGCGGGTTCGATGCATCTTGCCGAGCCCCAGCCCGCGCAGGGTGGCGCGCTGGTCCTTGGGCTTACCGGCACCGCTGCCGGTTTGCGTGATGGTCACGGTCTGTTTTTTGCTCACGACGTGCCTTCCTGAGGCTGTGCCTCGGTTTCGGGAGCGGTAGTCTCAGCAGCGGCAACTTCGGCGGCAACCGTCTCTTCATCCGCTGCCGTGTCGTCGCGACCGCGGCGGAGCAGGATGTCCTGCACCTTCTTGCCACGGCGGGCAGCGACCATGCGCGGGTTGGCGCTGTGTTTCAGGGCATCAAAGGCTGCCTTGACCATGTTATGCGGGTTTGAGCTGCCATGGCTTTTGGCCACAACATCCTGAACGCCGAGCGCTTCAAATACCGCCCGGACCGGACCGCCGGCGATGATTCCCGTACCCGGAGGCGCCGCGCGCATCGCGATCTTGCCGGCGCCGAAACGACCGACGATGTCGTGATGCAGCGTACGGCCTTCGCGCAGCGGCACGCGGATCATGTCGCGCTTCGCCGCTTCGGTGGCCTTGCGGATTGCCTCGGGCACCTCGCGCGCCTTGCCCGAACCGGCACCGACACGGCCGCGACCGTCACCGACCACAACCAATGCCGCGAAACCGAAACGCCGGCCGCCTTTCACGACCTTGGCCACGCGGTTGATACCGACCAGCTTTTCGACCAGTTCCGGCTCGTCGCGCTCTTGCCGCCTATCTCGGCGGTCGCGGCCTCCGCGGCCGGAGCGTTCTTCCCTTGCCATAGCTGTTCCTAACCTTTCCTAGAAATCCAAACCGGCTTCGCGCGCGGCATCGGCCAGCGCCTTGACGCGGCCGTGGAAGCGCAGGCTGCCGCGATCAAAGCGGACCTGCTCGATACCTTTTTCCTTGGCGCGCTCGCCGACCAGCTTGCCGACAGCCGCGGCTGCATCGACGGTCGAACCGTTTTTCAGCGACTCTTTCAGCTCCTTATCGAGGCTGGAAGCCGCCGCCAGTGTAACGCCCGCCTTATCGTCGATCAGCTGGACATAGATATGCTGATGCGTTCGGTGGACCGACAGTCGCGGCCGATCCGTCGGCAACCGGCGAAGCCGTGCGCGCGTGCGCTGTTTACGGGCTGCTGCAGGGGACAGTTTTTTCATTATTTCTTCTTACCCTCCTTACGCAGGATATATTCGCCGGCATAGCGGATACCCTTGCCCTTGTAAGGCTCGGGTGGCCGGAAGCTGCGGATCTTCGCCGCGGTTTCGCCGACATGTCGCTTATCAGCGCCCGACACTTCGATCGTCGTCTGGTTCGGCACTTTGATTTCAAGACCATCGGGAACCTCGAAAACGACATCGTGGCTGAGTCCGAGCGCAAGGACGAGATCCTTGCCCTTCATCTGCGCCCGATAGCCAACGCCGTGTAGCTCCAATGTCTTGGTAAAGCCGTCACTGACGCCGACAACGATGTTGTTCACCAGATTGCGGGAAAGGCCCCACATCCTGCGATGACGCCGATCCTTTTTCTGCGGCATGACCGTCAGGGTGCCGTCATCGATTGCCACGGTGACTTCCTCACCGAGCGTGACGCTGAGTTCACCGTTCTTGCCTTTCGCCGTGACCTTCTGGCCATCGATCTTGATGTCGACACCAGAGGGAATCGCGACGGGAGATTGACCTACGCGAGACATGATTTCCTCGTCAGAACAGCTCACAAAGCACTTCGCCGCCGACATTGGCGTCACGTGCTTCGTGATCGGACATGACGCCGCGCGGCGTCGATAGAACAGCGATGCCAAGGCCGTTATAAACCGGCTTCAGCTCCTTGATCTTGGAATAGACGCGGCGGCCCGGTTTCGAGATCCGCTTGATTTCCTTGATCACCGGATCGCCTTCAAAATATTTCAGCTCGATGTGCAGCTCGCGAATACCTTTACGGACATCTTCGAGCTTGTAGCCTCTGATATAGCCCTCGCGCTGAAGCACATCGAGCACATTGGCCCGCAGCTTCGAGGCCGGGCTGTTGATGGTTTCCTTGCGCGCCATCTGGCCGTTACGGATGCGGGCGAGAAGATCGCCTACGGGATCGCTCAGACTCATTGTCCCTGCCCTTTCCTACCAGCTCGACTTGGTCACGCCGGGGACCAGGCCTTTATTGCCGAGATCGCGCAAAGCCACTCGGCTCATCTTGAACCGGCGGTAAAAGGCGCGTGGGCGACCGCTGACCTCGCAGCGATTGCGAATCCGGTTTTTCGCCGAATTGCGCGGCAATGCGGCGAGTTTCAGAGCCGCCATGAACCGCTCTTCCTCGTCCTTATCCTTATCCATGATTGCCGCCTTCAGCTCGGCGCGCTTGGCGGCATATTTGTCATGCAGCTTGCGGCGGTGCTTGTTCTTGGCGACGGCGCTTTTCTTAGCCATGAGATGCGTCTCCGTCTTTACTTGGTTGAAAGCGGCATATTGAAGCCGCGCAGCAGGGTTCTCGCCTCGGCATCCGATGTCGCCGTGGTCGTGATGATAACGTCGAGACCGCGCACCTGATCGACCTTGTCATAGTCAATTTCAGGGAACACGATCTGCTCCTTGATGCCCATCGCGAAATTGCCGCGACCGTCAAAATGCTTGCCGGTCAATCCGCGGAAATCGCGGATCCGCGGCATCGCGATATTGATCAAGCGGTCAAGGAACTCATACATCCGCTCGCGGCGCAGCGTGACCTTACAGCCGATCGCCATGCCGTCACGCAGTTTGAATTGCGCGATCGATTTCTTGGCCTTGGTGATCACCGGCTTCTGACCGGCAATGCGGGTCAATTCTTCGACCGCGTGCTTGATCCGTCGGCTGTCGCCGACCGCATCGCCGACGCCCATGTTCAGGACGATCTTTTCCAGCCGCGGCACCGCCATCGGGTTCTTATAGCCGAACTCATCCTGCAATGTTTTGCGGATTTCGGCTTCGTAATGCTGTTTCAGTCTTGCAGACATGGCTTCAACTCCGCTTACCGGTCGATGACTTCGCCGGAAGCCTTGGCAAAACGCACCTTCTTGCCGTCCTCAAGGACACGAAAGCCGACTCGCGTGGGCTTGTCACTCTTCGGATCGACATGCGCCAGATTGGACAAATGTATCGGTGCTTCCTTTTCCTCGATCCCACCGGGACTGCGCGGTGTCGGTCGGTTATGCTTCTTGACCAGGTTGACACCGGCGACCACGGCGCGGTTTTCCGCGATCATGATCTTGAGAATTTCACCGCGCTTATTCTTGTCGCGGCCGGATGTGACGATCACCTTATCGCCCTTTTTGAACTTGGCAGCCATTACAACACCTCCGGCGCCAGAGAGATGATCTTCATGAACTTCTTGGCGCGCAGCTCCCGCGGGACGGGGCCGAAAATACGCGTGCCGATCGGCTCATTCGCCTTGTTGATCAGCACCGCGGCATTGCCGTCGAAACGGATGATGCTGCCATCCTGGCGACGGGTTTCTTTTGCCGTCCGCACGATCACGGCGCGATGCACATCGCCCTTTTTCACGCGGCCGCGCGGAATGGCCTCTTTCACTGAAACGACGATGACGTCGCCGACGCCGGCGCTGCGTCGATGCGAGCCGCCCAGCACTTTGATGCACTGCACCCGGCGCGCGCCGGAATTGTCAGCCACATCAAGGTTTGATTGCATTTGAATCATGATCTTGGCTCGCTTTCTTAAGCGTCAGCTTCGGCGGAGGCGGTCGGCTTTGCGGCATCGGAATCGGCCTTTGCCGCAGCCTTCTTCGCCTTGCCGCTGGTCTTCGGCTTTGCCTTTGCCTTGGCCTTTTTCGAGGCGACCGGCTTCTCCTCGGCCTTTTTCTCGATCACCTTGGGGGTGCGCCCCTCAGGCGGCGCGCTGACGACTTTCCAGCGCTTCCGCTTCGAAATCGGCGCGCACTCCTCGATCGACACAAAGTCACCTTCGCGGAACAGGTTCTGCTCGTCATGCGCGGAATAGCGCTTCGAGCTTTTGATATATTTCTTGTAGAGCGGGTTCCGGACTTTTCGTTCGATGAGGACAACAACGGTCTTGTCGCCCTTATCGCTGACGATCCGGCCCTGCATGACGCGGCGGGGCATTGATTTCTCTCCCTATCCTTAGGCGGCTGCGGGCGCAGCGGCAGAAGCCTTGCGCTCACGCATCACGGTTTTGATCCGCGCAATCGTCCGGCGACCGGAACGCATTTGCGCCGTGCCTTCCAATTGGCCGCTGGCGGCCTGGAAACGCAGATTCATTTGTTCGCGCTTGAGCCGCAAAAGCTCGTCACGCAATTCGTCGTCGGTCTTCTGACGGATATCTTCAATCTTCATCATCCCGTCCCTCAATTCGCCTGTTCGCGCGACACGAAACGCGTCTTGACCGGCAATTTGGCCGAAGCACGCTCAAACGCTTCGCGGGCAAGGTCTGACGGCACGCCGTCCAGCTCAAACATGATCCGGCCCGGCTTGACGCGGCAGGCCCAGAACTCGGGCGAGCCCTTACCTTTACCCTGACGCACCTCCAGCGGCTTTTTCGAAACCGGAACGTCGGGAAAGATACGGATCCAAAGCCGTCCCTGACGCTTGATGTGACGTGTGATGGCCCGTCGTGCCGCCTCGATCTGACGGGCCGTGACACGATTCGGGGTCGTCGCCCGAAGGCCGAAGGCGCCGAAATTCAGATCGGTGCCCGCTTGCGCAACACCTTTGATCCGGCCCTTGAAGGCCTTACGAAATTTGGTCCGTTTCGGACTTAACATCTCTTCGCTTCCTTAACCTGGTCCCGACCGAAGCCGGGGTGAGACGCCAGTATCCGGTGGCTCGACCTATTGCGGTCGGCCGCCGGGCTGCTGCTCGTTCATTTTCTTGTCGTGACCCATCGGATCATGGGCCATGATTTCGCCCTTGAAGATCCAGACTTTGACGCCGCAGGCGCCGTAGGTGGTGAAGGCGGTCGCGGTGCCGTAATCGACATCCGCCCGCAAGGTGTGCAGCGGCACACGGCCCTCGCGATACCATTCTGTCCGCGCGATCTCAGCACCGCCGAGACGACCCGCACAATTGATGCGAATGCCCAGCGCGCCCATCCGCATGGCGTTTTGCACCGCCCGCTTCATCGCGCGGCGGAATGCAACACGGCGCTCCAATTGCTGGGCGATATTTTCAGCGACCAGCTTGGCATCGATCTCAGGCTTGCGAACCTCAACGATGTTCAGCGCCACTTCACCGCCGGTACGAACACCGACCTCCTGGCGCAGCTTATCGATATCGGCGCCCTTTTTGCCGATAATGACGCCGGGCCTTGCCGCATAAAGAGTCACCTTGGCACTGCGTGCCGCGCGCTCGATGATGACACGGCTGATACCGGCACCTTTGAGACGCTCATGATTCATGAGCCATTCCCGCAATTTCAAATCTTCATGCAGGAAGTCGGTATAGTTCTTGCCCCCGAACCAGCGGCTGTCCCAGGTACGATTGATCCCGAGCCGCAGCCCGATCGGATTGACTTTCTGACCCATCGTTTAGTCCTCCAATTCCCGAACCACGATGGTCAGGTTGCTGAATGGCTTCTCAATCCGGCCGAAACGGCCGCGGGCGCGAGCGCGGAAACGGCGCATGACGAGGGCGCGGCCGACAGTCGCCTCCGAAACGATCAGGCGATCGACGTCGAGACCATGATTGTTTTCGGCATTGGCGATAGCGGCATCCAGCACCTTGCGCACATCGACCGCGATGCGGCGGCTACAGAAGCGCAGATCCGCCTGTGCGCGGTCGACTTTCTTGCCGCGAATCATCTGCGCGACAAGGTTCAGCTTGCGCGGGCTGGTGCGGATGGTCTTTGCATAAGCGCGCGCCTCATTATCGGCGGTGCGCGCCGGATTGCTTGTTTTACCCATGACTATTTCCGTTTCGCCTTCTTGTCCGCGGCGTGCCCGTAATAGGTGCGGGTCGGCGCGAACTCGCCGAATTTATGGCCGATCATCTGGTCAGTGACCGAGACCGGGATGAATTTGTTGCCGTTATGAACGCCGAAAGTCAGACCGACGAATTGCGGCAGGATCGTCGACCGCCGCGACCAGGTCTTGATCACTTCGTGACGACCGGACTCGCGAACCGCGTCAGCCTTTTTCAGCAGATAGCCGTCAACAAACGGCCCTTTCCAGATTGAACGTGCCATAACCCTTCTCTCCTATCGCTTATGCCGCGACCGGATGATGTACTTATCGGTCTTTTTGTTATGCCGGGTGCGTTTGCCCTTGGTTGGCTTGCCCCATGGCGTGACCGGGTGACGACCGCCCGAGCTGCGGCCCTCGCCGCCGCCATGCGGGTGATCGACCGGATTCTTCACCACGCCTCGAACATGCGGACGACGGCCCAGCCAGCGTGAACGGCCGGCCTTGCCCAGATTGGTGTTGGAATTGTCCGGATTGGAGACGGCGCCGATCGTTGCCATGCACTCGCCGCGCACAACGCGCAGCTCACCGGAACCCAGCTTGACCTGGGCATAGCCGCTGTCGCGACCGACAAGCTGTGCGTAGGTGCCGGCGGCGCGAACCATCTGGCCGCCCTTGCCCGGCTTCAGCTCGATATTGTGGATGATCGAACCGATCGGAACATTCTTGAGAGGCATCGCATTGCCGGGCTTTACGTCGGCCCGGTCCGCCGCAATCACCTTGTCGCCCGGCGCCAGACGCTGCGGCGCCAGGATATAGGCCAGCTCGCCATCATCATAGTTGATCAGCGCGATGAAGGCAGTCCGGTTCGGGTCATATTCGAGCCGCTCAACAGTACCCTGAACGTCCCATTTGCGCCGCTTGAAGTCGATGATGCGGTAGGATTGCTTGTGCCCGCCGCCGCGGCTGGGCGCAGTAATCCGGCCATAATTATTGCGGCCGCCCTTTTTCGGCTTGCCCTTGGTCAGCTTCTTGACCGGGGCGCCCTTGTGCAGGCCCTTGCGGCTGACCGTGATCAGTTGCCGCGTGCCCGGCGTTCTGGGACGATGTTGCTTCAGTGCCATTGCCTGTCTCCTCGCGCCCGTCAGATGCCCGTGGTCACGTCGATGGTCTCGCCTTCAGCGAGCGTCACAACGGCCTTCTTGACATCGGAGCGGCGACCCGGGATGCCCCGGAAACGCTTGTTCTTACCCTTTTGCACCAGCGTGTTAACGGCGGTAACCTTAACCTTGAACAGAGCTTCCACAGCCTGCTTGATCTGCGGCTTGCTCGCCGTCTTCGCGACTTTAAAAGTGACCTGACCGTATTCGGAGCCCATCGTCGACTTTTCAGTCACGACCGGTGAGAGGATGATGTCATAAAGCTCATCCTCATGCAGCGGTTCATATTTCTTGATGACGCGTTTCATGATGCTTGTCCTCAGGCGAGACGCTCTTGCAACGCCTCGACGGCGTCTTTGGTCAAAACCAGATGCTCGCGGTTCAGGATGTCATAGACATTGGCGCCGATCTGCGGCAGCGCATCGACCTTCGGCAGGTTGCGGATGGCACGCGCGAAGGTCTCATCGACACCGTCCTTATCGACGATAAGCGCCGAGGTGACGCCGAGTGCGGTCAGCGCCTGGGCCATTGCCTTGGTCTTGTGGCTGTCTGCCTTGGCCGCATCGAGCACGATCAGCTTGCCGTCTTTGGCTTTTGCCGACAGCGCCGATTTCATCGCCGCCTTGCGAACCTTTTTCGGCAGATCGAAGCCGTGATCGCGGACCTGCGGGCCGAATGCACGACCGCCGCCGCGGAATTGCGGGCTACGCATCGAGCCGGCGCGGGCCCGACCGGTGCCCTTCTGCTTCCACGGCTTTTTCGTCGTGCCGCTGACTTCCGAACGGCTCTTGACCTTGTGCGAACCGCTGCGGGCCTTGGCGAGCTGATAGCGCACCATGCGATGCAGCAGATCGGCGCGCGGCTCGACGCCGAAGACGGCATCGTTCAGCTCGATTTCACCGGCATCACCATTGGCCAGGGTTTTGACTGGGACTTTCATAACACTCAGTCCTTCTTCTCAGCCTGAGGCTCAGGCTCAGCCTGTGCTTCTTCAGCAGGTTCCACAGCCGCGGCTTCCTCCGCCGCTGTTTCTGCGGGCGTTTCCTCAGCGGACGCTTCCTTTGCGGGCGCCTCATCGGCCGCTTCTTCGCTAGGGGCTTCGTCGGGTTCCGTCGCCGCTTCTTTCAGCTTCGCCGGATATGGGGCGTCTTCAGGCATAGGCCGCTTGATCGCGTCCTTGAGCAGGACCCAGGCGCCGTCATGGCCCGGTACCGCGCCTTTGACGAGGATGACATTTTCCTCAACATCGATGTCGGCGATTGTGAGGTTCTGAACGGTTACCCGCTCGGCGCCCATATGGCCCGCCATTTTCTTGCCCTTGAACACCTTGCCCGGGTCCTGGCACTGCCCGGTCGACCCGTGGCTGCGGTGGCTGACGGAAACGCCATGTGAGGCACGCAGGCCGCCGAAATTATGCCGCTTCATGGCACCGGCAAACCCCTTGCCGACGCTGATCCCGGTCGCATCGACCTTTTGTCCGACGACAAAGTGATCGGCGGCGAATTCGGCGCCGACATCGACCAGGGCATCTTCCTTGACGCGGAATTCGACCAGCTTGCGCTTGGGTTCAACTTTTCCCTTGGCAAAATGGCCGCGCATGCCCTTTGAGGTGCGCGAAACCTTCGCCGCACCCGCACCCAGCTGAAGTGCGGTGTAGCCATCCGTTTCTACAGTGCGCTGGGCGACGACCTGGCAGTTGTCGAGCTGCAGCACCGTCACCGGCCACGAGCTGCCGTCATCACGCAGGAGGCGCATCATTCCGACCTTTTTGGCGATGACGCCGCTGCGGCCGAAGCGGCGGGCGCTGAGAGTGTCACTCATCATCCAGCCTCCTTACAGCTTGATCTCAACATCGACGCCGGCCGCCAGATCGAGCTTCATCAACGCATCGACGGTTTGCGGCGTCGGATCGATGATGTCGAGCAGGCGCTTATGCGTGCGGATTTCGAGCTGGTCGCGCGATTTCTTGTCGATATGCGGTCCGCGCAACACGGTGAATTTCTCGATCCGTGTCGGCAGCGGAATCGGTCCACGAACCTGGGCGCCGGTGCGCTTGGCCGTGTTGACGATTTCGCTCGTCG
This sequence comes from uncultured Rhodospirillales bacterium, assembly GCA_964598335.1. Classification (GTDB taxonomy): domain Bacteria; phylum Pseudomonadota; class Alphaproteobacteria; order CAZRBL01; family CAZRBL01; genus CAZRBL01. The sequence goes on from CAZRBL010000038.1 coordinate 28,341, forward strand.
ACTGATCCAGGATCCGGTGATCGAATGCCTTGAGGCGGATCCTGATGCTTTGGGTGTCCATTCCTACGGTCCTTCAAGAGAAGCACGCCGAAAACAAAAACGCCGGCGCAGGAGGCCGCGCCGGCGTCCCTGCCAAAAGTTATCTGCTTAAGGCGATGTCATCATCGCTGGGTCAGCGTGCCTCGTTTTCCTTACTCTTTAATCTCAGCCACGACGCCGGCGCCGACGGTGCGGCCGCCTTCGCGGA
>CAZRBL010000039.1:0-28137 GCA_964598335.1 uncultured Rhodospirillales bacterium
GCCAGGTTTCGATATCGGTGACCGGCACCGTGCGGGGCCGGGCCGCCAGTGGCGGGCAGGGCGCCGGGCGTGATGCCGGCGCAACACGGTTGCAGTGATCGAGCGTGGCGGCCAGAGCGCGCCATTTTGTGCCGCGATCGAGCGCGTCCGCCAGCCCGGCGCCGTCGAGCACGGTTTCAAGCCGGCGCAGCCAGCGGGCCGGCACGGTCGGGGCGTTGCCGCTACGCAGGCTGCGCGTCAGGATCGCACGCGGCGCGGCCGCCGCCTGAACGAAATCATGCGCCGACAGGCCAATCATGCGCTCCGGCGCCGGCAGCTTGAATTCGCCACGCATCGGACGTGACAGCCACGGACCGGCGTCAACGCGCGGCGGCCAGCTCTCCTCGTTCAGCCCCCCCAGGATCATGATATCGGCCCGGTAGAGACGCGCCTCCAGTGGCCCGAGAATGCTGAGCCGTGGATGGCTGCCGAAACGCGGCCTGACTGTCTGACCCTGCATCAGGCTGCCGAGCAGGATCGCCAGAGATCGTCCGCTGAAACCGGATCGGTCGGCCGGTAGCGAGGACGCTTGCTCAGTCGTCGCCGCCAGCGCGTCTCGCAGATCGGCAAAGAAGCGCCGCGCGGCCTCACCATCCTCGCCGCGCCACAGCCGGTCGGCGCCGGACTCGGTCCCGGTCGCGGCCAGCGCTTCGGCCGCGATCAGCAGGGCATCGAGACTTTCGGCCATCGGTCGGTCAGTTTCGACCGCGTCGATGATCGGCGTCAGCGCCTCATGCAACGCATCGATCAGACTCAACAGCTTCCCGGCAGTCGGTTCTTTCTGCTGTTCGGCGGCCCGGCGCAGCCCGTCAATGCCGGGCGGTGGCCGGGGGCCGCGCAGTACCTTGCGGTCGAGCAGCCGCACCGAGGCCGCGAAGTCGGCCGGCGTTCGGCCCGCCGCGCTGAGCGGATGCTTGAGCAGCGCGAGCAGCGGCGCGGGTGCCAGCGCCGCATTCACCGCCTCTGCAAGAAGGCCGAAAAATCGGCCGATCACGGTCTGCCCCAAGGGCACGCCGGCTGAATCATCGATCTCGATCCGCCAACGCTTCAGGTGGGTTGCAACGCGCCGGGCCAGATTACGATCCAGGGTCACAAGCGCCGCGCGCCGCTCCGGCTGCTCCAGGCTTTCGCGCAGGATCAGCGCGATGACCAGCGCCTCTTCTTCCGCGCTGTCGCAGTCAATCACGCTGAGGCCGTCCAGTGCCGACGGCGGGAAGGCATCCGCCGCCAGCCTTTGCCAGTGTTCGCTGGTTTCGGCCGGGCGCATGGTTTCGCGCAGCAGGGCAATGCGGCCCTGAGCCGGATTTTCGGATTCCGGCCACGGCCGGACATCGCGGCGGTGGATCCCCAGCCGGGCCAGGAGGTGCCTGAGCCCGTATTGCGGATGGGTCTCCCCCACCGCCGTCCAGGAATCATCATCAAGGTCGGCGTCGAGACCCGGCAGCACCAGCATGCCGCGCGGCAGCTTCAGCACGGCCTGCATCAACGCGCCCGTGGCCGGAATCGAACCGGTCGAACCGGCGATGATGACGCGCTTGTCCGGCGGCGCAGCCTGCCAGGCTGTTGCTTGGGCATGGAGCAGCGCGATGCGCCGTGCCGCGCTGTCCTGAAAGCCGCTCTCGGTGAGGATTTGCGGCCAGTAATCAGCAAGAATACCGAGGAAATCGACCGTCATTTGCCAGTGCTCCGCGAACTCGCGGGGGACGAGACCGGCAATGTCGTCGAGGCTCAGCTCTTCCAGCGCGATCTCGTCGAGCAGCCGGGCCAGGTCACCTGCGAGTGCTAATGCCTGGGCCGGCGGCATGTCGCGCGACTGTCCGGATGCCAGCACCAGCCGGGCCAGCAGCAATCGCCGGAGCAAGGGCGGTATCGCCGGACGTAAAGCAAGCACGGTGTCGAGGGCCGCATAATCAGCACCGCGACCGATGAGGTCGTCCTCATCCACATCACCGATCGGACGGATTGCGGGAAGTAATTGCGGCACTTCTCCCGCCTGTCGCAGCAACGCCTCCTGAAAGGTGCGGCAGGCGCGACGATTGGGCAGCAGCACCAGAATATCGGCGAGCGCGAGTGCGCCGCCGTCCTCGGCCGCCAGCCGCAGGACCCCCTGCGCCAGGCGGTCGGCGAAGGGTTCGCCGGCAGCGATCGAATAGGTTTTGTCGGCCCCGTTGCCGTCTGTCATGCGGCGATCAGTACTCTCCCGGCTCAAGCCATCGGGCATTGCGTTCATCGAGCATCGGCCTTGCCATTTCAAGGTCGCGCGGCGTGCTGATGTGAAACCACACGCCGTCATGGACGATGCCGAACAAGCGTTCCTGCTCGATCAGCTTGTCCCAGATCTGCACCGTCGAAAAAGGCCCTTCAGGCCCGTCGGCGAAGAGCTGCGGTTTGATGATTTGCACCGAAGCGTAGAGATAGGGCGCGATATGCGGCGGCTCGCGCCAACACAGGCGACCATCCGCATCCATGCCGAAATCGCCGCGCCCGACACTGCCGAAGACCCGTGGTGCCAGCATGGTGAGCAGCAGGGCATCCATGCGCTCAGGGTCCCACAGCTCGGCCATGCGGGCCAGTGCCGGGCTCGGCCCGTCGAGCCAGACCGCGTCGCCATTGCAAATGATAACCGCCTGATCGCCCAGCAGCGGCAGCGCCTTCTTGACCCCGCCGCCGGTTTCCAGCGCGCCGCCGGGCTCGGGCGAGATCAGGATTTCGGGCGGCCCTTGTCGCGCCTTGAGGTGATTTTCGATCTGGTCGGCATGGTGGTGGGTGTTGACCACAACGCGCTCAACCCCAGCCGCACCAAGCCTTGCCAGAATGTGATCGATCAGCGGCTTGCCGCCGGCTTCCAGCATCGGCTTGGGCGTCTCGTCGGTCAGCGGCCGCATGCGCTCGCCGCGCCCGGCCGCCATGATCATTGCCGTCTTGGGCATCGCAAATGCCGGGCTGGCCATCGCCGCTTTCTCACCGCACAAGGAAGGTCTTCAGGATTGCGGCGGACTATCCTCGCCGACGGCTTTCGGGGCAAGGCTGTTGAGGTCGATGGCGGCAAGAATTTTCTGCGCCTCCGCTCCATACGCCGAGATTTCCGCGCAGCGGCCCATCTTTTCCGCGGCTAATGCGATCTCAAGCCGGTCCGAGTGCCAATCGCTGCCCAGCCGGTCGGGCCATTCGATCACCAGAACCGCTTGCGCCGCTGCTTCTTCAAGGCCGAGTTCGACGGCCTCGGCGGGGTCGCTCAGACGGTAAAGGTCGACATGCCAGATCTCGCCGATCGCTGTTTCATAGCTCTGCACCAGGGTGAAGGTGGGGCTCGGCACCTCAAGCGCCGGATCGCCGGCCGCTTGCCTGATCAGGGCCCGCGCCAGGCTCGATTTGCCGGCGCCGATCGGGCCCGACAGATGCAGGCTCAGACCCGGTCGCAATGAGGCAGCCAGAAGCCGGCCCAGCGCCTCGGTTGCCGCCGCATCGGGCAGCTCAAGCCGTCGGGCCATGCCCGGGCGCTTGCTCGACTTGTTTGATTGTCTCGGTCCGGGGCTTCGGGCAACGCGGTAAAATGCAGCGTACCGTGGTGCCGGCGCCCGGCGCGCTCTCAATAAGCAACCTGCCGCCGTGCAGCTCGACAAAGCTCTTGACCAGTGTCAGCCCCAGACCGGCGCCCTTGTCGTCGCGGCCATGGGGAACGCGCTCAAAGGCATTCTGCACCCGTTGCTGATCTTCGGCGGCGATGCCGACCCCGTTATCGGCGACGATCAGGCTGATGGTGTCACGCGCATGATCGGCTTCGGCCGTAACGGCGATGCGGCCGCCGGACCCGGTATATTTCAGCGCATTGCCGATCAGATTCATCAGGATTTGCCGCACGCGCTGGGCGTCGGCGGTAAGCACGCCGAGTTCCGGCGGACAGCTCAGCGTGATTTCAATCGACTGCTTGCGGGCCCATTCCGTGGCTAGGGTCTCGATCTGTTCAAACAGCGCTGACAGATCGATTTCGGTAAAGTCCAGCTCCATGTAGCCGGCCTCGATTGTCGACAGGTCGAGGATCGTGTCGATCAGCGACATCAGCCGATCAGAGGCATCAATGATGTCCCGCGTATAATCCTTCTGCCGGTCGTTGAGCTGGCCGAAATACTCATTGGAAAGGATCTCGGCAAAACCGGAAATCGCGTTGAGCGGCGTGCGCAGCTGGTAGGAGGTATTGGCCAGGAATTCGGTTTTCAGCCTTTCCGCTTCCTCCAGGGCCTTGTTGCGGTCGCGCAGCGCCTGTTCGATGCGCAGCGTGTCGGTGATTTCGAGATGGGTGATCAGCTTGTTGCCATCGGGCAGCGGCACCACCGTCCGCTCGAATGTGCGACCGTCGACGCATTCAAGCCGTATGGTCGCCGTCTCCCGGCCGAAGACCTGACGGGTCAGTGTTTCACGCAGCTCCTGCCATTGTTCCTCCGCTGCGTCGTCGGCCAGCAGCAATGGCCGCATCTGCTCGGTGATGTCGGCGATATGCGGTTCGCGTCGCATCGCCTCGGGATCGAGCTTCCAGAGCTTGTCGAAATGGACATTGCAGAGCTTGACCCTGCCGTCGGTGCCGATCACCGCGATTGATTCCAGCAGATTGTTCAGCGTCGCATGCTGCACCGCCATCATCGTATTGTATTCGGATTTGAGCTGGATGCGGTCGGTGACGTCCTCGCTGATGAACATGATCCCGCCCAGCGGATACGGCACGGCGAGCATCCGAAGGGTCGAGCCGTCGAGCCGATGCAGCATCTCCTCATGCGAATCGATCAGCGTCGTGAACAGCCCCAGCCTTTCCTGCTTGAAGCGTCTGAAATCGGGCTGTTCGGGCAGCTTGCGCCGCTCATGCATGCGATCGAGCACTTCGGGCAGCGGCGGTTTGCTGTCGGCAAAGGCGGGCTCGATGCCGAACATCGTCGCCCACGTACTGTTATAGAATTGCAGCCTGGTGTCGGTGCCGTAGATGGAGATGCCGGTATTGAGCTGTTCGAGCAGGCGCGCCTGGCTGTCGATCTGCCTGCCGAGATCATGCTCGACCGCTTCCCGATCGGTGATATCGACGGCGAAACCGACGGTACCGAGATCATCCGGCAGCGCGGTTTCGACGATCCTGAAAAGGCGCCGGTCACCGCCGATCACGACATGGCGTTCCTGGGTTTCGCCGGATTTCGTCTCAAGCGCCTTGCGCGCCAGAGCGCGTGCCGAGTCATCGCCGCGATCGGTGGTGAAATCACGCTGATGCTCGATGACGGCTTCGCAAGTCAGATCGAGCGCCGCGGCATAGGCGGCATTGCACCAGAGAAGTCGCTGGTCCGGCCCGCGCTGCCAGACCGGCATCGAAAAGCAGTCCAGTTTCGCGGCGCGCAGGGAGGCGAGCGCCTCGCTTTCCTGCTTTGCGCGTCGCTCGGCGAAGAGCGCGGTGACGTCCTCCAGCCAGAGGGCGGGGTCCGCCGGCCGAATGCGAAGTGTTCTGTCGCCCAGCGCAATATCGACCGGATCCGGCGCGTCGCTTTTCAAACTGTGCTGAAGGCGGGTCCGGTCGGCTTCGCTCAGCGCAGCAAGTAGGTCGTCAAGATGTTGCGGCGCGAATCCCAGTAATGCGCGTGCCGTGCGGTTCGCACTGATCCGGTCGCCGTCGCGCCAAAGAATGCCGTAAGGGGCGTCATCAAGCATCGCCGCCAAGCGGGCGCGTTCGTCCCACACGGCGCGATGGCCGGCTAGGCGCGCCAATAGCGGCGGGTCGATCGGATGCGCTTCATTCAGCGCCATCGGCGGCGGCCTCCTGTTATCCACATGAGCTGTTCCTTTACTAACCGCTGATCTACCCGCGGACAATCGCCGCGCCTATCTGAGGCTGATGCATGGCTCTCAGCACACCGCCCATGACCGCGATCTTGCAGCGCCGCCGCTGCTCGGCCCGGGTGATCCGGCGCCGGTGCGGGTCATGCGCGAGACGGGCGGCTGTCCGGCGATACTGCTCTGCGATCATGCGACCAATGCGGTGCCTGCGGCATTGGGGAAACTGGGTTTGCCTGCCGCCGACCTCGCCAAACATATCGCCTATGATATCGGCGCGGCGGGGGTGACCGAAGGGCTGAGCGCGCGGCTCGATGCGCCGGCGATTTTTTCCGGTTATTCGCGGCTGGTGGTCGATCCGAACCGGCATCTGACCGATCCCAGCTCGATCCCGCTGATCAGCGACGACATCTTTATCCCCGGCAATGAGGATTTGAGCGTCCATGACCGGGCGGCTCGGGCGGAGGAAATCTTCTGGCCCTATCATCATCGTCTGGAGGCGCTGATCGAGAGCCACGGCAGGGTGATCGGGCGGCCCCCGGTGTTGATCAGCATGCATAGTTTCACGCCGGTGATGAAGGGCAGCGAACGCCCCTGGCATATCGGCGTGCTGTATGACGAGGATCGCCGCTTGTCGGATCCCATGCTGGCGTTGCTGCGCGAACAGGCCGATCTCGTGGTCGGCGATAACCAGCCCTATACCGCAAGCAGCCCGCGCGGCTTCACGACAGAGAAACATGCCGTCGAGACCGGTCGCCTGCATTTGCTGCTCGAACTCCGCCAGGACCTCATTGCCGATGCCTCCGGTCAGCAACGCTGGGCCGATCTTTTGGCGCCGCTGCTCAAACGCTTGCTCGACTCAGTCGCCGCAGGGCAGATAAAGGGCTGAAGATGACGCTCAGCCTGTTCGGTTTCGTTTATTCCAGGGGCGCCCTGAGAATAAGCCGGCCGGTCAAGAAAACCCGAGAGGCGCCCGCTGATGACACTCTCCGAACCATCCTTCACGGTCGGGATCGAGGAAGAATATCTTCTCGTTGACCGCGAGACCCGTGATACCGTCAAAGACCCGCCGCCGGCGCTGATGCAGGCCTGTGTCGACCGTCTGGAACAACAGGTCAGCCCGGAATTTCTGCGCTGTCAGATCGAAGTCGGCACTGCGGTTGCGCAAAGCATAGACGGCGCCCGCGCCGACCTTGCCAAATTGCGCGGCACCGTTGCCGAGGAATGCGAGAAGCACGGTCTCGCCTTCATCGCCAGCGCCACGCATCCTTTCGCCGATTGGTCGGCCGAACAGACCACGGCGCGCGACCGTTATCAGGGGCTGGCGCGCGATATGGGGGTGGCGATCCGGCGATTGCTGATCTGCGGCATGCATGTCCATGTCGCCATCGAAGACCCGCATTTGCGCATCGATCTGATGAATCAGGTGCGCTATTTGCTGCCTCATCTGCTGGCGCTGTCGACATCCTCGCCGTTCTGGCAAGGGCGTGAGACCGGTCTGATGAGCTATCGCCTTGCCGTATTCGGCGATCTGCCGCGTTCAGGCATGCCCGACGCCTTCGGCAGCTATGATGAATATGACGCCAATGTGCAGGTGCTGGTGAATACCGGCGTCATCGAGGATGCGACCAAGTTGTGGTGGGACATCCGGCCCAGCGCCCGGTTCCCGACGCTGGAAATGCGGGTTTGCGATGTCTGCACCCGGATGGAGGACGGGCTGGCGATTGCCGCGCTCTATCAGGCAATGCTGCGCATGCTCTATCGCCTCAGGCGCAGCAATGTCAGCTGGCGGCGCTATCGCAACATGCTGATCGAGGAAAACCGCTGGCGGGCGCAGCGCTACGGCATCGATAACGGGTTGATCGATTTCGGTCGCGGCGCGATCGTCGACTACCGCGAACTGCTCGAAGAAATTCTCGATCTGATCACCGAAGATGCGGAGGCGCTGGGATGCGGCGTCTATCTGGACCATGCTCGCGATATTCTGAATCGCGGCACCAGCGCCCATCAGCAGCTTGCGCTCTGGAAACAGGCCAAGGAAAACGGGCTCGATGAAGCGGAGGCCGGTCGTCGCGTGGTCGACTGGTTGATCGAGGAGAGTACCGCCGGTTTATAGCTCGAGATCGTCGGTACCGGTTCGCGCAGCGCGAATTTCCGCAGCAAGGTGCAGCAAGGCTTTGAGCTGTTGCGCTTCACGTTCTTCACGTTGATCGGCCAGGCGCTGTTCATACAGGTTCAAGCCGATTTCCGACGGCACCGCGAAAGCCAGGATCAACATCGCCAGGAGCCCGCCGGTCAGGGCGATGCCGCGGCGACGCCAGCTGCGCACAATGTGATGGCCGACAAGGTGGATCAGGACCGCCGCGGGCATCGCCATCACGAAATAGAGCGCGACGGCCAGTGACATGCCGATCATGCCGAGCAGGCCGCGCTTGACCTGCGGCGCGACCCGCTGTGCGCTTGCTGCCATGCTTGCGGCCCTGGCCATGTGCTGCTCCTCGTTGTCGTCGCCGGTCATCCTGTGCCCCGGCCCCTAAGGCTGCCGGGTTTGCCGGGCCGGTAAGAGGATAAGGCGCGGCAGACCCGCGAAATGATCAGCTTTTCACAATGTCCTGATACGGTAACCTAGACCTTAATTGCGGAAAGCGATGCTCACCATGAACTCGTTCACCTATCGTTTCGTTGCCTGATGAGTATTGCGCGCCGCCGAACAAGGCGTCATCAAGGCAGGCTTTCAGCACCGGACAGAATCTCAGGAGAGGCCCAATGGAGGGCAGCAGCGAAATCGCAGCCGACAGGTTGCGTTCCTTCATCGAGCGGATCGAACGCCTTGAAGAAGAGAAATCGGGCATTGCCGAAGATATACGGGAGGTGTTCGCCGAGGCTAAATCAGCCGGATTCGACACCAAGGTGATGCGCCAGATCCTCAAATTGCGGCGGGTCGAGCCCGATGACCGGCGTGAGCAGGAAGAGCTGCTCGATCTCTACAAAAATGCCCTCGGAATGCTCTGATACACCTTGCCCGGAAGCGTCGGCTTGATCGTCCGCTTGACTGCGCTGCGCGGCTACAGCAGCGATAGGCGATGATCTCTGCGCTCGATATGCGGCCGGTGTTGTTCGTCGCCGGCGCCATGCTGACGATCCTCGCGGGGGCAATGCTGTTGCCGCTTCTGGTCGATATCGGATACGGCCACCGCGACTGGCGGGCCTTTGCCGTCGGTAGCGCGCTGACCTTGTTTTTCGGGGTGTTGCTGATCCTGATGAATCGGGCGCAGTCGCTCTCGCTCAATCTGCGCCAGACCTTTGTCCTCACCACGCTGCTTTACGTATTGCTCGGGCTGTTTGCCGCCCTGCCCTTCATGCTTTCGGAACAATCGCCGGGGCTGGTGAACTCAATCTTCGAGGCAATTTCAGGCATCACGACGACAGGCTCCACGGTGCTCTCCGGTCTTGACGACGCGGATCGCGGGCTCCTGTTGTGGCGCGCTTTGCTGCAATGGCTGGGCGGCATCGGGATTATCGCCATCGGTCTGATCATCCTGCCTTTCTTGCGCGTCGGCGGGATGCAGATTTTCCGCTCTGAATCCTCCGATAATTATGAAAAGGTGGTGCCGCGCGCGGTCGATCTGGTGCGCAGCATCATCACCGTCTACCTCGCCTTCACGGCGGTTTGCATTGTTGCTTATGCGGCGGCGGGCATGCCGGCATTCGAGGCGATCTGTAACGCCATGACGACCCTCGCCACCGGCGGCTATGCGACGCGCGACCGCTCGATCGGCGGTTTCGAGAGCGAAGCGATCGAATGGATAGCGATCGGCGGCATGATTGCCGGGGCGCTGCCATTCGTGCGCTATATCAGCTTCATCAAGGGGGAGTTTTCGGCAATCTGGCGCGACCGTCAGGTGCGCAGCTTTATCAGCATTCTGCTGCTGATCGCAGTGGCGATGACCATCTGGCGTGTCGCCGAGGGCCAGGATGATCTCGGCACCGCCTTTCGCATCACCCTGTTCAATGTCACGGCGATCATCACCACCACCGGCTATGCCGCAGAGGACTATACCGCCTGGGGATCGCTGGCGGTAATGGCGTTCTTTTTCATTACCTTTATCGGCGGCTGTACCGGTTCGACCACCGGCGGGATCAAGATTTTCCGGCTCGAGATCCTGTTCCTCGTGCTCAAGGCGCAATTGATGCGGCTTTACAGCCCCAACCGGGTGCTGCCGCTGAAATATGGCGGCAAGCTTGTCGACGATGATCTCATGCTCTCGGTGATGAGCTTTCTTTTCGTCTTCAGCGGCCTGATCCTGGTCATTTCCGTCCTGCTCGGCGCGATGGGACTCGATTTCATCACGGCTGTTTCCGGCGCCACCACCGCGGTTGCCAATGTCGGTCCGGGGCTGGGGCCGATTATCGGGCCGTCGGGCAATTTCGCGCCGCTGCCCGATCCGGCCAAGCTGATCCTCTGTTTTGCCATGATTCTGGGGCGGCTGGAGTTCTTTACCGTTCTGGTGCTGTGCAATCCCGCCTTCTGGCGCAACTGATTGCCTCAAAGAAACAAAACGAGCCTGACGTGCAGCGAATAAGCGTCCTCATTCCGACTTTGAACAATCGTGAACGCATCGGCGGGGTCATCGCCGCGGTGGATGCCGGCAAGACGCTTCTGGCCGAGCGCGACACCGCGGTCGAGATTATCGTCATTGACGGCGGTTCCTATGACGACACCGTTGCGCGTGCCGAGTCCGCCGGGGCCCGCTGTGTTGCCGTGGACGGCAATGCGGCGGCTCGCTGGCGGGCGGGGCTGGCCGAGGCGCGCGGTGAGTGGTTGTTGCTGCTGCCGCCCGAGCTGACCCTGCCTGGCGATTGGGCCGAAGCGGCGGCACGGGCCATAGCCGATCGCGACGGTCAGCGCGCCGCACATTACTTTACCTGGCGGGTCGAGGACGGCACCGGCTTCGGTCCGTCGATAATCGAACGCCTTGTCGACTGGACCAATCGCCGGTTCGCGGCGCTGCGAGAGGATCAGGCGGTGCTGCTGCACCGTTCCCTGATTAATACCGTCGGCGCGCTTGAGCCGGACACTGCGTGGCCGCTTTTCGATCTCGGTCGGGAGCTCGGCAGCGTGCGACTGAAACCGGTCGGCGCCGCTACCCTTGCGACCGCCGACCCGTCCTGGCGCGACGGCTTTGTTTGGCGCGGGGCCAAGACGGGCTGGCCTCTGCTGCTGCGGCTGATCGGCCTGCGCGGCGCGCCGGCGCGATGGCTCGGCGGCGGGGCCAAGGACGACGTCGTGATCGTCAAGAGCTTGCGGGAACGGGCGCGCAAGCGGGAAAACAAGAAGCAGTCCTTCTTTTCGCTCGCTCTGGCACGCGCCGCCCTGCGGGTGATCGCCATCGTTTTCGCGCTGGTCCTGCTTTATCGTGTGGTCGCCGCCGAGGAGACGCGTTCCTGGGATGAGATCAGCAGCGCGGCAGCGGGGCAGACGGTGTACTGGAATGTCTGGGCCGGCAATCAGGCGGTCAACGGCTTTGTCGATTGGGCGATCGAGCAGGTCGAGGCGCGACACCCGATCGAGGTTGAGCGTGTCAAGGTTGCCGATGTCGCCGAAGCAGTCAGCAGGGTATTGGCGGAGAAAGCCGCCGGCCGCGATCAGGGCGGCAGCGTTGATCTGATCTGGATAAACGGCGAGAACTTCGCCTCGATGAAGGAGAACGGCCTGCTCTACGGTCCGTTTACCGCTGCGATTCCCAATCACCGCCTGCTCGATGTCGACCATCGTCCGGAGCTTCAGACTGATTTCACCATCCCGGTCGATGGCATGGAGGCGGCGTGGGGCTTGTCGCAATTCAATCTGCTGTTCGACAGCGCGGTCATCGAGACCCCGCCCGACAACGCCGCCGCTCTACTCGCCTGGATCGCCGCCAATCCCGGACGTTTCAGTTACCCGCGTCCGCCCGATTTCATCGGCTCGACATTTCTCAAGCAAATCCTTCTGACCACGGCGGTTGACAGCGCGCCGTTCTATCGCCCGGTGAGTGAGGAGAATTTTGCGGCGGCGACGGCGGGTTTATGGAGCTGGCTGGAGCAGGCGCATCCGCATCTCTGGCGCAGCGGTCGCCGCTTTCCCCGGAGCGGCGCGCATCTGCAACAATTGCTTGGGGACGGCGAGGTCGATATCGCCCTTGCTTTCAACGCCGCAGCGGCTGCCAATTTGATCGCGGATGGGACGGTGCCGGAAAGCGTCAGGCCGCATGTCTTCTCCAAAGGCATGATCGGTAACGCTCATTTTCTGGCGATCCCCTATAACGCTTCGGCGAAAGAAGCGGCGATGCTGGTAATCAATTTCCTGCTCAGCCCCGAAGCCCAGGCCCGCAAGATGGATATCCGGCATTGGGGCGATCTGAGCGTTTTATCGCCGTCCATGCTCAATCCCGATCAGCTTGCCCTGTTCGATGCACTTCCGGACAGCCCGGCGAGGCTCGATCCGGCCAGGGCGATACCTTTGGCCGAGCCGCATCCGAGCTGGATGCTTGCCATCGAGCGCGAATGGGAGCGCCGATACGGTCGATAACCGTTGTTTCGCGGCGTTAATGATTCGCGCGATGGTTGTCAGAAAAATTTACAATGCGTCGTCGGTGTGCCGTTAAGCCGCTGATTTATATAAGGTGGCATGAAGTTTGCTAGGCGGCTGCAAGCACAGGAGTACGGCATGACCAAAGCCCAGCGTAACGCGTTTGCTCTCGCCTTGATCATCGCCTTCGCGATCATGGCCGCCGGGGCGGTGGCGCTTATTTAGCGGCGATCCCGCTGACAGCATAATCGCGCGGGCCCAGAAATCTCTCCCGCGCGATCGCGTTCAGGCGCTCGTTTTCGGCAAGACGAACGACCGCCTCATTGTCATAGTCATCGGCCGGGGTCAGCATGTCGATATCGATATCGACAAAACCTTCTGCCTCGAGGACATAGCGCATCAATTCGGGCGCCAGCGGTCGCTGATGCGTCGGGTCGATCCAGAAGGTATGGGCACCGACGATCAGATTGGCCGGGTTCGGCGTTTCGATCAGCAGCAGCCCGCCGGGCGCCAGGGCTCGTTTGGCCCGGCGTACCAGCTCCAGCAGGCGGCCGAAGGGCAAATGCTCGGCGAGGTGAAAGGCTGTGACCGCGGCCAGACTGCCGGCTCTGACGCTGCTCAGATAATCCAGCGCGTCGGCCTCGACCACCTGATGCCCTTTTTCCCGTGCGGTCGCGATGGCGGGCCCGCTCAGATCGACGCCGATCGCCGCATGGCCGCGCACCGCAAGCAGGCCGAGCCAGTCACCGCGACCGCAGCCTAGATCGAGGACGGGCAAGGCCCCGGCGGCCTCCAGCGCCTTGTCGATGCGCGGCAGATGAGACGCCAGCCTTTCGGCGATTTCCTCCTCGCTGCCGCGATAACGGGCCTCAAGCCCGACCAGAAAATCTTGCAGATCGTCTGCGGCGGCTGTTTGCGGCTCCGCGCTGTCGCCGGTCTCGCCTCTGAGATAGTGGTCGAGGACCAGGCGGTGTTCATCGACCCGGCGGATCAGACGGTCGATCTCGGCATTGGCCGCGTCAAGCCGACCTTCGTCGGCCTTGGTTCGCGCCGACAGGGCCTCTCGCTGGGCGGTGAGCGCCTCGGTCATTTCGGCCAGGATGCGCCTGATATCGGCGGCTTCGGTTTGAAGCGTCGTGATGCGTTGCTCGGCGGCCTCGGCCGCAGCCTGCAGGGCCGCAAGACGGCGCGGCAGCCGCAGCAGCGCGCTCAACCAGGCCAGCGGGTAACCGATTACCGGAAGATCATAGCCGTGCCGTGCGGCCCGCCTCAGCCCACCCCAGCGGTCATGATTGACGGGCGCTTCGCCGGGCTGGGCGCTGTCATCCGTGGCGGCGCCGGTTTCCGCCCGCATCGGATCATCTGGTCGCTTTGCTTCGCTGCCGCGCATGGCTATTTCCAGCGCGTCATCCATTTCCGGCGATTTCGGGGTCTGCTTGTCAGTCATTATCCGCCGGCAAGAGCGATCAGGCGGTGTTTTAACAGGCTGATCTCGGCCTGTCTTGTCAAACCCGGCAGGCGCGCGCCCGCTTGACGATACCGTGCGGCGGCGAACAGCGCCGCACGCCGCCGGTTCAGCCCATCGACATCGTCCAGCGCGGCAAGCAGGGCGTCGGCATACATCTCCGGCCGATGATGCTGCATCAGGCGGCCGCGCCCGGCATCGCCGAGCGCCTGCAGGCGCTCCGGCTGGTCAAGCGCCAAATCCAGCGCCCGGTGAATCGCCCCGCGCTCATTGTCAGGATCGGCCTTCAGCACGCAGTCATCGGGCAGATCGGCATACCAGCCGTCATTCGTGACAAGGCTGGCTGTCGCCTGGTTCCAGATGCGCAATTGGGCCCCCGACGCCTCTCCCAGGGTCGGGCGGCGCAAATTGATGGCGAGATCGGCGCCGGCAATGGCATTGTCGAGCGCGTCGTCGTCGACATAGCCCTGCACCGTCACCTGCTCATGCATGCGGTTTCGGATCAGCCCCGCTTCCAGGGCGACGCGATCCTGCAGCACGCCGTAGATATCGAGATGAAACCGGTCACGGCGCGGATAGCAGCCGAGAGCATCGACGATATCGGGCAATCGGCGATTGGCGGCGAGATAGCCGAAGACGATCAGGCGGCGGGCCGCCGCCTGCGGGCGCGATTCCTTTTTCGCCGAAGGGGCGGCCGGATAGGGCAGGTCGAGCGCAAGTATCGGCGGCATTTCCGGGTCTTCGGCCAAAGCTGCCGCGAGCCGATCGGAATGGACCACACCCATCAGCGCGCTGCGAAGCATGAGCCGGATCATCGGTGCCGCCCCGGCCTCGCGCGCCGCATGGCCGCGCCCGCTGAGGATCGATTGCGCTATGGCGCGGGCCGCGCTGCCGTGTTCGCGCTCGACTTCGGCGAGGGCAAGCCGATGATCATAGGCCTGCAGCACGGCTTCGAGCAGGTTGGCATCGTGCAGAATGACGATGCCGGGAAACAGCCGTGCAGCGCGGAGAAAAGCGCCGTGAAAGCGGGCGTCATTGCCGAGATTCCAGACCACCGCATCGGCACGGTTCAGGGCCCGCCAGTCAACCGGCTCAGTGAAGGGGCGCGGTGTCATGCCGTCAATGGCCGGCAGGTCGCCATCGTCCGGCGCCCACAATGTAAGCTCCGCACGGGCGGCGAGATGCGGCATCAGCCGCGCGGTGAAGGCGGCAATATCGGTCGGTTGCGGCGGCAGCGGGGAGGCCCAGTGCAGGTTAAGCCGTCTGCTCATGCGGCGAGCAACCTCTCGACGATGGCCGACCAGCCGATCGGCATCTCGGCATAAAGCTGCCGTCCCGCCTCGCCCAAACGCCCCGCTTCGGTCCGGTTATCCCATAATCGGTCCATGGCCGCCGCCAGGGCCTTCGGCGCTGGCTCGGCGACCAGCCCGGTTTCACCGTCGCGGACAAACTCGGTCGGCCCGCCCGAATCGGTGGTCGTGATTACCGGCTTGGCGGCCAGCATCGCCTCCAGCGTGACATAGCCGTAATCCTCATCAAGCGGCGGGTAGAGCACGCCGAGGCAGCGGGCATAAAGATCGATTTTGGCCTCGTGGCTGACCGAGCCGTGCCAGATCACGCGGTCGGCGATTCCCAGGGTCTCCGCTAGCGTCCTGAGGCGGTCGATTTCCGATGGCTGATCGGCCGGGCCGGCAAGGGCGAGCCGCACCGGTCTGCTCGTCTCGCTTAGCGCCCGCAGGGCCAGTTCCTGACGCTTGAGCCCGCTGATCCGGCTCGGGAAGAAGAGAAAATCCTCCGCCGCGCCGGGATAAAAGCTTTCCGCCCGATCCGGCGGGCTGTAAAGGGCTTCGGCGCTGACCCCGTTATAATGCGCCAGTCTCTTGGACACATTGCCGGCGATGGTGAAGACGCCGCGGGCCTCGGCGCATGCCGCATTATCCGCCGCATGGATCAGCGCCCGCGCCTGGGCCCCGCCGGGGCTGTTGATCAGCGCGCCCTCACCGCGATCCCAGAGATCATAAGCCTCACGGTGCTGATGCACGATCCAGAGCACCTTGTTCGGATGCGGCGCCAGATAGGCCGGGAATTTCAGCCCGATCACCCGGTCGATACCGACTCCCGCGCTTTCGCTCACATCGGTCAGCATCGCCGCCAACATCGAATCATAAAGGGCGGCCGGCGGGTACCACTTCATCGGCAATTCCAACAGCGCCGCTTCATGGCCGCTTTGCTCGACCGCATTTTTAAGGTTGCGCGCAAGCAGTTCCGCGCCGCCGAAGACGAACGGGATCTGGTGGCTGAGGATGACAACGCGCATCGCGTTACCGTCTCACCAGGCGGCGCAACGTTGCCGATTTGCCACGGATTAAGAAATTTTTCATTTTTCGGTGCTGGTTACACGGTTAATCGGCTTTTTCCGCCAAGGGTGTTGTTTTTGCTGTTGACGCCCGGTTTCTCTCACTTTACCACCGCGTCGAGTCACTCATTCCTCGGTTGAGAGTCTGCTCCTAAGTCTCTCTTGTCAAACGAAGTTCTTCGATGGTCGCTGCAACCAATGCGCACCTGTTCCGTTTCTTGCAGACCTTTGTGACAAGGTTCACAGAGTCGCGCCCGATTTTCCTCTTGACATAGGGTTACAGATTCGCTTGTGTTGAAGTTACTGTACACATGGGGTGGCAAAAACTGCTGCTGCGATGCTAAAGAGCGTTGCGATTCGGTTATTTGCCCCGACATTGAGGCAGGCACGGGCACTGAGTTGTTCTTCGCGGGTTGTCGTGACACCGCCCGTGAGGATTGAGGTCGCAGGTCGGTTTTCCGTCTGCGGCCCTCGCACATGAAGAATGCGCTCGGCACCGCCTGTGCCGAAACTGAATAGCCGGTCCCGTGTTCCTTCGGGGTCGGCAGCCAAAGCAGGAGCTGAGGAATGGAAGAGGATATTGTCATTGAGGTCTATCAGGCCGTTTTGTTCCGTAGTCCGACCGCAACGGAGTTGGCGGATAACGTCGCTGCGCTGCAGGCGGGGACGCTGACGCGGGACGGGTTGACCGAAAGCCTCATCGACGGCGCGGAATATGCGGGCGGCGTCGCGGCGCTGGCGCTGCACTATGAAAGCCTGCTGGACCGCTCGCCTGATCTCGATGGCATCACCTTCTGGCTCGGTCGGGTCATCGCGGGCGGCACGGTACCGAATGTCGCCGCCGGCTTTGCCAATTCCGACGAGGCTGCGGCTCAGGGTATCGACCCCGCCGAAGGGGCCACGTCCTTCGTTACCGATCTCTATCAGGAAGTTCTCGGCCGGGCGCCTGACGCCACCGGGCTTGCCTTCTGGGAGGGCGTCTTTGCCGCTTCCGGCGAGGGTGCGGTGACGGCGGGCATTGTCCTGTCGGCTGAGAACCGTGCGCAGGCCGAGGGTTTCACCAAGGGTTATGCCGCGCTGCGTGCGGCGGGCGAGAATGAGCCGTCGACCGCACAGCTCCAGGCGATCCCGAACAGCGCCACCACCGCCGAGATTATCGCGGCGGCCAATGCTGTCGGCGACACCGGTGCCATCCCGGACTTTACCGGCGTTGCCGACGGTCTGCCGGCGCTTCCCGCCAATGGCGGCCCGGCCGAGGTGCTGGTCGGTACCGGCAGCCCGGACAATATCGACGGCGATCAGGATGGTGTGACCATCAGCGGTTCGGCCGGTGGTGACCGCTTCATCTTCAACGATGTGACGACGTCGCAGGATGTCACGATCGATGATTTCACCGGCGACGATCAAATCCGCGTGGAAGGCGGCTTTGCTGCCGGCGATTTGAATATCATCAATGGCGACGGTTCCGACGGCATTGTCGTGATTCAGGTCAATGCCACGACCATCACGCTGACCAATATCGATGCGGCGGTCGATCCGACGATTTTCAGCGCGGCCTCCTTCATCTCGGCCTTCGGCGACAACGCTCTGTCCTTCGATGCCGATGACGGCTTCCCGGGCGGCATGGGCGATGGCGGCGGCGACGATCCCGACCCGCCGCCCAGCGGCATGCTCGCCGACCTGCCCGGTGCGGGCGGTCCGGCCGAGGTTACCGCCGGCACGGCGGCGGCGGACAATATCGACGCTGACCAGGACGGCGCTCAGGTCGCCGGCGGCGAAGGTCTTGACCGCTTCATCTTCGACAATATCACGACCTCGCAAACGGTCGAACTTACCGACTTCTCCCTTAATGAGCAGCTTCGCCTCGAAGGCGGTTTCAGCGAGGGTGACGTCAATGTGATCAACAGCAGCGGCACTGACGGCCTCATCCAGCTGACGATCAACGCGACCACGATCAACATCACCGGCGTTTCGGCGGCGGTTGATCCTACCGTATTCAGCACCGCTTCGTTCACTTCGGCGTTCGGTGCCGATGCCCTGGCCTTTGGCTGATAAACAGGACCCTAACCCCTAACCCAACCCGAGTTTTTTCGGATCATCGATCAAAACTCCCGGACCTCCAGCCGGCCGGGCTAGCAAATTAGAGAGGAGCTAGAACTCATGAACAGGCTTATCGTTGACAACAATGCGGGCGCCCAGACGTTTATTCTGGGTGGCTCGGATGTCGAGGTTGTCGGTACCGCCAATGCAGAGACCCTGCAAATTCTCGACGGTATCGACGTAAGCGGCACCGTCGGCGCGGGTGACCGCGTCGAGCTGTCGGGCAATCTTGCCGACTACACCATCACCCAATCCGGTCCGACCGGTTTGATCCTGACCGACGGCAGCGGCGACAAGGTCACCGTGAACGTGAACGCCGCCGGTTCGGTGGCCTTTGCCGACGGTTCTGTTCCTGTCGACAACAATGCCGGCACGATCAGCGTCGATGCTGTTGACGTCGGCGACGGTAACACGCTTGACCAGACCAAGGTGACCGTCGACGGCACCGACAAGTCGAGCGTGCCCGGTGTTGGCGGCGGCACCCCCGAGCTGCCGACCTTCTCGCTGAGCCTCGACAGCACCAGCGTTACCGAAGGCAACACGACCAATCCGACCGTGACCGCGACGGTAACCCGCTCGGTAACCACCGGTTCGGCGACGATCAATATCTCGACCTCCGACGGCACTGCCGTTGCCGGTCAGGATTATACCGCCGTCAACCAGAACCTGGTCTTTGCCGATGGCGAAGCCTCCAAGACGGTGAATATCACGATCACCGCCGAGACGATCCGCGAGCTGGATGAGACCTTCACTGTTTCGCTCGGCACCGCGCCGACGGGCACGCAGGTCGACAGCAGCAGCCCGGCAACCGTCACCATCGTCAATGACGACCCGAACCTGGCGCCGACGATCACGGTTCCGGCTTCGGAAAACGCCTTCACCAACGTCGCTGCCGACATCGACGGCATCACCGTCAATGACGGCGACGATAACAACCTGACCGTTACCCTGCAGGCGGAAGGCAGCTCGCTGCTGCAAATCACCGGTGCCGGCGGTGCGACGATCAAGGACGGCTCCGGCCAGGTTGTCGGCGCCAATGTGTCGTCGAACACGCTGGTGATTTCGGGCGGCACGTCGCAGATCAACGCCGCGTTGGGCAATCTGAAGTACATCTCGAACAACACCGATCCGTCGGCCGATCCGACCGAGATCCTGACGATCAACGTCACCGATCCGTTCGATCCGCCGGGCACTGCGTCGAAAACGCTGGAGCTGACCGTCGGTGTCGGTAACGAGTTCACCGGCGGTGATGACACCTTCACCGGTGCGGCCAACAAATCTGCCGGTCCGGACTTCTTCTTCGGCACCTTCGCCAATGTCAACGGCGACACCGATAAGGGTGACGGCGGCGACGGCAAGGACACCTTCTCCCTGACCGATGTTGCCAACCTCGCCGGTGCGATCGGCACCAACGCGTTCAACGACATCGAGGTTGCCGAACTGACTGCCCCGGCAGGGACGACCAATGTCCAGCTTGACGCCAATGACTTCAGCGGCGATCTGGCGACGATTCAGGTCACCTCGCTGGATGCGTCCAATGGCGCCGACAAGACCGACACGTCGACTTTCACCAATGTCGATAACGGTACCAATTTCATCTTCACCAAGACGATGGGTACCACGAATATCGACATGGAAACCGATGCGGCGGCCAATAACGTCATGGTGACGTTGAATGGCGGGGTTACCCTGGCCGGTATCACCGACACCGGTACTGAACTCGAAACGCTCAACATCATGTCGTCGGGCGGCAGCGCCAACACGGTCAGCACCATTGCAGCTCTTGATGCCGACGGTATCATCGATATCGCCGGTGCGCAGGCGCTGACGATTAGCGGTGTTGCGGCGTTCGACTTCAAGTCGATCGACGGTACCGACGCCACCGGCAATCTGACGATCAATGCCTCGAATGCCGCCACGACGGGCGATGCGCTGATCCTGAACGGCGGTGCGGGCAATGACAGCCTGACCGGCGATGCCAACTTCAAGAGCACGATCACGGGCAATGCGGGTAACGACACCCTGACCGGCGGTACGGGCAATGACACCCTTCTCGGCGGTGCAGGCGACGATGTCCTGACCGGCGGCACCGGGGCCGATGCTCTGACCGGCGGCACGGGTAGCGATACCTTCAACGTCAATGGCGGCGATGACACCATCACCATCGCGGCCGGCGATGCCACCGGCGGGGACACCGTCAATGGTATCATCGAGGACCACAAATTCGTCCTCAGCGGCTTCGGCGATCTGGGCGACAAGTACAGCCTGGGAACGGGCGCGGTACTGCCCGGCGTTGCCGGTCCGTTGGCGGCCGACGGTGATCTCGATGCCTATGTCGACACCACGAACAAGCAGCTGGTTATCGAGACCGCCGATGACGGCACAACGGTGACCAAGGACTTCATCAATATCGGTGTCGCGGCGCAAGCCACGGTCACGTCGAATGGTGATGCCCAGCTGTCGTTCGGTTCCGTGCCGCTCAGCTCGCGGATTTCGGGCAACACGGTCGTTGTCGAAGGTCAGAACCCGGCGGCGTCCAATGTCGACATCAACCTCAAAACGGCTCCGCCGGAGGTTAAGGGCACGGGCGTTACCGGCGCCGGCAGTCAGAGCTTCTCGAATGTCAACGCTTCCAATGTGGCGCAGACCAACACCGCCTTCGGTCTCGATATCGAGGGCAGCCTGGTCAGCAACAACATCGTGGGCGCTGCCAGCAATGACAGCATCACCGGTAACAACGGTGCCGACACGATGACCGGCGGCGGCGGTACCGACGTCTTCATCTATCGCGCTGACGACGAACTGTCCGCAACGCAGGTCGATGTGATCACCGACTTCGATGATCTCGGGAACGATGAAATCGCCTTTGTCGGTTCGACTGCTGCGGCTGAGTTCGGTGCCTTCGGTGCCGGTATCCAGAGCACGGGGATCCGGATCGGTATTGGTCTCGACGCCTCGGGTACCTTCACCGAGACATCACTGGCCG
This sequence comes from uncultured Rhodospirillales bacterium, assembly GCA_964598335.1. Taxonomy (GTDB): domain Bacteria; phylum Pseudomonadota; class Alphaproteobacteria; order CAZRBL01; family CAZRBL01; genus CAZRBL01. Next base: position 21,320 of record CAZRBL010000039.1, read on the forward strand.
TCCTGACCGGTGGCACGGCTGCTGCGGGTAACTCGTTGACGGCCGCAGGCAATGATGCTGCGGTCTTCTTCAACGGCGGCACGGCCTTTACCGGTAGTTCGCTTGCCAGCGCTCTGTCGCAATTCCAGGCCGCGCTGCTTGGGACTGCGGTTCAGTTCTCGGCTGCGGGAACCGCCTTCGGTACCGCCGGTGCCTTTATCTTCGCCCGTCTGAATGCCGGGACGACAGATCAGGCCGTGGCTGTTGCCTTCGTTCAGGCGGTGACGGGTGGCGCGCTCGATGCGAATGATGTCAATTTCGGCGTCCTCGACCTCGATAATCACACCATCACCGGCGCGGATATCTCGTTCCTCGCGAGTGCCTAATCGTTCACCCTTCTTCCGAAGGGTTATGGCGGGCCGCATCTTCGGATGCGGCCCGTTTCTTTTGTCCCCGGCTTGCGCGCCGGGGTTATCATGTTACTATACACAGACACAGGTCATTGCGCCTGGGCGAGTCGGCTCGCTATGGCTCGACACCGCCTGTCGAACGATTACATCCACTGAATCATGAACGCGCCGGCCACCGACACACAGCCCAATCAGAAGGAAACGCCCGGCAAGGCAATGGTCCGCCATTTCCTCAACCGCACGCGCATCGGGTTTATCGCCGTTGCGGCCTTCAGCTTTATCGTCACCGTGCTGATGCTGGTGCAGCCGCTTTACATGATGGCGGTGTTTGACCGGGTGCTCTCGAGCCGCAATCTCAGCACCCTCGCCGCCTTGACGGTGATCGCGCTGTTCCTGTTGTTCGTGCTTGGGGCGCTTGAGGCGATCCGCTCGCGGATGCTGACCCGGATCGGCGAAGAACTCGAAGGCATTGCAACGGAAAAAGTCTTTCGCGGCACCTTCCGGCTAAGTCGCCTGCATGGGCGGCAGGTCGCAGGACCCGGCGATATCGAGGCGATCAAGCGGTTCTTCGCCAGCCCGGCGGTGACCGCCTTTTTCGACCTGCCCTTCGTGCCGCTGATCCTGCTGCTGATCTTCGTGATTCATCCGGTGCTCGGGATCGTCGCCACGGTCGGCACGCTGGTCACCTTTGTCATCGGTGTTTGGTCGGATGTCATGTCCCGCCGGGCTCTGGAACGCTCGAGTGAAAAACGCGGCGACTACAGCCGCTTTGCCTCGACCAGCCTGCGCAATGCCGAGGTCGCGGGTGCGATGGGCATGATCGACGATATTTATGCCCGCTGGCGTGAAAAGCGCGCCGGGGCGATCAAGGATAACCAGATTGCGACGGACCACATCTCCGACAGCAATGGCATGATCAAGACCAACATGTTCGTCTTTCCGACGATCATGGTCGCGATCGCCGGTTATTATGTGCTGCAGGGCACGGTGACGGCGGGGGCGCTGATCGCCGTCAACATCCTGATGATGCGGACAATCGGTCCGGTGCAACAGGCAGTCAGCGCGTGGAAATCCTTTTCCGTGGCGCGGATGGGCTACGAGCGGCTTGACACCATGCTGGCCCAGGATGCCCAGCAGGCACAGCGCGCCAACCAGATCATGCCGCGGCCGCAGGGCAAGATGGTGTTGCAGAATGTCATCGCCCGCCCGCCGGGCTCGACGGGTCCGGCAACGGTCAAGGGTATGTCCTTCACCATCGAGGCCGGCGACTCGCTGGGCATTATCGGACCGAGCGGCGCCGGGAAGTCGACCCTGCTGCGCTGCGTGATGGGGGTCTGGCCCGTCGAATCCGGTACCGTGCGGCTAGACGATGTCGATGTTCATAGCTGGGATCTCGACGATCTCGGTCGCTATATCGGTTATCTGCCGCAGGACATCGAATTGTTCGAGGGCACGGTTGCCGAGAACATCGCCCGCATGAAACGAAGTTTCAGCCAGGAGGATGTCATCGCGGCGGCGCGCGCTGCCGGAGTGCATGAGCGTATCCTGCATCTGTCCGACGGCTATGAGACCATGATCGAGGGTTATGGCAGCTCGGTTTCCGGCGGTGAGCGGCAATGGATCGCGCTGGCGCGGGCACTGTACGGGGAGCCGGCTGTGGTCGTGCTCGACGAACCGACGGCCAATCTCGACCAGCGCGGCACCCATGCCGTGCGCACCGCGCTGCATACCCTGCGCGAGCGCCGTATCACCACCATCATGACGACACATGATCCCGCCATGCTGCAGGGCATGAACAAGCTTCTGTTCATGCAGGACGGCCTGGTCGCCGGCTTCGGGGCGCCGAACGAGGTCGTGCCGCTGATCCAGCAGCGCGTGGCGCAAGCCAAGCAGCGCCAACAGCCGGCCAGCGGAGATAACGGATGAAGGCAGTGCTTAGCGGGCTCAACGCCTGGATCTCGGCCGAGGACAAACCGCAATATTTCAAATCCATGGTGATCGGGCTGGCCGTGGTGCTGATCGCGCTGGGCGGTTTTACCGCCTGGGCCGGCTTCGTGCCGCTGGCCGAGGGCAGCTATGTCGAAGGCCGGCTGGTCGTCGCCAGTTCCCGTCAGAGCATCGAGCATTTGCGCGGCGGCATCGTGGCGGAAATCCATGTCAGTGACGGCGACCGCGTGGTGCGTGATCAGCCGCTGGTCTCGCTCGATACGACCGAGGCGGCACACAGTGTCCGGGTCGTCAATTCGCGCTTTTTGCGCAGCCAGGCCACCATTGCCCGGCTGCAGGCCGAACAGCGCGGTGACCGGGAGATCGTGTGGCCCGAGGAATTGCTGGCCGATACCACGCCTTTTGCGACCGAACTCAAGGCAACCCAGCTCTCATTATTGAACCAGAACCTCGATCAGCTCGATAACGAGCTGGCTATACTGCGGGAGCGCAACAACCAGTTTCTCGAACAGATCCGCGGTAACGAGGCGCAGCAAAACGCCAATCGGCAGGAGACCGACCTGATCGAGGAAGAGCTGGTCGGGCTGCGCGATCTGTACGAAAGGGGCTATGCGCCCAAGACGCGCGTGCTGGCGCTGGAACGGCGCAAGGCGAATCTCGAAGGCGAGCGTGGCCGGCTGATCGCCGATGTGGCGCGGCTGCGCGAGGCGATTTCCGAGAATGAGCTGGAAATTGTCAATATCCAGAAGGCGTTCCGCCGCCAGGTCCTGCAGCAGCTAGAGGAAGAGCTGGCGCGGCTGGATGAGCTGAGCAGCCAACTTGTCACGGTCCGGGAGCAGGCCAAGCGTACCATCGTCCGGGCGCCGATCTCCGGCATCGTCGTAGATCGGCAGGTCCATACAGTGGGCGGGGTCGTCCGCCCCGGCGGGCGGCTGATGGACATTGTGCCCGAGGATGAGGGCTTCAAGATCAGCGCGCGGGTGCTGCCGATCGATATCGACAGCATCGTTGTCGGCATGCAGGCCGAAATCCGGCTGGCCGGGCTGCCGCAGCGCAGCGCGCCGATCCTCGACGGGGTCGTGACCAAGGTGTCGGCGGACATCGTCGAAGAACCGGCGCCGTCGGGCGCGGCCTATTACCCGGTTACGGTCGAATTGCATGATGGGCAGATCGAGCGGGTCGAAGCCGATAATCTGACACCCGGCATGCCGGCCCAGGTCATGGTCAAATCAGGCGAACGGACATTCCTGGCCTATATCGCCGGTCCGTGGGGCGAGCTGATGCGCCGGGCGATGACCGAGTAAGGCCCTTTGCACGCGTAACTCATGACCCAGGCCCCCGCCGCGACGCCGCCTTCCCCGACAGAATTGCCGATCGCCGGCCGCGTTCCGCTGGACCAGCTGCGCGCCCATGTCGGTATCAAATCGCTGGCCGATCTCGACGCCTTTATCGAGCAGAAAGGGCTTGAAGACCGCTTGATCGCCTCAGCCGCCATCGAGGTGATGGAGAATGGCTGGCCGCTGCGTGCGCAAACCCTGCTGGCCCGGATCGAAAGCCCGGAAAGCCTGGAGGCCGAGTTGTTGCTGGGCGTTGCGCGGGCGCATCTGATGCTCGGCAATCTGGCGCGTCTCGACCGGCTCAAAGATGCCCTTGCGATGACGGTGCTGTCCTCGGGCGAGGAGCGGGCGACGCTGTTTCTGATGCAGCTCGCGGTGCGCAATCTCGATGCCGAGGCGGCGCATCCGCTGATCGACAGCCTGATCGCATCGACCCAGCAACCTGCATCGCTCGAAGCGGCGATCCTGGCGCATCTGACCCTGACACGGGCCTTGCCGGTGCTGAGCGATGCGCAGGCGCTGCTGCTGCCCGAGTCCAGCCGCGGCTTTATCGCGCGCCTCGGCTCGGCGCTCGAGATTGCCCGCGCGGGCGGAGACCTTGCCGGCAATGGCTGGGAAATGATGCCTAGACTGCTGGGCTTTCAGGTCAGCCTGCTCGAGGCGCTGTTCGGTTGGCCACGGGCGCTGGAGCGTTTGCGCCATTGCCTGCAGACCGAGAAGATCGCGCGGGAGGAAATCATCCTGCTTGCCGACCTGCTGGTCCGGCGCGAGCGTGGCCAGGCGGCGGAGGGTTTGCTGGCACAGCTTGGCAAGGTCCAGCCCAATGAGGAGGCCGTACCGATGCTGCGCGCGCAGGCGGCGATCCTGTCGGCGGCGCATGATCCCGGCGCGATCGATCGGGCGGCGCCGCTGGTCGAGGCTCTGGTCAAGGGGCATCACGGCAATTCCGATGTCCTGCTGCTCAGGGCGGAGATTGCCCGGCTGCGGCATGACCGCATTGCCTGGTGTGCCGATCTCGACAATGCCGCCCATTACAATACGCGTGAAAACGGCGCCCGGCTGATGCGGATCGGCGCCCTGATCGATCGCGGCGATAACAGCGAAATCGAGGATTATCGCCGTCTGGCAATGGGCAATCTGCCGGTCGCACTGCGTCAGAGGTGGACCTATACGCCCCAGATCGCACCGCATCTGGCCAGCCGCCTGCAGCATTGCGGAACCGCGCTCAGCGTCGCGCCGGTGCATGCGGTGGCGGCGCGTTATGCCGCCGGTCAGACCAAGGCGGCGCGGATTACCCTGCCCGAGAACGAACGGCCGGCCGTCGCCAGGCTGCAGCGGGCGCACGATCTGCTTGCCGAACGGATTGCGGAGGAGCGCGCGCAGAGTGATCCGCAGGAAATCCCGCCCTACCTGTTTCTCGTCGGCGCGCCCGAAAGCGGTCTCGCCGATCTGCTTGCCGCCTATCGGGATGTGATCGGGCTGGGCGTTACCGTTGGCAATCTTGCACACCGGCTGGCCGACAGGCTGCCGAAGGCCGTTGGGACTCCCGAGGCCTTTCCCGAATGTCTGATCGACGCCGATCAGAACGCGCTATCCTTTATCCGGCGCGTCTGGAGCGCCCAGATGCTGCGCCTTGGCGCCGCCCATGGCTTGCTGGGCTGGGTCGATGCCAGCATGACCAATACAGGGCTGATCCCGTTCATCCGCTGGGTCTGGCCGCATGCCCGGATCGTCTACCGGCCGCCTGCTGGAGGCGAGGGGATCGATCTGATTGCTGCCGCCTCGGCTCTCGCTGAACTTGGCGGGACGGCGGATATCTCAGCCGGCGCGGAACGGGTTGCCGAGATTGCCCAGACGGCCGCAGTCGCCGATCGGCTGATCGAGGCGCATGAGGGTCTTTACGCCGTCGAGCGCGCGCCCGATCCGGCCGGGCTGGTCGGCGAGCCTGAAGCTATCGCCGCCTTCTTCCGCTGCGCGCCAGAGGTCGCCGAGCGTATAGACGCGCTGCTGCGGGAACGGCACCGGATGGGCCTGAGCGGGGGAGCCGCGGCATGACCGATCTCGAGGTTATCGCTCTGAATGATGACGACGCACCGGCGTCCGAAAACCCGCTATTCGACCGTAATCTCGCGATTTTGGGTGAGCGCTTTAGGGGCCTTGACGAGCTGATCCGGTCGGTCCGGCCGATTTACAGCCTCACCGAGATATTCGACGAAGAGCCAGATTTCGAGTTGCGGAATGCGGCCGGGACGAAATTCTATGAGCATGGCGCGCGCCGTTATGCTTTGGAACGTGTCGAGGCGTTCAAGGAGAACCCGCATCTGTTGCAGGCCGTATCGCAAAGCGTCGGCGGTGATCGTATTGGGGCCTTCTTCGAAGCCGCGCTGATGCGTGAGGACGCCGATGAGGCAGGGGACGCTCGCGAATGGCGCTTTGCCCAGACCACACGGGCCGAAGAAGCCAAGGCGATGGTCCTCGTCGGCTGCGGGCTCGGCCATGCGCTCGATGCGCTGCTCGATGCCTATGATCCAGCCTATGTTCTGCTGCTGATTGAGGACGCCAATTTCCTCGCCCTGTCGGCGCAATGCTATGACTGGGAGAAACTGCTCGAGCGCTGCGATGCCGAAGGTGTCGATCTGACGATCCAGGTGCTTGAATCGCCGGACCAGTTGATCCCGGTGATCCAGACATTCCTCTGGGCCAAAGCGATGTATGTCGCCGACGGCACATTGGCGTATTTTCATCATGCCAATCAGGTCAACGGCAATCACTGGCAGAATCTGCAGAACAATTTCGCCTCGATGCTCGCCGGGGTCGGCTTTTTCGAGGATGAGCTGCACCATTTCTGGAACAGTTATGTGAACATTTCCTCTGGCGAGGCAGAGATGTTTGTTTCGCCCGAATCGCGCTCTGCGAAGGCGGTGATTGTCGGCTCTGGTCCCTCGCTCGATGGCTGTTTCGAGGCGATCAGGGCCCTCGCCGATCATGCGGTGATCATCGCTGCGGGGACCGCCGTCGAGCCGCTGCTGGCCGAAGGCATAGTGCCCGATGCGATGGTACTGCTCGAGCGCGGCGACAATCTGGTCGGGGTCTATCGCGACATGGCCGAACGCGTGCCGCTCGATCGCATCACCATGCTTGGCAG
>CAZRBL010000040.1:0-28112 GCA_964598335.1 uncultured Rhodospirillales bacterium
GCAAAACGAGCAATAAAGCGTGTTCTTGCTCTCGCCGCCGCCGGAGGCGCTGCCCCCGGATGCATTTCCCTGTGAGGCCATGAAAAAGGCTTTCGTCTAGAGCGATCCGTGTTTCAAGATCCGGATAAGGAAGGGTAACGATAGGCCGATCAACAGAAACTTAAATCCCCTCGCGTCACAAGGTCATCTAATCCTCGCCGTCAACACTGGGGCGGTGAGTGACAACGTGGTCGACCAGGCCGAATTCCTTCGACTCATCAGCCGACAAGAAGCGGTCGCGGTCGAGGGCCTTCTCGACCATATCGGCGTCCTGCCCGGTATGTTTCAGATAGATATCCTTGACCATCTGCCGAATGCGCAGGATTTCCTTGGCCTGGATCTCGATGTCCGAGGCTTGGCCGCGGGCACCGCCGGAAGGTTGGTGCAACATAAGCCGGGCATGTTTCAGGGCATAGCGCTTGCCGGGTGTGCCGGCGGCCAGCAGCAGTGACCCCATCGACGCCGCCTGACCGATACACACCGTCGTGATCTCCGGCCGGATGTATTGCATCGTGTCATATATCGCGAGGCCCGAGGTCACGACGCCGCCCGGCGAATTGATGTAAAAGGCGATGTCCTTGGTCGGGTTTTCCGATTCCATGTAGAGCAGCTGGGCGCAAACCAGGCTCGCGACGTAATCCTCGACCGGCCCGGTGAGAAAGATAATGCGCTCCTTGAGCAGCCGGGAATAGATGTCATAGGCTCTTTCGCCCCGGCTGGTCTGCTCGACCACCATCGGCACCAGGGTATTCATGCGGATATCGCTGTCTTGCATCGATCGGGGGTTCCCGCTCAGGCTTCGGATTTGTCGCTCGGTTTAGCGGCGGCTTTTTTGGCCGGCGCCTTTTTCGTCGCGGGTTTCTTTGCAGCCGCTTTGTTGGCTGCCGGTTTATCGTCACTCGCCGCCTTTTTTGCAGCGGGCTTTTTCGCCGCAGCTTTCTTCGCTGCGGGCTTTCTCGCAGCCTGTTTTTTTGCTGCGGTTTTCTTCGGCTTCTGGTCTTCCGCCGCCTCTTCCTCATCGGGATCGCGGGAAAGCTCCTCAACGCTGACTTCCTTGTCGGTCACCTGTGCGACCTCGAAGATATAGTCGACGACCTTATCCTCATAGATCGGCGCCTTGAGGCGTTCGGTCGCCTGCGGGTTCTGCTGATAAAAGTCGAAAATCTGGCGCGCCTGCTGCGGCATCTGCATCGCCTGTTGCGCGATGGCCCGGTTCACTTCCTCGTCACTGACCTGCAGCCTGGCATTTTCGCCGATCGTCGTCAGCAACAATCCGAGGCGGACGCGCCGCTCGGCGATCTCACGATATTCCGCCTGGGCCTCATCATCGGTCTTTGCGGCTTCGGCCGGGGAAAGATTTCCGGCTTCCTTCTCCTCTTGAAAGCGCTTCCAGATCGTATCGAACTCCGCCTTCAGCATCGCCTCAGGCACCGGGAAGTCATGGTTTTCCGCCAGAATATCGAGCAGCGTCCGCTTGGCGCGGGAACGGGAGATACTGCGCAGCTCCTCCTCGATCCGCGATTTGATCTTGTCGCGCAGCGCAGCGATATCGCTTTCGCCCATTTTCTCCGCCAGCGCATCGTCAAGCGCCGCCGGTTTGCGCTCCTGTATCGCCTTTACCTTGACCGCGAACACCGCTTCCCGGCTGCGCAATTCCTCGGCGTGATAATCATCCGGAAAGGTCACGGTGACGCTGCGCTCTTCGCCCGGCTTGGCGCCGATCAGCTGTTCTTCAAAACCCGGGATCAGCTGGCCACTGCCGAGAACGAGCGGCATGTCTTCAGCCTTCATCCCGTCACGCGGTTCGCCATCGACCGTGCCGTCGAAATCCATCACGATCTGATCGCCCTCGGCCGCCGGGCGGTCCTCGTTAATGTCAACCGCTTCGGCATGCTGTTCGGCGATTCGTCCAAGCGCCTCTTCGATCTGCTCCTCGGTCGCCTTGGCCACCGGGCGCTCCAGGGCGATAGTCGTCAGATCCATCGGCTCTATCGGCGGCATCACCTCAAGCGTCATCTTGTATTCGAGATCGCCCTCGGCATCGAATTTGGTCACTTCGATATCGGGCTGCATGGCGGGGCGCAGATTCTTTTCCTGCAGTGCCTTTGCAGAGCTTTGGCCGACAATTCTTTCGAGCACTTCACCCATGACGCTTTGGCCGTAACGCTGGCGGAGCACCTTCATCGGGATCTTGCCCGGCCGGAAACCCGGCAGGTTGATGCTGCCGCGCAGTTCGGTCAGGCGCTGTTCGACGGCGTTGTCGATATCGGCGCGTGGGATTTGAACGGTCAATTCGCGCTTCAGATCCGAAGCACTGGTTTCGGTAACATTCATGCGTGGGACATATCGGTTAGGGCGCGGTCTCGAGCCGGCGCAAAACAAACTTCACTTCTGGGAAGTGCGCGGCTGGCTGTCAACAGCAAGCGATCACGAGCGGAGGGTATGGTGCGGGCGGAGGGACTCGAACCCCCACGACTTGCGTCACTGGTACCTAAAACCAGCGCGTCTACCAATTCCGCCACGCCCGCGGCGAAAAATGCCGATATAGGGCGCCGGGTCGATTGGCAAGGAGCGAGAGTTCAAGCACTCCCTTACTTGGCGCCGACCATTTCGGGGTAGGTTTCAAAGAAGGAGTGGAGCGAAAGCGTCCGATGATCGTCCATACCGACATCGCGCTGCTCGACGCGCAACTCAAATTCGACATGCGGAATGCCGGCTTCGTCGGACCACACAGCGCGCACTTTCGCTGTCTCAACAATGTTGTTGGCGCGGCAACGGCGATACACACCCCCCTCTTCCACCTGCGGGCTTTGCGCGCGTTTACCGAAGAACATACTGCAAGCTCCTTTCGGGCTGTGTTCGGCTCGGCAACGCTCCAACAACGCTGCCGCCCTGCACCAAACTAAAAGCCGGAGTTTAAGTCAAGGTAAAGACCGGTCGCCTAACCACCTGATTTCGGTGGGATTTAACCTTATCCGTCGATAGGCGCTTTGGCGACCGACAAATCGCGGCCCGAGATTTCCCGAGCAATGCTTTCTATTGCTTTGAAAACACTCGGTAAATCATCTGCCATGAGATTCCGGGATGCGCCGGCGTCAAGGATTTCCGCGGCTTTCCCGTGCATCCACGCCGCGGCACAGCCTGCCGAAAAAACGTCCAACCCCCGTGCAGCAAGGCCGGCGATCATGCCTGCAAGCACGTCGCCGGTGCCGGCGGTGGCAAGGGACGGCCTCCCAGTCTCATTGATGACCGCACTGCCGCCAGGGCCGGCAATCACCGTGTCGGGTCCCTTCAGCAAGACGGTGCATCCGGCACGGGCGGCCGCCGCCCGTGTCCGTTCGAGCTTGCTGCCCTGGCTGAGATCCGGAAACAGCCGGGCGAATTCACCCTCATGCGGTGTCAGAATGCAATTATCGTTAAGCGCCGCGAGCTCGCCTTTCTCCGAGAGCGCGGCAAGAGCACCGGCATCGAGAATCAGCCGGTAATCGCCATCAGCCGCAGCCTCGACCATGTCGATAAGCCACGCATGCTGCTCAGCCTTGATGGTCAGGCCGGGTCCGACGACCACAGCGGCAGGATAGTCGGCCTTCAAAGGCAGATCGCGCGCCTCGGCGCCATGGCTTTCGACGATGATCGATGCAGGCAGCGCGGAAAACGCTGCCGAATCGGCCGCAGGCAATAAAAGGCAGCGGGTGATCCCGGCGCCGATTCGCGCCGCGGCGATCGCCGCTAATCTGGCGGCGCCGGCCATGGCACCGGCAAACACGACGACCTGGCCGCGCGTGTATTTATTGGCCGACCAATCGGCTCTGGAGTCGGGCCAGATCCACTGCGAGGGATGATTGGCCAGCGCGACGAAGCCGGACGTCTCTATCGCCTCGTCAGCGATACCGATATCCGCCGTGATCACCTCACCGCACCGCGCCCGGGCGGGAAAAAGCAGATGCGCCGGCTTGCGGCGACAGAAGGTAACGGTGGCTGCACAGGACAGCACGTGACCGAGGCACCTGCCGCTGTCGCCGTCGATGCCGCTGGGCATATCGACGGCGATGACCGGGAGGCCATGGGCGGCAATCGATTGCAAAGCGGCATCGATATCATCGGGAAGATCGGCATTGAGACCGGCGCCGAAAAGTGCGTCCACAACAACGCCCTGCTCCGGCACCCAATCGGGAAAGCGCCGGCATGGACCCTGCCAGCGCCCGGCCGCCACGGCCGCATCACCCTGATATGCCGTCGGCGCCTGAGTACAGGCGACGCTTACCTCATGCCCGTGTTCGGCAAGCAGCCGTGCCGCGACGAAACCGTCACCGCCATTATTGCCCGGCCCGCAGAGTACACTGACCGCCGCGCCGGGAAACCGCCCACGCACGGCATCCGCAACGGCGCGTCCGGCACGCTCCATCAACGCCATGCCCGGCGTACCGGCCTTGATCGTCGCCTTGTCGGCGGCGGCCATCTGCGCGCAACTGACGATCTCAAGCGGGCTCAAGCCACGGGACTTTCTTCAGGGACAGTGCGTTGCGGATGGCGGCGGTCATCTGCTCAACCGCCGCCGAATTGGAAAATGGGGCGACTGACGGGGTTCGAACCCGCGACAGCTCGGACCACAACCGAGTGCTCTACCACTGAGCTACAGTCGCCATAGCGGACGGGCGCCACGTTCAAGACGCATGCCGAAGACATATGCTTTGTAACGAGGCAACTGCACGCTGTCACGCCTTGCACCGCTTGCCACGGGGCGGCATATCGATTCTATATGCCCCCGGTCGCGTTGCAATCGCAACCAGCCATCTTCCGACAATGAGCGCCGTGCATGAAGAAACTCGAAGCGATTATCAAGCCCTTCAAACTCGATGATGTGAAAGAAGCGCTGCACGAGATCGGTATTCAGGGTCTGACCGTGACCGAGGCCAAGGGTTTCGGGCGGCAAAAGGGCCATACGGAACTCTATCGCGGTGCAGAATATGTCGTCGACTTTCTGCCCAAGGTGAAAATCGAGGTGGTGCTGGAAGACGGCATGGTCGACCGGGCAATCGAGGCAATTCACCAGGCAGCGCATACCGGCCGGATCGGCGACGGCAAGATTTTCATCACCCCGGTCGAGAAAGCATTGCGCATTCGCACTGGTGAAACTGACAGCGAAGCGCTCTGAGCGCGGCGAATTTCGCGCCGAACCTCTTCAAAGCGGCGCTTTCCATCTGCATATACGCAGCAATCGAACAGAGCCGGCAAACCGGCCGTCCTCCCCACTCGGAATCTTGCTGACGCGGGTCATCCTGATCTCCCCCTCATTCGAGCAAACTGGCGAGCAGAAAAGGAACCAACACGGAAATGTCCGATATCTCGAAGGTTATGGAAATGATCGAGGAAAACGACATCAAATATGTCGATTTCCTGTTTACCGATCCCCGCGGCAAGCTGCAGCACACGGCCCAGCATGTCTCAACCGTTGATGAAGACCTTCTCGAAGAAGGCATCTTTTTTGACGGGTCGTCGATCTCCGGCTGGAAGGATATCAGCCAGTCGGACATGAATTTGAAACCGGATCTGAGCAGCGCGGTGATCGACCCGTTCGCCGCCCAGCCGACGCTTTTGCTGTTCAACGACGTCTATGAGCCCTCAACCGGCCAGCCCTATAACCGCGACCCGCGTTCAATCGCCCGCGCCGCGCTGGCCTATGCACAGTCGACCGGCGTCGCCGACACGGCCTATTTCGGCCCGGAAGCGGAATTCTTCGTCTTCGACGACGTCAGATACTCGATGGCTCAGAACCACACCTTCTTCGAGATCGACAGCGACGAAGGCCCCTATAATTCCGGCAAGAGTTACGAAGAGGGCAATAAGGGTCACCGGCCGAAAGCCAAGGGCGGCTATTTCCCCGTGGCGCCTGTCGATTCCATGGCCGATCTGCGCTCCGAGATGGTTTCGCTGATGCACGACATGGGCATCGAGGTCGAAAAGCATCACCATGAGGTAGCGCCGTCGCAAAACGAGCTCGGCATCAAATTCGCCGAGATGGTGACCCAGGCCGACAATATGCAATTGTACAAATATGTCGTGCTGAACGTCGCCGAAGCCTATGGCAAAACCGCCACCTTCATGCCGAAGCCGGTCTATAACGACAACGGTTCCGGCATGCACGTGCACCAATCGCTGTGGAAAGGCGGCGAGCCGCTCTTCGCCGGCTCTTCCTATGCCGATCTGTCGGAGACCTGCCTCTATTATATCGGCGGCATTCTCAAGCACGCCCGCGCGATCAACGCCTTCACCAACCCGACGACCAACAGCTACAAGCGTCTGGTGCCGGGCTTCGAGGCGCCGGTACTGCTGGCTTATTCCTCGCGCAATCGCTCGGCCTCCTGCCGGATCCCGTATTCGACCAGCCCGAAGGCCAAGCGGATCGAGGTTCGCTTCCCCGACCCCTCCGCCAACCCCTATCTCGCCTTCGCCGCGCTGCTGATGGCGGGCCTCGACGGGATCGAGAACAAGATCCACCCGGGCGAGGCGATGGACAAGAACCTCTACGATCTGCCGCCCGAGGAGCTGGAAGGCGTCCCGACGGTCGCCTCCAGCCTGCGCATGGCACTCGACAGCCTGGCCGAGGATCACGAGTTCCTGATCAAGTCCGACGTTTTCACCAAGGACATGATCGAGGGCTATTACGACCTCAAGATGGAAGAGGTCGTCGCCTTCGAAACCGCCCCGCACCCGATCGAATACCAGATGTATTACAGCGTCTGATCGATCTCTCTAAGATCACCAAAATCCCCGGCCGGGCCTGCCCGCGCCGGGGTTTTTTACAAGTCGAGTACGTCATGCAGCCTTGTTATCGCATATGCTGCCTGGCGCCCACGGCTTGTAATGATGTCCACATCGACGACAAAGCCCTTCTTATAGACGTTATCATCCGCTTCCCTCATTACCCGCTTGATGCGTGCTTCTGCATCCTCGGAGGAATACATCAGCGGCAGAGACTTTTGAGAAATCTGTTCAATTAGCCCCTTTTCACCAGATCGCTTATCGAGTTTGGCGTCTTCAACAGATGAGCGCGTAAACACCATCAACACGCGTTCATGCTTATCCCTCTGAGTGATATTTTGCGCCACCGAAAGGCGGTGGATTTCTTGAGCTCCAAACTTCGCCTCCGACGTCTGAAACTGGAACGCGGCTCGAACGGTGCCGTCGTCGAAATTTACGGCCTCAAGCCGTGAGCTAGCGTTAGGGTCACGTGCGATCGCTTGAACCGTTGATGTAAAGATTTCGAGATCTTTCCGGGTGACATCCTGGGAAGACAACTTCCCATCAAATAAAGTTCGAAGACGGCTTCCCCAGTTGCGAACGAATTGTTCGACGACCAAGACCTGGTCCATGTGACTTATGAATGGGGCTAACGGTACAAGTTGAGGTATCAGTTCGGCAACGAACGAACCCTGCCGTACCTCCGACACGTAGATTGCCGCCGACTCTTGGAAGCGTTCGTGGTGCTCTTGAATGAATCGCCGATAGTCATGATCGAGTGCAGAAAATGCGCCCACGAATTCATCGAGCAGTATTGGCTTCTCTGTATCAATGGTTAAGCGCAGACGCACTAACTGTGACATGGCGTATTTTGGACAGTTTCGCTGTCAAAACGATTAAGGTTTAAGACTGGATTGTCAATCTAGGTTGCAGAGACTTGGACATCAGCAACCGAGCGTGGCTTTCCATCCTTGTCCAGCGCGACATACGTAATCGTCGCCTCCGTCACCTTATGCGGGCCACGTTCCGGGATTCTCTGGGCCCAAGCGGTCACTTTGACCTTGATCGAGCTGCGGCCGATCTCGAGCAGATCGGCATAAAGGCTGACCTCGTCGCCGATCTGGACCGGGCTGAGAAAGCTCATCTTGTCGACCGCCACGGTGGCGACCCTGCCCTGCGCCTCGCGCCAGGCGATGCGGGCGCCGGCCAGATCAATCATCGACATCAGCCAGCCGCCGAAAATATCACCGGCCGGGTTGGCATCCTTGGGCATGGCATACACCTTCAGGGCGGGTCCCGCACTCAGATCGGGCATATCGGTCATGGGTGTCTCGCTTCACTATAAGGGCGGGCGCGGCTGTGATACGCCCTGATGACCGTTACCGATAGCCGAGTCTGAGCCGCATGGACGACCTTTTTCCAAAATCCGATATCGCGCAAAGCAAGGACAGCTACACCGCCGAGCAAATCCTGGTGCTCGAGGGGCTGGAGCCCGTCCGCAAGCGGCCCGGCATGTATATCGGCGGCACCGATGAGCGCGCGCTGCATCATTTGGCCGCCGAGGTGCTGGACAACGCCATGGATGAGGCCATCGCCGGCCATGCCGGTCGCATCGAGGTCGCGCTGCATGAGGACGGCTCGCTGGCGATCGAGGATAACGGTCGCGGCATCCCGGTCGATGAACACCCGAAATATCCCGGCAAATCCGCCCTCGAAGTCATCATGACGACGCTGCATTCGGGCGGAAAGTTCAGCGACGAAGCCTACAAGACCGCCGGCGGCCTGCACGGCGTCGGCATTTCGGTGGTCAATGCCCTGTCCGACCGGCTGACGGTCGAGGTGGCCCGCGACAAGCAGTTGTTCCGGCAGGAATTTGCCCGCGGTGTGCCGCTCGCCCCGATCAATAATGCCGGCGCGGTCAGCAATCGCCGCGGCACGCTGGTGCGTTTTCACCCCGATCCGGAGATTTTCGGCGCCAATGCCCGCTTCCGCCCCGAAAGGCTGTTCCGTCAGGTTCGCTCGAAGGCCTATCTGCATCGCGGTGTGGAAATTCGCTGGCGCTGCGCCGAAAGCCTGCTGGGCGAGGATGACGCGATACCGGCTGAAACGGTCTTTCAGTTTCCCAATGGTTTATTGGACTTTCTTCAGACGGCGCTGAAAGAACGCCCCCTGATCGGCGCCGGCGCTTTTGCCGGTGAAGCCCAGTTCCCCGACGATCAGGGGCGGGTCGAATGGGCAATCGCCTGGCCCGAGGATGAGGACGGCTTTTTCTCCTCCTATACCAATACCGTGCCGACGCCGCAGGGCGGAACGCACGAAAGCGGCTTGCGGACCGCGCTCGCCCGCGCCTTCCGGGCCTATGGCGAGCTGACCGGACAGGCCAAACGCGCCGGTACGATCACGGCGGAGGATGTGCTGGGCGGCGCCTCGGTGATCCTGTCGGTATTCATTCGTGACCCGCAATTTCAGGGCCAAACGAAAGAAAAACTGGCGACAGCCGAAGCGGCGCGCTTGGTTGATAATGCGATCAAGGACCGGCTCGATCATTGGCTGACGAGCCATAGCGCGTCAGCCGGTGCCCTGCTCGAACGGATGCTGGCCCGTGCCGAAGAGCGTCTCAGCCGCAAGGCGCAGCGTGAACAGGCGCGCAAGACCGGCAGTCGCAAAGGACGCCTGCCGCCGAAGCTGACGGATTGTTCGCGCAATCGGGCCGAGGGCACCGAAATCTTCATTGTCGAGGGTGACAGCGCCGGCGGCTCGGCCAAGCAGGCGCGCGATCGCGAAACCCAGGCGATCCTTCCCTTGCGCGGGAAAATCCTCAATGTGGCAAGCGCCAGCGCCGAGAAATTGCGCGCCAATCAGGAAATCAGCGATCTGACGGCGGCGCTGGGCTGCGGCATCGGGCGTGATTTCCGGCTGGAAAATCTGCGCTATGAGCGGGTCATCATCATGACCGATGCCGATGTCGACGGCGCGCATATCGCAGCCCTGTTGATGACCTTTTTCTTCCAGCAGATGCGCGGGCTGATCGATAACGGCCATCTGTTTTTGGCAATGCCGCCGCTCTATCGGCTGGTCTCCGGGACGACCAGCGTCTATGCCCGCGACGAGGCGCATAAGGATGCGCTGATGAGCAGCGAGTTTGCGGGCAAGAAAGTCGAGATCAGCAGGTTCAAGGGCCTGGGAGAAATGCCGGCAAAACAGCTCAAGGAAACGACCATGAACCCGGACAGCCGCGCCCTGATCCGCGTCCGCCTGCACGACGCGGACGCGCTGGAGGCGGGTGATGCCGATGTCGGAGCCACCGAAACGCTGGTCGGTGACCTGATGGGCAAGCAAGCCGAGGCGCGCTACCGCTTTATTCAGGATAATGCCGAATTCGTACGCGATCTTGATGTTTGAGCGCTGGACCCGAGCCGGGCAAGCTGCCAAAAACACGGCATGAATGCGCGCCTAACGCTTATCTTGGCTCTCTCGGCATGTGTGCTCCTGGCTGCCTGTACCCGGCAGGCCGACCGCAGCTATGCGGTAAGCTATCACGCGGATTACGGCGAGCGTGAATTCCTTTACGCTGCCGATAACCGCGATCTCGATCTGATCCTGCACGGCGTCGATGACAGCGGTTATGCGCTGTCTGTGCCGGCTCTTGACGGTCCGCCGCTGCCGCGTGTCGCCGGTCAACGCTCGATGGCCTTTGCCACGCTCGTGACCGATACGCCGGATAACAGCATGGTCCTGCCCTATTCCCTGACGCTGATCGTCAACCCGGTGATGCTGGCCGATGACGGCGATATCTGCCGCAGCCGGTTACCGCCGACGCGCGGCCCGACAGCAGAGACGACGAGGCTGCATGCGGTGATGTGCCGAGCGCATAAGCCGCTGTCCTCCGTCGTCGCGGATGCGGATGCCGATCTGTTCGCGGTTGCGGGGCTGGACACTGTGGTTCATGAAATGACGACAATCATGGCCAACCCCCGGCGGCGGGAGGATATCGCCGCGACAGAACAACGACGTCAGTCACCGCTGATCGTCTACGAATACCCGGAATAAACCGATCCCCTTCATTCAGCGAACAAAACGCGTTATATAAGACGTCAAGGGGTGATTCATGACGGACAGCGTCCGTTCCTATTTTCAGACAGTTTGATGTCCTTTACTGACCTTGGCCTCAGCGAGGCCGTACTTAAGGCCGTTGCCGATACCGGCTATACAGATCCGACACCGATCCAGGCCAAGGCGATCCCCTTTGTGCTGCAGGGTCGTGATGTCCTCGGCTGTGCCCAAACCGGGACCGGAAAGACCGCCTCCTTTACCCTGCCGATGATCGAAATTCTCAGCGCCGGACGAGCGCGGGCCCGCATGCCCCGTTCGCTCATCCTCGCGCCGACCCGTGAGTTGGCGGCTCAGGTGCAGGCGAGCTTCGAGCGCTACGGCAAATACACCAAGCTCAATACGGCACTGCTGGTCGGCGGCGAATCGATGACCGATCAGAAAAAGCTGCTTCAGCGCGGCGTTCATGCACTGATCGCCACGCCGGGCCGCATGCTCGACCAGTTTGAGCGCGGCAACATTCTCCTGACCGACATCAAGATGCTGGTGCTCGATGAATGCGACCGCATGCTCGATATGGGCTTCATCCCCGATATCGAGAAAATCGTCAGCTTTCTGCCCCAGGTCCGGCAAACCCTGATGTTCTCGGCAACGCTGCCGCCGGAAATCCGCCGCCTCGCCGATGCCTTCCTGAGCAACCCCAAGGAAGTCTCCGTCGCACCGCCGGCCTCCCCGGCTGAAACAGTCGAACAATCGCTGGTCGTTCTCTACCCGCCCGATAAGCGCAAGGTGCTCCGCAAGCTGCTGAAGGAAGAAGGCGTCAAGAACGCCATGATTTTCTGCAACCGAAAGCGCGATGTCCGGGCGCTCTATAGCTCATTGAAAAAGCATGATTTTCGCGCCGGTGAGATGCATGGCGACATGAGCCAGCCCGAGCGGACCGAGACCCTGCGCAAATTCAAGGCCGATGAAATCAATCTGATGGTCTGCAGCGATGTCGCCGCGCGTGGGCTGGATATTCAGGGCCTGTCGCATGTCTTCAATTTCGACGTGCCGTTTAACGCCGATGATTATGTCCACCGCATCGGCCGCACCGGCCGCGCCGGCTCGCAGGGCCGCGCGATATCGCTGGCCGTGCCGGAGGACGGCAAGAACGTCGCCGATATCGAAAAGCTGATCGGCAAGGAAATCCCGCGGCTTGAGGTCGAGGGTTTCGACACGGCCGATTTCGAAGATGCTGAAGAAAGCGGTGGACGACGCGGCCGCGGTCGCCGCTCGGGCAGCAGCAAGGCCAAGAGCGAGCAAAAGAGCGGGACGCCGAAAAAATCGACATCGAAATCGACATCGAAACCGACCTCGTCACGGTCGCGCCGCAAGAAAAGTGACGATGCCGAAGACGCGCTGCCCGACACCGGCACCTTCGGCGACGATATTCCATCCTTTCTGCAACAGCCCGGTCGGCGTTGACGTCGCCGGATTAGCCGGGCACATCGACGGCGATGCGTCAGCCGCTCTATCGCCTATCGGTTAAGTCCCTTGCGCTACTGGGATTCTTGCTCTGCGCCCTGCCCTCGGCGGCGCAGTTTGCTGACGGTTTTGCTGACGGTAATGCGGTATTGACCGCCGATGAGGTCAGCTATGACGACGCCAATCGGATCGTTCGCGCCAGCGGCAATGTCCAGGTGCTGTATGACCCCTACATCCTGTATGCTGATGAGCTGGCCTATGATGAGCGCGCCGACCTCATCATCGCACGCGGCAATGTCGCTCTACTCGATGCCGAGGACAATGTCGTTTTCGGCGATTATGTCGAGCTGACCGGCGATCTGCGCGGCGGGCTGATCGAGGGCGTCAGCGGGCTGCTGGCAGATGATTCACGACTGGCCGGCACCCGTGCCGAGCGACGCGACGGCGTGCGGACGATCATGGAGCAGGCCGTCTACTCCCCCTGCGATATCTGCGACGCGGACGAAAGCGGCGAAGCGCCGCCGCCGATCTGGCAGATCAAGGCGCGACGAGTCATTCATGATGCGGAGAAAAAAGATCTGATCTATCGCGACGCCCGGCTCGAGATCGCCGGCGTCCCCGTTGCCTACATGCCTTACTTCTCGCATCCTGATCCGACGGTCCGTTCGCGCACCGGCTTTCTGACCCCCTCGATCGGCTTTGACGGCAATCTCGGCGCGTTCGTCCGCAGCTATTATTACCTCGCGCTGGCCGATAATTACGATGCGACGATCGAGACCAGCTGGACGCGCGAGACCGGACCGCTCGGCGCCATCGAATGGCGGCATCGCCTGCCCTTCGGTGAGTTCGAATTGCTCGGCAGCATCACCAGCGGGGACCGCGACGAGGGCACGACGCGAAATCCCGACCTGCAGGGCGACGGCGTTCGCGGTCATCTGTTCGGCTCGGGCCGGTTCGATCTTTCCGATAAATGGCTGGCGACCTTCGGCGTACAGATCACCTCGGACGACAATTACCTGCGGGTTTTCGATTACAGCGAAGACGACATTCTTGTCACCGAGGGCCGGGTCGAACGGTTTTCCGGCAATGACTACGCCTCGATCCGGGCATTCTTCGTCGATGATCTGCGTCCCGGGATCAGGCCCGAACAGCCCGTCGTGCTGCCCAGCGCCGAGCTGAGCCTGGTGGGCGAGCCGCGCGGCATGCTCGGCGGCCGCTGGCGCGTCGACAGCAGCATTCTCAGCCTGACCCGTGATCCGGGACAGGACGTTCACCGGATCGCCAGCGGCGGCTTGTGGGAACGCCGCCTGATCGCACCAATCGGCCTGATTACAGATGTGCAGAGCGAGGTTCGCGGCGTCGGCTATTGGCTATTCAATCGGGAAACCCGGCCCGACGCCGAGGACTCCAGCGATCTTGCGGGGAGGCTCTACGCCCATGTGAATGCCCAGCTGCGCTACCCCATTGCCCGCACCATCGGCGAGCAATCACTGGTTTTCGAGCCGACGATCAGCGGCAGCTACCTGCCCGAAACACTGGGCGATGACAGTGAAATCCCGAATGAGGACAGTACCGATGTCGAGCTGGACAGCACCAATCTGTTTGCGCTGAGCCGTTTTCCGGGAATTGACCGGATCGAGGACGGCGCCCGCGCGACGGTCGGCATCAAGGCCGGGCTCTACGGTTTTCGCGGTGGCGGTTTCGTCGCCGGCTTCATCGGTCAAAGCCTGCGTTTCAGCGGCGATGAGAACTTCCCGGACGGCTCCGGTCTCGAAGGCGACCGCTCGGATTTCGTCGGGTCGCTGCAAGTCTCGCCCGGATCGTGGCTCGACATGGAATACCGCTTCCGCATGGACAATAACGGCTTCGACTCGCGCCGGCATGAGGTCTCCGGCACCGTCGGCAATCGTCGGCTGCGCCTGTTCACAAACTATCTGTTTGTCCAGGCGGTTGAAGGCACCGGCATCGAGGAAAACCGCAATGAACTTACGCTCGTCGCGCAGGCGCGGCTGAGCAATCGTTGGCGCGTTGCGGCCTCGGGGCGTCAGCAACTCGGCGCCGATAACCAATTCCTTCGCTCGACCGCACAAATCGCCTATGAGGACGAATGCTTCATGGTGTCTCTGAACTTTGCCCGAGACAACACCGACCGGATCGGTGATGACGACGAGACCTCAGTCTTCCTGCGGTTCAATTTCCGCAATCTCGGCGGTTTTTCCTCGCCGAACCTGTTCGAGGAGCTGGTCGGCCTCGGTCGCGAAGACCTGTAACCCTATTTTTGCTGCCAGCGGCCGGCGGCGTTCTGAAAATACTGACCGCGCGGCAATTGCTGCCTTAGCTGGGCAGCGGCGCGGCGTTGGACCGCGATCAGCGCATTATCATAACTCAACTGGCTGCCGGTTCGGGCCGCCTCTGCGACGGCATCCTGTGCGATCTGACGATAGGTCGCCATGCGTTCGGCATTGGCTGCAGCGACCAGCCGCTGCACATCCGGCGAGGCCGAGGCGGACACGATGCCCAGCAGGCCGTCCTGTGTAACGCCGACCAGGCCCATTGCCTGTGCTTCGACAACGGAAGATTGCGCGGCGACCGGCGCGGGCGAGCCGAGCATGGCGCAGCAGATCAGGGCAAAGAACAGCTTTTTCATGTGTTTCACTCCGTAACCGGCGCCGCCTGCGGTGAGCGGCTGAGGCCGAACAATTCCGGATTGGCGCGGAAGGCTTCCTGCAATTCCTGATCGATGCGGATACGCACTTCCTGCGTGATGTTGATGTTCACGTTGAACTCAATCGGCTCGGTCGGCGCAGCAAGCTGAACCGTCGGCGTACAACCGGCCAACAGGACCGCCGCCGATAGGGTGATCAAGGCCGTCAGGCTAATCAGGCGGCTGAGCCGCGGAGGCGTCGTCAGTGCTGTCATCAGTTGGTCCTAAATCGGCTCCGAGAGCATTGATGGCGAAATCGTTACCGGCAATTGCGGCGCCTGTTTGGCGCAAAGCAGCCGCGAGCGGCCCGTTTACCGCCACGTTCAGATTTACAGGCCGACCGTCAAAGAAATCCGGGTTTGACCCACCGACTTGGAGCAGGATTTGTTGATTACCGTCAAGCGGCCCGTCAAGAGACAGTGACAGGCGATTGTAATTAAAGTTCTGCAATGCCTGGCGCAGCATCTGCGATTGCTGGTCATCGCCGCTCATAAAGGCCGGTAATTCGGCCGGCACATAGCGCAGAACGCCATCGGCGGCAGCGGTCAGTGCAGCACCGGCAAAAGCGACTGCGCCATCATCGATGCTGATGGGCAGACGGCCTGCCAATTTTCCTTCCGCGACCAGCCCGTCAACCTGCATCAGCTCGGCAAGGCTCGTCAGGTCGACATTATCAGCCTCCAGAACCAGCTCGGCAGAGAGCGGAGCATCACGCGGCAAACGTGCCGGCTCGGACAGAAGAACCCTGCCCTCAGCCAATGTCGCTTCGGCCGACATCAGCAGATAGTGATCGATCGAAATGCCCAGAGAAACCGTGGCGTCCGTCAGCTCGATGCCGCCCGCGTCGATGCGCGGAACGACAATGCTCTGTGGCGTCGCGGTGATAGGCACCAGGCCATTCAAGCGATAATCGCCTGAAACGCCGCTCAAACGAACACCGGCTATATTGCCGCCGAAAGCTGTGGCGGTGATCGTCAGTTCGGTCGCTTCCGCCCGATCGCCCCAGCCGAACCGACCGCCGGCCTCGACCGTTCCCTCGGCGTCGGAGAGCACCGCCCCAAGTGCCGGGCTGATGGTCGCAGCGTCGACGATGCCGGGGAAAAAGCTGATCGGGAAAACCGTCAAATCGACTGCGCCGTCGGCAGCGATGGCGTTACCTTCGGCCTGGAGGGCAAAATCGCCGGTATCGTTGGCGGCGGTCACGCTGACCTTGTCCACGCTCCCGGCTCGTTCGACCGTCCCGTTGATACTGAGCGGCACGAAGAGCGGCGGAACAGCCGTGCTGCGCAGATCGGCACGGTCGAATTGCAGCGCGAACGCGTCGTCATCGGTCACTGTGAAGCGTGCGTCAGGCGCTGATAGGACGGCGAAATCGTCAAGCGTGATATCCGCCGTCGACAACGTCATCGAGAAGAGCGGCCGGTCCTGCTGCGGTCCGTCTTCCGCGAACAAGACGGCGGCCTCCAGGTCAACCGCGGTGATCGGCAAACCGGCCCAACTGCCGCTGAGCGCCAGGCTCGATCGCGCCGAAAACATCGCAGCATCGATAGCGAAGTCGATATCGTTAAGGGTCAGGCGCGCCGTGCCGTCAGCATGGCTCGCAGCAAGTTCAAGGACGCCGACGGCGCCATGATCATCAGCAAAGTCGATCTCGCCAGACACCGGCGAAAGCTTGAGCTCCAGCGGCGGCAATTGCATCAGCGCCTCGGCGGGTTCGAAAGCGGCAGTCACGGTTTCCGCTATCGATATGCCGAGCTGCTCGGCTTTCTTGGTGACCTCGGCCGTGGCGGAGCCGATGGTGAGCGTTCCGATCGCGGGAAAGGCAAGCGCCAGATCGCGCACCGTCATCGTCGCGCTGGCTGCGAGTTGCTGCAAATCGGGCATCTCAGCACTGGCAAGCCTTGTCTCCGCAATAACGGAAAGCCGACCGGCATTGACCTCAAAAGGCAGGTCGACAATGGCCGACGCCGCATCCGCATCGGCGTCGAAACGCGCCGTCAAAAGGCCGTCATCAGGCGACCAGTTAACATCGGCATTGAGCCGGTCGGCGCCGCTTGTGTCGCCAAGGGTGATCGAAATCCGCTCGTCATTATACGCCGCCTCGGCGCTGAGCCGCGGCAGGCTGATATCCTCCCAGACGATGCCCGGCGCATTCAGCGAGAGCGACGCCGTGATATCGCTCAAATCGGAAGGCGAAAGGGCGATATCGATATGTCCCGCCAGCCCGGCCGTCGCAAATCCATCAAGCGTCACAGGCTCGCCGGTGAACCTCAACCTGCCGGTGATGCCCTGCTCCGGATCGACACGCGCCGACAAAGGGCCCTGGCCGGTAAGCCAGCGATAGCTGATCGCCATATCGCCGCTGAGCTGCCATGCGCCTTCATCCGGCTCGTATAGAGCCGCGGCATTACGGATCCGCGCATCAAGGCCAAGGATCGGATCGGTATAAACCAACTGCCCCAATGTGACGTCGGAGATTGGAAGCCCGGTCAATGTGTTAACGCTTGATGCGCCGTCGTTTTTCGAGCTCGACTGATCAGCGCCGGGGTTTTTCCTTACCGCCAGGCGATCCGCCGTGATGGCAAAGCGGGTGCTGTTCGGACTTCGCCTCAGCGCGACAAGACCATCGACCACCTCGATGCTGTATTGCCGCTCGCGGCTGTACAAACGCGCAGATGAAATACCGATGGACGGCCCCAGGCCGAGCGTGACGCCGCCGATGTCTTCAATCTCAACCGATTCAGAACCTAAAAATGGCTGGATAAGCGATGCCGCGAGGCGGCTATGGCTCGTATGCGTCAGCGCAATGATTCCGCCCAACGCCAATAGCGGCAGTAGAATGAGCGTCAGGACGAGGCGTTTGAGCCATTTCATCTGTTAATTGGATTGCGCTTTGCGTCCGCTTGCTTCGCTCAGAACAAGATAAAGCTTGCCGACATCCGATGTGGTGAGTGACGCAGTCAGAACGCCGCCGCCCTCAACCCGTTCCGCTGCTGTCAGGATGCCTTCAAAATCCGCGAGATACCGGTTAACACTGTTGCGGAAGGTGGCGTCACCGGCATATTTTTCCTTTATCCGATCGAGCGGCATGTCATCGCCGAGGCTGGCAAGCCGGCGTGTAAAGACGCTGGTCTCGCCCTTCTCAAAGCGGCGCCATAGCTTATCGGGCAGTTCATCTTCCAGCATTCGGGTGAGATCGACCGTCATATTGTGCAGCGTCTCAAGCACGGTCGAACTGGCTATCAGAAACTGATGTCGCTTCTCGCCTGCGGTCTCTCTGCGCAATGCCTCGAGCTGGTCTGCGGCCTGTTTCGAGGCGCGCTGCAGACCCGATGCCTGCTCCTCGAAGCCGGCCGCGGCAAGCCGGGTATCCTCGCTGATCGCCTGGGCACTATTCTTCAGATGCTCGATCCTGCCGACCAGCAAGTCACCGGCCTCGGACAGCACTGCCTCGACATTGCGTCCGGTGTTGGCAATCTGTTCGCGGACCGAATCCAGCTCGCCCGCCGCATTGAGTGATCGACCGGCGACCTGTTCGGTTTCCTGAGCCAACTCCCGCAAGCCGTTGCGTACCTCGCCGCCTGCCCGGTTGATCGCCTGCACCACAGCATCGGCCAGCGTTTCGAGCGCCTTGATCGTCTCACCAAGGCCCTGACCGGACTGATCAAACCGCAATGTCAGTTCCTCGGCCCTTTCCATCATCCGTCCCGCGCCGGCATCGAGCGAGCCCAATGACGTGGCGAGCTGATCATCCATACGGCGCGCCGTTGCCGAGAGTGCCTCGGTTTTCTCCTGCGCCCGTCCGGTTGCGGTCACCAGCTTGTCGACCGCAGCTTCGCTGATCTCATTGGCATCGCCCGCGGTCTGGCGGAATCCGGCGATCAGCGCGTCGAGACGCTCGCTCATCCGGCCTACGGTTTCCATGAGGCGCACCGTCTGCTTCTGGATTTCACCGCCGAAGCTGTCCATTTTCGCATGGGCCTGATCGGTCACCAGCCCGACGCCGGTACTGCGCCTCTCCAGTTCCTGCCCGGCTTCTTGCAGCTTTTCGATCCCGCTTCGCGTCTCCTCAGCCAAAGCGGTGGAAACTTCACGAACATGATCGCTTGCCTCACGCAGGGCCATCGCCGATTCCTGTGAACCGTCGCGTAATGCCGCCAGACGCTGCTGGAATATGCTGTTTGCCTCTCCGAGCCGTACCCCGAGATCTTCCGCCGATTTATCGATTTCGCCACGGATCGCGGTCATCTCACTGAGCAGGTCGCGCAGCCTTTGTTCAGCCTTCGCACCTTCACCCGAGAGGTTCTCACCGCCCTCAGAAAGGGCGCTGCCGACCGCATTCAACTTCTCGATGACCTCAGCCGAATGCCCCTTCAGCCCATCCATGCCGCTACGCACATCGGCGATCAGCGCCGACATCAGGCTGCCGGTATGCTCGCTCACCTCGGCGATCTGTTGCTTTTCGCTGTCGAGCGCGGCGGCAAGGTTATTCAGGCGCTCGAGCGATGCTGCGCTCGCATTGTCAAGCGCGGCGGTTTTTTCATCGACCGTCGAGGACAGTGAGTTGACCTGCGCGAGCGCCTCGCCGGACCGGGTCCCAAGCCGGCCGATGCTCTCCTCGAAACGCGCTGTGGTGGTTTCGAGCTCGCTGGCGAGCCGCCCGGCGAGTTCGGAGATCAATTCTGCATCCTGACGTAACGCGCCATGGGTCCGTTCGGTGCTCGCCTGGGCTTTGCTCATCACCTCATCGACATTGCTCAGCCCGGCGGCCAGGCCGTCCGCCAGCGTACTGCTGGCCTGCTCAGCGCGCTGACTGCTTGTCGCCAGCGTTTCGGTAACCTTGTCGAGCCCGGCAAAGGCCCGCTGGACGGCACTGGCCGCGCCATCCATCGCCTTGACCAGACGGTCACTGCGGTCGTCTATGCTTGAGACCAAGGTGAGGCTCTCGCTGCGCGTGTTTTCCGCAGCCTCGAGGAAGCTTGACTGGCTGCGTGCGAGCTGGACGTCGAGTTCATTGAGCTCCGTGGAGACAGTTCCGATGGCACCGGTCAGCGTCTCGGTCAGCTGTTGCAGCGTTGCGATCGGCGGCGCCAGCGCCTCTTCGCTCTGGCGTCCGGCCTGACCCAGCCTGTCGGCAATCTCGGCCCCGGCACTGAGCAGTTCTTCGGATGCCTTGACGAAATTGACCCGACTTTCCGTCAGGCTTTTCTCTGCCGTCCGTGCCTGGTTTTCGATATCAGCCGCGGTCGCCGGCAGAAGACCGGCCGCCTTACTCAATTGCTGCCCGACTGCGTCTAACCGCTGCTCAATTTCTGCTGCCGTGTCATTGGCATAACGGCTGCTGCCGTCGAGCCGATCAACACCCTTTTCAAGGCTGGCGGAGAGCTGCGAGGTGGCATCCTCAATCCGCGCCAATGACGATTCAATACCGTCGCGGATTTCGTCCGTCCGATCGAGCGCCGTCTTTCCGGCACGGTCCAGCAGCCCGGTCATGGAACCGACCGCGCCTTCCGCTGATTCGACTTGAGAAACAATCGATTCAGCCGTGTCCTTGAAAGACTGGTTGAGGTTCTGGATACGCTCTATGCCCGGCTCCAGCGCGGTGCCGGCATCGTCCAGGGCCTGTGTCGTCGCCTCGCCGATTTGCTTAAGCGACACGGTGACCGCCTCGACGCGCGAAGCAGCCTGCTCGATCGCCTTACCGAGCGATTCACTTGCCGTCGCGGCGCCGGAGCTTGCCCGCGTCAGCTGACCGCTGGCGTCGCGTTGCACATTAACGACTTCCGTGACGGCGGTTTTCAACTCATCGCTACGGGCCTTCAGCGCCTTGGTCGCCTCGTCGAGCTGTTTTGACAGATCCGCAGCCTGTTTACCGCTGTCCTCAAGCTGTTTGCGCGCCGCGCCCAGATCCGACGCCAGGCTCGCCTGGGTCCTGGCCAGAGCTTCACGGGCCGTATCGACATCGGCGGTCAGTTTCTCGCCCTCGGCCCGGAGCAGGCGCGCCGCATTGGCCGCAGCGCCCTCCTCACCGTCCAAAGGGGCCCCAAGACGCGCCAGCTCGGCTTCAAGCCGGGCGCTGAGATCGCGGCTGCGGGCCTGATTCAAGACCGTCGAAGCCAGCAACCAGAGAAATACCGCCGGCGCCAGCCAACCGAGGAAAAATCCTGCGAATTCGTGCGGCAATAGCTGGAAAATCGTCGTCCAGCCCACCGAAACAGCGGCATAATAGCCATAAATTCCGAACCAGATCAGCGTCAGCAGCACGCAGATCCACGGCACCCAACGATGCCATCCGCCCTCGCTTCGGCGTTCCTCCGGCCCGGGCCTTGTCTCATCCTGCTGTGCTCGGGTCGCGAGCGATGAAGAGCTATCCGCCATTTCCTTGTTTCGTCGCCTTGATCCTGACCCCCGAAGCCTGTTCTATCCCAACCAATTAGCGCGGCTTTCAAGCGCTTGCACGTGGAAACATGGATTTCCGCACCGATGCTGCACCTCGCGGCTTGACTCAGCCCGGCTGCATCGGCGACGTCGCAGCAGTCCTTCAGTCAAGTAACCGACCATGTCCTGCCCCCCTCCTAACAGCCAGGCGGATCTCAATCTCGCTGTGATCGGCAATTGCCGGATCGGGGCTGCGCTCGACCGCAGCGCCCGGATCACCTGGTGCTGTTTTCCCAATTTCGACGGTGACCCGATTTTTTGCAGCCTGTTGGCCGGCAGTCGTTCGGATGAGATCGGCTTCTGGGCGATTGATCTGGAAAATTGCGTTGAGACGGAACAGCGCTATCGCGGCAATACACCGATTGTCGAGACGATCCTGCGGAATGAAGAGGGCGAAGCGGTGAAGATAACCGATTTCGCCCCCCGATTCCGCAATTATGAGAGGTTTTTTCGCCCGCCAATGCTGATCCGCAAGGTTGAGCCGCTGGCCGGCACGCCGCGCCTGACGATCCGCCTGCGGCCCGCCGGCGGTTACGGCTCGCTCAAACCGACGGCGATGCCGGGGAGTAACCATATCAGCTTTGTCGGCGCCGACTCAGCCTTTCGCCTGACCACCAACGCGCCAATCAGCTATGTTGCCAATGAAACGCCCTTCGTTGTCTCGGGCACTCTTTATTTCGTGCTGTCACCAAACGAGCCGCTCAGCGCCTCCATCGTCCGGACCTGCGAAGATTTCCTGCACAGCACCGAAGAGCATTGGACCGATTGGACCCGCTTTCTGTCAGTGCCCTTTGAGTGGCAGGAGGCCGTCATTCGGGCGGCGATCACGCTGAAGCTGTGCGAATTCGAGGAGACCGGCGCCATCCTGGCGGCGATGACGACGTCAATTCCTGAAGCGCCGAACAGCAGCCGCAATTGGGATTATCGCTATTGCTGGCTGCGCGACGCGTTTTTCGTCGTCCGCGCACTGAACCGGTTGAGCGTCAGCAAGACGATGGAAGAATATATCGGCTATATCACCACCGTCGCAGCGCTCGAACCCGATCAGAGCCTCAAGCCGGTCTACAGCATCGTGCCGAGCCTGCCGCTGGATGAGCGCATCGTCGACAGCCTGAATGGCTATCGCGATATGGGGCCGGTCCGGGTCGGCAATCAGGCGGTCGAACAGATCCAGCATGACAGCTACGGCAATGTCATTCTCGCCGCCACGCAAATGTTCTTCGACAAGCGGCTGCCCAAGCCGGGCGACACGCATTTGTTTTCTCGCCTTGAAAGCATCGGTGAAAAAGCGCTGGAAAAGGCATTCGAGCCCGATGCAGGGCTTTGGGAGTTCCGCGGCTCCTCAAAGGTCCGCACCTTCTCCGCAATGATGTGCTGGGCCGGGCTCGACCGGCTGTCGGTAATTGCCGCCCAACTCGGCCTGCATGAGCGCCAAAGCTATTGGGCCGGTCATGCGGCAAAGGTCCACGCCCGGATCATGCGCGACTGCGTCGACCAGGAGCGCGGCATTTTTGTCGAGAGCGTCGGCGGAAAGGAACTGGATGCCAGCCTTCTGCTGGCCCATGAGATCGGCTTCATATCGCCGAAAGACCCGCTTTTCCTCAAGACACTTGAGGCCATAGAGGGCGAGCTGCGGCACGGAAACCTGTTATTCCGCTATGTTGTAGAGGACGATTTCGGACGACCGGAAACGGCATTCACCGTCTGTACCTTCTGGTATATCGATGCTCTCGCCGCCGTAGGCCGCATCGAAGAGGCGCGCGAGATCTTTGAGGAACTGCTCGGCTACCGCAATCATGTCGGGTTGCTTAGCGAAGATATCGCGCTCGATGACGGTGCGCTCTGGGGCAATTTTCCGCAAACCTATTCCATGGTCGGTTTGATCAATTCGGCGCTTCGGCTAAGCAAGAGCTGGGAGACCGCGTTCAACAATTCAAACGGGCTACAACCGCAGGACAGCAGGCAATCATGATCGGACCGATTTTATCCGTTACCGTTACCGTGCCCGATCTCGGCGCCATCGAAACCGCCTATCGCGATCATCTCGGCTACAGGCTTGCCGGACGCGGTACCCTGCCGGCCGGCTTCGCCGCCGCAGCCGGGGCAGATGAGGCAGCCGGGGCACCGGTCATCGATCTGCTGCCGGCCGCCGGGGACGGCGCGATCCTGCGCTTTGTTCAGCAGGCGCCGGTTCCTGGCTACAAACCGCTGACGACGCGGGGCTGGAACTCAATCGAAATCAATGTCGCCGATGTCTACGCGCTGGAAAAGCAATTGGCGGACAGCCCTTTCGAGATCATCGGCCCGGCCAAACCGCTGGGCATCGACGATAACAGCCCGATTGTCGCCATGCAGGTCATCGGGCCGGGCGGCGAGGTGCTGTATCTCACGGAAATTCCGGAAAACCTGCCCGGCTATGACCTTCCGGTCGCACGCAGCCCGGTTGACCGGGTCTTCATCATGGTTTTGGGGGGCGCAGATATCGCCTCACAGGCAGCCTTTTTCAAAAGCCATTTCGGCATCGAGACCGGCGCGCCGATGGAAGCCAAGATCACCGTCATTTCCAATGCCATGGGACAGCCGCCGAACACGACACATCAACTCGCCGTTGTCGGCCTGAACGGGCGCAATCTGGTAGAGATCGACGCCTTGCCCGATCATCCCGAAAACCGGCCGAAACATGACGGATGGCTCGTCCCGGGAATTGCAGCAGTGGCAATGGCGGTTGACGATTTGGACGCTGTTGGCGGTACGGCCTTTGAGGACGAGCGCGGCGCCGGCAAGCTGATTACCGGCGCCGGCGGCGCACTGTTTGAACTGCGCCAGACATCCGCCTGATGTCGACCCACGCTGGCGACAATCTGCACGGAATCTGCATCGGCGTGCCCAATCTGCTCGGTGCAGTGCGGTATTGGGAGCGTTTGGGGTTGCCGATGCCGCAGCCTTTCAAAAGGTCGGCCGGGATAACGGTGCGGAACTGCCTTCCAGTCCTGCTCCCGACGAATTCGGCGAGGTCGCCTTCATGGCAAGGACGCCAGACGGCTATGCCTGGCTGTTCGGGCAGGCTTGATATTGCTTGCCCATGCTCACGAAACGGTAACCATGAGCGCGCATGATGCTCTGATGATTATCGGATACCGTCTTTGCATAACGCTGTTGATCCAGCTGCTGCTCGGGCTGTCGGCATTTCAGGCGTCGTCGCAACAGATGACGACGACGGATCGCCGCCATTTCGCATCGCCGCCCTCTTCCCTGCCCTCCGGCGACCTGCAGCATCGCATGCGCACAACCGAGGCGCAGCGTTGGTCGATCCGCCTGGGCGATTACATGACGACTTTTCAGGACGGCACCGAGGCCGATGCGAAAGCCAGCCATGATTGCGCCACCGGAACATTACGCATGAGACGGCAGGGGCGATATATGGCGCGGTTCATCGACCGCACGGTCGAGGCCGGGACCAGCCGCACGGTGATTGATCCCAATCGACGGCTGCTGCCGGACACACTCTACGCCTTTACCAATCCCGGTTCCACAAGCTGCGTTGTCTGGCGGATCACACAATGAACGCGAAAGAACAGCTCCGTCGGCAGATCCGCGCCGGCCAAACAAAGCTGGATCCAGAAATCCGCCGCCGGGCCGAACTGATCGATCAAGGGCACGTACCCTATGACAAGGCAGCGGCGCGATCAGCCGTCGCCAAATTTCTTGAAGGACGGCCCGAAAACGACCGTCTGAGGCGCGAAATTACCCGCTTGGTTGTGCGAAAAGACTGACGCTGTCAGTCGGCCGGCCAACCGTGATCGCGCTGTAGCCGTCGCTTGAGCTGTTCCTTGGAGATCCGTCGCAAGACCTCATCCTGACGTGAGGCTTCCTGGGCCACCGCCGGACCTTGCGCGAAATTGGCACCCATCTGCGCAATCAGCGTATCAAGATCGCCGGCGGCGACATCGGCCTTGCGCGGGGCCGCGAAGGCCGGCGTCATGACCGGAGCACTGGCGCGGGCAGTCGACCCGACACCCTGCATTGCACGGGCGACAAGACCCGGTAAAGCCGGCCCGGCCAAGGCATAAAGAAGACGCGAGTCGTCGCGGGCCCATTCCTGCAACAGCCGTTGCGCTCGCTGCCGGTGTCCCTTGGCCTGTTGCATTGCTTCGGCAATGCGCGTGCTGAGATAAGATGTGCTCATGGTCTCCATGCCAAGCTGTGCCCGAGGAAGGTAAACAAAGGCTTGATTGTGCGATGGTGACGTTGCAGGTCGAAGACATGCATGCGGAAATTTTCGCCGACCTGATCTGTCCCTGGTGCTATATCGGCCATCAACGGCTGAAAAAGGCGCTGGCGATGCGGCCGTCGGTCTCATTGGGCCTGACCTGGCGACCGTTTCAGCTCAATCCCGACATGCCCGCCGAAGGCATGGACCGTGCAGCCTATATGAACTGGAAGTTCGGCACCTCCATCCGCGCCCGGCGCCTGACCGACGCGCTGATGACCGCAGCCGAACGTGACGGCGTCACCATGAACCTCGACCGCCAGAAACGGGTGCCGAACACACTGGCCGGGCATCGACTTGTTCTTTTTGCCTCTCGCGATGGGAAGGCAACACCGATGATGGAACGATTGTTCGATGCTTATTTTGTCGACAGCCTCGATATCGGCAATCGCGACGTGCTGCTCGATTGTGCCGCCGCTGCTGGCCTGAACCGGCAGGACGCCGCACATTACCTGGACAGCGAAACCGATATCGATCTGGTCACGGAGCAGGATCTGCATGCTCGCCGCGCCGGTATCGACAGCGTCCCCTGCTTTATCTTCGACCGCCGCTATGCCGTCGTCGGCGCCGAAGAACCCGAGGCCTTCCTGCCGCTGTTCGACGCCGCGATGGTTCAGGCGGAATCGTCCCCGCGCAGCTAGATCATTTTCCGATCATTCCGGTCCACCCCTCCACCCCCGCCCCGCCTCCGCAGACAGGATACTGGCAGGGGAGGCGGGGCGGCGGTGCAGGGGTGGACCGGATCAAAAACAAACGAAAACGCACCAGCCGAGGGTCAAGCCGCCAGCGCCACCAAATCCTGCATCAGGGTTTCCGCGCCCTTGAGGCGGCGGTCACGGTCGGTCCAGTCGCGGATATAAACGAGGCGCTGGTCAGGACGCAGCTTTGCCGTGCCGGCCTGTTTGCCAAGGAAATCGACGAGCCCCTCGACATTGGCGAATTTGTCACCGCGGAACGCAATCACGGCGCCCTTGGGGCCGGCATCCAGCCGCTCGATGCCCGCGCTGCGGCACATCTGCTTGAGGCCGACAGTGCGGAACAGGTTTTCGACCTCCTGCGGCAATGGCCCGAAGCGGTCGATCATCTCTGCGGCGAAGCTCTCGATCTCTCCCGGCGAGGCAAGATCGGCGATCCGGCGATAGAGGCTGAGTCGGACGCCGAGATCGGGCACATAATCGGCCGGGATCAGGACCGGCATGCCGAGCTGAATCTGGGGCTGCCAGTCCACAAGGCTTTCAGCATCGGCATCCTTGCCGCTGCGCGCCGCCTCTACGGCTTCCTGCAGCATTTGCTGGAACAGCTCGACCCCGACTTCCTTGATATGGCCCGATTGTTCTTCGCCCAGCAGATTGCCGGCACCGCGAATATCGAGATCATGGCTGGCCAGCTGGAAGCCGGCGCCGAGATTATCGAGCGTCTCTATCACTTCGAGTCGCTGTTGCGCCGCCTTGCTTAGCACCTTGCCCGGTGCGTAGGTCATGTAGGCATAGGCGCGGACCTTGGACCGGCCGATGCGGCCGCGTATCTGGTAAAGCTGTGCCAGGCCGAAGAGATCGGCGCGATGCACGATCATCGTGTTGGCGCGCGCGATATCGAGGCCGGACTCGATGATATTGGTCGCCAGCAGCACGTCATAGCCGCCTTCGTCAAAGGCAGTCATACGGGCATCGAGTTCGGCCGCCGGCATCTGCCCATGAGCGGTGATCACCTTGACCTCGGGCACCAGCTCTTTCAGCCGTTCCTCGACCTTGGCGATGTCACTGACCCGCGGACAGACATAGAAGCTTTGCCCGCCCCGGTAATGCTCGCGCAGCAGCGCTTCCCGGACGATCACCGGATCGAAGGGCATGACAAAGGTACGGACCGCGAGCCGATCAACCGGCGGCGTCGTGATAAGCGAAAGATCGCGCACACCGGTGAGCGCCATTTGCAGCGTCCGCGGGATCGGCGTGGCGCTGAGCGTCAGCACATGGACATCCTCGCGCAGCGCCTTCAGTTTTTCCTTCTGCTTGACGCCGAAGCGCTGCTCCTCATCGACAATCACCAGCCCCAGGCGGTCGAATTTAATGGTGTTCGACAACAGCGCATGGGTGCCGATCACGATATCGATCTGGCCTTCGGTCAATCCCTTGCGCACGGCCGTTGCCTCGGTCGGCTTGAGCAGGCGCGAGAGCTGCGCGATCTTTACCGGCAAGCCGGCGAAGCGCTCGGTAAATGATCGGTGATGCTGCCGCGCCAGCAATGTCGTCGGCACCACGACAGCGACCTGATAACCGCCCATTGCCGCCAGAAAGGCCGCGCGAAGGGCGACCTCGGTCTTGCCGAAGCCGACATCGCCGCAGATCAGCCGGTCCATCGGCCTGCCGGCCTGGAAATCGTCCAGCACGTCCTCGATCGCACCAA
>CAZRBL010000041.1:0-27919 GCA_964598335.1 uncultured Rhodospirillales bacterium
CCGTGCCGGCCTGCAGGATCCGAACCGGCCGATCGGCAGCTTTCTGTTCCTCGGCCCGACCGGCGTCGGCAAGACCGAGCTGACAAAGGCGCTCGCCTCCTTCCTGTTCAATGACGAGACCGCCATGCAGCGGCTCGACATGTCCGAATATATGGAAAAGCATTCGGTGGCGCGGATGATCGGCGCGCCGCCGGGCTATGTCGGCTATGAGGAGGGCGGCGCGCTGACCGAGGCGGTTCGGCGGCGGCCCTATCAGGTGATCCTGCTCGATGAGATCGAAAAGGCGCACCCCGATGTCTTCAATGTGCTGCTGCAGGTGCTCGATGATGGGCGACTGACCGACGGTCAGGGCCGCACGGTGGATTTCAAGAACACCGTCATCATCATGACCAGCAATCTCGGCGGCGATATCCTGGCGGCGCAGGCCTCGGGTGAAGATTCAGCCGCGGTGCGGGATCAGGTGATGGCCGTGGTGCGCGGCCATTTCCGCCCCGAATTCCTCAACCGGCTGGACGAAATCCTGCTGTTCCACCGGCTGTTCTTCGATCAGATGGCGGGTATTGTCGATATCCAGCTCGAACGTCTCGAAAAGCTGCTGGTCGACCGCAACATCCAGCTTGAGCTTGATGACAGCGCCCGCGAATGGCTGGCGCAGGAAGGCTATGACCCCGCCTATGGCGCCCGGCCGCTCAAGCGGGTGGTGCAGCGTTCCCTGCAAAACCCGCTGGCCGAGCTGATCCTGGAGGGCAAGGTCATGGACGGCGATGTCGTCAAGGTGACCAAGGGCGCCGATGGTCTCGTCCTCGTGCCGCCGATGCGTGGTCAGGACGAACAGGCGGCCTGAGCTTTTACGGCGCCTCGACGATAATCATCGCCGGGGCGCCGCAATCGGAGAGAAAGGCGAGCAGATCGTTCAGCGCGAGGGCGACGCAGCCTTCCGTCGGCGCGTAATCCGGCCGCGCGACATGCAGGAAAATCGCGCTGCCGCGCCCGGCCGCCGGCGGGGCATCATTATAGCCCATCGGCACGATCACGTCGTAAACGGCATCGTCGCGCCAGAGCGTTTCGTGGCGGAACCCGTGCGGCAGTTTTACCGGCTGATTGTAAAGCGGGTCGGCGGGGTCGTCGGACCAGCCGTCATCGCGCGAAATGCCGTTTACGGGCATGGCTGATATCGGCCGGTCCAGGCGGTCGGCGCGATACAGCACATGCCGCAACGGCCAGGTGCCGACAGGCGTTGCGCCGTCACCCTCACGCTTATCGGCCGCCGCGATCACGCCGCCTTTGCCGACGGCGCAACGCACCTCGCTTTTGCCCCAGGCGAAGCGCCAGTGCTTGCCGTTATGAAAAACCCTGCCGTTCATTGCGGCGGCAGCATAGGCGTATGATCAGCCCATCAGAAGACGAACGGCGAGAAAACCGACGATCGGTGAAAACAGACAGACGCCGCCAAAGACAAGGGTCCCTACCGACAAGCCGCCATTTCGCGCGGGGGCCTCGGCGTCCTCTGCTTGCGGCGCGGTGAGGCCGAGCGTGGCGAGCCGCTCGCGAACCAGCTTGTCCTGTTGCTCGGTCAGCTTGCGCAGCGAATGAAACTTCTGGAGGCGCGGGCCGTCCATCGCCGTAATGCCGGATTCGAACTCGGTCGGAGACAGCTTGGTTAGGCTGGCGCTGTCGAGGGTGCTGATATCGGATTGCGATGATGACGGCATGAACCCGACTCCTTTCACAGCAAAAGGTTAGAGCCGCCGGGTTATCAAATCTTGAATCGCCTGCGACGGCGGCGCTGCCGTTTAACGTGTCATATCGGCTGATGCCGGGATCACCAGCGGTTGTGCGGGTTGTTGTCCGGCTATTTCCAGCACCAGCTTTTGCAGAATGGCGTCCTTGAACGCGTCAAAACCTTCCGCAACAACGACAAATGCCCCATCGCCGCCGATCACCTGGTCGCGGTAATACTCATCCAGTCCGAAATCCCGGGGTGTCGGCAAAGGCACCGGCTGCGGGCGATCATTGAGGATCGGCAGGCCGTTGATCGTGATTCCCTGGCCAAGCACGAAAGCGCGCCCCTGGGCAACCGGAATGCCGGCATTGGACGGGCCGTCGCCGGAGACGTCGATCACCTGGCGCTGACCGTCAAAACCGTTCTCGGCGAACAGCCCCGCACCGACTGCGAGCATATCGCCCAATGCCGTATAAAGAGCGGGAAAATAGGAAGCAGCGGCAAGCCGTGCGGCGAAGCGTTCAGCACTCTCGCGGTCTTCGATGACCTGCCACGGCACGATGATGCGCTGATAGCCCGGATCGGCCCATTCGACATAGGTCACGGCGATTCGTTGAAACAGGCCGCCACCCTGGATCGCGCCGATCACCTCATCGCTGGTGATCGCATCGATATAGCCTCCGCGCTGCTGCCGCGCCTCAAAGGCGTCGACGCTGCCGGAGACGTCAACCG
Organism: uncultured Rhodospirillales bacterium; assembly: GCA_964598335.1. Lineage (GTDB taxonomy): Bacteria > Pseudomonadota > Alphaproteobacteria > CAZRBL01 > CAZRBL01 > CAZRBL01. Next base: position 2,456 of record CAZRBL010000041.1, read on the forward strand.
CCAGCACCAGTTCGAGATCGACCGGCAGATCGTCGCCGAGCGCGGCGTCGGCCGCGAACAGCAGCATGCCAAGCAGTATTGTTCCGAGGATAGTCGAGGGCATCATCAAAGCCATGATACGCCATTGTGGAGGAATTAGGTCACCAGGAACATGACCGCTCGACAATTGCTTCCCGAATAGGCGCCCTTATCTATCAGCTGCGACCATAAACGCAGCAACAGCCTGGGAGGCCCCGATGCCGCTGAACCTTTTGACGTCCCGCACAAATACCGCTTTGGCCGCCATCCTTGCCATCGGCCTGACCGCTTTTGGCGCCATGGCGCATGATAACGGCGACGGCGCACACAGCCATGACGATCCGCTCAAGGCTGCTGTCGAAGACGAAGCGCGCGGCGAGGCCATGGCCCGCGACGTCTACCGCAAGCCGTATGAAGTACTGAGTTTTCTCGGCATAGAACCGGATATGACCGTGGTCGAAATCTGGCCGCTGGGCGGCTGGTACATGGATATCCTGGCGCCCTATCTGAAAGATGAGGGCTATTACATTCCGGTGATGTTCGATCCGGCCATCGACAATGCCTTCATCACCCGTGCCATGGCTGCGCATGCTGCAAAAATTGCCGAAGAACGTGATCGCTATGGCGTCGTATCGACCACGTCGCTGGGCCCCGACGCGACGAAAATCGCCCCGCCGGAAAGCGCCGACATGGTCCTGTTGATCCGCAATGTGCACGGCTTTATGCGAAATGGTTACGCCGATACGGTGATGGACTCGATTTACACGGCGCTGAAGCCCGGCGGCACTTTCGGCTTTATCGGCCATCGCCTCGATGAAGATGCCGAACAGGACCCCGAGGCGCGTAACGGCTATGTGAAACAGTCAGTCGCCATCGAAATGGCCGAAGCGGCCGGTTTCGAGCTTGTCGGAACCAGTGAGCTGCTGGCCAATCCGGCCGACACCAAGGACTATGAGAACGGCGTCTGGACGCTGCCGCCCAGCCTGCGTACGCGGGTTGCCGAATGCGTCGGCCCGACCTTTGCCGATGCGCCCGAAGGCTCAGACGATGTCACCTGCGTCGATCAGGCTCCCTTCCTCGAGATCGGCGAAAGCGACCGCTTTCTGCTGAAATTCACAAAGCCGGAAGCGTAGGCCGGCCGTTACAACAACCGTCATTGCGAGCCGCTGATGCGGACTCGCAATGACGTTAGCTGTTGATCGCTTCGATATACTCCCGAATGCGGGCCGCATTGGCGCCGAGATCGCTGCGGCCGATACGGGATTTTGACCGTAGGTCGATCCGGCTGCCGGCATTCATCGGCGTCACGCGAATGACGATATCGTCGGTGAAACCGAACCAGAAACTTGTGTCGCTGGCTTCGATCAGACCGCTGCTGCGGTCCTCGGCGACGAGATCCCAACCAACGGCATCAACCGCGGCGCGCGCCCGGTCGAATGCCGCTTCGGGCTCGGTACCGGCCAGGATGATCGGCCCGATATCGGGATAGGCTTCGCGTTGCTGGGCGGCGGCTTCAACCCCGCTATAGCCGGGCGGATTGGGCGCTTCGGCCTCAGCGCGGATCGTCACCAGTTCGGCAAAGGCGGGCGGGTTTTCGAAATCGGTTGTAATGTCGTGGATCGGCGGAATATCGCCCGACCGGATTTCGGCGACCCGAATGAAATATCCGCCGCCCATGGCGCCGCCGATCATCGCCGCCATCAGCCCCATCGCGATCGCCGTCTTGGCCGGCAGTTTGAGAAGCGCAATCAGCGCCGCCCCGACCAGCCCGACGCCGGCCGCGACCAGCGCGGCGGTGCCCAGCGCCGGCATGATCGTGAAAAACGCGGCCATCAGCCCGATTAGGTTGAGCTGATAAAGCGGCCCCACCGCCATGAACAGCAGCGGTGTAAGCACGGCCACGACGAGCGCCAGCATGATGATGATCTGCAAGGCTTTGGTCAGACCGCTTTTCGGCGGCGGGTCATCGGGAGAGAGTGTTTCTTCAGCAGATGCGGCGGCCGGGTCGGTCATCGCGCGGGCTCCTTTTGCAATGCGGCGCTTTCGCCGTTAGAGGACATCTCGGGTGATCGGGTGAACCGGTCCCGAAAATGCTCTAAACAGGGCGGAAATCATGAAATACCTGTGACAGGGATTAGTCGATGGCAGAGAATGCTGCAAATCCGACGCCTCATAAATCCAGCCATACCGTATGGTCCTCCGATTGGGCATTCATCCTCGCCGCGATCGGTGCCGCTGTAGGCCTCGGCAATATCTGGAAATTCCCTTATGTCGCCGGTGAAAACGGCGGCGGGGCTTTTGTCATCGTTTACCTTGTCTGTGCCGTTTTCATTGCGGTGCCGCTGTTGATTGCGGAGCTGATGCTGGGCCGGCGCGGCGGCAGCAATCCGGTATCGGCAATCGGTAATCTTCTGACCAGGGCGGGCGGCCCGGCCGTCTGGAAGGTTATCGGCTGGTTCGGAGTCATCGCCGCCTTTCTCATCCTGACCTTCTACAGCGTCATCGCCGGCTGGACGGTGGACTATGTCATTCTGTCGATCACCGGAACCTTCGATGGTGCCGATAGCGAGACGGTTGAGGCCGCCTTTACCGGCCTGCTCGGCGACCCGCTGCAGTTAACGCTTTGGCATACGATTTTCATGGCGGTGTGCGCCTTCTTCGTTGCGCGCGGCATTCAGGGCGGTGTTGAAAAGGCAGTCACCGTCATCATGCCGATGCTCGGCGCCATGCTGGTGCTGCTGCTCGGCTATTCCATCGCCAACGGTGCCTTTGCCGAGGCGTTGGCCTTCATGTTCACCCCGGATTGGTCGAAGGTCGGTTTCGACACCGTGCTGCAGGCGATCGGTCAGGCGTTTTTCTCGATCAGCGTCGCCGCCGGCATCATGCTGGCCTATGGCGCCTATCTGCCGAAACGCATGTCGATCCCGCGCGCAGCGGTAACAATCGCCGGCTGTGATACCGCGATCGCCATCATCGCCGGGCTGGCGATCTTTCCGCTGGTGTTTCAATTTCCCAATTTGACGCCGGGGGAAGGGCCCCAGCTGGTCTTTGTCACCTTGCCCAACGCCTTTGCCCAGATGGCGGGCGGGGTCTGGATCGGGACGCTGTTTTTCGTGCTGCTGGCCTTTGCGGCGCTGACCAGCGGCATCGCGCTGCTGGAGCCGGCGGTGGCGTGGCTCGAGGAGCAGCGCGGCCTCTCGCGCATGATGGCGACGTTAGTGACGGCATCGACCGCCTGGGTCATCGGCTTGCTGACGGTGCTCTCCTTCAACGTCCTCGACGGATTTCACCCGTTGACCTTCATTCCGGTTTTCGACGGCAAGACGCTGTTCGATATTCTCGATATCGTCACCAGCAACATCCTGCTGCCGCTCGGCGGCGCGCTGATCGCGCTGTTCGCGGGCTGGGTGCTGGACCGTCAAGCCAGCGAGGAGGAATTCGGCAATACGGCGCCGGTGATCTACACCATCTGGCGCCTGATGGTGCGCTATGTTGCGCCGGTCGCCGTGCTGTTCGTGCTCGGCGCCAATTTCGTGTGATTGTCACAACAGGTACAAGGCGCCGGTAGTTCAATCCCGGCAACGACAGATAACGCCGCTGCCATGGCCGGGCTGATCTCCGAGCGCGACAAGGCCTGAGCGATCAGCTCCTCCGGCTTCTTGTCAGGCGTCGGCACGGCGTCGACCATCAGATGATGCCCTTTTCCTTCCAGGCGCTGAGCTGATCGTCACTATAGCCCAGCATGCCCTTGAGCACATCTTCATTATGCTCGCCCAGGGCAGGGCCGGTATGGCGGATCTCACCAGGGGTGGCGGAGAGTTTCGGCACGACATTCTGCATCGGCAACTCACCGAGCTTCTTGTCGGCGATCCATTTGATCATGTCACGTGCCTTATAATGCTCATCCTCGAGGATATCCTTGGCGGTATAGATCTTGCCGTGCGGGACGCCCTGTTCCTTCATCTTGGCGATCAGCTCGTCGGCCGTCAGTGTGCGGGTCCACTCATCGATCCGGCTGTCGAGTTCTTCCTGGTTTTCACCGCGTCCGACATGGGTCGCATAGGGGCTGTCGGGGGCGGCCCATTCCGGGCGTTCCATGGCGGCGCACAGACGCTTGAACACGGTGTCCTGATTACCCGCGATCAGAACCATCTCGCCGTCCTTGGTATTGAAGATATTGGACGGGGCGACATTCGGCAGGATCGGTCCGGTGCGTTCGCGGGTATAGCCCACCTTGTGATATTCGGTCAGCAGGCTTTCCATATAGGCGAAGACGGCTTCATAGATTGCGCTGTCGACGACCTGGCCTTCACCGGTCTTGTGCCGCTCATGCAGCGCCATCAGCGCGCCCAGACAGGCGAAATGCGCGGCCAGGCTGTCGCCAAGTGAAATGCCCGCGCGGGCGGGAACCCGGTCGGGCTCGCCGATCACATAGCGCAGCCCGCCCATGGCCTCGCCGATTGCGGCATAGCCCGGATCCCTGGAGCGAGGCCCGGTTTGGCCAAAGCCCGATACCCGGATCATGATCAGCTTCGGATTGATCTTCTTCAGCTCGTCATAGCCGAGATTCCATTTCTCCAGCGTACCCGGGCGGAAATTCTCGAGCAGAAAGTCTGACTGCGCGACGAGGTCCCTGATGATCTTCTGACCGTCTTCCTCGCGCGCATTGACGGTTACCGATTTCTTGTTCCGCGCCAGAATCGGCCACCACAGAAAGGCATCGTCCGATTTGGTGCGGCCCCAGACCCGCATCGGATCGCCGGCGCCGGGCTGTTCTACCTTGATCACTTCGGCACCGAAATCGCCCATCAGCTGGCCGCAATACGGGCCGGCAAGAAGCTGTCCCATTTCGATCAGGCGAAGGTCGGAAAGAGGGCCCTTGCGGGTTTCGGTGGACATCAAGCTTTTCCCTGTTTGCTTCTTGTTCTGGTTAGATCGGAGTCTTGCCGCGGCTGATTGCGGCGATGCCGGTTCTGCTCATTTCAATGAGGCCGAGCGGCGTCATCAGAGACACGAAAGCGTCGATCTTCTCCTTGCCGCCGGTAACCTCGAAGGTGAAGCTGTCGACCGTGCTGTCGACGACGCGGGCCCGAAAGATATCGGCGATCCGAAGCGATTCGATGCGCGCATCGCCGGTGCCGCCGACCTTGATGAGGGCCAATTCGCGCTCGACGCGCGGTCCTGCCATGGTCAGATCCGCGACGCGATGGATCGGCACGAGGCGGTCGAGCTGTGCCTTGATCTGTTCGATCACCATCGGCGTGCCCGAGGTGACCAGCGTGATGCGCGAGAGATTGTCGGCTTCGTTGATCTCGGCGACGGTCAGGCTTTCGATATTGTAGCCACGGCCGGAGAACAGGCCGATGACGCGCGCCAGCACGCCGGGCTCATTGTCGACGACAACGGCAATCGTATGCGTGGCGATTTCGGCGGCAGTCATAATGGGGGCAGGGGGTTGGAATAATCAGAACAGAAGGGTTTTCGGCGCGTCCATCGGTTGCCGGTTGGCGGCAGCGATGCCTGCTTTGACGATTCTGATCAGAATCCAGATAACCCAAAGCGGAAACAGCACATAGCCGATCAGGATCAGCACCAGCAAGGACGCTAAGATAAGGCCGACCAGCCCCGCCCAAAAGGTGCGGATGTGGTATTGCATATGCGAATATTGCCAGCCGCCCTGAGACTCGCCGATTTTCATATGCGCAACGATGACCCCGGCCAGCGCTGCGATCGGCAGGAAGAAACCGACCGCATACAGGATGACGATGATCATGCTGGTCGTAAGACCGCTTTCTTCGGCTTTGACGGTCATCGCATACCCTCAGCTTGCCCTGTCGCGTGATCGGCGAAAGCTCTCGCCCATCGTGACGAAACCTTCCAGCCAGTCGCGTGAGAAAGGCAAATCGACCTTGCCGCGCAGGACATAATAGCCTTCGCCGGCGAAGATCGCCGCCTGATAAAGTCGGCGAATGCGGCGCGGATCGTCGACATGACGGCCCTTGCCGATGATCAGCACCGCCGGCAGGCCGTCAATCCTGTGATCCTCGAGCAGTTGGACTTCCTCTTCGATGGTCGTCGGGTTGCGTTCCAGCAAGAGCTGCGCATAGGCGCCGAGATTGGTCGGCTGCGGCCCGGTATAGGGCACCGCCTCGACGGTGAATTCGGGCTCGCCCGGCGCGCTGGCGACCTGACCCTCGATCGGTGTGCCGAGGCCATAGCGTCTCAGCAGCTTCTCGCTTTCGCGCAGCACCAGCCCGTCGACCGGCTGCAGCGAGAAATCGACGCTTTCGACATCGCCCGACAGATAGTTTTCCATTGCCCGCACGCTTTGCGTCATCCGCCGGAAGACATCGGCATAGGCACGCTCATTGATCGCGGGAAAGGTGGTGACGGTGATCGCGGTGAAGCTGCGATCGCCGAAAGTGGCAATGAATTTCACATAGGTCAGATTGCCTTCGATCTGGCGCGCCTGAATCAGCTCGCCCTGCCATGTTCCGAAGGTGGTGTCGCGCCGATTGACGATCTGCAGCGGGCCGCCCGCGCCGCCGGCCTGCGCCAATGCGTCGAGCGCATCATCATAGGGCCGGTCGAGCAGCGCGACATGCACCGTGGCCCCGATTTCCGCAGCGATCAGCCCGTCAAAGCCCGTTGCCGGGGTAAAGGCGGGCGTCGCCGGCAATTCGAGCGATATGCCCGAATCCGCAACCTCGACACGGCGCTGTGCGTCGGCGGGCGCCGCGAAGCAGATCAGGGCCAGGAGGAGGATGAAAACGGGCATCGCGCTCTATCGGATCGCAGTCATTATCGTTGCACTCTAGCCGCACACATCTTGCCCGCCAAGCACCATGCGCCCACACTGGTCTGCATGGCTGCATTCGATCATATCGAGACTTGGATATTCGATCTCGACAATACGCTGTACGGGCCGGAATCGAACCTGTTCCAGCAGGTGCATATGCGTATGGGCGCCTATATCGCCGAATATCTGTCGATCCCGATGGATCAGGCCCAGGCGCTGCGGCGCAAATACTTTATAGAGCACGGAACCACGCTTGCCGGGATGATGGCCGAGCACGGTATCGATCCGCATGACTATCTCGACTATGTCCACGCCATCGACATCTCGCATCTGCCCCGCGCCGAGGCGCTGGGGGCGGCGATCGAGGCGTTGCCGGGGCGCAAGCTGGTGTTCACCAATGCCTCGGTCAACCATGCCGACAATGTCATGCGACAGCTCGGGCTGAGCGACCATTTTGAAGTGGTTTTCGACATTGTTGCCGCCGATTTCGTGCCGAAACCGGCGATGCAGGCCTATCGCAGCCTGATCGAGCGTCATGATGTCGATCCGCGGCGCGCAATCTTTTTCGAGGACATGGCCAAGAATCTCAAACCGGCAGCCGAGCTCGGCATGACCACGGTCTGGGTGCGCAACGACCCGGATTGGGGCGAGGCTTCCGATGTCGCTCCTGATGGCGACCATGTTCACTATATTGCGGAAGACCTGGCGGAATGGCTGCGCGCCTCCATCGGTTCCGCCGAAGAAACGAAAGAGACGAAATGAGCAGTGATCTGGAAGCGCAGATCGACCAGGCATGGGATCAGCGCGACACGCTTGGCCCGGATACCGGCGGTGCGGTGCGCGAGGCGGTCGAGGCCGCGCTGAACGGCCTCGACAGCGGCACCTATCGCGTCGCCGAGCCGCGCGGTGAAGGCTGGCATGTTAATCAATGGCTCAAGAAAGCCGTGCTGCTGTCCTTCCGGCTCAATGCCATGCAGCCGATAGAGGGCGGACCCGGCGGCGCCAGCTGGTATGACAAGGTGCCGTCGAAATTCGCCGGTTGGGGGCAGGCGGCGTTCGATGCCGCGGGCTTTCGCGCGGTGCCGGGCGCGGTCGTCCGACATTCTGCCTATATCGGCAGGAATGTCGTGCTGATGCCGAGCTTCGTGAATCTCGGCGCCTATGTCGGCGACGGCAGCATGATCGACACCTGGGCCACGGTCGGCTCCTGCGCGCAGATCGGCGCCAATTGCCATATCTCGGGCGGCGCCGGAATCGGCGGGGTGCTTGAGCCCTTGCAGGCCGATCCGGTCATCATCGAAGACGATGTCTTTATCGGCGCGCGCTCGGAAGTGGCCGAGGGCGTCCGCATCGGGCGCGGCGCAGTGCTGTCCATGGGCGTGTTCATCGGCGCTTCGACCAAGATCATCGACCGCGCCAGTGGTGAAATCCATCGTGGCGCGGTGCCGCCCTATGCGGTGGTCGTGCCGGGTAGCCTGCCGGGCGCGCCCTTGCCCGACGGTAGCGGCGGGCCGGGGCTTTATTGCGCGGTCATCGTCAAACAGGTCGATGCCGGCACCCGCGCGAAAGTGTCGGTCAATGAGCTTTTGCGCGGTGCCTGACAGCCTGCCGCCCAGGGCCACGGATGCGGCGGCTTTGGCCCAGGCGCTGATCCGCTGCCCCAGCGTCACGCCGCATGAAGGCGGTGCGCTTGATTTGCTGCAGAGCGTGCTGCAGCCGCTCGGCTTTACCTGTCATCGCCTGGTCTTCGATGAGGGCGGCACCGCGGTCGATAACCTCTATGCCCGGCTCGGTCATGCGGGCCCGAATTTCTGCTTTGCCGGGCACACGGACGTGGTGCCGCCCGGCACCGCGGAGGACTGGCTTCATGATCCGTTTTCCGGGGTGATTGACCAGGGCCGGCTGTGGGGTCGCGGCGCCGCCGATATGAAAGGCGCGATTGCCGCCTTTATCGCGGCGCTCGCCGATCTGCTTGATGACGGGGTGCCGCCCTTGTCGCTGTCGCTCTTGATCACTGGCGATGAGGAAGGCCCTGCCGTGAACGGCACGGTCAAGGTGCTCGACTGGCTCGCGGCCAAAGGCGAGAGGATCGATGCCTGTATCGTCGGCGAGCCGACAAACCCCGAGGCGATCGGCGATATGATCAAGATCGGGCGTCGGGGCAGCCTCAATGCAATGCTCACTGTCAAGGGCAGCCAGGGGCATGTCGCCTATCCGGAGCGCGCGGAAAACCCGATCCCGCCGCTGCTGCGCCTGCTCGGCGCCTTAACCGCCGAGCCGCTCGATGACGGCACTGCGCATTTCCAGCCGAGCAATCTCGAAATCACCTCGGTCGATGTCGGCAATGAAACGACAAATCTGATCCCGGCGCGCGCCACGGCGCGGCTCAATGTGCGTTTCAATGACCGTTTTTCCGGCGAAGACCTGATTGCCGAGCTGCGTCGGCGGCTCGATCGCTGCGGCCATGCCTACAGCCTGGAGGCGCGGATCAGCGGCGAGAGTTTCCTGACCGAGCCGGCCGGTTTCGTCACCGCGCTGCGCGAGGCGGTGGCTGAAGAGACCGGCATGGAGCCGGCGCTCAGCACCGGCGGCGGCACCTCGGATGCTCGATTCATCGCCCGCCATGCGCCGGTGGTCGAATTTGGTCTGGTCGGACGGACGATGCATCAGGTCGACGAGCATGTCGCGCTTGCCGATCTGGAGCGGCTGACGGCAATCTATCGACGCTTTCTTGCGCGTCTGGCGGCCGAGCCGACGCTGATCCGGCAAGCGGCGTCGTAAGTCGATGCTGCCCTCCCGCGCCGAAGCCACGAGTGCCCTTTACGGGCTATACCGCATGGTCTGGCTCGACCGGCGGGCGGCTGAATATTTCGATCTCAGCGCGATGGGCGCGCGGCGCAGCCTGTGGCTGATAGCGCTGGCGGTACCCTTTGCGGCGCTCGGGGCGACGCTGGCCGCCGACCGTTTGGCGGAGCTGCCGCAGCCGGGCCTCGCGGTTTTCGTGCGCTTCAGCCTCGAATTCATTATCTCCTGGGCCGGGTTCCTGCTGCTGCTCAGGCTCACCGCCATCGCGCTCGATCGCCCGGCGCATTTCGCGCCGGCTACCGTGCTGTTCAACTGGGTGGCGCTGATCCGCTACGGTCTCGTCGGCATCGCCAGCCTGATGGCCGCTTTCGGCGGTCCGCCCTATACCGCCAGCAGCCTGCTGACCGCCGTCACGCTGCCTTTGCTGCTGATGGCCGAGGGTTATGCCTACCGGCTGGGCCTCGACGTTCCGATCGTCGCCGCCGTCGGGCTGGTCATCCTGCGCTTCATCTTCGACGCGCTGGTCAAGACGCTGTTATGACCCTGCCGCGCCCCTAGAATAGCCGCCGGTAGATCTCGATCGTGTCGCCCGGCAGCACGGCGCTGTCCTGGGTGGCCGACAGGGTAGTCAGGCCGCCTTGCTCATTGCGGCGGACGATGCCCATCACGTCGGTACGGGCGCGCCGGGTGAAACCGCCGCCGAGCGCGACGGCGGAGCGTACCGTCAGGCCGAATTCAAAATCAAAGCGCCCGGGATCCTCCACCTCGCCGAGGATGAAGATCGGGCGGTAGCTCGTGATCTCGACGGAAACCCGTGGATTGACAAGATAGTCGCGGTCCAGCCTTTCGGTCAGAAAGGCCCGCAGTCCGGGGACGGTGACACCTTCGGTCCGGATTTCGCCGAGTAGCGGAAAGGTCAGCAGCCCGCCGGCATCGATGGTGTAGTCGCCGCTCAGGTTTTCCTGTCCGAAAACCGAAATGCGCAATTCATCCCCCGGTCGCAGCGTGTAGGTCTCGGGCAGGGTTACGGCGGCGGCATCGGCGCGGTCTGCCGCCGGAGCGATCGGCGCATTGCGGATTTCCGACGGTGCGCAGCCGCTTAACGCCGCCAGCGCCAGCAGGGTAAGGCAAAGAGCTTTGAGGGTGCGCGCGGCGCGTGCGTGAATCATGAACTGTACTTTCCCCCGATTTCAGTCATCAAAGCTGAACGCGCGCACGCAGGAAGCTGCGGTTGGAGACGAAATCCGCCAGGACAGCGGACGAGTCCCGTCGTGAATGCACGAAACTACCCTCGATCATCAAGTAACGGTTGACGAAATAGGTTATCAACATGCTGGAAAAGAAAATATTGTCGCGGCGCGGATCGCCTTCAAAGATTTGCCGCGTGTACCCGCCCGAAACCGTGAACAGCAGCGGCTCCATCACCTCATAATCCAGGCCGGCATTGAGGGAAAACGTGTTCAGGGAACTGATCCCGGGCAGGGTCGTTTCCCCGGTTTGCCTGAGAGCGTTAAGGCGCAGCGTCGCCAGGTCCGTCGGGTTCCAGACCAGGGATGCATTCAAGGACAGACCTTGGACATCGTCGAGCTGCGGGTCCTCGATATCGAGCTCGAAATAGCCTGCCGAGGCCTCAAGATAGGTGACGCCGGAGGGCTCGAAACGGAGACCGGCGCGAACATCGAAGCCTGTTGAGTCGCGCGCAAATCCGTCATTGTCGATTTTCTGTTCATAGCGCTGTATTTGCCGGGTCGCTTCGGTGAAGACGGCGACGCCTTCACGTAGCCGGTAGCCGACCCGGCCACCGAACGAGAATTCGGTTCGGTTGCGGTCGTCATTTTCAATCTCGCCGTTCTGCCGGAAATCGAAGTGATCGATGGTGAAAATGGGCTCGATCAGAAGGTCCGATAGGCTGAAACGGCCCTCAAGCGATAAGCTCGCCTCGAAAAAGGTGTTCACATTTTCGGTTCCCGGCGGCGAGTTCGGATCGCTCCGCAATTCGTGACCGCGTCCCACCGAGCTGGTCATGATCACCGCATCGTCATCGGCCAGGTCATAGCGGCCGAAATAATTGAAGAAAAAATCCGTGCTGTTGTTGATTTTTTCGTCAAAATAGCTGTCGCGCTCGGCGAAAATCGTCGCAACCATACGGTTGTTCAGCCATTCCGAGCGAAACTCGACCGAGGGACGCACGCGGAAGAAAAAGTCGCCGATCTCTTCCTCATCGCTGCGAAAGACATTGTCGTCATAGACGATCCGAGTCCCCAGGCTCGGCACCATGGTAAAGCTCGAGGCAGGATTGTTCATGCCGAAAACCTGGCCGAGATCGACGCCGATCGCGTCGTAGTCATCGCGTTGACGGTTGCGCACAGCCTCGTCGCGCGCGAGCACGTCGCCGGTCAAGATTCGGTCCTCTTCCAGGGAGCTTTGCGCGCGGGTCTCCGGTGAAGCCAGCAATGCCGCCACCAAAATCCCGACGGCAGGGCCGACAGGATATCGCCGATGCGGAGTCATGACTGCTGCACCCCGAAATTACCGCTTACAGAAACCCACATGCTCGTGTCACTCGAGACGAAAGACAGATCAGGGCACCATGTCAACTCGGGCTCTGACCGCTCTCTTCGTCTTCAACTGGAATGACCACTTCACTTTGTCCGCCCGGCTCGCCCGGACCGGGTTCGCTGATCGGGAGGGTCGGGTTGCGCCGGATTGTAACTTGATTCTCAAGGTTCTGCGCAATCTCGGCATTCTCCCCGGCCGCCGGCACGACTTCGCGGTTCAGGGCTTGCAGCGCCAGGACATCGAAATCGTTTTCAAGCGCCAACAGCTCGGATATTTGCGCCTGTTCGAGGATGCCGGCTTCGGCGAGCTGGGCAAGATTGATGGCGCGCAGCGGTTCAAGCCCGCCGCTTTCTCCTTCCTGCTCCTGGTTAAGCAAGGTCGCGGCGTCGAATGGGATCCCGGTTTCGCCGTCGATGAGGGCCTCCTCCAGATAGGAGGCTCGCAACCAGTCGCCGAGCTCCAATTGGTAAAGATCGATGATGGTGTTAACGGCGGCCAGGCGCAGATTGGCGGTAATGCCTGGAAAACTGACGACTTCATCCAGTGCGATGATCGCGCGCAGGAAGATTTCCCGCGGCTGCGCCGCATCGCGTCCCAGGAACAGTCGTATCCTTGCGATGGCGACCTGATCATCCATCGAGGCGGCGATCAGCATTTCGGCGAGGTCAGGCGGTACAGACCGCACCGTGTTGCGTGCTTCCACGAGCACCTCGCTCACCCGTCCGCCGCTTTGTAAAGGGGCCTGCGCGTAATCGGCGAGGAGTTCGGCAAGCTGCCCGCCTGCATGGCTCGGCGATGCTGTCGTCGCGGCAAGCAGAAAAAGGGCCAGCGCGGCCCCCATTATCGCGGACCCGCCCGCGCGAAAACAGCCCGATCTAGGTGTCATGCATGAACTCATCTTTGCCTCTCGCGCCGAAATCACCGACGAAACATAGGATTATATGTTTCGTGTGGCGCAGACAAAGTAAAGCATAGCAAGGCCGTTCGGCCACTCAAAGCCGCATCAGGGGGCGGATTGAGGAGCCGGTTTTTGCCGGTCACTCCGCCGCATCCGCCAAATCCGTCGGGGGCGGCGGCAGCCAGCGCAGCTTCGGCTGCCTTGCGGCACGAGTTTCGTCAAGGCGCCGCCGAGGCGTTAGATGAGGCGCGCCGGTGAGCGCGTCGGCCTCGCCCTGCTGCGCCTTCTCGGCAAGCGCGCGCATGGTCGCGATGAAGCCGTCGAGCGTTTCACGGCTCTCGGTTTCGGTCGGCTCGATCAGCATGGCACCGTGCACGACCAGCGGGAAATACATGGTCATCGGGTGAAAGCCTTCATCAAGCAGTGCCTTCGCCAGATCCAGCGTCGTCGCCCCGCTGTTCCTGAGGAAACCATCGTCGAACAGAGCCTCATGCATGCACGGACCCGGGAAGGACGGGGGCATCACATCGCTGAGGCAGGCCATCACGTAATTGGCGTTCAGCACGGCATCGTCGGCGACCTGCCTCAACCCGTCGGCGCCGTGGCTCAGCATGTAGGCAAGCGCCCGTACGAACATGCCCATCTGGCCGTGATAGGCTTTAAGCCGCCCGAAGGATTGCCCTGTCGCGCCGGGATCGCCGTCATGTTCAACCAGACGGGTCTCGGTACCCTCCCGCACGATCATCGGGCGCGGGGCAAAGGGCGCTACGGCCTTGGAGAAAACGACGGGCCCGCTGCCCGGTCCGCCGCCGCCATGCGGCGTCGAGAAGGTCTTGTGCAGATTGATATGCATGGCGTCGATGCCGAGATCGCCCGGCCGCACCCGTCCGACTATGGCGTTGAAATTCGCGCCGTCGCAGTAAAACAGCCCGCCGACCTCATGGATCGCCTCGGCGATAGCGATGATGTCGTTTTCAAACAGGCCGCAGGTGTTGGGATTGGTCAGCATGATCGCTGCGACATCGTCACCGAGCTTGCTGCGGAACGCGTCAAGATCGATCCGGCCGCGCGCATCGCCGGGTACAGAATCGACCGTGAAGCCGAGCGCCGCTGCCGTTGCCGGGTTGGTGCCATGCGCCGAATCCGGAACCAGAACGCGGTTGCGCCCGGCGGCGATGCCGTCGCCGCGCGCATCGAGTGCGGCGCGGATCGCCATCATGCCGCATAGCTCGCCATGTGCGCCCGCGCCGGGCGACAGCGCGACCCCCTGCATCCCGGTCAGGCTGAGGAGCCAGTCGCCGAGCTGGGCCATCAGTTCGACGGCGCCGGGGACTGTCGAGACCGGCTGCAAGGGATGGATATCCGCGAAACCGGGCAGGCGGGCCGCGGCCTCATTGAGGCGCGGATTGTGCTTCATCGTGCATGACCCGAGCGGATAAAAGCCGGTGTCGATGGCATAGTTCTGCTGCGACAGCCTGGTGTAGTGGCGCACCACCTGCGGCTCCGACAGCCCGGGCAGCCCGGTTTCGCCGCGCGGCGCCATGCCGCCCAGCTGAAGCGGCGCCGTGTCGTCGAAGGCCGGCAGGTCGACCCCGCTCTTGCCGACCGAATTCTGTTCGAAAATGAGCGCTTCTTCGTGATGCAGCCCGCGATGGCCGCTGGTGGTGTGCACCACATCCGGCGAAGCATGGCCGTCATTGGCCGGGCGAGACGGGCGTCCCTGTGCGTTCATGCTCATGACAATACCTCCTGCAGCGCGCCGGTCAGCGCGTCGATGTCGTTATCCGAGGTCAGCTCGGTTGCGGTCAGTAACAGCAATGTCTTGACCGCATCATCATCGGGACAAAGCCGGGAAACGGGCACGCCGCCGAGAATGCCGCGCTCGGCGAGGGCTTCGACCACCGGTGCCGCCGGGCGGCCGAGATCGACGGTCAGCTCGTTGAAGAAGCTGTCATTGACGACGCGGCCGCAGCTTTCTACCGCCTTCCCGAGCGCCAGCGTGCGCTCATGGTTCAGATGTGCAAGCCGGCGCAGCCCGCTATCCCCGAGAAGGCTGAGATGAATGCTGAAGGCGAGGGCACAGAGGCCCGAATTGGTGCATATATTGCTCGTCGCCTTTTCCCGCCGGATATGCTGCTCCCGTGTTGACAGGGTCAGCACGAAACCGCGCTTGCCGTCGGCATCGACGGTTTCGCCGCAGATCCGCCCGGGCATCTGGCGGACATATTTCTCGCGACAGGCGAAAAGCCCGAGATGCGGTCCGCCGAAATTCAGCCCGACGCCCAGCCCCTGGCCCTCGCCGACGACGATATCGGCGCCCATCGGCCCCGGCGGCGGCAGCAAACCCAGCGAGACCGGCTCGGTCACGACGACAACCAGCAGCGCCCCGGCGGCGTGGACCGCGTCAGCCAGCGGCGAAAGATCACGAACATGGCCGAAAAAGCCGGGGTTCTGGACAACGACGCAGGCGGTGTCGTCGTCAAGTTTCGCGACCAGATCTTCGCCCGCTGTCGGATCGACATCGCATGCGTTGACGTCAAATCGCATGTATTTCGCATGCGTCTCGACAACCTCGCGATAATGCGGGTGCAGGCCGCCGGACAGCAGCGCCTTGTCACGCCTTGTGATGCGGCAGGCCATGGCGACGGCCTCGGCGGTGGCGGTTGAGCCGTCGTAGAGCGAGGCATTGGCGATTTCCATGCCGGTGAGCAGCGCCACCTGGGTCTGGAATTCAAACAGCGTTTGCAGCGTGCCCTGGCTTACCTCGGGTTGATAGGGCGTGTAGGCGGTGAGGAATTCCCCGCGCTGAATCAAATGGTCGACTGCCGCGGGTATGTGGTGGCGATAGACGCCGGCGCCGCAGAAAAACGGCGCGTCGTCGGCGGTCAGATTGCTCTCGGCCAGCGCTCGCATGTGGCCGGTGACGGCCATCTCGCTCTGATGCGGCGGGAGCTCGGCAATCGGACCGTCCAGCCGCGCGCTCTCAGGCACGTCGCGGAACAGTGCGTCGATATCGGCGACGCCAATCCGCGCCAGCATGTCGGCGCGATCGGCATCGGTATGTGGCAGATAACGCATAGCCGGCCTCCTCAGCCCTGACCGTTAACGAATTCGGAATAGCCTTCTTCATCGAGCAGGGCGCTCAGCTCGGCTTCATCCTCGACCTTGATCTTGATCAGCCAGCCGGCGCCATGCGGATCGCTGTTGACCTTGCCGGGGTCCTCTTCCAGCGTGCTGTTGACCTCGATGACCTCGCCGGAAATCGGTGCATAGACCTCGGAGGCCGCCTTGGTG
The DNA here is from genome assembly GCA_964598335.1 of uncultured Rhodospirillales bacterium. Classification (GTDB taxonomy): domain Bacteria; phylum Pseudomonadota; class Alphaproteobacteria; order CAZRBL01; family CAZRBL01; genus CAZRBL01. The sequence goes on from CAZRBL010000041.1 coordinate 18,829, forward strand.
CTCTCGACGACGCAGATTTCGCCGCCCTGTTTGATCTGCCGTCCGATTTCCGGGAGTTCGGCGTAGACCAGATCGCCCAGTTGTTCCTGCGCATAGTGGGTGATGCCGACGGTGGCGACGCCGTCCTTGACGTCGACCCACTCGTGGTCCTTGGTGAATTTCGTTGCCATGGCGGGGTCCTCCTTCAGGGGCGGTAATAGCGGTGGGGAACAAAGGGCAGCTCGACGATTTCCGCCGGCACGGTGCGACCGCGTATCTGCGCCTTGACGGCGGTACCCGGCCGGGCATAGGCGGGCGGCAGCATCGCCATGGCGATCGGCGCGCCGACGGTCGGGCCGATCGTGCCGCTGGTCACGGTTCCGATCACGGCGCCGTCCGCATTGACGATTTCGGTGCCGGCGCGCGCCGGAGCCCGGCCTTCGAGCCGCAATCCGACACGGCGACGCGTCGGGCCGTCGGTAAGCTCTTCCATGATGCGGGTGTGCCCGGGAAAATCACCCTGGGTCCGGCGCTTTTTGCCGATAGCGAACACAATATCGGCTTCGACCGGCGAAATCTCTTCGTTCAGCTCCTGGCCGTAAAGGCACAGCCCGGCTTCCAGACGCAGCGTATCGCGCGCCGCCAGCCCGGCCCAGACGGCGCCGGCGTCGAGCAATAGCGAGGCGATTGCCTCGGCCTTCCCGGCCGGCAGTGAAATTTCAAATCCGTCTTCGCCGGTATAACCCGAGCGCGTCATCGCCACGGGCACGCCGTGGATTTCGCCAAGATGCGCCTGCATGAAGGGCAATGCCTCGGCGCCGGGATCGAGCCGGGCCATGATCGCCGCTGCCTTGGGGCCCTGCAAGGCCAGCAGAGCAAGGTCGTCACGATGCCTGATCTCAACGTCCTTCGGCAGTTTTGCCCGCAGCAGCGCCAGATCTTCAGCAATACGCGATGCATTGACCACCAGCCCGGCAAAATCCGTTCCGTCTGGATCCGGCCAATGCGTGACCATCAGGTCGTCGACAACGCCGCCGCGTTCATTCAGCAGCACTGTATAGCGCGTTTTTCGCAATTGGAGGCCGGCCAGCGCACCAGGTGCGACGGTTTCAAGAGCCGCCAGAGGCGCCTCGCCGCGGATTTCGATCTGGCCCATATGGGAAACATCGAACAGCGCCGCCGCGCTGCGGCAAGCGGCATGCTCCTTCAAAGTGCCGGGCGGATAGCTCAGCGGCATATCATAGCCGGCAAAGCCGCCCATGCGCGCGCCCGCGTCACGGTGCAGCCGATCAAGCGGCAGGCGTTTCAGGGTATCTTCAGGCAAGGTCATCAGCACCTCAGGAACAGCATTGGCGCCTTGAGCGGCGCAGCACTGCCCCCTCTGTCGAAAACCTGAAAGATTCAGCCATGCGGCCCGCCGATCGGTCGTGCTGCCTGCCTTACTTCGTCGGTGGACGGGCCTGCCGAAACAGGTTCCGCCACTTTCCAGAGGTGCCGCGCGCATCCGGTCCCTGGTGCCTGAGAGTTTTCGGGGCGTCTGCTCCTTCGGCGCCGAAGCTGACCTGTCAGCCAGCCTCGATCTCTCCCGGTATGCGCTTAATGACGGCTATCAAACTGGGGTCGGGGGTATCGCTGAGTCAATGCGAAAGATCGGCGCAGCGGATCGCCGCCGGGTTTTGCCGCGCTAACGGGCAGCAGCGGCGCGATTGCGCTGCAATTGCTCCGGCTTCAATTGGAAGCCGAGCAGGATCCGATAGCCGGCGGCGCTGGAAAACGGGCCGCCGATCGGGATCGTCTGGACCAGCGATTCGGTTGTCATGCCGCGCCTCCCGCCCTGGTCGACATAGGGAATGACGAGATCGAAAACCCGTTTGCCCACGATGGCACCGACCGGGTCGACAATGGTCACGGCATAGCGCAATTCGGCCGCCTCGCCCAAAGCCGCAGGGCCCTTGACCGCCTCGAAGACCGCATCGACGGTGACGCGCGCCTCCTCATCGTTATAGGTGCAATCGCCGGTTACCGAGACGATGCGCGCGGTGGCGACCACCGCCTGCGGATCATCGGCCGCCGCGCCGGGTCGAGCCTCGGTCCAGCGTTCGAGATCGGCGACAATGCCGGCTTCCGGGCAGGCGCGGCTCAGCGGATCGGCGCAGCCCGCAAGGGCGAGCACTGCCGCAAATGGAAACAGAAGGGCGAAACGCGAAATCATGACGGCTTATTGAAACAGCGCGCGGACCGCCGCAAGGGCGGCCGGGATTGCGGCAACGAGGACTGCGGGGGCAAGCAGCAGCGGCAGCATGCCGTGATCCCACAGCGCCGGGTGAATATGGCGCGTAATACCGGGTTCGAGCAGCAGCAGGCTGTCCCGATGAATCGCGCTCCATAATTCCCCGAACGGCGTCTCGAACAGGGCGCCGGGCGAGAAGAACTGGGCCCAGACAGCAACCGCCAGGGGCAGGATCAACAGGCCCAGCGCCCAGCGCCAGCGCCGCGCGCCGCGCTTGCGAAAGATTCGTCGACCGGGCATGACCATGCCCCGATAATGCGGTCACGCGGTCAGATTGGCAATCGCTGCCGAGCCAAGGCGCAAACGGCATCGGCTTGCGCCGCCTCGGCCGCCTGCTTACCTTGCACCCGATCCGGTGAGATGGCCGAGTGGTTTAAGGCGCACGCCTGGAACGCGTGTATAGGGGAAACTCTATCGTGGGTTCGAATCCCACTCTCACCGCGCCGCCGCCTGAGCCGCGGCATCCGAACGTGTCGGTGCATCTAATCTGAGCAATCCATCGCTCAGCGGAAGTCCGTCATCATTGACAGTTGCTGAACCTTTGCCTTACTCTTCCTTGACGTCCAAGGAAGGTGGGGGAGTAGATGAATCAGGTTTTTTCAGCAGTTTCGCTCGCGGTCGTCTTATCATTTTATGTTGGCCTCTCGGATGCTGCAGCAACGCCGTCTTTGGCGTTCGATAACCCATCGCCTTCACAGACCGATAATTTCGGTTCCGGGATAGCTACTGACGGGCGGTATGTGGCGATCGGTGCGGCAGGCAACGGAATTTCAGGTTCAGGTCAAGTTGTGGTCTATGACCTTGCTTCCAATGATCCGACGATCCCATTTGCTATCATTAACTCCCCGAACTCTGCCGGTTCGCCCGGTGCATTCGGGCATAGCATTGCGATCGATAATGGGCAGATTCTGATCGGGGATCCCAATGAAAGCACCGCTGGAAACAGCGCGGGCGCGGCTCACCTTTATCAGCTTTCCGACCCGGCGGCGCCCATTCAATCGTTTTTTCGCACAGCTTCGATCAATTCGGCGATTGGTGACAACAACTCGATCAATGACGGATTTGGTCTCGCCGTCGACCTGAACGGTGGCCGCGCTTTGGTCGGCGATCGGATTGCCGAGAGCGGTTCTATCAGCTCTTCAGGGGCTGCCGTCTTGTTTGACGCCGCAACGGGCAATGTCTTGGAGACCTTCGTGAACCCAGACCCGGGTGCCTTTGATAGCTTCGGCGGTAGCCTCGCTCTTGAGGGTGATCAGGTTCTGATCGGCGCGCCCCTGGCCGATGCCGGAACCGCCACGGTCAGCAGCGGCTCATCAAACTCAGTCGGCAAGGCGTTCCGCTACACGCTCAATGCCGACTCAACTCAAGCAACGCTTACCGATACGCTGACCTCCCCAACGGCCCCCAGTGCGAACGCTCAGTTCGGCTTTTCGCTCGATCTTGACGAAGGGCGCGCGCTTGTCGGCGAGATGGGCAAGGACCGCGCCTATCTGTTCGGGCCGGACGGCACCATTCTGCAGACCTTTGAGCCGCCGGCGGGCGTTTTCGCAGGTGATTTCGGCAGCCAGGTCGCCCTGTCAGGCGATATTGCCATCATCAATAACCCGCTTGCGAGCTATGAGGTCGACGGCACGCGGGTCGATTTTGCCGGCGAGGTTTACGTATTCGATGTCAATACGGGACAGATCCTTCAAACATTGCGGCCTGAAGGATCGGCGTTTTTCAACGATACTTTCAGCCTCGGAAGCGGGTCCAATCCGGCGGTGACGGTGGCGCTGGCTGACGGCGTGGCGGTCATCGGCTCACCCCGTGCAGATGTCCCTTTGTTCGGCGGGACCAATCCGACAACAAGCGTCGGTGAGGCGTTTGTCTTCGCTGTCGATCAGCCCGCGCTTCAGGCCGGCGTGTCCTCGGGCTTCGGCATCGTCGTGCCGACGCCGGCCTCAGCACTTTTGCTGCTCCCGGCGTTTATCGTGTTTGCGCGTCGTCGTTAGGGGGGCGCCGCGCTGACCGCGATATGGCGGGCCGCGGGTGCTGTCAGGGGAATTACGGCTGCGGCTGAATCTGCTATCCGAGGCTGATGGCTCGCAATCCATTTCGCTATTTCAAGACCTCGGCCGAGGTGATCCGGCTCGCCGTCATGATGTATGTCCGGTTTCCGCTGTCGCTGCGGAACGTCGACGATCTTCTGCATGAGCGTGGGATCGACATTTGCCACGAAAGCGTGCGGCTATGGGGCGACCGATTTGGTCCTTTGTTTGCACGCGAGATTCGTCGGAGACGTTCGGAGTTGATGCGCCAGGTTCCGCAGTGGCGCTGGCATCTGGACGAGGTTTTCGTGAAGATCAACGGCGAGACCCACTATCTGTGGCGCGCGGTTGATCATGAAGGTGAAGTGCTCGAAGCCTACGTCACCAAGACCCGCGACAAGGCGGCCGCACTGAAATTCATGAAGAAGGCCATGAAGCGCTACGGCCGGCCGCGGGCCATCGTCACGGATCGGCTGTGATCCTATGGCGCTGCGCTCAACGACATCAGCAACGCGCGATAAGCTGTTTCAGTCAGATGGCCAACCGTCAGCGACTTGCCTCGACCCATGGCTCAACACCCGGTCCCCTATCAAACAGCAGCCCACCGCCGCGCTGGCTGAATGGCGTCAACGCCTCGCTGCGTGAGATCAGTCCAGCTAGGCAAAACAGGGAACGGGTCGCGTTTGTCTGACAGCACCCCGGCGAAATGGCCTCGCAGTATGCTGTAAGGCTGCTGCTGGTTAACCTGATCGCTTTGTTTCGGTTTTGTGAAATTGTGACGGCAAAGGCGGTGAATCACGTGTTCCCTCGTTGTCAATTTCCTAACAATCAGTTAAAGCACATTTAGCCTAGGAGTTTGATATGGAGGGCTGTGATGGCTGATTATACCGTTACCATTCTGTCGGACGTAGACGATCCGAATGACGGCGAGGTCAGCATCCGGGAGGCGGTCACCAAGGCCAATCTTACCGATGCCGAAGACACGATTACATTTGCGTCCGGCCTGAACGGCTCTATTACGCTCGGCCAACAACTCGACATTCAGAAAGATCTGATCATCGACGGCGATGGTCGCATCACCCTTGACGGCGGCAATGATGACCGCGTCGTCGAAATCCGCAGCAATGTAGACGCCGACCTGATCGGCCTGACGATTACTGGCGGGAGTTCGTCGTCGAATGGCGGCGGTATTCTTGTTGGTTCTGAGAGTTCGCTTGAGCTTGTTGAGAGCACGGTGATCGGCAACAGCGCGAGCGGTTCTGGGGGCGGCATTGCGGCCTTGCGCAACAGCGATGTGACGGTTGTCAGCTCGCTGATCGCGGATAACAGCAGCGGCAACCAGCAGGATGAAGGCGGCGGCGGTATCTTTATCGAGCGCGACAGCCAGCTCAGCATCACCAACAGCACCATTCACGGCAACAGCAGCTCGGCGCGCTATGGCGGCGGCGGCATCTTCGTTGATGAACGCAGCGATGTTGATCTGATCAGCAGCACCGTCACCGGCAACAGCACGAGCAGCGGGGTTGGCGGCGGCGTGACGCTGTATGACGGCAATATCAATGCCACCCTGACCAACAGCATCATCAGCGGCAATCAGGGCGGCAATACCGGCATTGACGACCTCGCCGCCTATAGCCGCAACTCAAGCTCTCCGTCCTTTAACATAGTCGATAACAGCTCCCTGGTCGGCGGTAACGCATCGCTGATCTTCGAGACAACAACAGCCCTGCCAAACGGCAACCCCGCAGGCGCACTCAACAGTAATGGCGTCGTGCCTCTCAATCCCAACGGCATCGCGATCAATGTCGGCGATAACAGCTTTGCCGGTGCGTTGACGGTCGATCAGCTGGGCAATGCCCGGATTGCCGGCGGCACCATCGATCCGGGCGCTGCCGAGCTGCAGAACCCGCCGGTGATCGTGATTCCACCGCAGCTGGTCGTCAACACATCGGGCGATGAGCTGGACGGCGACTTCACCCAGCTGAGCCTGCGCGAAGCGCTATTTTTGAGCCAGCTGACGCCGGGCGCCGACACCATCACCTTCGATCACGGCAATGCGCTGTTCACCGTTACCCTGAGCAATGGTGAGCTGACGCCGGTCGGCGATGTCACTCTTGAAGGCGACGGCTTGGTGACCATTGACGCGGCCGGCGGCAGTCGCGTGATGAGTGTGACGGGGTCTGAGACGTCTGTGAGCCTGTCGGGTCTGACGCTGACCGGGGGCCGGACCAGCGCGACCACGGCTGAGGGCGGCGGCATCCGGGTGGGTGACGGCGCCTCGCTGCGGATTGAAGACAGCCTGATCACCGGCAACCAGACGACCGGCGGCAACGCCCATGGCGGCGGCATCTTTGTCGAAGCCTCCGCCGGCACCGCCCTGACGGTGATCGACAGCACGATCAGCAATAACAGCGCGGTCAACGCCCAGGGCGGCGGTGTCGCCCGGACCCTGCCTGACAATACCAGCCCGTTTAACCCGTTCACCGCCGATGGCGATGTCACCATCGTCAACAGCACCATCAACGACAATGTCAGCGGCGACGGCGGCGGCGGCCTCGCTTTCAGAGGCCTTGGCGACGGCAATGATTTTGCGCCGATCTCAGACGGCGAGCTGATCCTGCAAAACGTCACCATCGCCAACAACCAGACCACCGGCAATTCAGCCCGCGGCGGCGGCCTGGCGGTCACCCAATCAGCCTTCAGCTCGAATTACGTCAACAACGTCACCCTGCATCACCTCACCGTCACAGGGAACAGCACCATCGGCTCCAACGCTCAGGGCGGCGGCGTTGAGGGAACAAACATAACACTCACAAACAGCCTCATACTCGGTAACGTCGCATCGGGCCGGCAGTCTACAGACTACGAGGTCGCCGGCAGCATCACGAACAATAACAGCCAGATCGGCGGCTCGACGAGCGGCGTCTTTTTCTTTGATGACCCAATTGTCGATGCGAATGATCTTGAGACGGACGTCGACGGTGGCCGCCTCGCCAATAATGGCGGCGATACCCAGACCGTCAGCCTGTTGTTCGTCAACGGCATCGCCGTTGATGAGGTTTCCGAGGCGCAAGAGGTCAAGGACATTCTGGATCTTGATGGTGATCTGGACTTCGACGAGCCGTTGCCCTTCGACCAACGTGGCTTTCCGCGCGAGAACGGGGATGCGGTGGATCGCGGCGCCTTTGAATTCGATCCGGATAACGAGGCGCCTGAGGGCGTCGAGGATCCGCTGATCGTCATACGTGAGGATGAAATCGCCACAATCCAATTGCGCGGCGACCCGATCGATCCCAATGACGGCGTTCTTGATAATGACAAGGACGACAATGAGGAAGATGTCATTGATTTCTCGGACTTCTTCATTCTCTCCGATGGTAAGTTGATCGACAACAAGGACGGCACACTCGGTTACGATCCGTCAGAAGCCTTTGCCTTTCTGGGATCGGGTGACGTCGGCGATGACAAGTTCACGTATACGATCACAGACCTGCGCGGCGGGCTGGCGCTTGTCGAGCAGCTGATCGAGGTGATCGGGGTCAACAGCCCGCCCGATCCGGACGATGTAACGGTAAGCGTCAATGAGGGAGAGTCGATCAACTTCGATATCCTCTCCGCAATCAGCGGACAGGCTGATATCGACCCGGATGATGACGATGCGGTCATCCAGTTTGTTGATAATTCGGTTGTCCAGAACCCCGCTAATTCGGGCCTGTTGCAGCAGACCGGCAGTTCGATAAGCTTTGATACGGCTGGCGACTTTGAGACCTTGGCTCAAGGCGAAACGGCCGAAATCGTCCTGACCTACCAACTCAAGGATGATGGCGACGACGGTACCGCGACGCCGGGTGATGATACGGATGATCTGGCATTCGGCTCGGGCACGGTAATTGTTGAGGTCATCGGCCGGAATGACGATCCCGCTGCCCAGCCTGACAATGCTGAGAGCCCTGACGAGACGACTCCTTTCGTCATCAATGTGCTCGCGAATGACACCGATATTGATGGGGACAAGCTGAGTGTGACCATCGACCCTTAGGACGGTCCAGAACACGGTGTTGTTTCTGTCAACGCTGCCACTCAGCAAATCATTTATACGCCGGATGCCCTATTCTTTGCTGATCTCGGCGATGGTGACTTTGGATCAGACTCTTTCACCTATATCCTGAGCGACGGAAAAGGCGGGACGAGCTCCGCGCTTGTTGAGGTCGAGATCACCGGTTCCAATAGCGCGCCGGTGGCGCAACCCGATACCCTGGGTCCGGTCCTTGCTGACGAGACGCTGCAGATCGATATCGCCGTCGATCTTCTGGGCAATGACTTGGATCCTGATGGCGGGGATCCGATCTTCGACAACTTCACGACGCTACAGACATTCGGCTCCGTGACGCGGGCCGCGGATACGCTTGTCTACGATCCGAATGGCAAGTTCGCCTCCTTGGCCGAAGGGGAAGAGGCTTTTGATCGCTTCACCTACATCATTCGAGACGTCAATAATGAGCTTGATGATACGGTAGCGTCGATCCGCGTTGTCGGTGTCAATGACCTTCCAGTCGCCGTCGATGACAGCGCAACGGCTGTCGCCGGTATCGAGACATCCATAAACGTTCTCAAGAATGACAGCGATATCGACGGCGATCGGTTAACGGTCTCCATTCCCGCTCAACCAAGCAATGGATTCGCCGTCAGGAATCCGATCACGGATGCCATTGAATACACACCTAACAAGGATTTCAACGGCACCGACACGATCACCTACAAGGTCGACGACGGCAATGGCGGCTTTGACACC
>CAZRBL010000042.1:0-27604 GCA_964598335.1 uncultured Rhodospirillales bacterium
GCCGGGCGCCGCCGCCTTTGATCCGGATAATCCGGACGATCTCTCCCTCACGGTCGCAGAGGCGGCGGCGGGCCAGCGGCTCGACAAGTATCTGTCGCGCGCGATTGCCGGAATATCACGCTCGCGCGTGCAATTCCTGATCCTCAGCGGGCATGTCGCCGTCAACGGCAAGGCACCGCTGCCGGTATCGCACAAGACTGCCGCCGGCGATCATGTCGCCGTGGTGTTCCCGCCGCCGGCCATGGCGCCGCCCGAGCCCGAAGACATCCCCTTGGACATCGTCTATGAGGATGCCGATCTGTTGGTCGTCAACAAGCCGCCCGGCATGGTCGTGCACCCGGCGCATGGGCATGACAGCGGCACGCTGGTCAACGCACTGTTGCATCATTGCGGCGACCGCCTTTCGGGCATCAAGGAGGTGCGGCGTCCCGGTATCGTCCACCGGCTCGACAAGGATACCAGCGGGCTGATGGTCGTCGCCAAGACCAATCGTGCCCATAACGGGCTGGCCCTGCAATTACATGATCGTAGCCTGTCGCGGCGATATCTGGCGCTGGTCTGGGGGCGTCCGGCACCGGCCGCAGATGTGATCGACGGCGCCATCGGCAGACATCCGACACACCGCAAAAAGATGAGCGTCGTTACCGAGGGCGGCAAGGAAGCGCGGACGCGTTACCGGGTCGTGGAAAGCTTCGGACCCAAAGACCACCCGCCATTGGTCAGCTTGGTCGAATGTGTTCTGGAAACCGGTCGCACCCATCAGATCCGGGTCCATATGAGCCATATCGGGCATCCCTTGATCGGCGATCCGCTTTACGGGCGAAAGCGCAACCCTGAACGCAGGCGCGACGTCCCGGCGACGCTATCGGAAACGATGGCCAGGCTGGCCGCCTTCAGCCGCCAGGCATTGCATGCAAAGCAGATCAGCTTCATCCACCCTGCAACCCATGACCGGTTGACCTTTGACAGTGAAACGCCCGAGGACATAAATAGTTTAATCGGTTATTTAGAATAGCTCCAAAAACTGTTGCTTTCTATTTTCCAGGGTGCTAACACCCGTCCCATGATTGGTTAAGAAGCAACCAACTGAGCGAGCCGTGCAGCGCCGAAAGGCATCAGCGCGGCCTTTTCTATGGTCGCAACAGCTGATCGAGCACTGATTTTTAGCATCGGTTTCGGCTCCCATCCCGGCACATTATCCGGACATATCAGGAGCTTAGCGTCAGATTTTTCTGACACCGGTATCTTTTGCCTCGGCAGACGGCAAGTGCGGCGTCGTTTGCGGCTTTGAGGCAGGTCTTTTCCCGAGACCGCCGCACGGATGAAGAAGAGGACGGAAATATGCCAGCTATTCCCGCCGCCCCCGTTATCAGCTCCGAAGGCAATCTCGCCCGCTATCTGCAGGAAATCCGCAAATTTCCGATGCTGCAGCCCGAGGAGGAATACACGCTCGGCAAGCGCTGGCGCGAAGAGGAAGACGTCGACGCCGCGCACCAGCTGGTCACAAGCCATTTGCGTCTCGTGGCGAAAATCGCGATGGGCTATCGCGGCTACGGGCTGCCTTTGTCCGAACTGATTTCCGAGGGCAATGTCGGCATGATGCAGGCGGTCAAGCGGTTCGACCCCGAGCGGGGATTTCGGCTTGCGACCTATGCGATGTGGTGGATCCGCGCCGCGATCCAGGAATACATCCTGCATTCCTGGTCGCTGGTGAAAATGGGCACCACGGCAGCACAGAAAAAGTTGTTCTTCAATCTCCGGAAGCTGAAAGGCCAGATGAAGGCGATTGAGGACGGCGACATGACGCCCGAACAGGTGCATGAAATCGCTACCAAGCTCGATGTGCCCGAGCAGGACGTGGTCAACATGAACCGCCGGCTGTCGAGCCCGGATCACTCGCTCAATGCGCCGCTGCGTGCCGATAGCGACGGCGAATGGCAGGACTGGCTGGTCGATGACCGCGAGACGCAGGAAGACACGGTTTCCGAGCGCCAGGAATTCGGCAAACGCAAAGTGCTGCTGACCGAGGCCATGGGCATGCTCAACGATCGCGAACGTCACATCCTGACCTCACGCCGTTTGCGCGACGATCCGATCACGCTCGAAGATCTCAGCAAGGAATACGGCATCAGCCGTGAACGCGTGCGTCAGATTGAGGTCCGGGCCTTTGAAAAGCTGCAGAAGGCGGTCACCAGCGCAGCGGTCGATGAGAAACTGACGGCACCGGCCTAAGACAGCCTCAGAAATCTGCGAGGGGGTCTTCGGAGTCGTCTTTTGGCTTCGCTCCGGAGACCTCCGGGCCCCATTCCTCAACCAGTTTTTTCTGATCCTTGGTGACGCCGGTTAATTTGGATTCGGCGCGCAGCTGGATCACACCGGCGACCATCGGCGGAACGGCGTAATAAATGAACCAGCCGACCCCCGCGGCGCCGAGCATGAAGCCCCAGACAAACGGGCTGCTGATCTGGTTCAGGGCCATCTCCAGCGAATGACCGCCCTGCCAGAGTTCCAGAATCTGAGGCAGCACACCGCACATATTCATCGGCCCGACGGTCAGCGCGGCATATCGGTTCGGGTCGCGATCGGTCAACCCGGCGACGATGGTCGGCAGCATCCCCAGGATCAGGATAATGGCTGTAGGCAGGAACAGCGCCGACAGCGCGGCGAGCAACAGCACCGTGACCCACATGCTGCCCGTCATGCGGCGGCCCCCTTTGCTTTCAATATTAGTGCTCATGGCTCGGCTCCGGCATCCGCTATAGCGATGTCACATTGTAAAGAAGGATGCCGGCGATCAGCACGATCGCGCCCATCCCCGAAATCAGCGCGGCGGTCTCGCGACCGGGCCCTTCTTCGACCAGCTTCCGTTTTTCCAGTTGCCGGCGATATTTTTTCGCCTCCGCATTCAAGCGCTTGTAGTCGCCGCGTGCTCTCGAGAATTCTTCCAGATCACGGCGCAGTAGGTCCTGATTGCTGATGATTGCCAGCAACTCTGCCAGCGAGCCGTTCTCGGCGCTCTCGCTCAGGGCCTCTTTCACCTTTTCCCGCCGTTCACGCTTGCGGAACTGCTTGATCCCCGGATCGAGCATCTCGAGAAACCATTTCGCGAGATTGCGCTGCGGCCCGCAATTATGGCGCTTCTGAACACCGGCCAGCAGTGACAGCGCACCGTTGACGAATTTCAGCGAGGTCGGGTCATCCTGTAGATTGCCCAGCTGGTCATCACTGACCCGCTTGTCACGCACGGCCAGAAAGGCCGCGATATGTCTGTCTATCGGCGACTTTGGGCGATCCGAGGAAGCAGCAATGTGATCCAGCGCGTAGATCACTTCCGCCGGCTTGAGGACAATATGGCCCGAGAATAGCGGGCTGAGACAAGGCAGGGTCGGGCACAGGTCATAGGCGACGCGCTCAAGCCCGTAGCCCATGCCATTCCTCAGCAGCATCGCACGAGCCTGATCGAACTGCTTGATTGCCGGCATGTACTCCGGCTTGAACTTCTCCTGTGCGTTGTACCAGAAGAGCGCAATCTGGCCCTTGAGCATATCGATCAAGGCAGAGGCATCGCCCTCCTGCGCCATGATGTGCCCCAACAGATTGCCGAAGGCGGCGGGCAAGACGGCACAATCTCTCAATCGCATCGGCGCTTCGGGATGCAAGGCGGTGCAAACGCGGGAGATCGCCCGGTCTTCAAAATTGGCGCCGCGTCCCACCGATCCGGCGCTGTCAATCGCATCGCGCACCTTGTCGGCAACGTTCTTGTCGCCAAGCGAGCGCAACAGCCAGCGATCCAGCTCGCCACCCTCAATCAGTTTCATCGAATGGCTGACGGCATGCGGCATCGACAGGCTCAGCACATCGGGAAGCCAGTATTCCTCGGTGCCAAGCTGAATCGGCCGCTGGGCACGGCGCGGCACATGCGCTTGTATCGGCGTCAGCCGACGACCGCTGAGCCACAATGCAAAATCGTCGCATGACCAGCGATATTTCGCATCATCGCAAAGCATCGCGCGCAGCGGTTCCAGCAACAGCGAGGGCACGCGAATATCCTGGGTAAGGGCCGAATAGCTGCCCTTTTCCATTTTCAGCCGGATGATGTCCTGATCGGCATATTCGCGCAGCGGGTTGCGCCCGGCGAGCAGGAAAACCACACTCACGCCCAGCGCGTAGAGGTCTTCCCCAACCGTTCCGTTGCCGCGCCCGGCCGACATCGCCATGCCGCGTTCGACAGTCTCAAAAATCGCCGGTTGGTAAAGCGAGGGCAGGGTCGCCGCGCAATCCCCGAGAATGATCCCGTTATTGCCGGCGAGGCTGTAATACATGTTCGACGGCCTTACCGCGCCGTGGAAAACGCCGCGCTGGCTCAGTTCGCGCAAGGCGTTGACACCCGGCGTGATGACCGAACGAACAATCTCATCCTCGGTCATCGGTCGGCGTTGCGCCTTGAGATCGGGCATCAGCACCGACCCCTGAGGCTTTTCGTAAATCATGACGAAGCGCTGACCCTCTTCGCCGAAGGTCGCAATGCCGGCGTCCTGCAAAGCCAGGATCGAGCTGCTTTCGGTGTTGCGCAACTGAGTGAGAACGTCGGTACGGCCGCCGGATGCGCTGCGACTGACCAGAGCCATCAGCCCCGCTTTACCGCCGTCAACCGCGGAGGCGGCAAGCATGGTACCCTGATCGATATTGAGATCGACGAGCTGGTTCTCGGGGTCGATCTCATAGCGCTTGCCGAGCATGACCGGACCGCCCGCAGAAAGTCGCGGCAGAGTTCCCGCCTGCGCCCCTTGTTGCCCGCCGGCCTGCTCAGCCGAGGGCGCGGACGGCTCCTTCGCAGCGACTCGCGGTGACGGATCCCCGTCCTGCGATGCAGCGGCAGCTTCCGATTCTGGCTCAGGCAGTGGTTCTTTGGACCGGCTGTTAGCCTTCGCGTCTGACGGCGCGTTCATACCGGTATATTCACTTTCTTATCAACAACGCTTGGCGTGATGATGAACCGGTAAGGCAAAAATCCCATTAACGCCGCCATTTCCCCTTTAGCGAGAGTAAGTCTTGGCAGCGACAATCGCTAACGCCTTTTGCATTTCGTCCGGCCCTCTGGCAGGCAGTACACTTCATGCGTTGATGATGCGGGTTTGACCAAAGATGGAAATGCATCAGGTCCGTTACTTCCTTGCCGTGGCGGAGACGTTAAACTTTACGCGTGCTGCCGAACGCATGAATGTCGCGCAACCGTCGCTGACCCGGGCTATCCTCAAACTTGAAGACGAACTCGGCGGCCCGCTGTTCAATCGCGAACGCAACAATACGCATCTGACGGAACTCGGCCGGATCATGCTGCCGCATCTCAAGGCGGCGGCTGAAGCGGCTGAACAGGCACGCGCGCAGGCGGCCGGCTTTCAGAAGCGCGAGACCGGGCAGCTGATCGTTGCTGTCGAACAGGGCATGGCGCTGAGACCCCTGCTCGCCCTGCTGAGTACACTTGCCGCCGAGATACGCGGGCTGGAAATCAGTGTTGTTTCGAGTGATCGGGACGGCGTCATGGCGCTTCTCAGCGAGGGAAAGGCCGAATGCGGCCTGATGTCTCAGCCGGCATCAGCACCCGACAGGCTGAATGCCATGCATCTCTTCGACGATGTGCCGGTCATCGCCTTTCAGCACGATCATCCTTTTGCCGAGCGAGAGGCGATATCCATGGCCGATCTTGACGGCATCGATCTGATAGTCCTGAACGATGCAAAAACTGCAGGGCGCCCGGCCAGGCGACATGTCGCCGACAGCCTCGAAGCCGTCGCGGCAATGGTCCGGGAAGGGCTCGGTTGTGCGCTGTTGTCGGAAAGCCAGGCCGTCGCCTGCGGCCTCTCTTTTCGACCGCTTGCCAGTGACGATATCCGCGCGCGTCCGGTGATCTTTGCGACCATGGCCGGTCGCCGTCATTCGCCGGCACTTCAGGCGATTGTCACCGCGGTCAAGGGCGCGAGCTGGGGATCGTCCGGGGGTGGACCGGAATGATCCGAAAATGCTCTAGGCACGCAATTCGCGCAATTTGGCAATAATGTCCGCAGGTTCGACCCGGCGCGTATAATCGACATCGATAAAGGCAAAGGCGATAATGCCGTCGGTCCCGACCAGATAGGTTGCCGGTATTGGCAGCATCCAGCTCTCATTGCCCTCGAGCTGCGTCAGATCAATGCCGACCCGGCGATGCGCATCCTGAAATTCCTCATCGACGCGAAACACAAGGCCGTAGCTCAGCCCGACGCCGGTATAGGCATCGTGAAGCTTCTCAAAGCGGTCGGCGACGGCACCGGCACGCATCGACGGCAATTCGGGGGTGATCGAGACCAGCCTACCCCCAAGAGCGCTGATCTCGGACGCAACGTTTTCCAGCGCCTTGAACTCGAACTGGCAGATCGGACACCACTCACCGCGATAAAAGTTCAGCACCACCGGCCCGCCCTCAAGCAAGGCGGAAAGCCGGACAAGCTCACCGCGCTGATTGGGCAAGGCAAAATCCGGCGCCCTGTCACCGACGCTCAATGCCCGGCCCTCGATGCCGCTCTCGCGCAGTCGCGAAAGGCTTCGGGACATCACCGCCCGATAATCTTCAGGCAGTGAGCCGACAACGTCCTGCACCGCTGCTTCAAAATCATTCATGTCAATCAGACCTTCGCTACACCCACCAACATGCCAAGGTAATGCCATGATTTCCAATAGCCGACGGCTATGGTTAAGCGCGGACGGTCCGGAGCTGGCAGCATTTTCGGATCATTCCGGTCCACCCCTGCCTCCCCCGGGCAGGATAGTTGCACGGGAGGCGGGGCGGGGTGCAGCGGTAGATCGGACCAAAAGCAAATGAAAATGCTTTAATCAGCGAAAGGATCCTGCATCAGGATCGTATCGTCGCGTTCGGGACTGGTTGAGAGCAATGTCACCGGCGTTTCGACCAGCTCTTCAATACGGCGCACATATTTGATCGCCGCGGCCGGCAAATCGGCCCAGGATCGGGCGCCGCGCGTGCTTTCACGCCAGCCGTCGACGGTCTCGTAGATCGGCTCGACCGCCGCCTGCTCATATTGTCCGGCCGGCAGATAGGCGATTTCCTGACCGTTGAGCCGATAAGCGGTACAGATCTTCAGGGTCTCGAAACCATCGAGCACGTCGAGCTTGGTCAGGGCAATGCCGTTGACCCCGCCGATCTTGAGCGCCTGCCGCACCATCACCGCATCGAACCAGCCGCAGCGGCGCGCGCGGCCGGTGACGGTGCCGAATTCATGACCGCGCTCGCCCAGCTTGCGGCCGGTATCGTTGTCCTGCTCGGTCGGAAACGGGCCGGAACCCACGCGCGTCGTATAAGCCTTGACGATGCCGAGCACCCGGTTGATCGCGGCCGGCCCGACCCCTGACCCGGTCGCTGCCTGTCCGGCAATGGTGTTGGAGCTGGTGACATAGGGATAGGTGCCGTGATCGACATCGAGCATGGTCCCCTGAGCGCCCTCGAACAGCATTTTCTTGCGGGCGGATCGCGCCTCGTCCAGCCGGCGCCAGACGACGTCGGCAAAGGGCAAGATCCGCGGCGCGATATCCAGCAGCTGACCGACCAGCGCATCGGCGTCGATTTCTTCGGCACCGAAACCGCGCAGCAGCGCGTTGTGATGCACCAGCAGCCGGTCAACCTTTTGCCGCAGCAAATCTTCATGCGCCAGATCGCAGACCCGAATCGCTCGGCGCGCAACCTTGTCTTCATAGGCCGGGCCGATTCCGCGGCCGGTGGTGCCGATTTTATGCTTGCCGCTGGCGCCCTCCCGCGCCCGGTCGACCGCACCATGGACCGGAAGGATCAGGGCAGCATTTTCGGCGATGATCAGCGAGTCGGGGCTGACATCGACACCCTGGCTGGTGACCCGCTCTATTTCTTCCAAAAGTGCCCACGGATCGACAACGACGCCGTTGCCGATCACCGACAGCTTCCCCTTCCGCGCCACGCCAGAGGGCAACAGGCTGAGCTTATAGGTCTGATTGCCGACGACCAGCGTGTGCCCGGCGTTATGGCCGCCCTGAAAGCGAACGATCACGTCGGCCCGGCTGGACAGCCAGTCGACAATTTTTCCCTTGCCCTCGTCGCCCCATTGGACGCCGATCACAGCAACATTTGCCATCGTTCTCTCTTTTTTTCGGGCCGCTCAGAACGTCACAAGGCCATGGCGTTCTCGCCGTCCCAGATATGGGTACAACGCTGGGCGCGCGCCGCGCTTTCGGCATCGCTTTCGTCTTCAAGCGCAGAAATGATCATCCACCCGTCCTGGCGCAACGCATCCAGCCGCGCATCGCCCGCCGATCCGCGATGCTCCCAGGGCAGATAGAGGCGCGATTGACCGGCGGCAGGCGGCAGGCAGCGGATCAGCGTGTCGACATAGATCGTGAAGCCCGTTGCCGGTTCCCCGCCCGGCAAAGCCGCATCGATCCCGGCACCCAAGCGATAACGTCCGCCTCGTCCCAGCTCACCGCGCACACCGCGCGCAAACAAGGTGTAGCTGAGCCCGGTCTGATACTCGAAACCGCGCTGCTCGACCAGATCGACCGTCAGGCTGACATCGGGCTGCGACGCGCTGACTGCCCTAACGACCTCGTTCAGCCGCTGCAGGTCGGGCGCGCTTTCTTCGGGTAAATCATCCATCCCGGCGAGCCACTCCAATGCGCGGTCGGCAGGCCCGGAGGCATCGAGCAGACGAGAGACAAGCACGCCGGGTCCCGGCACCTTGGCCGCCCCGGCGATATCACGGCGATCAATCGCCAGCCGCAGCGTCGAGACATCTTCATCGCTGACCAGCGCGTCGGCCGTCAGTTGCGGCACCAGGGTGGGCAGCGTCAGATCAACCGACAGCTTTTCGACGCCGAGCCGCCGAAGACCGTCAAGAGCAAGGCAGATCAGCTCGGCATCCGCCGTCGCCTCAAGGCTGCCGATCAATTCGCAACCGGCCTGCTGGAACTGACGCTCGGGGCGGAGATCGGTGCCGCGCACACGCAGCACTTCACCGCGATAGCAGAGCCGCAGCGGCCGCGCATGTTTGACCAAACGTCCGAGCGCCATCCGCGCAATCTGCATGGTTATGTCGGGCCGCAAAGCCAGCGGCTGCTGCGATTGCGGATCGAGCAGCCGGAAGGTCTGATCGGCGAGACCGTCGCCGAAACCGCTGAGCAAAGAGCGCTCATACTCGATCAAGGGCGGCTTCACCCGCTCATAGCCGGCGCCGTGAAACACGTCCATAAGGCGCTCGACAAGCTGCACCTCATGGCGCGCCTGCGGCGCCAGCATATCGCGTAGCCCGGCCGGCAGCAGGGTCAGTTCTGCGGGGATTTCATGTGACAGGGGACCAGGCTCCAACAGAATCGTCAGCATGCTAGATGGGCCGATCAGACAACGACGCGCAAGATCGTTATCGATTGACTACTCACGTGGTTCCGACATAATATAGATTAGGAGACCCTTTAGGAGGATGTCATGGGGACGGCACCAAAACTCGATCGAATTTTTTTGATGGCTGGCACGATCCTGGCGTCGGGCTACTGCCTGTTGCCACGTAATGCGCAGGCTGTGCCGGGCGTTTCGCCAAGCGGCGCTTATACTTATACTGCGGATTTCGGCCTGCGCGCGCAGCAGGATATTACAATCACCTCCGAGGCGAACATTTCGCCAAATCAATCTACAAGCGTCGCTGTATTTGCCGAGGATTCCGCAAATGTAGACATTACAGGCGGAACATTAACAGGCGGCAGCACCGGCGGCGCCGGCGTGTGGGCCTCGGAAGACAGCGTCGTTTCGATTTCCGGCGGCACCATATCCGGAGGTCGAGGTCTGCGATCATCAGGCTCCGGCGTCATTAATTTCTCAGGCGGCGATGCGTCATCTAGCAACACATTTGGGAATGCCCAAGGGGCGTTCCTGGCATCAGACGCCGACCATACGATTACCGGCGGTTCAATCAGCGGCGCAGATTTCGGCCTCATCATCGACCGTGGCTCGGTGACATTATCAGAACAAGACGGTCCAATGACAATCGGCGGTGTTATCCGCGCGCAACAGACAGCCACTGTTGACATTCTTGGGGGAACGTTGACGGGCGGGCTGCACGCCGTTGGCAGAGCCGGTGTCCTATTCGAGCAGACCGGGTATTACGGATATCAATCGCTTTCCCCGGCAGTGAGGCCGACAGTCTCTATGTCCGGCGGCGCGATGACAGGTGCAGCGAGCATCGAGGAAGGGGCAATCCTTGAGCTAAGCGGCAACGCCAGCATCGCCGATTATGCGGGCAGCGTTGTGACATTGTCGGGAACACCAGAAAGCTATGTCTATTCGTCGGGGTATTCCAGCGGTTCCTCTAACACCTACTACGCCACTTACTCTCGCCTCGCCATGTCCGGCGGCAGCATCGTGGCGAGCGGACCGAGCGGCATTGGTATCGCCGCAGGCCTGAACGCGGAAACTGAGATATCAGGGGGCAGCGTTTCCGGCGCTACCGGCGTGGTGCTCAGCGAAAATGCCACGCTGGTGCTGACCGGCGGATCGGTCACCGGCACCGGCGGGACGGCGATCGAGGCCTCCGGAGACGGAGCGCGGCTGGGCCTTGGGGGCGGGTCGGTTACCGGCGATATCGAGGCCTCCGGCAATGCGACCGTTATCATCAGCGACACAGGCGTGACCGATATAGACGGCGTGCTAACGCTGAGTGATGGCGCATCGCTCGGCGGCGATGGCGCTTTACAAGCGAGCCAGACCGTCATCGGCGACGGCGGCAGCCTATCAGCCGGTCAGTCACCCGGCAGCTTGACCCTGATCACCGACCTTGAGATCGGCGCCGGCGGTCATCTGTTGTTTGAAATAGACGATGACGGTTTTGATGCGCTGGGCATCGACGGCAACCTTCTCCTCGATCCTTCCGCAACCGTCGAGTTCAGATTTATCGGTGATACCGTGCCGACCGAAGACCTCGACATCACATTTATGGCCGTCGACGGAGCAGTAACGGATCCCGGCGGTCTGCTGAATACCGAAAACCTCTTGCTCACCGTCGCCGGCGGCTTTGGTCTCGGCGAACTGCCGGCGCTCAGGCTGACAGAGTCGGAAGGCGAATTCACCTTATCGGCGTTCTCTGAGGCCGGGGCCACGGTGCCGGCGCCTGCTGCTCTCGGGCTGATGATTGTCGGCGGCGCGGCCTTGCTCCGGCGCCGCCGATAAAGCTGATCAGAAGTGCAGGTTCTGCACTTCAAGAACGCTGGGCAGGCTCTCGATTTTACGCAAGGTCGGCTCGTCGAGCACCTGATCGAGGCCGATCAGGCAGACGGCCTGGCCGCCGGCGGTTTCACGGCCGAGATCAAAGCTGGCGATGTTGACGCCCTGGTCGCCCAGCAGGCGGCCGATATTGCCGATGAAACCCGGCTTGTCGTCATTGCGGGCGAACAACATGTTCGCCGTCACCTCGGCCTCGATGCCGATGCCTTCGATCTCGACGATCCGGCCGCGATCACCGGCCATGATCGTTCCCGCCACCGTTCGCTTGCCGTCCGCCGTGTCGACCTCCAGCCGGATCAGGGTTTGATAAATGCCTTCCTCTTCCAGCTTGGTTTCGCGCACGGCGATATCGCGCTCTTTGGCGATGAGCGGCGCATTGACCATGTTGACCGAATCCATGCTGGGCCCGAGCAGCCCCTTGAGAATGATCGAGGTCAGCGGCCGAACATTAAGCTCGGCAACGGCGCCCTGATAGGTGATCGCGACTTCCGAGAGACTGCCTTGCGCGATCTGGCCCAGCATGCCGCCGAGTTGTTCGGCCAAACGCATATAGGGCTTGAGCCGCGGCGCCTCTTCCTTCGTCACCGAGGGGACGTTGAGTGCATTTGATACCGCGCCGGTCAGCAAATAATCGGCCATCTGTTCGGCAACCTGAATCGCGACGTTTTCCTGAGCCTCGGAAGTCGAGGCGCCGAGATGTGGCGTGCAGACAATATTGTCGAGACCGAAAAGCGTGTTCTCCTTCGCCGGCTCCTCTTCGAACACGTCGAGCGCTGCCGCAGCGACATGGCCGCTTTCCAGCGCGTCCTTCAGCGCGCTTTCGACGATCAGCCCGCCGCGCGCGCAATTGACGATACGAACGCCCTTTTTGGTTTTGGCCAGCGCGCGAGCATCAAGGATGTTCCGCGTCTGATCGGTCAGCGGAACGTGCAGCGTGATGAAATCGGCGCGTTCCAGCAACGCGTCCAGTTCGACTTTCTCGACGCCGATTTCGGTGGCGCGCTCGGGCGACAGGAACGGGTCATAGGCGATCACCCGCATGCTGAGACCATTGGCGCGATCCGCAACGATGGAGCCGATATTGCCGGCGCCGATGATACCAAGCGTCTTGTTGAACAGCTCGACGCCCATGAAGCGGGATTTTTCCCATTTCCCGGCATGGGTCGATTCATTGGCCTGCGGGATTTGGCGGGCCACTGCGAACATCATCGCAATCGCATGCTCGGCCGTAGTGATCGAATTGCCGAAGGGCGTATTCATCACCACGATGCCGCGCGCGCTGGCGGCCGGGACATCGATATTGTCGACGCCGATCCCGGCGCGTCCGATGACCTTGAGATTGATCGCCTTATCGAGCAGGTCACCGCGTACCTTGGTCGCCGACCGCACTGCCAGGCCGTCATAATGCCCGATAATCGCGGCAAGCTCATCCGGCTCCAGGCCCGGCTTGAAGTCGACGTCGACACCGCGCTCTTCAAAGATTTTGACAGCCTGCTGGCTGAGTTTATCGGAAATCAGAACCTTGGCCATGATGGCCTCCTTTTTGGAATTTCAGGGGGGGCCGGTCCGCTTCTCCCCAAGGGGGTGAAGGGTGGACCGGCGTGGCGTCAGCCGTTTGAAACAGATGCGAAAGCCCAATCGAGCCAAGGCAGCAGCGCTTCCATATCGGTCGGCTCGACCGTCGCGCCGCCCCAGATGCGCAGCCCCGGCGGCGCCGCGCGATAGGCATCGATATCATAGGCGACACCCTCGGCATCGAGCAGCTTGGTCATCGCCTTGGCGAAGGCCGCCTGCCCCTCGGCATCAAGCGCCGTGACCGCGGGATCGATGATCTTGAGACAGATTGATGTCGAGGACCGCGTTTGCGGCGTTTCAGCGAGGAAATCGACCCAATCAGTCTGTTCGACCCAATTGGCGACGATTTCGAGATTGGCTTCGGAGCGGGCAATCATCGCCGGCAGGCCGCCGATCTCCCGGGCCCAGCCCAGCGCGTCGAGGCAATCCTCAACCGCCAGCATGGACGGGGTGTTGATCGTCGCCCCCTGAAAGATGCCCTCATTCAAGGTGCCGCCCTTGGTCATGCGGAACAGCTTGGGCAAGGGCCAGGGCGGGGTGTAGCTTTCAAGCCGCTCGACGGCGCGGGGGCTGAGCACCAGCATGCCGTGTTGCGCCTCGCCGCCCAGCACCTTCTGCCAGGACCAGGTTACCGCATCGAGCTTGTCCCAGGGCAGAGGCATCGCGAACACCGCCGAGGTCGCATCGCAAATCACCACGCCCTCGCGATCCGCAGCAATCCAGTCGCCGTCAGGCACCCGCACGCCGCTTGTGGTACCGTTCCAGGTAAAGACGACATCGCGGCTGAAATCGACGCTGCCGAGATCGGGCAGCGCGCCGTAATCGGCCTCTATGGCGCGAGCATCCTCCAGCTTCAGCTGTTTGACGACATCGGTCACCCAGTCCTTGCCGAAGCTTTCCCAGGCCAGCAGATCGACGCCGCGCGCGCCGAGCATCGACCACATCGCCATTTCAACCGCGCCGGTATCCGAGGCGGGCACGATGCCGATATGGTAATCATCGGGGATGCCGAGAATGGCGCGTGTCTGATCGATCACCGCCGCAAGCCGGGCCTTGCCGGGCTTCGAGCGATGCGAGCGACCGAGCACCGCATGTTTGAGCGTATCGGGGGACCATCCTGGCCGTTTCGCGCACGGTCCGGATGAAAAGCAGGGGTTAGCCGGCCGCGTCTGCGGCTGCTGAATCGTCATTGTCATGTCTTCCATTCCTTCCAGAATGGGCGCGCTGCGTTGGGGCAGCGTGGCCCGTCCGAGAGAGTGGTGGGCAGGATTGGAAGATCAATGGCGCGGGCGAAAAAGATTTAACGCGCCATGCCCGGAGAGGGTCAATTGTCGGTCAAATGACCGTGCCAAAGCGGGCCGTTTCCGGATCCGAAATCGGGAGCGGCAATGAGTGCGGCGCGAAGATAGGCGCGCGCTTCGACGACAGCAGTTCGAAGATCACGACCCTGCCCCAGCCTGGTCGCAATCGCCGATGCGAGGGTGCAGCCCGTGCCATGCGTGTTCCGCGACTCTATCCGCTCAGACTCAAAAACCTCGAGCCCCGCATCATCGGCGAGGACATCGACCAGCCTTTCGCCGACAGCGTGACCGCCCTTGACGAGAACCGCACCGGGCCCGCTCGACATCAGCATTTCCGCAGCGCGTTTCATATCGTCAATATCGCGAATGTGAGTGCCGCTGAGTTTCTCTGCTTCCGGGATGTTCGGGGTCAACAGGTCCGCACGCAGCAACAAGCGGCGCTTCAAGGTCAGGATCGCGTCCGGGTTCAACAGCGCCGCGCCGGATTGCGCCACCATGACCGGATCAACGACGATTGGAATACCGCTCCCCGCCACCTCATCGAGCACGTCACCGACGGCATCGATCGCAGCATCGTTGCCGACCATCCCGGTCTTGATCGCCTCGGCGCCGATATCGGTCAGCGCCATACGCATTTGCTGAGCGATGATTTCGGGCGGGATCGGATGAATGGCGGCGACTTGCGTCGTATCCTGGGCGGTAACGGCTGTCACCGCGGTCATGGCATAGCCGCCCAGCGCGCTGACGGTTTTGATATCCGCCTGACTGCCTGCGCCGCCGCTACTGTCGGAGCCTGCAACGATCAGAATCCGCGCCGGTTTGCCCGTCATTCGGCCGCCGCCGTCTGTCCGTCCTCGGCACGGATGACGTCGCACAGCTCGGCTGTGACGCGTTCAATCAGATCCGTGTCTTCGCCCTCCGCCATTACGCGGATCAGAGGCTCGGTCCCCGATTTGCGTACCAGCAGGCGGCCCTTGGGAATCAGCTTTTCCTGGGCGTGCGCAATGGCGTTTTTGACGTCTTGACGCTCAAGCGGCGAGCGACCGGAAAAGCGGACATTCTTGAGGATTTGCGGCAAGGGATCGAAGGCATGCGCAACCTCGCTTGCCGGTCGTTCCGCCTCGGCGACGCAAGCCAACACCTGCAATGCGGCGATCAACCCGTCCCCGGTGGTGCTGTAGTCGCCGAGCACGATATGGCCCGATTGCTCACCGCCGACATTATAGCCGTTGGCGCGCATATATTCGACAACATACCGGTCACCGACCTGAGTTCGATGCAGTTCGAGATCGAGCGTTTGCAAATATCGTTCGAGCCCGAGATTGGACATTACCGTTGCCACCAGCCCGCGCTTCGTGAGCTGGCCGGACCGGCGCCAGGAACCGGCGATGACGGCCATGATCTGATCGCCGTCGATGATTTGTCCGCGCTCATCGCACAGGATCACCCGGTCGGCATCGCCATCGAGGGCAATGCCCATATCGGCGCTGACCTCGACCACCCGCTGCTGCATGAATTTCGGTGCGACGGCACCGCTGTCGGCGTTGATATTGCGCCCGTTCGGCTCGACGCCCATCGCATCGACTTCGGCACCGAGTTCGCGCAGCACCGTCGGCGCAACCTTATAGGCGGCGCCATGCGCACAATCGACGACGACCTTGAGGCCGTCGAGCCGCAAATGGCGCGGAAAGCTGTTCTTGACGAATTCGATATAGCGCCCCGAGGCGTCATCGATGCGTTTAACGGCGCCGATATCCGGCGGCGCTGCCAGCCGATCAGACAGGCCGTTGCGCATCAGTTTTTCGATTTCCGCCTCGACCTCGTCGGACAGTTTATAGCCGTCCGGGCCGAACAGCTTTATCCCGTTATCTTCATAGGCATTATGCGAAGCCGAAATGACAACGCCGAGATCAGCGCGCATCGAGCGGGTCAGCATGGCGATGGCCGGCGTCGGCAGCGGGCCCGATATCAGCACGTCCATGCCCATTGAGGCGAAGCCGGCGGTCATCGCCTGTTCGATCATATAGCAGGATCGCCGCGTATCCTTGCCGATCACGGCGATATGCCGGTGATTGCCGCGACGGAACCGCTCGGCCGCCGCCATGGCGACGGTCAGCGCGGTTTGCGCCGTCATCGGTTCTGTATTGGACCGACCGCGAATGCCGTCCGTGCCGAACAGCGAGCGTTTGAGAGCAAGCGCGCTCACAGCGGCACCGTTTGATATCGCGATGGTTCAGGGCGGCGTCCGGTACCCTTCAGGCGCCGGACGCCGATCCGGAAATCAGCTCGGCTGCGGTTCGGCGATGCCGGGGTCCGAGCTGTCATCGGTTGCGCCCCGCGTTTTGTTGCGGGCCGGGACCGAGGTACGGCGACCGGGGGTCTGCGGTTCCGAGCTGTTATCATTGTCATCGTCCCGGACGATGGGTTCGCCGCGCAACAGACGCAAGATGTCGTCGCCGGAAAGGGTTTCATATTCCAGCAGCGCTTCGGCGATTTTGTGCAGATCGTCAATATGCTCGGTCAGGATTTCCTTCGCCGTAGCATAGGCGTCATCGACGAGGAGCTTGACCTCAGCATCAAGCGTCTTCTGGGTCTCATCCGACAGCTTGCGGACATTCTGCGGCATCGCATAAGCATCATCCTGGGAGCCATAGTCCAGCATGCCGAGCTTCTCGCTCATGCCCCATTCGGTGACCATTTTGCGCGCCAGATTGGTCGCCATTCGGATATCGCCCATCGCGCCATTGGTGACCTTGTCGGCACCGAAAATGATCTCCTCGGCAACCCGGCCGCCCATGGCGACGGCGAGATCGGCCAGTGCCTGATCGCGCCGCATCGAGAGCTTGTCGCCTTCCGGCAGCCGCATCACCAGACCCAGCGCACGGCCGCGCGGGATGATGGTGGCCTTGTGGATCGGATCGGAGGCCGGCTGATGTACAGTCACCAGAGCGTGCCCGCCCTCGTGATAGGCGGTGAGCTTTTTCTCGTCCTCCGTCATCACCATTGACCGACGCTCGGCGCCCATCAGCACCTTGTCCTTGGCCGCCTCGAAATCGAACATCGAGACCAAACGCTTGCCGGCGCGCGCCGCCAGCAATGCGGCCTCGTTCACGAGATTGGCGAGATCGGCGCCGGAAAAGCCCGGCGTCGCGCGTGCCAGAATCCGGGCGTTGACATCGGAAGCCAACGGCACCTTGCGCATATGCACCTGAAGAATTTTCTCGCGGCCGGCGACATCCGGATTGGGTACCGTTACCTGACGGTCGAAACGGCCGGGCCGTAGCAAGGCCGGATCAAGCACGTCGGGGCGGTTGGTCGCGGCAATCAGGATCACGCCCTCATTGGCCTCGAAGCCGTCCATCTCGACCAGCAGCTGGTTCAGCGTCTGCTCGCGTTCATCATTGCCGCCGCCATAGCCGGCACCGCGATGGCGACCGACCGCATCGATCTCATCGATGAAAATGATGCAGGGCGCATGCTTCTTGCCCTGTTCAAACATGTCGCGAACCCGGCTGGCACCGACGCCGACGAACATCTCGACGAAATCCGAACCGGAGATGGTGAAGAACGGGACATTTGCCTCACCGGCGATCGAGCGCGCGAGGAGTGTCTTGCCGGTACCGGGCGGACCGACGAGCAGCACGCCCTTGGGAATCTTGCCGCCGAGCCGCTGGAATTTCTGCGGGTCTTTCAGGAATTCGACGATTTCCTGCAGCTCCTGCTTTGCCTCATCGATCCCGGCAACATCTTCGAAAGTCACACGCCCGGTCTTTTCGGTCAGCATTTTCGCGCGCGATTTGCCGAAGCCCATCGCCTTGCCGCCGCCCTGCATCTGCCGCATGAAATAGAACCATACGGCAATGATGATGATCATCGGCAGCCAGCCGATCAGGACGTTCAAAAAGCTCGGCTGGTTACTGTCATCGGGTTCCGCCTTTATCCGCACGCCGGAGTTTTCGAGGGTCTGCACGACATTCGAGTTATCGGGCAGATAGACCGAGAACGGTTCCCCATTATTGTATTTGCCGGTGGCGTAGTTGCCCTTGATCGTCACTTCGCGGATCTGGCCGCCGCGGGCATCGCTGATAAACTCGCTATAAGCGACCTCGCTCTGATTCACCGAAGACATCGTACGGCCCTGGAACAGCTGAAACAGCACGACCAGAAGAACCAGCGCGAACAGCCAAAGGACGACGTTGCGACCGAAATTATTATTCACCGTGATACCTCATCACTCTCTGCATCCCAGGCGGCGGACTGCCCGTCGCTCAATGCAAGGCCTAACAGACTAGCCTGTTCTTCAGAACGATGGCCAGCCATTTCCGGATTTTCTCTTACCGACAGCGAAATATGCCGATCAACCGGGCGAACAATGCCGCCGACCGCGTCAAAGGGCGCAGCGCTGAGGGCGCGGACCGGGCGAAAGCGAGCGGTCACACCCGCACAGGCTGCGATCGACGGCAAGCCGACGATGCGCTGATCCTGCCATAGACCGGGCAATGACAGGACAACGCTGCGCGGCAATTGCGCCGGAATGCGGCCCTCTCGCTTAAGCTGCACCCACCCCTCCTGCCCCACTTTGGCAATGGAGAAAGCCGCCGCAGAAGCCGGCGCCGCGATCTCGAAACGCCGGTCCCACATGCCGGTCGGCGTCATGTCCAGGGCGATCCGTTCCGCCGCACGCGCGGACTCACAACAGATCAGCAGACGGCCATCGCCAAGCCTATCCAGCTTGCAGCCGGCGAGGGTGAAGCCCCTGCCGGTCGGCGTGCCGAGTTTTTCCAGCGCAGCGCTCAGCCTGGCGGCAGGCGGCGCGAAACGCCCGCCGCCGATAGCGGTCAGCACCGAGGCCAGCACTTCCTGTCGATCATGCAGCCTTCCCTTTCCGAAGGCCGCGAGATCGAGGACTGCATAGCCTTGCGGCGAAACAGACACGGCGGCGGCGAACAGCGACGCCATCGACGTCTCAAGGCCATGACGCGCGGCCGCCATCTTTGCGGCGGTGGCAAGCAGCGTCTCAACCGTTAATCCCTCTTTCGCAAGCGCGTCCGAAACCGCCCGCAGACGCGGCCTTGCGAAATGCAAGGCACGGTTGGACGGGTCTTCGATAAAGGGCTGTTTCTGTGTTCTGCAAAACGCCGACAATGCCGCCTTTCGTACCCCCAGCAAGGGGCGCAGCAACCGCACATGCTCAAGCGGACGGGATGCCGCCATGCCGGCAAGCCCGCGCGGGCCGCTGCCTTTGGCGAAGCGCAGCAGCACGGTTTCAGCCTGATCATCGGCATGATGCGCGACGCAGAGGTGCAAAACACCATGGTCACGGCACCAGCCCTGCAGCAGCGCATAGCGCGCCTCGCGCGCCGCTTCCTGGCTGACCCCGGCGGCATCTCCGTCGCGCTTCCAGCGCATGACCTGATGGGAAATCCCGCGCGCAGCCATCCAGCGGCCTACCTGCCGCGCTTCCTTGGCCGCCTCAGCTCTGAGGCCATGATCGACGGTCAACGCCGTCAGACGCCCGCCCACCGCCTTGACCCAGCGATCGAGCATGATTGCCAGCGCCATGCTGTCCGCGCCGCCTGAGACGCCGACCGCGATATCGGGGGCAGGTTCAAAAGGGCCGAACGCCTGCATGGCGGCAGCAAAGCTCTCAAAGGATGGCTGATCTTCAGACAGCGTTACCCGCATCCCAGCGCGCTGCTTTCGCGCTGTGCGCGACGCGCGATGGTCCCCCGCAGATCGGGAAATTGTTGTGCCAGCTGGGCCAGGGTGCTGCAGGCCTGCTCAGTCCGGCCCAGGCGTCCGAGCGCAACCCCAAGCTTCAGCAGATTATCCGCCGCCTTGGGGCCGTCCGGCTGGAGCTGATAGCCCTCGGCAAAACCCACCGCGGCGCGCTCCAGATCGCCGCGGGCAAAGTAGCTTTCCGACAACCAATAGCGCGCATTGCCCGACAATCGGTGATCGGGGTGCTGTTCAAGGAAGCTGACGAAAAGCGCCTCGGCCCGCCCGTAATCGACCCTGCCAAGCGCCGCAAACGCCTCCTCATAAAGCGCTTCAGGCGTTGCCGCATTGAAGGTGGCGCTCGCGGTCCGGTCGTTATCGGCCGGCAATGTGCCAAGTGTCTGTCCCGGGACCGACGCACCGGCCGCATCCATGTCGGGAACTGCCGCTTGCTGTCCGGCCGGCGGCGCAGCCGTCCCCTCGGCGATTTGCGGATCAGCGGATGGCGACATGCCCGGTGCCGAATTGCCGCCGGCCCCCGTCTGAGCAGCCTGCGGAGCCGTTCCGGCTGTGCTGCCCGGGCCGCTTTCCAGCGCCCGGAGACGAAAATCAAGGTCGGTGGTCAGGCGATTGAGCTGATCGCGCAGTTGGTTGAGCAGAAAACCCTGCTGTTCAACCTGCCCCGTTAGCTGACGCAATTGCGCTTCAAGCTGGCTCAGCCGCAGCTCCATATTGGCGGCGCTGACAGGCGGCATCGACTGACCGCCCGGTGTTCCGGGCGCGCCGGTGTCGCCGCCGCGATAGACCTGACGGCTCAGCGTCTCGATCTCGTTTTCCAGCCGCAGCAGGCGGTTGTTGAAATCCGACGGGTTGCCGATCTGTGCCGTGGCCGGTGCGGTGACCAGCAACAGGCCGAGAGTAAGCCGTAAAATGCCGCGCATCACCGCTACTCGATCACCGTCACGGCACGACGGTTGAGGCGCCAGGATCGCTCATCCGAGCCGCCGGCGGCCGGGCGTTCCTTGCCGTAACTTATCACCGATATCCGCTCCGGATCGACGCCCTGAGCGATCAGGTAGTTGCGCGCGCTGGCGGCACGGCGGGCGCCGAGAGCGAGATTGTATTCGCGGGTGCCCCGCTCGTCGGCATGGCCTTCGATGACGATCCGCAGATTGCCGTAGCGCTGCAGCCAGCTTGCCTGACGATCGAGAATCGCCCGCGCCTCGGCGCTGAGTTCCGACTGGTCGAACCCGAACAGCACGGTATCACCGACCGTCTGATTAAGCTGTTCCTGACTTCCCGGCGCAACCGGCAGACGAACCGTCTCGAAGCTCTCGACGCCGCCCGGCGTGCCGGCGCCGCGCGGCGCGGCGGCAATATCGGTTTCGGCGCCGCGTTGATCCATGGTCGTGCCGGGATCTTCATCGGAACGGCTTGACCCGCAGGCGGATAGGGCAAGACCGAAAATCAAGACGAGAGCGAACGTGGCATATCGTTTCATCGACTCACCATAATGGCCGGTAGCAGGGTCAATAGAAGTACTGAGAATATGATGGCGCTGCATCGGCCTTTCCAGCATTGAGGGGCGGTTTCGGATCATTGCAGGCGCGGCGACCAGGCGGGATCGGAACCATCGAGCGGCGTCGGGAGCTGCGTTTCGTTAAAGCCGGTAATGTCGATCGAATACAGCTTTGCGCTGCGTCCTACGCCGTCGGGACCGCCTCTGGTTTCCTTGAAATACATGATCCGGCGTCCGTTCGGCGACCAGCTCGGCCCTTCGACATGATAGGCGCGGGTGATCAGCCTTTCACCGGTCCCGTCCGCCCGGATAACGCCGATGAAGAATTCACCGCCGAGTTGTTTGGTGAAGGCGATCAAATCACCGCGCGGTGACCACACCGGATTGCCGTAGCGCCCTTCGGCAAAGGTCAGTCGCCGGACATCGCCGCCATCGGCGTTCATGACATAGAGCTGCTGGCTGCCGCCGCGATCGGATTCGAAGACGATGCGGCTGCCGTCCGGCGAGAAAGACGGGCCGGTATCGATGCCGATGCTGTTGGTCAGGCGGCGGATCCGGCGCGTGTGCAGATCCATTGTGAAGATGTCGGTATCGCCATTCAGCGTCTGGGACATGATCACCGATTTGCCGTCCGGCGCGAACCGCGGCGAGAAGGTCATCCCCGGGAAATCGCCCAGGAGTTCCTGACGACCGGTTTCGATATTCAGCAGATAGACCCGCGGCCGGTCATCGATATAGGAAAGATAGGTGATCTCCGGATCGGTCGGCGAAAAGCGCGGGGTCAGGACCAGATAGCTGCCATCGGTCAAAAAGGCGTGATTGGCACCGTCCTGATCCATGATCGCAAGCTGTTTGCGCCGCGCGGTCGGGGGGCCGGATTCGGCGACATAGACGATACGGGTGTTGAAGTAGCCCTCTTCACCGGTCAGTCGCCGATAGATTTCATCCGAGATAATATGCGCGATCCGCCGCCAGCTCTCGGCCGGTGCACGATAGCCCATGCCCGTCAGCTCGCGCTCGGCGATCACATCCCAGAGACGAAAGCGCACGCTGATCATGCCGTCGACGCCAAGCTCGACCGCACCGGCCACCAGTGCCTGCGCATCGATCAGGCGCCAGTCGCCGAAGCGCGGCATCGATACCGGTCCCATATCCTGTTCGATAAAGGCAGCGGGATCGATCGGCCGAAACAGACCGGAGCCGGCCAGATTGCTCTCGACCACTTGAGCGATGTCCGCGCCGATCGCTGCCGCCCCGTCACCCTCGCCGCCAAAGGCCGGGATCGCGATCGGCAGCGGCGCGATCGTAGGCTGGGTGATGTCGATGGTCAGATCAGCCCGCGCCGGTGCCACGGCCAGCACCAGCAAGGCAGCCCAGAATGCGCACAAACGGAAGGCTGATGGGATCATAGCAGATTGCTCGGGTCGAAACGGAAGGTGATCTCTTTCCAGTAGTCGAACATATCGGGCTGAACCGGCAATGGCGATGCCAATCTTACCGCCCGCAACGCCCGGTCGGCGGCGGCACGGAAGGCGGCATCGGAGCCGTAGCGCGCCTGATCGACGACCGTAACGCTGCGTAATGTGCGGTCCGGGTTCAGGGCGATACGGACATCGACGACGATATCGCGGGCCGCGGCAGCGCCGGCATTGATCGACCAATGCCGCTCTATAGCCGTCTTTATCGCCGCCTGCATCTGAGCGATCTCAGCCGCGCTGGCCCGGCTCGCCGCCGCGGCGCTCTGCTGGCGCGGACCCGGCTCGCGCGGGGTCAGATCGACAACCAGCGCGCGGGCATCAAAGGGCGTCTCGTCGGGCCTGTCCTGATCCGGTTCGGGGGCTTGCTCCGCTGCGGCGGCGGGCTGCGGCGGGGACGGCTTGGCGGCAGGCGTCGGAGCCAGCGCAGCAGCGGGCGGCCGGGCGGCAATCTCGGGCTCGATCTCCGGTTTCACCTCGGGTGCCGGCACCGGTTCCGGCGGGGTCGGGCGCGCCTCGGGCAAGGGCGGCATCGGCGCGGTCTCGCGCCGCGATGGCGACGACGGGGGCGGCGACGGTGGCGGTGGCGGCGATACCGGGCGCGCGGCGGGCGGCGGCTCCGGCGCTTCGTCGGGCAAGGCGGCGGGCTCCGGTGGTTCGGAGACCGGTTCAACGGGTGCCTCGGGCGCCTCAAGCAGGCGCGCATCGACCAACTCGACCGGGATCGGCGCGCCGATCTCAAGCCGTTCCGGCGTCAGCGACGGCAGGCCGATGATCAGCAGAGCCCCGAAAGCGGCGTGCATCCCGGCGGATATTGCGAGCGAACCGCGCATGCCGCGCCTAATCTCCCGGATCAGGCAGCTGCGCGATCAGCGCAACGCGCGTGAAGCCGGCTCGGTTGACGGTGCCCATCACCTGCATAATGCGTCCATAGTCCAGCGATTGATCGCCTCTCAAAAACAGGCGTACGTCTTTGTTGTTATCGCTGATTGCGACCAAACGAGGGACGAGTTGCGGCAATTCGACAGCGGTTTCCTGAAGGAAAATCCTGCCCTCGGCATCAACGGTGATGACCAGCGGCTCCTCGGGCTGATTGACGGTGCTTGCTTCCGTCTGCGGCAGGTCCACCGGCACGCCGACGGTCAGCAGCGGCGCGGTGACCATGAAGACGATCAGCAACACAAGCATGACGTCGACAAAGGGCGTGACATTGATTTCGGACAGCCGCCGATAGCGCCGTCGCCCGGCCGCTGAGGAGGCCGTCGAGGGCCCGGCAATCCCCATTATTCCGCTGCTTGCGCCGCCGCCTCGGCGGGCACCTTGCTCGGTGACTGGCTCTCGGCATGGCGCGCCAGCAGCGCGGAGAATTCGGCGGCGAAGCCTTCTAGCCTTTCGGCATAGCGGGCAAGATCGTCAGCGAATTTGTTATAGGCGACGGAGGCCGGGATCGCCGCGACCAGACCCAGCGCGGTCGCGAACAGCGCTTCGGCAATGCCCGGCGCGACGACGGCAAGATTTGTATTCTGCGCCTGGGCGATGCTGGTGAAGCTGTTCATGATGCCCCAAACCGTGCCGAACAGGCCGATAAAGGGCGCGGCCGAGCCGGTGCTGGCAAGCACGGTCATGGATTTTTCGAGCCGGTTCATCTGCCTCGCGATGGTGACGCTCATCAGCTTGTCGATACGGTCCTGCGCCCCGGGACGAAAGCCGGTTTCCACGCTGTCGCCGACAGCGCCGCGCCATTCGCGCATTCCGGCGACAAAAGTTGCGCTCATCGGATCGGGCGGCGCGCTGTGCAGCCGGTCATAGAGCTTATCCAGTGAAATACCCGACCAGAATTGCGCTTCGAAATCATCGGAGCGGCGCGAGATTCTGCGCAGCGCCGCAAGCTTGTTGAAGATGATTGCCCAGCACCAGACCGACATCACGACAAGCAGCAACATCACCGCCTTGACGACCGGATCGGCCATCATGAACAGCCCCCAGATGCTCAAATCATGAGCCGGGCCTCCGGCAAGGGTCTCAATCTCGTTCATGAAGCTGCGGTGATCTCCTCAAGCGCGCGGCGAATCGGCGGCGGGATCCGAATCGGCCGTCCGTGGCTATCTAGACATGCAAGATCGACCTGCAAATCTGCCATTTTGATGTCGCCGCGAAAAACCGCCTGATGCATTGCAAGCGACGCGCCGCGCAACGCCGCAAGCATCGTCCTTACCGTCAGGATATCGTCGAGCCTGGCAGCGGCAAGATAGTCGATGCTGCAATGGGTAACGACAAAGGCGGTGCCGCTTTCATCGTACAGAGCCGACTGCTGGACACCCGCCGCGCGCAGCAATTCGGTCCGCGCCCGTTCGGCAAATTTCAGATAATTGGCGTAATAGACCCGCCCGCCGGCATCGGTGTCTTCCCAATACACCCTGAGGGTGAGTTCATGTCCGGCGCGACGCTTTGGCTCCATGGCGTGAATAGAGCAGCGCGAGCCCGATCATAAAAGCCCCGGCAAGGGCGGGCACCGGTACGATACTGCCGTCGTCATTGCCGATGACCTGAAAAATCATTTCGTGTGGCGCGAAGAAGGCGTTATTTGCGCTGACCGGCGCGCTGGGCGTGAAATAGAATCGTCCATCGGCATACGGATCGTCGAGACTGTTCCACGCGGCGACGGCACTTTCCTCGCCGTCGAGCAACGTCAGTTGGGGCGTACTGACCTCAACCGTGTAGGCCGTCCCGGCACTTAGACCGAGGTCAGAGAAATCTGCGAAAACAAATCCGTAATCGGCAAAACGGCCGTCCCCATCGGGCAGTGTTTGGGTCGGCAGGCTGACTTCCAGCGATCCCAGCGTTTGGGCGAAAACCCCATCGCCTTGCCAAACGGTATAGGTAACGCGATCCGTCGCAAGGCCGAGGCCGCTGTCAAACAGCCGAAAACCGAACGAGATATCGCTGGCGGGCGCGATGAAGGACTGGGCCAGCGACGGCCAAACATTGCCGAACTCCGGCCTATTGCTGGCCACCGCTCGCGAGTTATTGGCGCCGTCGTCTACCGTCAGCAAAGCGGCGTTTGCAGACTGAGGCAAGGCGAGCATGCCGCAGCAAACTAGGAAAGATAAGACAAATTTGCGCATCGACCCCTCCGCACAGTCAGTCCGAGTCTGTTATGCCATGGCTAGCAGCGCTTGGGCAAGCCTCTCCATCCTGCTGATTGGCTGCGCGATAATGCGCCGCAACGGACAGAAATGAACGCCAGGCCAATCATGAAAACCCCGGCAAGGGCGGGAGCGGGGACGATCACGACGCCGTCAAAGGTAACGCTGACCGCATCGAGCAGCGGCCCGCGCGTTTCCACAGCCCCGGCACCGGTCGCCGCAAATCGCAGGGTCGTTAACGGATCGATCGCGGTAAAGCTGAAGCTTTGTTCAATCACCTGCGCTGCGCCCGGCGCAACGGTGAAGGTTTGCCCCGCCACGGTGACCAACAGCCCGTCATCATTCGGGTTAGTCAAAAATGTGAGCAGATAATCCGCCCCGGGTATCGAGACGAAATTGGTTTCAATCGCCCCCGGCTGCGTGCCGTTCAAGTCGATATATTGTGCGCCATCATAATTCGGATCGAGCGTGCCCGGCGTCGTATTGACAATGTCAACATCGCCAAAAACGACCTCCCAACCCGGCAGATCTGCATCACCGACCGGCAAAATTTCCCAAACGATTTCAGCGCAAAAGCTGGGCCCGAATCGGGCAATGCAATCGTCGATCGGCCGGTTGAAGGTCTCGAAGCTGCCATTGACGACCAAATTCGCAAATGCATTGCCGCTGAACAAAACCACAGCAAAGCTGAGCGCCAAGGCCGAATTTCGCCATATCATAAAATACTCTCCCGACCACTTTGGACGAGATAGGGACAGAACTGAGATATGGCAACTTTAAGGCGCGTTGCCCTCATCGCCGGGTGACAAGAGGTCAAACTGCCCCGGTTCCCGCACCGGCGGCGGCAGGTCGAGATAGCGATAGCCGGCATCGGACAGCATGCGGCCGCGCGGGGTCCGCTGCACCAGGCCGAGCTGCATCAGGTAAGGTTCGACGACTTCTTCCAGAACGTCGCGCTGTTCGGACAGGGCCGCGGCCAGCGTATCGACGCCGACCGGGCCGCCGCCATAATGCTCCGCCATGCACCCCAGATAGCGCCGATCCATCGCGTCCAGCCCCGAAGCATCGACATCGAGCCGGCTGAGCGCGCCGTCTGCCACGGCCGCTGAGACCTCATCGCCGCCGGTGACGGCCGCGAAATCGCGAACCCGGCGCAGCAGCCGGCCGGCAACGCGTGGCGTGCCGCGAGACCGCTTGGCGATCTCCATGGCGCCCTCTTCGGTCAGGGTCATATCGAGCAGCGCGGCAGCACGGCTGACGATCAGGCGCAAATCGTCCGGGTCATACAAGGACAGGCGCAGCGGGATGCCGAAACGTTCGCGCAAGGGACGGGTGATCAGCCCGGAGCGAGTGGTGGCGCCGACCAGCGTGAAGGGCGGCAGGTCGATCCGCACCGAGCGCGCCGCCGGCCCCTCGCCGATGATCAGATCGAGCTGGAAGTCCTCCATTGCCGGGTAGAGGATCTCCTCCACCGCCGGATTCAGCCGATGAATTTCGTCGATGAACAGCACGTCATGCGGCTGCAGATTGGTCAGGATCGCCGCCAGATCACCGGCCTTGGCGATGACCGGGCCGGAGGT
>CAZRBL010000043.1:0-26380 GCA_964598335.1 uncultured Rhodospirillales bacterium
GGCATTTCCGGCGCGATCCAGCACCTTGCGGGAATGAAGGATTCCAAGGTCATCGTCGCGATCAACAAGGACGAGGAAGCGCCGATCTTTCAGGTCGCAGATTATGGCCTTGTCGCCGATCTGTTCACCGCCGTTCCCGAACTGACCGAAAAGCTGTAGGGCAAGGGCGCCAAACGAGTAACAGCCGCAATGGACATCAAGATCGTTGGCGTCATCGGCGCCGGACAAATGGGTGGCGGTATCGCGCAGGTCGCCGCGCAATCCGGCTATCGTGTCAAGTTGGTCGATATCAGCGAAGACGCCTTGCAACGCGGCCTTGGCGCGATCGACAAGAACCTCGCGCGGCAGGTCGACAAGGGCAAGCTGAGCGCCGAGGACAAGGATGCCGCGCTTGGGCGCATCGAGACCGCCACCGAGCTGAGCTTTTTCAGCGATGCGGACATCGTGATCGAAGCGGCCAGCGAAGACGAAGAGATCAAGATCAAGATCTTCAAGGAGCTGGTCCCCCATCTGCCCGATCATGCGGTGGTCTGTTCCAACACTTCATCGATCTCCATTACTCGACTGGCCGCCGTGACCGACCGGCCGCAGCGCTTCATGGGCATGCATTTCATGAACCCGGTGCCGGTGATGGCGCTGGTCGAGCTGATCCGCGGCCTGGCGACAAGCGACGACGCCTTCGCCGCGGTCAAGACGCTCGCCGAGGTGATGGGCAAGCAGACCGCCATCGCCGAGGATAATCCCGCCTTCATCGTCAATCGTATTCTGCTGCCGATGATCAATGAGGCGATTTACGTCCTCTATGAAGGCATCGGCGATGTCGAGAGCATCGACAAGGCGATGAAGCTGGGGGCCAATCATCCGATGGGGCCGCTTGCGCTTGCCGATTTCATCGGCCTCGATACCTGCCTCGCGATCATGAATGTGCTCTATGACGGGCTCGGCGACACCAAATACCGACCCTGCCCGCTGCTGGTGAAATATGTCGATGCCGGCTGGTTCGGCCGCAAATCGGGCCGGGGCTTTTACGATTACAGCGGCGACGAACCAGTCCCGACACGATGAGCGGGTTTTGGAAACGGCTGACTGCCGTTTTCATCGTCGTATCGCTGGCGTTCAACGCGATCGCATTCGGCTTTTGGCTGTCATTGGTCGACGTCACGGCCGATCGCAGCGCGTCCGAACGGATTATGGCGCTCGACCCGCAGACGGTCATTCTGGCGATTACCCAGGTGCTGCTCGGCGCGCTGGCAATTTTCGGCGCGCTGTTCGGCATTATCGGCTATCAGGCGATCAAGGATGCGGCCGAGAAGACAGCCCGGAACGTCGCCGAAAAAGCCACCAATGATTATTTGCTGGAGCGCACGCGTCAGCAGAAGGAAGCCGACACGCCGCCGGCCGAAAGGAGGCGCCCCGAACCCAGCCCGGGAACAGCGGCCTTGCCCGGTTCGCCGAGGATCGAGCCGGAGGAGGCGGGAACGTGACGACAGACATGCCGACCCTTCTGAATGACGTTACGAATGTCATCAGAAAGCACCAGACCAGGGCTCCGGTCAGTGTCGTGCCCATTGCCGAGGCCCTGGGGTTGAAGGTCTACCGGGTGGACGGCTGGAGCGACGAGATTTCGGGCAAGATTGAACGCAATGCGGAGTACGGCGGACCGAGCGGTTTCGCAATCTTCGTCAACAAGCAGCATCCGAAAACACGCCGCCGCTATACCATCGCGCATGAGATTGCGCATTTCGCGCTGCACCGGGATCTGATCGGCGATGAACTGATTGACGACTCGCTCTACCGCAGCGGGCTGAGAGCATCGCTGGAGACCGAGGCGAACAAGACGGCTCAAGACATTTTGATGCCTTGGCATCTGTTGAATGCTGAAATCGAGAGCGGGACCACCGGGGTCGAAGAACTCGCCGCATGCTTCGATGTATCGCCGACGGCCATGGCTATTCGGCTGGGCGTTCCCTATTGAGCACGAACTCCACCAGCGCCCGCGCCTCGTCACTGAACCAGTCGGTGTCACCCTCAAACCGACCGATCTCCCGGCCCTCCGGATCGATCAGGATTGTCGTCGGCAGGCCGCGCAGCTTGAGATCAGGCAGGGCCTGCATCGTCGGGTCGACCGCCCTGGTCAGCGCCGTCAGCGCGGTGGTTTCATAAAACGCGTTGACCGCCTGCATGCCTTCACGATCCAGCGACAATGGCAGTACAAGAAAATCGTCACCGCCATAGGCTGCCTGCAAGCGGTCGAGCGAGGGCATTTCTTCAACACAAGGCGGGCACCAGGTCGCCCAGATATTCAGCAGCACCACCCGACCACGGTAATCGGCCAGGCTCTGCTGCTGCAGCTCGGGACCTGTAAAGACGATGTCGGCCGGCGCGCGCGGTGCATCATGCCAGACAAAGCCTTCGGGGCCGGGCATTTCCGCCCGGGCCGTCACCGTCAGCAACGCTGCGGCCAATGCCGCAATGGACAGAACCGCTTTGAGGCGCGTAAAGGCTAGGGCCATGTCTGAACCTGCTGTTGAAAAGAACGCCAACGCCCTTTGGGGCGGCCGTTTTGCCGAAGGACCTGCGGCGATCATGGAGGAAATCAACGCCTCCATCGGTATCGATAAGAGGCTCTGGCGGCAAGACATTAGCGGCTCGCGCGCGCACTGCCATATGCTGGCCGCCTGCGGCATCATCCCCGAAGCCGATGCGCAGGCCATCCTCGATGGTCTTGATGAAGTCGAAAAGGAATTGGCCGAGGGCCGGTTCGCCTTCCGTAGTGATCGCGAGGACATCCATCTCAATATCGAAGCGCGGCTTAGCGAGTTGATCGGCCCCGCCGCGGGACGGCTGCATACAGCCCGTTCGCGCAATGATCAGGTCGCGACCGATCTTCGCCTATGGCTCCGCGACGCGCTCGACGACACCGACACGGCGCTGAAAGCCTTGCAGAGCACTCTGATCGACCAGGCTGAACGCCACGCCGCCACGGCGCTGCCCGGATTGACCCATCTACAATCGGCGCAGCCGGTCAGCTTCGGTCATCATTTGCTGGCCTATGTCGAAATGCTGGCGCGCGATCGTGGCCGTTTCCGCGATTGCCGGGCGCGGCTCAATGAATCGCCGCTGGGCGCGGCGGCGCTGGCGGGCACGGCCTTTCCGATCGATCGCGAGCAGACCGCCGCTGCGCTCGGTTTCGACCGTCCGATGGCAAACTCCCTCGACGCCGTATCGGCGCGCGATTTCGCCATCGAGTATATCGCCGCCGCGTCACTTTGCGCGATGCATCTGTCGCGGCTGGCGGAGGAGCTGATCCTCTGGTGCTCCGATCGTTACCGCTTCATCAGGCTGTCGGACGCCTTTACCACCGGCAGCTCGATCATGCCGCAAAAACGCAATCCGGACGCGGCAGAGCTGATCCGCGGCAAATCCGGCCGTATTTTCGGCGCGCTGATTGGGTTGTTGACGGTACTGAAAGGGCTGCCGCTGGCCTATGCCAAGGATATGCAGGAGGACAAGGAGCCGGTTTTCGATGTCCATGACAGCCTGGCACTCTGCCTCAGTGCCATGACCGGCATGATCGGCGATATGACAGTCGATCCGGACGCCATGCGCGCCGCCGCGGAGGACGGTTTTCCGACAGCGACGGATCTGGCCGACTGGCTGGTCCGGGTTGCCGGGCTGCCCTTTCGCGAGGCGCACCATGTCACCGGCCGCCTCGTCAAGCTTGCCGAGGAGCAAGGCTGTGCGCTCAACGCGCTGAGCCTCGAGGATATGCAACATGTCGATGAACGGATCACCGCAGAAGTGTTCGATGTCTTGA
This sequence comes from uncultured Rhodospirillales bacterium, assembly GCA_964598335.1. Taxonomy (GTDB): domain Bacteria; phylum Pseudomonadota; class Alphaproteobacteria; order CAZRBL01; family CAZRBL01; genus CAZRBL01. The sequence continues at coordinate 3,818 of CAZRBL010000043.1, forward strand.
GTGTCGAAGCCTCGCTCAACAGCCGCACCAGCTTCGGCGGCACCGCCCCGAGCCGGGTCGCTGAGGCCGCCGCTGCGGCGCGGAGGATGCTGTGAGAGTGGTGATGCATTCGATCTGCTGGCTGCTGCTGGCCGCGCTGCTCACCGCTTGCGGCAAAAAGCCGGGCGGCGTGATCCTGCCGCCCGAAAGCGCTGCGGCCGAGGAGGACCGTTACCCGCGTCAATACCCGGCGCCGGAGCGCGTACCATGACGCTGGCCCCGCTGAACATCGGCATCGATTATCGGAACGATATCCTGTGCAGTGACGGGGTGCCGCTGACGCGGATTGCCGAAGCTGTCGGCACACCCTGCTATGTCTATTCGACGGCTGCGCTGACCGCCGGCTATCGCGCTTTCGCCGATGCCTTTTCCGGGCAGGATGCGGTGATCTGTTATTCGGTCAAGGCAAATTCCAACCTTGCGGTGCTGCGGACTCTGGCTCAGCTCGGCAGCGGCGCCGATGTCGTATCGGCGGGCGAATTGCGACGCGCTTTGCTGGCCGGGATCCCGCCGGACCGGATAGTTTTTTCCGGCGTCGGCAAGACCAGAGAAGAACTCGCAGCCGCGCTCGACGCCGGGATAAGATCGATCAATGTCGAATCCCTGCCTGAACTTGATGCGCTGTCCGAAGTCGCGGCAGCCAAAGGCATGACGGCGGAAATCGCCATCCGCGCCAATCCTGATGTCGACGCGGTGACGCATGAGAAGATCACCACGGGACGCCGCGATGACAAATTCGGCATCGAGATCGACAATATTCTTGACGTCTATGACTACGCTGCCGGACTGCCGGGACTGCATCCTGTCGGCATCGCCGTCCATATCGGCTCGCAATTACTCGATCTCGAGCCTTGCGCCCGCACCTTCAAACGCATTGCGCTATTGGTTCACGCCCTGCGCGATTCCGGACATGATATTCGTCAGGTCGATCTGGGCGGCGGTCTCGGCATCACCTATCGGGACGAGCAGCCGCCGAGCCTGAAGGAATACGCCGCGCTGGTCAGCGATATCATCGGGCCGCTGAACTGCACCATCGCCCTGGAGCCGGGTCGCGCAATCGCCGGAAATGCCGGCCTCCTGCTGAGCCGCGTGATTTACGCCAAACAGAGCAGCCACCGCGATTATCTCGTCGTCGACGCCGCGATGAACGATCTGCTGCGCCCGGCCATGTATGACGCCTATCACCGGATTGTCCCGGTCCGTCATATGCCCGAGGCGGCGCGGCGCGCTTATGACGTTGTCGGCCCGGTCTGCGAGACCGGCGACAGCTTCGCCATGGGCCGTGAATTGCCGGAGATGCGTGCCGGTGACGCCTTGGCCTTTCTATCCGCCGGCGCATATGGTTTCGTCATGGCTTCTCGCTACAACACCCGGCCGATGGCGGCGGAAGTGATGACCCAGGACGGCGATTTCGCCGTGGTCCGAGCGGCGGAATCATTGGATGATGTTCTGGCTGCCGAAACCCTGCCGCAATGGCTCGCTAGCAAGGCGGCGGAATGACGGAAAAACCGACCTCCGGGCCAAAGGATGCCCTAGCCGAACGCCGCGAAGCCTGGCGACAGAGGACCGAGGCGGGCGGAGCCGCAAACGATCCCTGGGCACGCGGGCAGAAGCAGGCGACAAGGCCGCGATTACCTGCAAAAGGCTGGCAGGTAGCGCTCGCCTGGTCGGCGCTCACCCTCGAACGCTTCCTCGCTGCCGGCTGGCCGCTGCTGGCGCTGATCTGCGTCTTTTTCACCCTGGTGTTTTTCGGCGTTCCGTCGACCGGCGGTGTCTGGCCGCATCTCCTGTTATTGCTTGTCACTGTCGGCCTGCTTTATCCGACGCTGCGGCATCTTGTCCGCCGGTTTGATTGGCCCGACCTTGCGGCTTCGCTGAGACGGATCGAGCGCGATACCGAGCTGCAGCACCGTCCGCTCGAAGCGCTCCGCGACCGCCCGGCGACCGGTGACGAGGCTGACAACGCGCTCTGGAAATTACATCAGCAGCGCCAGCGCGAGCGTTTGGGCCGGCTGCGGGTCGATGCTCCTGATCCGGGGCTCGCCGGGCGCGACCGCTATGGTTTGCGCTATGCGCTGCCCATGCTTTTACTGGTCAGCATACTGACCGCCTGGGGACAATGGAGCAACCGCCTGATCGGCGGTCTCGTCCCCGGTTTCTCCATGGTCGCGGGGTCAGGCCCGCCGCTCGATCTGTGGATCGCACCGCCTGACTATACCGGCCGGGCGCCGATTTTTCTGGCCAGCGGCGACGGCACCGGGCTGGCCGACGGCAGCACGCTCTCAGTTCCGGAGGGCAGCATCATATTGGGCCGCTTCGGCGGGTCATCCTGGACCCCGAAGCTGATCGTCAATGACGAAGCCACGGCCTTCACCGCGATCGACGGCGGTTATGAACTTGAAACGCCGCTTACCGAGGGCGGCGAACTCGTGCTGCGTCACGCCTTGACCGAGCGCGGTAGCTGGCAGATCGGGATCACCGCCGATTCCGCGCCCGACATTGCCTTTGCCGAGACACCGGAGGGCACTGAGCGGGCGACGCTCAAACTCGCCTACGAGGCGAATGACGATTATGGCCTTACCGCCTTGCGCGGCCAGATTACGCTCGCCGCCGTCGTCTCGGAAGCGGCGGAAAGGCCGGCGATCATGCTCGAGCTGCCATTGGCCGGCGACAGCCCGCGCAGCGTCGATCACAGCAGCTATCACGACCTTACAGCGCATGTCTGGGCCGGGCTGCCGGTCCGCATCACGCTTTTCGCCGAGGATGCGAAAGGCCAGCTCGGACGCAGTGAAAGCGTTGAAATCGTCCTGCCCGAACGCGACTTCACCCATCCGGTCGCGATTGCGGTCATTGAACAGCGCCGCCAATTGGCTATCCGCCCGGATGAACTGCGCGGCGGCGTCGCGCGCACGCTGAAACGCTTGGCCGAATATCGAGATGCCTATCAGGGCGATATCGTCGCCTATCTCTCCCTGCACGCCGCCGCCGCCCGGCTGGCGGCATCCGACGCGCTGGAAAACCTGCCGGATATTGAAGAGCTGCTATGGGACACCGCGCTGCATATCGAAGACGGCGGCATTTCAACCGCACAGGACCGGGTGCGAGCGGTACAGCAGACATTGATGGAAGCGCTTGAGGACGAAACCGTCAGCAATCGGGAAATCCAGGAACTCCTGAGCGAGCTTCAGCGCGAGACTCAGGCATTGATGCAGGCCTTGGCGCAGCGCATGCAGCAATTGCAGGAACAAGGCATGGAGTTCCCCGATATCCCGCCTGAAATGCTGCAGCAAATGATGGAAGCCGGGCAGATGCAGGAAATGCTCGATCGGCTGCGCGACATGTCCGATATCGGCGCCCGGGAGGCGGCACGGCAAATGCTGTCGGAATTGCAGGAAATGCTCGAGAATTTCGATGCCGGCCAATTGCAGCCGATGACCGAGGCGATGCAGGCAATGATGGAGATCATGCAGGACCTCGACCGCATCACGCAGGAACAGGAAGCCCTGCTCGACGAGACCTATGCCCGCACTCGGGAACAAGCCGCGCAACAACCGCCGCAAGGCGATCCGGATCAACGCCCCTCGCCCTTTGATCAGCGGCTCTTTGACAACTGGCCGTCACTGAACCTGCCGATGCCGTCACTGCCGCAGCCGGGCCCGACCTCGCCGCGCGCGGAGGCACCGCAGACATTGACGCCGCCCCAGCCCGGCGAACAATCGCCCGAGGAGGGCGACAGTCGCAGTTTCGATGCCCTGGGCCAGGAACAGGATGCCCTGCGCCGCGAACTCGGCGATGTCATGCGCCGCCTGGGCGAATACAGCCCGGAAATTCCGGGCAATCTCGCGCAGGCCGAGCAGGCGATGAGACGTGCCGGACGCGGCTTTGACGAAACCGACGGCGAAGCGGCCATGGTCGGACAAAGGCTGGCGCTGGAGCAATTACGACAAGGCTCGGATCAAATGCAGCAGCAGATGTTCGGCGGTCAAACGCCCATGCTGTTCAGCTTCGGCGCGCCGCGCCGCGCTCCGGGCTATCGCGAGGGCGAAGACCCGCTCGGCAATCGACTGCCGAATAATCGCGGCTTCAGCAGCGATCAGGTGGAAATCCCCGATGAGGACGAAACCCAACGGCTTCAGCGTATTCTGGAGGAGCTTCGGGATCGTGCCGGCGATTTCGACCGCAGCGAAGAAGAACGCGATTATATCGAAAGGCTGCTCGAGCAGTTTTGAGCGGCGACGCTCAACAGCGCACCGCTAATTCAACACACGGCCGACGATGTCGGTCATCTGTTTGAGCGTGAACGGTTTGCTGATCACCTCATGGCTCAGGGCATCGAGCCCATAGGCGCGCTGCCTTTCGGCGGCATAACCCGTCATCATCAGGATTTTCACCTGCGGATAGGCTTTCGCCACCTTCAGCGCCAAAGCAATGCCGTCCAGCCGCGGCATCACGATATCGGTGAGCAGAAGATCGAAGCCGCCATCCGCCGACCGCGCCAGCGCTTCAAGCGCCTGCTGACCATCACCCACGCTGGTCACGGCATATCCCGCACGGCCGAGGCCGCGAGTCAGGAATTCGCGAACCGAATCTTCGTCCTCGGCGATCAGAATGCGGCCCTTCATTCGTCCCCGTCGCCGTTGTCGAGGTCGAAATCGACCGCCAGCCTGACACCGCCCGCCGGGGGGTTGATGAAGGCCTGTTCAAAGGTAACCTCGACACCGCCGGCGAGGCGACGATGCGGCACCGAGAACCCCCAGCTCTGCAGCGGGTTGCCGTCGGCATCCATGATATCGGCGCGCAGCGGCGGCACCCGAATTGTCGCCTCGCTGGGGTTACGAATGACGCCCGAAACGATCAGGATGGGTTGGCCGTCCTCGTTCTGGTCCGAGCGCGATTGTAGCGCGTCGATTGTCAGGCGCGGTCCCGGATCGGCCGGATTGTCGCCGCTGGTTAATTGATCGATGCGCTGATAAATCGGCGCGGTCTGGGGAAAGGTCTCAACCACGAAGGGGCGCGCAAAATACAGCGCGACCGGCAATGCAAGCAGGATGACGACAAACAGCACCCAGCCCCAGACAACCCAGGGCCGGCGCGGCTCGATAACCGCCGGAAGATTACTACGTTCAGCGGTAATGGCGGGCCTTTTCGGCTGGTCACCGGCCGGCGGCGTGTCGGCGAGGTCGTTGTTCTGCGGCGGCTCGGGCGGCGGCTCGGGCGGGGGCGGAGGCGGCGTCTCGCCCGGTTCAGGCGGCGGCGGTTTGTCGTTATCGGGCACCGCCAGCCAGATATGGCCGCAGGAGCCGCATTTGACGCGGCGCCCGGTCGAGCCTATGGCGTCATCCGGCACCAGAAACCGGGTCGTGCAATTAGGACAGGTAACGATCATACTGGCCGTTCACTTGTAACCGTCGCCGTTGCGGTCTGCGTGTTGCATAACCGAGCGACGGCGCCGGTTCCAGACAGCGTGTCACCTGAAAACGGGTTACCCGATAAGGCGCGAATCGTCAGCATGGACCATATCTAGCACAGCCGACATGGTGGTCGCGTCCGAAGAGGATTGAACTGTTGATGCAACAGGCACAGCCCCGGGAAATCGTCAGCCTGAGCGGCATTACGCTCGCCTATCGCGCGGGCGCAACGGTGCTCAAGGATCTCGACATCCGGCTTGAAGCAGGCAGTTTGCATTATCTGATGGGCGCCAGCGGTGCCGGCAAAAGCACGCTGATGCGCATCATCGCCTTCGATTTGGTGCCGACAGAGGGCCGCGGCGTTGTTCTGGGTCAGCAGATCAATTCGGTCCGCCGACGCGATCTGCCGTCATTGCGGCGACGCATCGGCCTGGTGTTCCAGGATTGCCGGCTGCTGCCCTATCTCTCGGTTTTCGATAATGTCGCCCTGCCCCTGCGGCTGGCCGGCTGGAAAGAGCAGCGCCTGCGCGGCGCGGTTTTCGAGATGCTGGAAAAAACCGGCCTCGGCGACCGATTGCAGGCCCGGCCGGACACGCTGTCCGGTGGCGAACAGCAACGCGTTGCCTTTGCCCGCGCCGCGATTGTGGAGCCGCCTCTGATCCTTGCCGACGAGCCGACGGGCAATGTCGACGATACCACCGCCGACCGCATCATGGCGCTCTTCGACGATCTCAATGCCCGGGGCACAACCATCCTGATCGCCACCCATAATCCGAGGCTGGTCGAACGTTTCCCCTATCCCTGTTTCCGACTGCAGGACGGCGCCCTGCAGGCACCGCACAAGCCGGCGCAGGAACAGCAAGGCCGCTCCGCCGCGTTATGGGCAGAGTCGCGTATCGGCCGCTCGATCTCCGCCGATTTGGCCGGCAGGCGCGCCGAACGATGAGCATGACGCCCGGCGCAGAAGGCAGCCGTTATGCCGCACCGCTGCCGCCCGAGGCGCGGCGTACCTTGCAGGCGCTGACGCTGTTGCTGGCCATCCTGATGCTGTTGGCGACCTTGCCGCTGGCAAGCGCGGTGGGGCTGGCCGGGCTGACGGCGCAATGGCAGCGCGATCTTGGCGGCGAGTGGACCGTGATTCTCCCAGCAGAACCGGATCCCGACATCGCCGAGGCCGAACGCACGGCACTGCTCACGCTGGGCCAGTCGACACCCGGTATTGCGTCGATCCGCCGGATCGTTGCGCAGGGTCTTTTTCACAATGATCCAGAGCCGGCGCTGAGCCCACGTATTTTCGCCATCCGCCTCGACGCATCGGGCGGCCTGTCTTCGGATGCTTTTCTTGCCGCCTTGCAGGAGCGTCTCGGCCGCGAGGCCCATCTCGACGATCATCGCCGATGGCTGAATGATGCCGAGAATACTGCGCTTGTGGTTGCCGTCACCGCCGGACTCATCGGTCTCGGCCTTGCCGTGGCCGCGGCGATAGCCTCCGGCTTATCGGTGACCTTGCGCCTGCGCATGCATGAGGAGGCGACGCGGATCATGCGTCTGCTCGGCGCCAGCGACGCCCAGATCAGCCGCCGCATCACCGGCGACGCGGCGCGCATGGGCGGACGCGCCGCGTTGGCGGCGATGCTGGTTGCGGGGCTCGCGACAATGAGTGTCCTGCTGGTTACCGGGTTTCCCGCCAGCCTCTGGCTGCTGGTCCTGACCCCGACGGCGGTAGTTCCGGCAGCCCTGGCGGTGTTTGTCTGGGCGACCGCGAAATGGGCTTCCGGCCGTTATCTGGCGAGGCTGCCGTGAGCTTGGCCGAACGCGACGGCACGCGGCCGCGCTTTTCACCGCGCGTCAGGAAGCGGGTTCATCCCTTGCGCTGGACGCTCGGCCTGATCGCCGCCGCCTGGCTGATCGGGCTCGTCGTCTTCGTCATGACCCTGCCCGAACCCGAGGACGATGCCGGCGCCCAGGCGGCAGATGCCATCGTCGTCCTGACCGGGGGCCATGGAAGGCTGGACGCCGGTTTCGCCCTGCTCGAAGCCGGCGCGGCGCCGCAGCTCTTCATTTCCGGCGTGCATCGCAGCGTCGATGTTGCCGCGCTGCTCGACATCGCCCAGCGTGACCCGGACCGCATCGATTGCTGCATCACGCTCGGTTATGACGCCGTCGACACCGCCGGCAATGCCGCCGAAACTGCGGAATGGACGGCATTACGGTCCATTGACCGCGTCTTGCTGGTAACGGCGCATTATCATATGCCTCGCGCTTTGCTCGAATTCCGCAACGCCATGCCTGATAGTGACATTCAGCCGACTCCGATCCTGCCGCCGCAGTTTCGGCGTGAAGCCTGGGCGCTGGACACGCGCAATGCCCTGTTGCTGATCTCGGAATACAATAAATTCCTGATCACCGCTGCGGCCTACTTTCTGGGCGGCAGCGAAGCGCGGCTCTCCTGATGATGCAATTTCTGCGTTCGCTGGCCTTCCATATCGCCTATTTCACCTGGAGCGTGGTTTACCCTTTGCTGGTTTGCTGGGGGCCGCTGCTGCCGCGCCGGCAATGCATGGCACTCGCCCATTTCTATCTGCGCGGCCTGTATCGGCTGGAGCGCTGGATCATGGGGCTGGATTATCATGTCAGCGGCCGCGAAAAACTGCCCAAGGACGGCACCTACATTATCGCCGCCAAGCATCAGTCGGTCTGGGAAACGCTTAAACTCCATCTGCTTTTCAACGACCCGGCGATCATCTTGAAGCGCGAGTTGATGTATATCCCGGTATGGGGCTGGTATCTGGCCAAGGCAGGCATGGTGCCGGTCGATCGCGGCAAGCGCGGCAAGGCGCTGAAAGCGATGATCGAACGGGCACGCCGGGTTGTGCAGGGCGGCAGGCCGCTGGTGATCTTCCCGCAGGGCACGCGTGTCGCGCCCGGCGTCTGGCAGGCCTACCGTTTCGGCGCCGCCAGGCTGTATTGCGAGCTGGGCGTGCCGATCGTGCCCGTGGCGCTTAATTCCGGTGTGTTCTGGGGCAAGAACAGCTTCATGAAACGATCGGGAACAATTTCAATCGAAATCCTCGACCCGATCGCACCAGGACTCAGCGAAGCCGAAATCCTCGACCGCCTCGCCGATACCATTGAACCCGCCAGCGACCGCCTGGTCCAGGCCGAAGGCGGCCCGCCGCTAGACTGGCCGGGGCCCGGCCCGAAGCACAAGGTGAGAAAGCCCAAGCCGTCACACGTCAAGGCGGCGTAAGAAGGGAATATCCAACGAAGTCGGTGGTAGGCCCGGAGGGACTTGAACCCCCAACCCGACCGTTATGAGCGGCCTGCTCTAACCAGTTGAGCTACGGGCCCGGAACATTCTTGCTTAATGGCTTCGCCCCGCAAAGTCACCTCATGCTTGGCAGCATCTTCACAAAAGCCCGTCATGAAGGCTCCTGCCAAGCCTTGCCAGCCATCTGAGAAATCAGCGTGATTTCGCGATTTATAAGGCATTAACATAATTCGGTGTTCATCACGCAATCAACGCAATGTTTCAACCATTCGATGCACCGATGACGTTCAACAGTTTTGCAAGCTGGCTGCCGGCGGGCTGGCTGCTGCTGGGCAGTCTTGCCCTGTTGCCGCTTCTCGCAGTCTCGGCGCCGCAAGCCCAGACGCAGCGCGCACTGGTTTTCGCCGCCGACCTGTCTGTCGCAACCCAGGCCAAGCGCGTTGCCGCGCTTGGCGGGCGCCTCGTACGACCCGGCGGGTCTGGCCGCGTTCTCGTTGCGGAGTTTTCGCAGGCGGTCAGCTGGGCCGCTTTGTTTCGCAACGGGGTGGTGCTGTCCCTGGATCCACTGGCCTTCGGCGGCTGCTTTGCCCCAAATCAACGATAACCCTATCGCGATACAGGTCGACCGATGTCTCTTGCCCTCACTGAAATCCGCCGTTCTGCACAACGCGTCTTTATTCCCTTTTTGTGGTTGCACGTTCCGCTGGTCGCGGTCGTCGCCCTGGTCCAGGGCATATCGCTGATCGGGCCGGTGGCCCTGACCGCCATCGCAGCGACGCTAACGACCCTCGTTTGGCACAAGCGGCCCGAGGCCGAGATCACGCGTCAGCTGATCGCGCTGTCATTGATGCTGATGGTCGGCGTGGTTCTCTTCACATTGAACGGCCATAGCTGGCAGGTCGACGTCCATATGTATTTCTTTGCCGCGATGGCGTTGCTGGCGGCGCTGTGCGACTGGCGGGTACTGCTGCTGGCGGCAGCCGCTGTCGCCGGCCATCACCTGATCCTGAATTTCGCCTATCCCGCCGCAGTCTTCCCCGGCGGCAGCGATCTGGGGCGCGTCATCATTCATGCGGTTATTCTCATCGTCGAGACCGCTGCGCTGATCTGGCTGGTGCGAAAACTGTCGGCGGCACTGGCTGCGGCGTCCGAGGCTGTCGATCAAGCAAACGCCTCCGAGGCTGAAACCAGGCGCCTTGCCGAGGAACAGAAAGTCGCACAGGCGCAGGCCGAAGCAGCCGGACGCGAGGCCCGCTATGCCGCCGCCGCGCGGTTTTCCGAGACAGTGGCGCTGGCGGTTGATGAAACCGATCGACAAAGCGCGGCGATCGATGAGGCTGTTTCGACGCTGATCGGCCTTGTGAAAACCGCCGGCGGCAAAAGCGTGACCGCCTCAAGCGAAACCGAGCAGGCGACCCATTACATCAGCAGCATTGCCAGCGCCGCCGAAGAAATGGCAACCGCCATCCACGAAGTATCCAGCCAGGCATCCCTGGCCGAAACAGCCGCCCGCGAGGCCGTCGACGCGGTAGCCGCATCAAGCGAAACCACGAACGGCCTCGCCGACGCCGCCGGTCGTATCAACGAAGTCACGGCGATGATCCGCGACATCGCCGATCAGACCAATTTGCTGGCGCTGAATGCCACCATCGAGGCCGCACGCGCCGGAGAAGCGGGCAAGGGCTTTGCCGTTGTTGCGGCGGAGGTGAAATCACTGGCGACCGAGACCGGCAAGGCGACAGAAGAGATCGGCGCGCAGATCGAGCAGATGCAGCAATTGACCCATGCCAGCGTCACCGCAATCGCGGCGATGCGCGACAAGATCGATGCGCTTGAAACAACAGCCTCGGCCATTGCGGCGGCAATCGAGGAGCAGACAGCCAGCGTTCAGCAAATCAGCGCCGAGAGCGCGAATGCCGCCAATGAAGCGCGCAAGGTCGCCGGGAATGTCGGCGAAGTGCGCACGGTCTCTGAAGAGGCGGGCAATCAGACCGAGCTGGCGGGCGCGGCCGTCGCCGAGATGCGCCGCCAGGTCGATCAGCTGAAGCAGCAGGTCACCGGTTTCGCCGAGGAGATGCGGGCAGCCTGACAGCCGGCGCAGAAGGGCAGCCAATGCGCCTAATGCGCCTAATGCGCCTCATTCCAGCTGTCGCCGATACCCGCTTCGGCGATCAGCGGGACGGACAGGGTGGCGGCGCCTTGCATGATGTCGCAGATCAGCGCCCTGGCCTCGTCCAGCTCGGCTTCGGGGACCTCGAAGACCAGCTCGTCATGGACCTGCAACAGCATCCGGGTTTTCAGCGATGAGCGCTCCAGCGCGCGCTGCACCCGGATCATCGCCAGCTTCATGATTTCCGCCGCATAGCCCTGGATCGGCGCGTTGACCGCCTGGCGTTCGGCAAAGGCACGCCGGGCCTGATTCTTGTCCTTGATGCCGGGCAGGAAGACGCGACGACCGTTTTTCGTCAGCACATAGCCATGCTCGCGCGCGAAGGCCTTGGTTTCTTCAATGTAATCATTGAGTTGCCAGTATTTCTGCAAATACTGTCCGATATAATTATTGGCCTCGGCGGGGGTCACGTCGAGCTGCCGGGCGAGGCCCCAGCCGCTGATGCCATAGATGATCCCGAAATTGATCGCTTTGGCCTGGCGGCGGATTTCGGGCGTCATCTCGGCCATCGGGATGCCGAAGACTTCGCTGGCTGTGCGGGCATGGATATCATCGCCATCGATAAACGCCTGTTTCAGGGCATCAATACCGGCGACATCAGCCACGATGCGTAGCTCGATCTGCGAGTAATCGGCCGAGAGCAGCTTATGGCCCGGCTCGGCAATGAAGGCGGTGCGGATTTTACGCCCTTCTTCAGTGCGGATCGGGATGTTCTGCAGGTTGGGATCGCTGGAGGACAGCCGCCCGGTACTGGCGACGGTCAGCGAAAACGACGTGTGCACCCTGCCCGTCCGCTTCTGGATCGCCTGCTGCAGGGCATCTGTATAGGTGCTTTTCAGCTTGGCCAGCTCGCGATGATCAAGGATTTTGCGGACGATCTCATGTCCCTCGGCGGCGAGCTTTTCCAGCACATCGGCGCTGGTGGAATAGCTGCCGGTCTTGGTCTTCTTGCCGCCCTCAAGGCCCATCTCACCGAACAGCAGCTCACCCAGCTGTTTTGGTGAGGCGACATTGACCGGACGACCCGCCATCTCGTGGATTTCCGCTTCCAGCGCCGCAATGCGCTCCGCGAAATTGCCGCTCATCCGGCTCAGCACCGCCGGATCGACCTTGATTCCGGCGGTTTCCATCGCCGCCAGCACCGGGATCAGCGGCCGTTCGATGCGTTCATACAGGCCCGTGGCGCGGTCGGGCACGAGGCGCGGCGCCAGCAGATCATACAGCCGCAGCGCGATATCCGCGTCCTCGGCCGCATAGTCCAGCGCCTTGTCCAGCGGCACTTCGGCGAAGCCGATCTGATCCTTGCCGCTGCCGCAGACTTCCTTATAGGCGATGGTCCTGATGCCGAAAAATTCCTCGGCCAGCGTATCGAGGCTGTGGCCGTGCAGGCTGCCGTCGAGCACATAGGACAGCACCATGCTGTCATCGAGCGGCGCGGTATCGACACCATGCTGCGCCAGCACCTGCCAGTCGAATTTGGCGTTATGCGCGATCTTGCGGATGCGGGCGTCCTCCAAAACCGGCCTGAGGATATCAATCGCCGTATCGAGCGCAATCTGCTGCGGCGCCTCACCGCCGGCCAAATCCAGCTCGCCCGATTGCGGTGCGCCATGGCCCAGCGGGATATAGCAAGCCAGCCCCGGCTCGGTGGCGAGGCTGATACCGATCAGCGTCGCGGTTGACGGCACCAAGCTGTCGGTTTCGGTGTCGAAGGCGACCCGGCGGGCCTCATAAATCCTCTCAACCCAGGCCCGCATCGCCTTTTCGTCCTGAACCAGCTCATAGCGTTTCTCGACCGCGCCGGGCGCGGTGCCGTTCGCTTTCTTGGCGTCCGAGCCGGTCTCTGTCCGGCTGCTGTCATCCCCCGCCTCGAGCCGGCGAAGGATTGATCGAAAGGCATTTTCCTCAACAAAGGCACGCAGCCGCCGGCTGTCGCCGGAGGCCTGCGGCGGGGGCAGATCATCAAGCGCGATCGGCACCGGCGCCGCGGCATCGAGCGTCACCAGCTTCAGCGACATGCGGGCATCATCCGCATGCTCGATCAGGCGCTCGCGCCGTTTCGGCTGCTTGATGGTGTCGGCTTTGGCCAGCAGCGTTTCCAGATCGCCGAATTCGCCCAGAAGCTGCGCCGCTGTTTTCACGCCAATTCCGGGCACGCCGGGAATGTTGTCGATGCTGTCGCCGGCCAGGGCCTGAACCTCGGTCACCTTGGCCGGCGGTACACCGAATTTTTCTTCGACCTCGGCCGGGCCGATTTCCTTCAGCTTCATCGGATCGTACATCACGACCAGATCATCGACGAGCTGCATCAGATCCTTGTCTGACGAGACGATGACCACCTTCTGCCCCCGCTCGCGCGCCTGCCGCGCATAGGTCGCGATCAGGTCATCGGCCTCAAATCCCTCCAGCTCCAGCGCTGGCAGGCCGAAGGCTTCGGCCGCCTCGCGGATCAGGGCAAATTGCGGGATCAGTTCCTCGGGCGGATCGTCGCGATTGGCCTTGTACTCGGCATAAATCTCATTGCGGAAATTGCTGCGTTGCGCATCGAAGATCACCGCGATATGGCCGGCACCGAAATCGGCGATCAGCTTGAGCAGCATATTGGTGAAGCCATACACCGCATTGACCGGCGTGCCGTCCGGCCGGGTCATCGGCGGCAGCGCATGAAACGCCCGGAAAATGAAGCCCGAGCCGTCGACGAGATAGAGTGTCGGATGATCCTGATCAGCCATGCGCCGGTTACACACGCAATCCCGCGACCCGTCCAGCCCCCTCGCAATTCCCCCTTGTCGTGAATGTTATAGTATAACAATATCAGGCGACCGTAGCTGATCAACCGAGCGCCGACACCTGCCATGATGACTGATACCAACCGCCTTCCCGTCACCGTGCTTTCCGGCTTTCTGGGCGCCGGCAAGACGACGCTGATGAACCACATCCTGAACAACCGCGAGGGCAAGCGTGTCGCGGTGATCGTCAATGATATGAGCGAGGTGAACATCGACGCCGATCTGATCCGCGATGGCGGCGCCGATCTCAGCCGTACCGATGAGACCTTGGTCGAGATGACCAATGGCTGCATCTGCTGCACGTTGCGTGATGATCTGCTGCAGGAGGTGCGCCGCCTCGCCGAAGATGGACGCTTCGATTATCTGCTGATTGAATCGACGGGCATTTCCGAGCCCTTGCCGGTTGCGGCCACCTTCAGCTTCCGCACCGAGGATGATGAGTGCCTCGAGGACGTGTCGCGTCTCGATACCATGGTCACGGTGGTCGATGCTGCGAACCTGCTGAACGATTACGCCTCGACCGATTTCCTCGCCGATCGCGGCGAAACCGCCGGCGAGGATGATCATAGGCCGCTGGTCAATCTGTTGGTCGATCAGATCGAATTCGCCGATGTGATCGTGCTGAACAAGATCGATGCCGCAACGCCCGAACAGCTCGATGCCGCGCGCAAGATCATCCGCTCGCTCAACCCCGATGCCGAGCTGATCGAAACCACGCAATCGCGCGTGCCTTTGGACCAGGTGCTGAATACCGGCCGCTTCGACCATGAAAAGGCCGAGGAGCATCCGCTGTGGTTCAAGGAAATGTTCGGTTTCGAGGATCACAAGGCGGAAACCGAAGAATACGGCATCCGCAGCTTTGTCTACCGGGCGCGACGCCCGTTTCATCCGGAAAAGCTCTATGCCTTTTTCAATTCATCCTGGCCCGGCGTGATCCGGGCCAAGGGGCATTTCTGGCTGGCGACGCGGCCGGAATGGGTCGGCGAGGTCAGCCAGGCCGGCGCGCTGGTCAAGCATGAAGCGATGGGTATTTGGTGGTCCAGCATCCCGCAATCGCGCTGGCCGCAGGATCCGGGCTGGCGCCAGCATATCGAAAGTCAGTGGGACCCGGCCTATGGCGACCGCCGCCAGGAAATCGTCTTCATCGGCGCGGAGATGGATGAAGCCGAGATAAGGCGTCAGCTGGATGCCTGTCTGATGGACGATAAGGGCGATCCCAAATCACAAATCGCCTCCTGGAAAACGCTGAACGACCCGTTCCCCGAATGGCGGCGTGGAGAGCCGCAATGACGATGCCGCAAGCGGTTGAGAGTGGCGGTCTTCCGATCTGCGCCACGGATGCAGCCGCCATCAGCATCTGCGATCATGACCGCGATCTGGCGACGATACAGAGACCGGAGACCGAGTTGGCGATCTGGCAGCGCTGCCTGCCGGATAGGCTGCAACAATGGCTCGATGACCTGGCGCCCGCGCAGCTGCCCAATATGCGCCTGCGCGCGCGGCCCGTTGAGGTGCGCGGCGCAATCCCGGCCTATCTTGACGCCAGCGATACACCCGGCGGCGACAGTCGAGATCTGCTGATCAGCGACATCGACCGGTTGGCCTCACGCTATGCGAGCATCTGTGGCGCTGAGCTGATCGACATCCGGTTGGAACCCGTCAGCAACAATGCCTGCGCCAATTTCCACCGCGACTGCGTCGAAGCGCGCTTGGTGACCACTTATCGCGGCCGCGGCACCGAATGGGTTGCGCCCGCCGATGCCGATCGCGCTCTACGGGAACAGAATACCTATCAAGGCCCCCTGCAGCACATTGCGCGCGGCGATGTCGCGATGTTCAAGGGCAGCTGCGCCGGTCAGGGCACCGGCATCGTCCACCGGTCACCACCGATTGCCGGCACGGGCGAAACCCGTTTACTGTTGGTGCTCAACAAACGCTGACCCTTGCGCGGGCAAGGATCCGGGCAGGAATGGAACAAAGACTGAGCATCATTACCCTGGGTGTCACAGACCTAGTCAGGGCTAAGCGGTTCTATGATTCCCTGGGCTGGAAGGCAGCGAATGAGGGCACCGAGGAAATAGAGCGCATCGTCGCCTATAACCTGATCGGATTCTGTCTCGCGCTTTATCCGAAAGACGACTTGGCGGCCGACGCGACGGTCGCCTTGGCCGCCGAGGGACACCCGCCCATAACCCTTGCCTACACGGTCGAAACGCCAGCCGAAGTCGATAAGGTCTTGAAAACCGCAGAGGCGGCGGGAGGCAGCCTGATCAAACCAGGCCAGAAAGCGTTCTGGGGCGGCTATTCAGGTTATTTCGCCGATCCCGACGGCACGCTCTGGGAAGTCGCGCACAACCCCTTCGCCTCGCGCGGCGAAGACGGCGCCTTTCGCTGGTAGGTCAGACCGCCAGACCTGCGGCGGCCCAATATCTCGCATCTCTGAGTCGTCCGGTTATCTCCGCCTTGCGCGGACAGGTATCGCAAGCGGGCGTCACAGCGGATCAGGACTCGCAGGCGCATCCTGCATGGCCGCAACCGGCACCGTGCGGGTGGCCGTTGGCGCAGGCATCGCTGCAGTAATTGCGGCCATCCTTCTTGATGGCATCGGCGATGTCGACAATGCAGACACAGCTGCTGCACGCGCATTTCTGTTGGGTGACTTCCGGCATCAGATAACTCCTAAGAGGCTTCGTCGATCAATCCATGACGATGCGTGAACAGGTGGTCGATCATGATTGTCAAAACGCTGTGCACGCAGGCATCGGCCATTGTGTAGAACACCTGCTTCCCCCGCCTTTCAGATCTCAGAATACGCGCCGAGCGGAGCAGTCTGAGATGATGGCTGGTCAGCGAGGCCGAAGACCCGATCCTGTTTGCAATCTCGCCGGCGGACCGTTCCTGATCCATACAGGCAATGACAATCGACAAACGTGTCGGGTCCGAGAGCAGGCCGAAAGTCTCGGCCAACTCGGTGGTCTGATCAAGATCGAGATCCAGTTCCAGCACCGTCATGACAAACACTTAAACGGTTGTTTAATTGTTGTCAAGGATGAGGAACTCGGCACTCCCCTCTAACGGCGTCAAGCGGGCTCCAAATCCGCGCCCCGCCAATCCTCAGGATCAAGGAAGCGGCCGATCATCGCTGCCTTGCGCGGGTCGGCATTTTCATCCAGCGCGGCCTCAATCACGGCCTTCCGACCGTGTTTCAGGCAGGCAAAGGCCTCATCGACCCCGACCCATAACGGGTCATTGGTGTCGGCCATGGCCAAAGTCGGCTGGGTCATCAGCGGCAGGCGCTCCCGGTCGGGGTGGCTGAAGGCGGCGCGGTAGCCGAGATGGTAGGTTTCCAGCGCCTTCAGGACATCGACGGTGATGTTGTGGATGACCCTGGCGGGCGGCATCGGCTGGGGCCGGCGATGTTCGGTATCGCGGTGGTAATAGGGGAAAAACAGGGTCTGATCGCGGACGAAATGCCAGGCCCACATCATGTGGCCGCCGATCATGTCGGGCTTCATGGGCGGGTTATAATTGGCCAGCATGTCGGCCTTTTGCGCCTCGCTGAACATGCCGATGCCGTCGAGGATGACGCGCCGCACCTGATCGGGACGCTGGATCGCCAGCTCGCAGGCGATATGCGCGCCGGTATGGCTGCCGAACAGATCGAAGGCCCCATCGATCCCCAGCGCGTCGATGACGCGGCCCGCCGCCTCGGCAAAATCCTCGGCGCTCGGTAAGTCCTGCGCGGCGCGGCAGCTATCGCCGAAACCCAGCGTGTCGGGCGCATAAACCGCCCTGCCCTGCGCCGCCAGCAGCGGCAGCATGCCCTTGAACATGCTCGACCCGCCGGGCGAGGCGTGCAGCAGCACCAGCGGCGGCTTATCAGCGTCTGCGGGCACAGCCTGCCGCAAATGGACCTGCCCCTCGGCGATCCTGACAAAGCGGCGGTCGATATCGACGCTCATGGCGCCGCCTCTTGGGTGGCGAAGGCCCGCTTGCCCTCAAGCGCAAGCTGGTAAATCTCGCGCGCACGACCGCCGATCCGGTCGAGAACCGCTTCGGTCGCCGGCAGTGTCGTCTCGCGCCACGCATTGCGCTGCGCGGCGTCAAGGCGATGCAGGGTGGCGCCGCGTTCAGCCATGGTGTCGATCAGCACCTGGTTGGCAGCGCGAGATTCGGCCCGGGATTCCGCCGTTGTCTGCAGCGCGCGATCGAGCCCGTCGCGAAGGTCCGGTTCGAGTCCTTCCCACCAGCGCAGCGGCGATGCCAGCACGCCCAGCGAATACTGATGCTGGGTCAGCGTCATGTGCGGCGCATGCTGATGAATACCGCCCTGTGCATACATCATCACGCTGGTCGCGCCGCCCTCGATCAGCCCGGTCTGCAGCGAGGTAATGACGTCGGTAAACGGCACATAGGCGGTATCGGCGGAGAGCACATTGAAGAACTCCTGCGCCGCCATCGATGCCGCAGCACGCAGGCGCCGGTTCCTCGCTTCGGCCGGATCGGTGATCGGCTGTTGCGAGAACAGATTGACCCAGCCGACATTCAACCAGCGCTGCAGATGCAATCCCTTTTCCGCCAGCAATTCCGCATAGACCGGGCGCGCATAGTTATCGAGAACGAAATCCAGCTCGGCTTCGCTGTCAAACAGATAGGGGATGGTGAGCACCGAAAGTTCGGGCACGATCGACGATGCACCGGCAATGGTGCCGCCGCCGATCTGCACCCGGTTGCGGCGCAGCGCATTCAATGTCGCCTCTTCGGAGCCTATTTCGCCACGGATAAGCAGCTGAATATCGACCGTATCGCCGAGATAGTCGCGCGCCCGGTCGCGGAATCGGTACCAGAGGCGTTCATCGGCCGACCCTGGTGCGGCCAGCGCGGACACACGCACCGTCTCGGCAGCCTCGGCAGGTCGGGCAAAGGCAAGAGCGGGCGCAGCTGCGCCCAGCATGGCAAGGGATTGGCGCCGGCTGAATTTGCGGATGATTTTTTCCATCAGCGGCAGCCTATGGCGCTAGGCGTCCTCGGACAAGATGAAACGGCGGTCGCAATAAGGACAGTCGACAAAGCCTTCGCCGTTCATGTGCAGATAAACAAGCGGATGTCCCAACGCTCCGTCGCCGCCGTCACAGGCGACCGTCTCTTCATCGACGATAAGCGTTTCCGGCGGAGGCGGGCCTTGCTTCTCCTCCGTGTCCGGATGTTCCATGGGCTGCATCTTTGATCCTCGGGGCGACCACCGCCGCCGCTGCTTCTCATCATGACCGTCATGGGATATCGAGACAATACCGATGGCGGTCAATGGCGACGCCGGCGGCCCGGCGACAGAATGCTGTGCCGCCGGCCAGACGAGCATTGCCGTTGCGCGTTTCGCCGCCACCTTTAGACCAGCTTTCCATGATCAGTGCATGAGCGTCGATGAGTGTTGCAGACAGCCCGACTTTTGAAACCGTAACCGGTACCGCAGCGCCGGCGCTGGAAGCGCGTGATATCGTCAAGATTTATCGCGGACAAAACCGGCAAAGCGAAAAGCGAGCGCTCAAGGGGATCGATTTGACGATCCCTCGGGGCACGATCTTCGGGTTATTGGGGCCGAACGGCGCGGGCAAGTCGACGCTGATCAACATCATGGCCGGGCTGGTCATCAAAACCTCCGGCACGATGAAGATCTGCGGCTATGACATCGACAAAAACCCACGCATGGCCCGTGCTGCCATCGGCGTCGTACCGCAGGAACTGAACCTCGACGCCTTTTTTACCCCGCGGGAAATGCTCGAATTGCAGGCCGGGCTTTACGGCGTACCGCGCGCCGAACGCCGCACCGCCGAATTGCTCGATCTGGTCGGGCTCGGTGACAAGGCCGATTCCTATTCAAGGACGCTGTCCGGGGGCATGCGGCGGCGTTTGATGGTCGCCAAGGCCATGGTCCACAGCCCGCCGGTTCTGGTGCTGGACGAGCCGACCGCAGGCGTCGATCTCGAATTGCGCCAGTCGCTCTGGGCCAATGTCCGAGCGCTCAACCAGCAGGGCACCACGGTGTTGCTGACAACCCATTATCTCGAAGAAGCCGAGGAGCTGTGCGACAGCATAGCCATCATCAACCATGGCGAAGTCGTTGCGGATGAGCCGACACCGACACTGCTCTCCCGCATCGATGACAAGACGCTCCTGATCTCGGTCGAGGAAACCATGGCCGAGGTACCGGCGGCTCTGAATGAATGGCATGCCAGCCTGCGTGACCCGCAGACATTGTGCATCACCTATCCGCCGAGTCAGAGCGCCGCCGGGCCGATCTTCGAATCCGTGCGCAGCGCCGGTCTGACGATCCGGGACATCACCACCGAACAGACCGATCTCGAAGACATTTTCATGCAGCTGACCAAAGGGGCGCATGAGCAGGGCGGTTAGAGCGCTCAGCGTCGTTTTTGTTGCTCTTCTTCTGACCGCCTGCACGGCTGCCGACCGGCCCTCGCCGACGCCGATCAAGACGCCGACCCGGACGCCGTCACTGACCGAGAGCGGTCTCAAGACCAGCGACGGCATGTATCTGCCGGTAACGCGCTGGAATGCCGCGAATGGCCCGCCCGAGGCCGTGATCCTTGCGATTCACGGCTTCGGACATTACGCGGCGCAATTCAATCTCTCAGCACCAGTCTGGGCCGAGAAGGGATTGACCGTGATCGCCTATGACCAGCGCGGCTTCGGACGGGCGCCTGATGCTGGCCGATGGGCCGGAACCGAGGCCATGGTCGGCGATGCACGCAGCATGATTAGCCTGGCTGCCGCCGCCTATCCGGACACACCGATCTTCGTACTCGGCACAAGCATGGGCGGCGCGGTTGCCGTGCTTGCCCTGAATGACCCCCAAATCGCGGCGCAGATCGACGGCGCGATCCTTGTCGCGCCTGCAACCTGGAGCAAAACACTGCTCAATCCCCTGGAACGCTTCAGCCTGTGGTTCGGTCGTACTTTCCTGCCGGAGTTGAAACTTACCGGGGCCGGCCTGAACCGGGTTCCTACCGACAATATCGAGGCGCTGCGCCGCCGCGCCGCCGACCCGCTGGTGATCAAGGAGGTGCCGATCCGTACCACCGGCGGCCTGGTCGATCTGATGACCGCCGCCTATAGCGCCCTGCCCCATCACGATGTCCCGACATTAGCGATGTTCGGTGAAAAGGAAGACATATTGAGCGATGAAGCCGTTAACGGCTTTATCGGCAGGGCGCCGGACAGCATAACCCTGAAAACCTATGCCGAGGGCTACCACATGCTGCTGCAGGATCTGCAGCGGCAGGTCGTCATAGACGACATCACACAGTGGATCGCCAGGGCTGGCGATTCAGCCGACAATGCGCTAACTCAGCGTTGATCGGGAACATCACCCGTCGCGCGCCCGTAGCTCAGCTGGATAGAGCGTTGGCCTCCGGAGCCAAAGGTCAGAGGTTCGAATCCTCTCGGGCGCGCCATCTCCAAATTCTCCCCTGAAAAATCCTGTAAGACCTTGAAAGGCATGGAAAAATTAGCAGTTCGAAAACCCTGATTCCGGCGATATCTCAACCGGTTACCAAAGGCCAATTTCAGCACCAATCGCTTGTCACTGATCCGCTCGGAACACCAGAGCTTCTGCGGGTTTGCGAGGAAGGCCATAGCCGTTCGAAACGACTCCTCGAAAGTCCGTTTCGGACGGCCCGCTGACGCGATCTCTTCATCCAGTTCGATCTTGCGCGCTTCCAGCGCATTGATGCGCTTTTCGTAGGCGACGACCACCGTCGGGGTCTGGGCATCGACAATGCGATCCAGGAAGCTCTCAATCTGCTGATCGATCTTCTTCAGCTCGGCCTTCATGGCCTTCGCCAGGGTGCCGGCCTGTGCGATTCGGTGGTCCCATGCGTCCTGAAACATCGCGCGGACAAGGGTGAACAAGGTTTCGGTCGGCTGGGCGCGGGCGAGCAAGGTCTCGAAGGCGCCTTCGATCTCTTCCTTGCGGATCGATTTGCGATAGCTGACGCAGCCTTTCGTGACGCAGAGATAGTAGGGATAGCGCTGATATTGCCCTTTCGACCAACAGGCCGACATGGGCTTGCCGCAATCGTCGCAAAGCACGAAGCCCCGCAGCGGGAAATCCTCGCTCAGGTCTTTGCGCGCCGGTGCCTTGGCTTTGGTGTTCAGCCGCTCCTGGATGCGCTGGAAGGTGTCATAGCTGATCAGGGGCTCATGGTGGCCCTTCCGCAGAGAGACATCCCAATTCGGGATTTCGATATAGCCGGCGTAGATGGGCCGGGTCAGAAGGTCCTTGATCCGCTGATTGCGGATTTCGCCGTTCGGCAGGTCCTTGGGATATTGTGGCTGGGATTCCAGAAAGCGCTTCACCTCGACCTGGGTCTCGAAACGGCCTGAGGCGAAGCCCTCGAAGGCCTCCTGCAAGATCGTGGCATAAGGCTCGTCGCGCACCAGCATATTGTTGTGGCCCGGCACGCGCTGGTAGCGGTAGCCGATGGGCGCCTGGAATACCCAATAGCCGTTCATGGCACGGCCCCGCATGCGGTTGACCGTCTGCTCGCCATTCTTCTGACGCTGATGCTGGGAAACACTGGCCAGCAAATTCTCGATCAGCTGGGAGTCAGAGTCTTCGCCGAATTCCATGGTCGGCGATTCCAGGGTGCCGCCAGCCTTGCCGATGGCGGCGCGTAGCTGCAGATGCGCTTCAATGCTGCGAGCGAGACGGCTGATATCATCGATCAGCACGACATGCGGATTGCTGCGGTGGCGCCGCAGAAAGCCCAACATGTCCTTCATGCCGGGGCGCGTGGTCAGACTGCCGGAGACATCATCGGTGAAGACCTGAACCACCTCATAGCCGCGCCGGCTGGCATATTCCCGGCA
>CAZRBL010000044.1:0-26097 GCA_964598335.1 uncultured Rhodospirillales bacterium
GCGGCGTCACGTCGAGCAGCAGCACGTCCTTGACGTCGCCCTTGAGCACACCGCCCTGGATCGCCGCGCCCAGCGCGACGACCTCGTCCGGGTTGACGCCCTTATGCGGCTCGCGGCCGAAGAACTCTTTCACGACCTCCTGGATCTTGGGCATGCGGGTCATGCCCCCGACCAGAACCACCTCATCGATCTCGCTGGCCTTCAGGCCGGCGTCGCTCAGCGCCTTCTTGCAGGGCTCGATCGAGCGCTGCACCAGATCATCGACCAGCGCCTCCAGCTTCGAGCGGCTCAGCTTGATCGCCAGATGCTTGGGGCCGGACTGATCGGCGGTGATGAAGGGCAGATTGACCTCGGTGCTGGTCGAGGACGACAGCTCGATCTTGGCCTTTTCCGCCGCCTCTTTCAGGCGCTGCAGGGCCAGCTTGTCCTCACGCAGATCGATGCTGTTCTCTTTCTTGAACTCATCGGCGAGGTAATCGATGATCCGGGTGTCGAAATCCTCACCGCCGAGAAAGGTGTCGCCATTGGTCGATTTGACCTCGAAGACGCCGTCGCCGACCTCCAGGATCGACACGTCGAAAGTGCCGCCGCCCAGATCGTAGACCGCGATGGTGCCGGTGCTTTTCTTGTCCAGCCCATAGGCCAGCGCCGCCGCCGTCGGCTCATTGATGATGCGCAGCACCTCCAGCCCGGCGATCTTGCCGGCATCCTTGGTCGCCTGGCGCTGGCTGTCATTGAAATAGGCCGGCACGGTGATGACCGCCTGGGTGACCGTCTCACCCAGATAGCTCTCGGCCGTTTCCTTCATTTTCTCCAGCACATAGGCGCTGATCTGGCTGGGCGCATAGGTTTCGCCCTCTACCTCGACCCAGGCATCGTCATTATCAGATTTGGCAATGTGGAAGGGCACCTTGGCCTTCATGTCCTTGACCGTTTCCTCATCGAAACGGCGGCCGATCAGACGCTTGGAGGCGAAGATCGTATTGGTGGGGTTGGTGACTGCCTGGCGCTTGGCCGGCTGGCCGACCAGGCGTTCGCCGTCGCCGGTAAAGGCGACCATGGAGGGCGTCGTGCGCGCGCCCTCGCTGTTTTCGATGACCTTGGGCTGGCTGCCGTCCATAATCGCGACGCAGGAATTTGTCGTGCCCAGATCGATGCCGATTACTTTGCTCATTCCCGATACCTCTTCGGTTGCGGCGGAAGCGTTTGGCCCTTGGAACGTCGGCTGTTCTCGCCGCGATCCGCTTCGGCACCGTCACACTTCCCCATGTCGGTGGAGATCGGCGGCTATCAAGGACGGAGGCGATGTCGGCAGACATCAATGCCCTCGCCTGCAGCCGCCGGGCTTGCCCCCGAACCGGAATGTCCGGGGCCTGCGGTGATATAGAGCGCAAAGGCGTCGCCGCAAGCCGCCGAAAGCCAGGCAAAGAAAGGGTTTGATCGCCCTTCAACCGACGAAAATCAGCAAGATTGCGGTCGCCGGCAAGGCGATCAGCGTGCTGACCAGCACCACGCCCGCAACCCGGTCCGAGGGGCCGCCATAGAGGTCGGCCAGCATGTAATTGAACACCGCCGCGCCCATCATCGACTGGATCAGCACCACACCGGCGGCGACGCCCTCGAGTCCGAACAGCCAGACCGCCGCAAAGCCTCCGACCAGACCAAGCCCGAGCCTCAGCGTGCCCATTATGGCCGCCTCACCGAAATCGGTCGGCTTCAAACCGGCCAGCGCAACGCCAAGCGAAAAAAGCCCCAGCGGTATCGCCAGGTCGCCGACCAGCCCGGCGGTATTGAGCAGCGCCGTCGGCACCGTCAAATCAAAGACCAGCACGATCAGCCCGGCCGCGGTCGCCCAGATTGCCGGTTGCTGCAGCGCCGGGATGACGGACCAGCGGCCGGCCGCCATGCCGATGCCGACGGAAAAATGACCGACCATGCAGATCGTCATGATCAGAATGCCCAGCGCCAGCCCCTCATCGCCAAAGGCGAAGAGCAGGATCGGCAGGCCGAGATTGCCGTTATTGGGAAAGGTCAGGCTCGGCAGATACCAGCGCGGCGGCTTGCCCCAGATTTTCAGCGCGACAAAGCCCAGAAAGCCGAAAATCACCATTGCCAGCGTGAAGGCCCCGCCGACGGCCGCCAGCCTCTCGCCGGCAATCTCCATTTGGCTGAGCGCGGCAAAAGCCAGTGACGGCGCGCCGATATACATGGTCAGCCGCGTCACCGTTTCCTGATCGAAGGGCAGCTTCAGCCGCGCCCAGAAAGCGCCCGCCGCCATGACGGCGAAGACCGGAAAGATGACATTGATGATTTGAGCCATGCTCTTGTCCCTAAGCCTGCCGGCCCGAATGTGAAGCGCCGACGCGCAAGCCATTAACAGGCGCCTGTCTAGGAGGAAATCGGGCAGGCTCGCACGGCGCGCTTTTGTCGTTTCGGCTTGCCTGACACGTCCCGCCATGCTTGGGTTTTGCGATGTCGATGAATATTCGCAACACGCAACGGATCCACCGCAACAAGGCTTGGCGTGCCGCGCATCTGCATGATGATGACAAGCTGATCTCGGTGCAGCAGGGTTTCGAGGCGTGGTTCGACCGGCTCGGCGATGATGAACGGCAAGCCGTCGCCCGCTATCAGGACGCGGCTTACGATCAGCTGCGCCGCGCTGCGATGGATGGCCGGCTGCGGGTCTGGAGCGTCGATGGCAAGCCCTCCCGCTTTCTCAGCCGCGAAGGCTCGACGCTGGAGGATTTTCTCGAGGGCCGCACCGACGCCTTCGTGCTGGCGCGCGATATTGTATCAATTGCCCGTCAGAGCGGCATGCAGCGCACCGAGCGCGGTCAGGGCCTGGCGCGCTTCGGTCCGCTGATGGCGGCCCTGCGCGATGTCCTGCACGACCTGCCGGACGCCCGGGGCGGGCAAGGCGCAGACCGTCTGAAACTGATCCCGGCGAGCCCCGATCCGCACGCCCCGCCCGGCGCCCTTGCGGTTCATATCGAGGATGCGGTGAGCCCGCCCGACCGGGCCCCGCTCGCCGATGTCGCGGTCACCACCTACGGCCCGGACGGCCGCGCCACGACGACCGTGCCCGACCATCAGCGCAGCGCCACGGCGCCGATTTACACCTAGCGCACCGCTTGACCGGACCGGCCTAAAGGCTCTAGTCAAAACCGGCAGCATGTGTTTTCCGGGGAGTAGGTCATGCGCGCAATTGCCATCGCCACAAATCTGAGCATCTTGCTGTGCGGCGCGGCACAGGCGGGCACTGTGCAATTCGATCTCAGCCCGGCGATGAACCGGGATTATTTCGGCTTTGATGTGCCGACCCACGGCCAGTCCGGCGGCGCGACGGCAGAGCAACGTCAGACAACGCTGATCCTTGGTCGCACGTCAACGCATTACAGCGATGATGACGACAATATCCCGCTCGACGGCGTTGTTGCAGACCCCGTCCACGGCGACAGCTTCCAGCTTGTGACGGCTGACGGTGGTCGCGATGTCGCGGTCCTCAACAGCATCGGCGTGACGGCGGCCCAGGGCAATGCGCCGCTGGTCGACTTCAATCTGGCGGAAAACGGTTACTATAGCCGCATCACTGTTCTTTATACCGACAACGGCACCTTTCAGTTCGCCACGCCCGATGTCGCCGCTGAAATCCGCGCCGTTTACACCGATGGCAGCGAGGACGGCTTTGCCTGGGATTTGTTCACCTCCGGCGCCGGCGGCACCTTCGGCGAGGATATGCGCCTGGTGCTGCAGAATGTCGGCGGCATGTCGGATGCGGTTCCCGGTCCTTCTTTCAGCCGAAGGGTCGATCTCGATCGCTTCAAGCTCGGCGCGCAGGATTTGATGCTCGACGACACCAAGGTGCTCGACCGTCTGATCTTCGATATCGCCGGTGTCGAAGATGATAACCTGAACTTCATGGGCGAAATGAGGGTGCTGGCGATCAACGGCCTGGAGGGGAGCGGCCCGCCGCCCTCGGTCATCCCCGTCCCCGCGGCGCTGGCACTGCTGCTACCGGCGCTTGCCGTGCTGCGCCGCCGGTAATCCCGCCTTTCCTTCCCTCAATAATCCCATTCATAGCGCAGGCCCAGGCTGGTGTCCGCGTCGGCGCCGATTTCGCTGCGGATTTTCAGGCGGTTGGTAACGTCGGCCTCGACCTCGACGACCGTGCTTTCCGGGGTTGTGCCCTGACGCACGCCGACGAATACCCGGTCGGTGACATTGCGCCCCGCGCGAACGCCGAAACCGCCTTCGGGGTCGTCACCGCCGTCGATTTCCAGCAGGTCGAGCCCGGTCGTTTCACGCAGCCGGCGCAGAACGCCTGTGCGCCCGGCGCCCGTCGTGCCGGTCAGGGTGGCGACTGCATTGGCCAGTTGCACCGCCTCGATCGCGGTCAATTGGTCGGTGACCTTGCCGAACAGCAGCTTGGAGAAAATCTCGTCTTCAGGTGAAGGCGGGCGCGAGGACACGCTGATTTGCGGATCGTCGGCGCGGCCGCGCAGCGCGATGATGATGGTCGAGCCGTCGATCGTCGTGACCGCGCGAAAATCCAGCCGCGGGTTCAGCTTGCCGACCTGGTCCAGCGTCACCGTCCCGGTCTCGAAGCTCAGCTCATTGCCGAGCAGGTCGAAAGTGCCCTCATCCAGCTCGAAGCCGCCGGTGATCTCGGGCTCGGCCGCCGTGCCGCCGATCTGCAGCGCGCCGCCCATCACGGCATCGAGGCCGCGGCCGCCGATCTGGATGCTGTCGCGGCTGCTGACAGTCAGCTCGAGGCCGATGCGTTCAGGCAATGCCGGCCCGTCTGCTTCAGGATCGGACGTCGCCGCCTCGTCCTGTTCGGTTTCCTCGCCGGTATTGATTTCCGTGACCTCGACGGTCGGTACGCTGCTCGGCAGATTGCTGGGGATTTGCAGCTCGGCTTCGCGCACGACGATCTCGCCCTGCAGATCGGCGCGGCTTGCCAATTCGCCCTTCAGGGTCAAATCGGCATCGGCAACGGCCAGCACCAGGTCGGTATCGGCGAGCAGCGCCCGGTCGAGCGTCAGGCGCATATCAACCGGCATGCCCGCTTGCTGCAGGCCGAGTACGCCCGATGCGGAGGCGCTGCCGCCCGCCGGTGTTTCCGCCACGAGCTGTTCTATCGTCAAGCCGCCGTCTTGATAGCGCGCGAGTGCCGTCATCTCCGTCAGTTCAAGGCCGATATCGGCATTGCGATAGCTGCCCTCCTGCAGCGAGAGCGTGCCCTCGATGGCCGGCTCATCGACGGTTCCCGTCGCCGTGGCCGCCAGTTCCAGCCGCCCCGCGGCGCTGTCGGGCAGGGCGCGGAACAGGGGCTGCAGCCATTCGAGGTCGAGCGTGAGCGAAAGCGCGCCGTCGATAGCGCCGTCATTGTCCTGTGAAAGCCGCGCGTCGAGCGACAGGTCATCGCCGGTCAGGCGCAATGGGGTGATGGCGATGCCTTCCTCCAGGGTCAGCGTCGCGGGCTCGGTCAGGGCGAGTTCCCGATCGGCGAGCGCGGCGTTGAGCGTGTTCAGCGTCACCTGATCGAAATCGGGCGCGATCAGGGCCTCGGCATCCAGCCGGACCGGTTGCCCTTGTGCGGCCACGGTCAGCCGGGCGCCCCGGCCCGTGCCCGACAGCTCCAGATCGATCTGCCGAAAACGCAGTCCGACCGGCGCCGCAATCTCCCGCGCCGTGATCTCGGCGCGGCTCTCCGCCGGCGTATCCAGATTTGGCGTTACCGTGCCGCTGAGCTCTGCCAGGCCGACCCCCACCAGGATCAGGTTTTGCCCGGTGATGTCGAATGAGAGCGCGTCAGTGTCGGCAATGGATGTCACAGTGACGGCGCCCGAGGCATCGATCCCTGTCAACCGGGCGAAGGCGCTGAGATCGGTGATCGACAGCTCGAGCTCGGGGTTCTCGAGCGGCGCGGCCGTGTCGATTGCAGCGCGCAGCCTGCTGTCGCCGATCGCGAGATCGGCGGCCAACCGCTCGTCAGCGGGGAGACGAAGATCGCCGGCAAGCGGCAAGCCGAGCAGGCTGCCGTCGAGGGTGAGCGCAATCTCCGGCGTCCCGGTCAGCCCCGAGGCGCTGCCGTCGAATGCGACCGAGCCGAGCGCGCGGTCTCCCGTCCTTACATTGTCGACCGCGCCTTGCAGCCGCACCGCAAGGGGGCCGCCGGACGGCTGTGCGGTCACCGTCAGGGCGGCATTGCCGCCGAGGCCGTCCGCCACCGCGCCGATATCCGGCAGCGTCACGGCAAGGCGGCTGTCCGAGGTAAGCGCGCCCTCCAGCCAGGCGAGCTGTCCGGTCACGGACAGCGCCGCGCCGTCAAGCGCCAGTGTATCGACGGCGACGGCGCCGTTCGCCTCCATGCCGCCGCTCAGCGTCAGGGAGGGTGAGTCGCCGAGCAGTGATGCCGCCGCGTCGATGGCGCTGTCGAAATTGTTGACCGCAAGCCGGCCGTCGATCTGCGGCGCGGTCAGCGCTCCGGCAATGGTGAACTCGCCCCTGGCGTCACCGCTGAGCGGCAGCGGACCGGGGGGAAGGCCGGTCAGGGCGGCCATGTCATCGCCGACCGGGGCGGCCAGATCGGCCTCCGCGATGACCGCGAGGTCGATATCGGAAGCGGCCAAATCCAGGCTGCCGTCGGCGCTTAGGTTCAGTGCGACAAGCCCCGGCGCTGAGGCGGTCAGGCTCTCTATGTCTATGCGCCGCCCGTCGATTTGCGCCGCCGCAGCGACATCGATGCCGCGACTGGAAACCGTCAGCGTGTCGAGCACGATCCTGCCGCGCCGTTCCATGCGGCCCTCAAGGGCGGCGGAAAGCGGCCCGAGCTGCTGCAGCATTGCATTTTCAATCACCGACGCCGGTTGGGCGTTCAGTTCCAGCGCGAAATCCAGCGTGCGGCGGGCCAGCCCGACCGTGCCGCCGATATCCAGCACCTCGGTCTCTCCATAATCCGCGGCGATGCTGACCGGAAAGGCGTCAAGCGGGCCGTCACTGTCGACCGCGATGCGCCAGGGCAACGCATTGGGCAAGCCCAGCGCGGCGATGGAGCGGGCGCCCGCCGGTTCAACAAGCTCCAGCGACAGCGCCGCGCGATCCGCGCGCGGGCGGACGCTGCCGGAAACCGTCAGCCTTGTCTCATCTTCGCCGCTTCCCACCAGCGTGATGTCGACGCGTGAAGGGGAATCAAAGCCGCCATAGGAGAAATCGGCAACCGCGCTGCCGCTCAGCGCGGTGCCGATGACCGCTTCGCCCAGCTCGATTTGCGGCAGGTCGATTTCACCGACGGCGAGCCGAAACGGCAAATCGGGAACGCTAAGTCCGCTATCCTCTTCCTCCGGGTCTTCCGCGCCTGTCGGGATCCGGATCAGCGTCAGCTGCTCCGCCGCGAGCCGGTCGATGCGCAGCAAGCCGCGCAGCAGCTGGGTCGGCGACCAGGTGATTTCCGGTGCCGTCAGCGACAGCCAGTCGCCGCGATCATCGGACAGGGTGACCGAGTCGGCGGCCAGACGCAGCGGCAAGCCGCTGGCCAGCCCGTCGAGTTGCAGGCTGAGCCCGGCTTCGGATGCTGCCCGTTCGGCCAGCCCGGCGACCATCTCCCGCCCGGGCGGTGTTTGCAGCCAGGCCGCCACCAAAAGCAGAACCAGTGCCGTCATGCCGATAAGCGCGCCGAACCCGTAAATGCCGGCGCGGGCGAGGCGACCAAGCGCGGTAAGAAAGGAACGCATCAGAAGGCCTGTCCGATACTGAGGAAGACGGCGATATCGCTGGTCCGTCGTCCCGGGTTGATGGCGCGCGCGATATCGAGCCGCAAGGGTCCGATCGGCGTGTAATAGCGGACGCCGATCCCGCCCGCGACGCGCACATTGCGGTCGAAATCCGGGATCACCGCATCATAGGCGTTGCCGGCATCGATAAAGGGCACGATGCCCCAGCTTTCGCCAATACGGATGCGTAACTCGCCTGATAATTCCAGAATGCTGCGTCCGCCTCGTGGATCGCCGGTAACCGAATCGCGCGGCGCCAGGCTCTGAAAATCATAGCCGCGCACCGAACCGCCGCCGCCGGCGAAAAACCGCCGGTCTGCGGGCACGTCATCGGCATCGCCCGAGGCGATCGAGCCGAGCCGTCCGCGCAGCGCCAGGACCCGCCGGCCATCCTCGCTGCCGACCAGCCCCTTCAGGTCGATATAGGCCGACAGCCTGGTATCGAGCTTGGCGAAATGCGGCTGGGTGCCGAGAAAGCCCGGAAAGGGCGTCAGGGTGACGCTGCCCCGCCAGCCCTCTGTGGGGTTGAGCCGGTCGTCGCTGGCATCATACAGCGCCGATATCGGGAAGCCGGTCACATAGACCGTGTCGGTGCTGTCATTATCGGTCAGGCGGGAAAAGGCCAGCAAGCCGCCCGCCGTGACGGTGAGCCTGTCATTGATCCTGCGGGCGGCGGAGAGATCAAAGCTGACGCCGAGGCTGTCGAACGCGTCGGTGCGGCCGCGTTCAAAAATCAGATCGGTGATCAATGTCTGATCCGGCCGAAAAAAGCGCGGCTTTTCAAAGCGGTTGGTCAGACGAAAATCGAGATCACCGAAGCTGTTTTCGACCAAACGCCGGATTTCCGCCTCCACGCTCAGCGTTTCGCCCTTGCCGAGAATATTCCGGTTTTCCCAATCGGCGCTGATGCCTATTCCCTGCGAGGTCTCGAATTGCGCACCAAAGCCGATCGAGCGTGATAGTGCTTCGGTCAGCCTTATGGTCACGGGCAATTGCCCGTTTTCGTCGGGCCGTTCGGGCAGGCTGACCTCGATCCGCGAGAACAGCGCGGTCTCGCCCAGCGCATCATAGACGGCGTCCACCTGTTCGGGATCGAACCGCGTGCCGGGCGCGATGGTGACCAGATCGCGGGCAAAATCCGGATCGGTTTTTTCCAGCCCGGTAATGGTAACGGGCCCGAAATTGGCGACCGGTCCCGCGGCTATTCGGTAGTCGAGCGCCAGCCTGCCGGTCTCGTGATCGGCGATCGCCCGCCTTTCGAGCATGGTGACGGAGAAATGTCCCCGGCCTTCGAGAAAACGGATCAACCGGCTGTCGGCGGACAGGATACGTTCGGCGGTTGCCGCCTGATTTTCGGCGTAACCGAACAGAGTCAGCGGTTCGGCCAGCCTGGCTCGGGTCGTGTCGGAAAGATTATCGGCGTCGATCACGGTGATGTCGATGGTGCCGAAGCCGAATTTCGGACCGGGCGCGATGTTGAACGTGACCGGAATCCTGCCGTCATATTGCCGCGCAGCGGCGAAGGCGGTGACATCCTCGGCCGGGGTTCCGGCAATCATGATGTCGGCGCGCCCGGCATAATGGGCGAAGGAGTTGAGGATCGTCTCGAGTTCGGCTTTCTGCTCGCGGGCAAGGCGAACCAGCGCGCGCGGGCTGCGCGGCGTCGCCCCGCGCAGGCTGTTGGCATCGGTCAGCGCAGAACGCAGTTCATCATTATCGACGCCGTTGATTTCGATCGTGAAATCAACCGCTTCCCGCGCCGCGAGCGGCAAAGGCAGGAGGCTGAAAGAGGCGCTTAAAAACATGCCGAGCAGCGCCCTTGGGAGACTAAAATACTTGCCTGTCACAGTTCTGTAATATAGGGAAAGGGCTTAGGCGGATGGTTTGCGATGGGCGCAGATCATGTCCGACACATGGTGACAATCGGGCGGGCGGCCATCCGTTCCGAATCAGGTGTGATGCCGGAGTCAGATTGGGGATATCGGGCGATGAAGCGATTTCTTGATGGGCGTTATGCGCGGCCGCTTCTGGCCGGCGCGGCGGGGTTGGCTCTGTTGGGCGGCCTTGCCGCCTTCGGCGACGCCTTTGCTCAAAAACTGATCTTCCGCACCCAATTGCCGGGCACCGAGACGACAGCGCCGACCGGCGGCGGTGGCGGCGAGCCGGCCGTGGCCGTGTTTCCGAGCCTCAATGCAAGCGGCGCTGCCTTTTGCGCCGGCGGGACGCCGACCCTGCTGAGCCGCGAAGGGGTCTGGTCGAATGAGGGTTGGGAATTGAGCGGAGTCACGCTTGAAACGGTGTCGCATCCGACATTGACGCTCAGCGATTTTCCGTCCGCGAATGTCCGCCTGACCGTCAGCGGCAGCCCGATTGCCAGCGGCACCGAAATCCCCGCCAGTAGCACGATCCAGATTCAGGCGACGCCCTCAACCGCGATCACCGGCGGCAATCTGCTGACCATCACGGGCTATTATACCGTCTATCACGCGGCCACGGACACCTCGGCGAGATCGCCGCTTTGGACGATCACGGCGAATGGACAATCCGGCTTCAGCCTGACCGACACCGATGCGGGTCAGACCTATAGCCAGGGCACCAGCACCAGCCCGATCAGCGGCGGCACGATTGACATGTCGCCCTCGGTGGCGGTGTTCGATATCAGCTCGCCCGCCGCGCCGCGTTTCACCGTGCAGCCTTGTGACGGTGTCGATGTTTATCTTTATGCGACGCTGAATTTGACCAGTCAGGCACGGGCGCAACCCGCATCGGATCCGACGATAGGCGTCGATGCGACGCTCGCGCTTGACGTCACATTGGACTCGCCGGGCCCCGCCGGCGCCAACCCGGCAAGCGTCGCGCCGACGTCGATTCTGACCGTGCCGGGCAGTCAGACAACAAATCTGCTGACGCTGCGCGCGCTTAGTCTTCTGCCCGACACCAGCAGTCCCTGTCCCGACCCGGACGCCGCGTTCTGCGAGGCCGATAATCTGGGGATCATTGAACGGGATATGATCTGGACCGTGCAGATTTGGCAGGATGGCGGCAACACCCCCGGCGACACCTCCGATGATGTCCAGATATGGAACGCGCAGGTCGATTATGGTGACTTCGCCGCCAGCTGCGCGGCGCTGGACGGCGTGCTGGCCAGTGCAGGGCTCGGCGGGGTTGTCGACGGCGGCCGTTATACGCTCAGCCCGCCGCATCCGACGGTGCCCTATATCGACCCGATGCCGCCGCTCGATAATGTTGAATGCACGCAATCCGGCGGGCAATGGCTGACCTGGTTGTGGAGTTTCGAAACATCCGGCCTCGGCGCTCACACAATGGGCGCGAACGAAACCTACGTCATTGAGAATACGTTACCCGGCGGCACCGCGGCAGAGCAGAATGAGCTGATCTACTGGTGCTTTAACGGCGGCGATCCGGCAAATGGGCTTCCGTCGCCTGCTTTGGCCCCGGGGCTGGCACAACCGACATTTGTCGGCCCGACCGATTGCGACAGCACCTCGGCACAAACCGTGCATGTCTTTTATCCCGCACTGTTCGGCGGCGACTTCGGCAGCAATGCCGCCGGCGGGCTCAAAGACGCGCTGACGCCGGTCGGCGCCGGGCCGATTGCCAATCCACCGTCGTCCTTCCCCGGCTCCGCCTCATACAGAACAGAGATATCGGGTCCGGCGGGGTACACCCCGCCGCCCGGCGCTCCTGGCGGCGGCGTCAATGACCTTGCCTGGGGCGGTTTCGTGAACCGGGGCGGCTTTCCGCGCCACTACGACACGCAATTGATGTATCACGACATCGGCGGACGGATCGGCACCGGCAATTGTGCCAATCTGGCGATTTCGACAACGCCGGTGACGCGGGGCGGCGCGACGTTCGGGCTGGAACTGGCCACCTTTGTCTGTGATGGCCGGGTCGATCCGGGCAACCCCTAGCGCCGATCACCGCCGGCCTGCTGCAAAAAACTGTTGCAATCCGCATTGTAACAATTGTGTAACATAAAACTTCGGTGTATAGTGAGACTGTGTCCGTCGGATTTGCGGCGGCCATCCCCCTGATCCGGGGCTGTTTGCCTGTTTATCGAAGGGTTCGCCCATGTGGGCACTTGGCATTTCCATGCTGGTTTTCGCCGGCGTCACGCTATCGATCCTGGCCTTTCAGCCGACGCAAATCCGCGATCCGTCGGTCGAGCGGTCGGAAGGGCTCGCCGCCGCCGCCGCGCTCGGCCTTAACGCCTTTCACCAGGCGGCGGTCGATTTCGCCCAGGACCCCAATCAGACGGTCGCTCCCGGGACCGCAATTACACTGGCCGATCTGCTGACCGATTCCGATCCGGCGCGCGGCGGCATCCAGCCTTATCTGTCGCAATCGCTGGTCACCGCACCTGACGGCACCTTGCTGAACCAGACGCAAATTCACGCCGAACGGCCGCTGCTGGCGCTGTGGGAGGCGCGGTTGAGCAATGAAGGCTCGCTCTTCACCTATTTCGCGCCTGATTTCGCCGGGCCCGCCATCACCAATGGCCTGATCCAGCCTTATAATGTCCGCCTGACCTCAGTCGGCTATGAGCTGGGCCAACAGACCGAGCAGGCGCTGGGCACCGGCATTTATGACGGCGCCGTGGTCGATGCCGGCCAGTCCGGCAGTTTCGATTTGTCGGCCGATCTGACGGCGGCCATGGGCGCCGCGAACGTGCCGACAGACAGCCCTGTCCGCGTGACGCGGATTGAGCAAACGGCGATTGATATCGTCCCGACCGGCGCCGCCGGGATCGGCATGGCCGATCTCAATAATCGCCGGCCCGATCCGGCGATCGATCTGTTGATGGAGATGGTCCCGCCGCCCCCGGCCTGCCGCAGGCTGGGCACTGCCGGGATCGAGGATTGCTGCGTTGACTGGCCAAGCGCCTCGCAATTGCCTCACCCCGACTATCTGCCCACAGATCTGGACACTTGCCTAAGTGCAGAGCAATGGGTCCAAGCTTGGGAGGCTCACAATGACCGGTTCAATTGATCGATCGCGCCAAGCCGTGACACAGCGCGGCGTGACGCTGCTCGAAGCGCTGCTCGGCGGCGCCTTGACCATGGCGCTGCTGGTCTTTGCGGCGCAGGCGATGATGAGCGGCATGGACAGCACCCGCGATCAGGCCGCCGCCGATCATCTGCGCCAGGTCCAGTCAGCGGTCGAACGCTATATGCGCGGCCAGAGTGATCCCGCCGACCCCGACAGCGAAACCAATCACGCCGTGCTGTCTGATGCTTTGGCACTGGGCCAGGCACAGCAGATCGATATCCGCGATCTGATGCCGCTCTATCTGCCGGGTAATTTCGGCGGCTGCGATCCGGCCGATGCCACCTGTCAGCCGCTGAATCCGTTCGGCGAGCCCTATGAGATTCGTGTCCGCAAGGCCGCAGAGGACCCCGATGTTCTCGAAGTAGCCGTCGCGACAGTGGCTCCTTCGCTGCGACCCGAGATGCTGCGCCGTGCGCCGGCGATAGCGGCCCGCGCCGGCGCCGGGGCCGGCTTCATCGACAATAGCGGCGCGCTGACCGGTTCCTTCGGCGGCTGGAGCGAAAATCTCGGCAATTTCGGCTTTGCCAATCTGCAAAGCGGTTCGCTGGCCAGCCTGCAAGGTTTTGAAAGCGGTCAGCTGATCGGCGATTACATCCATCGCCGCCGCGTGCCCGGCCAGCCCGAGGCCAACACGATGGACGCCGATCTGAACATGAACGCCTATAGCATCGGCAATATCGGCCTGCTCGACGCGCGCGATATTGTCGTGCGCGGTGATGTTGGCTCTGAGCGCGCCGCCGCCGCTGACGATACGCCGGTCGGCGTCACGACCATGCGGCTGGACGTGAACACCCTGGTCGCCGATCAGATCGTGCTGCCCAGCAGCGGCGCGGTGTTCCTCGACAGCAATCAGAACGGCGTTCTGGATGGCGGCGAGCTGCAGATCGATCGGAATTCGCTGGCGGTACTGGAGGAGTTGTTTGCCGTCGGTGCCTGCCCGGAAGGGCACTACATCACCCGCTCGGGCGGCAATTTCCGCTGTCAGCGCGGCTCGATGCCCGCCGGCATGGTGATGGCCTTCATCCCCGATCCGAATCGCAATGAAGACGCGCAGACCTTTGGCTGCCCGCCGGGCTGGGTCGATTTTGACGACGCCGACGGCCGCTTCATTGTCGGCGCCGGCGATCCGGTCGACGATCCGGCCACGGCTGCCGCGCGGCTCGCCTGGGAACAGGATACCAGCCCATTCAGGGGTCCGCCGCCGCCCGATCCGGTCGGTCACAGCTTCGGCTTCCGCGAAAGCGGCGGTCAGGCCGAGGTCGTGATTACCCCGTCAAACCTGCCCGCCGGTGTCTGGTTCGACCGCGGCAGCGGCCGCAGCTTTGTCCGCTCCGGCGGCGGTATGAGCCTGACCCCGACCGCGGGCGGCGATTTGACGCCCGATCCCGTCGATATGACGCCGCCCTGGTATGGCGTGCGCTATTGCCAGAAGGTGTAAGACGATGCGCAGCTCGATGACATCCCGCCAGCGCGGCAGCACGATTCTCGAAGCCCTTCTCGCCGGGGTTCTGATCATGACGATCCTCGCCTTCGGTGCCTCGGCGCTGATGGACGGGGTGGATGAGATGAAGGATCAAACCGCCGCCGAGCATTTCCAGATGGTTCAGCAAGCGGTCGATGACTGGATGCAGGCCGAGGCGCCGGGCTCCAGCCCCACCATGACCAATTATGAAAACCTGCTCGATATCATGTCCGGTGATCCGGCAGGCACCACGCGTGTTGAAGGCGACGACATACGGCCGCCAATGCCGCTGACGATGAACGCCTTGCGCGCCGGCACCTTCCTGCCCAGCGGTTTCCAGGATACCAATGCATTCGGTGACACTTACCGCCTGGTCGTGCGGAAAATCGGGCCGACAGTGCTGGAAGTCGCGGTGCTGACCGAAGGCACTGACCGGTTGAACGATTTCGAAACACGCACGCCGACCATCGCGTCCAAGATCGGCCCGCAGGCCGGCGCCATCGCCGATGACGGGACCGGCAATATGGTCATTCGCGGCGCCTTCGGCGGCTGGGAATCGCAGATTTCGGCCTGGGGCTTTGGGCCCGGCGCTATCGGTGAAGGCCGCCTGGCTTCGGTGCAAGGCTATGATTCCGGCGAGGTGATCGGCGATTACCTCTATCGTCGGCCGCAGCCGGGCCATCCCGAAGCCACCACCATGTTCACCAATCTCGATATGGGCGGCAATGATCTGATCAATGCCGATAGGATGGAGATCGAGACCTTGCGGGTTCGCGATGGCGGGGAGATCACCGCGGGCACCATCGTCGCGCGCGAGGTCGAAACCGAGGTCGTACGGGCACAATCGCTGGGCTTCAGCAATGCGTCCGGCGCGTTCAGCCCGATGTTCTTCGCCACCCGCTATATCCCCGACCCGGCCAATCCGACCGATCCCAATGCGGCCGTCGATGAATACGACCTGCAATTGGAAGAGCATGACTTTGAGGCCATTGACGACCTCAACAACGCTCCGAATTGCCCGGGCGGCGCGCCGCTGATCTACAATAACGGCCAGTGGCAATGCGGCGGGTCCGAGCTGACGCGCGGCATGATCACGCCGTTCAATACATCGAGCTGCCCCAGCGGCTGGACCCGTTATGAAATGGCGCAGGGCCGTTATGTCTTCGGCGCCAACAGTTCTTCGCGCGCCGGAGAAACCGGCGGGCGGGAGCAGCTTTATCTCAGCCGGTCGAACATGCCGCCCGCGACCATGACGCTGGGCGCTTCCCGCTGGGATTTCTATCGCCAGACGCAGACCAATTCACTGCCTGTCGGCACCGGCGGCAATCAGCCGATCGATCTCAAGCCGCCCTATCTGGCGCTGACCTATTGCCGCAAGAATTAGGAAGATCGCAGCCATGAGAAAATCCCTGAAACAGCGCGGTTACTCCCTGATCGAAATGGTCGGGCTGCTGGGCATTGCGGCGATTGCGACGGGCCTTGGTGCGATGGCGCTGAACAGCGGCACGCAAGTCACCGAGCAGGCTGCCGTCGCCCGAGAGTTCAAGGCGATACAGGCGGCCGCCGACCGCTATGTCCGTGAGAACTATAATGATCTGGTTGAGAGCGGTAATCAGGTCCTGGACATCACCGGCGGCGATATCGACGCCTATCTGCCGCCCGGCGTGCGCATCCGGAACACCTATAACCAGGCCTATGCCCTTGCCGTCTGGCAGGATCCGGGCGCCAGCGCGACCCAGCTCAGCTATATGGTCTACACCACCGGCGGCGACGGGCTTGAGCCCGCCGATGCCGGGCGCACCGCAGGCATGCTCGGGGCCAATGCCGGTTTCGTGCCGCAGGACGGTTTTCAGCCGCGGATCGGCAGCCTGACGCGCGACGATGATCCGATCCCGGCGGGCCTCGTCCCGGCAGGTGATCTTGATGCAGGGCATCTGGCGGCAATGGCCAGTTTCGACCCGCAGATGGAGGAAGACACCGCGCTTTATCGCCAGCGAATACCGGGACGGCCCGAGCTGAACCGGATGCAGACCGATCTGGCGCTGGGCGGTTTCAGCCCTGACGCGGCCCGCTTCGGCGTCGGCAATGTCGATATCGCCGATGCCGAACAGGTGCAGGCGCGCGGCTCCCTCGCCGCCGATCGGGTTTTTGCGTCCAGCTGGATCAATGTCGTGGCGCCTAATACCGGCGCCTTCCAACGTCCCGACAGCCATATTGTCGATGAGGGCGATTGCGCCGGCTACGACCCCGACCGCGTCAATCCATGCGATCCCGGCAGCCGCCGGACGCGCCCCTTCGCGCTGACCCCGGCGGAGTCGGGCGTCATTACCATCCGGCAATACCGGCCGCTGGACAGCGGCAACAGCCAGGGCCTGACTGACGCAATCTATTTCTCCGACAGCATCACCGGGGAGATCGACCTGACCGCCGAGCAGCGCACCGATGCGCTGGCAATGATCAGGGATTCCGCTGCCCAGCGTCGCGATGATTGCCGCGCCGGTGACCCGAATGCCCTGCAAGGCTGCCTGCAAGGGGTTGAGAGCTGGGTGGCCGGTCAGGTGGATTCCGTACTCGGCGCAGAACGGAGCATTATCGACGAGCTGGGCCTGGCGGAGCTGCGTCAGCCGGGGCAGGCCCGAACCGAGACCGGCAACCGGCTGGATGTCGATCTGCTTGAGCTGGTCGACAGCCTGCATCGCTGCGGCGGGCCCGATGGTCTGGCGCGTGACGCGATGACCTTGCGGCGCGTGACGCGCTTTCAGGAAGACCCGGTCACCGGCCAGCGGGTCGAGGTCGACGCCATCGTCCTTGAATGCATTGAAGAAATCGCGGTCGGCGCGGTGGCGCATTTCGATCAGAACAGCTGCCCGGCCCGTTGGTATCCGCTGATCGATGCGCAGGGCCGGTTCCTGCGCGGCATCGATCCGAATGCCGCGCCCGGCGGCAATGTTCCCGCCCTTGTGCGGACCCAGGGCGGGAATCAGCGCGTGACGCTGCAGGATAACCAGCTACCCGGTGTGATGCGCCGCATCGGGGGGCCGATGAGCGCCGCGCGCGGGCATAGCGGCTGCCGCACCTGCCACACCCAGACCGGCAGCCGCGCGCCGATTGACGTCATGCCGGCCTATGTCAGCCTGCTGCATTGCGTGAAGGGCGTGCCGAATGAGAGCACCGGCGGGGCGCTCGTCGGCGGTCCCGGCGGCGCGCCGGTGTTCGAGAATCAGGGCGTGGCGACCGTGCCGGTGCCCGAACCGCTGGGCAAGCCGCTGATCGGCCAGGATTATGCCGAGGTGATCAACGCCTATGACCCTGAAGGCGGCCCGCTGACCTATGAGCTGGCCGGCGGGGCCTTGCCGCCCGGCCTGACGCTTTCGGGCAACATCATTCAGGGCACCCCGGCGGCGGCCGTTGCGGGCAGCGAATACACCTTCCGCATCCGCGCCACCGATATCGGCGGCCTGTCCAGCACCCGCGAATTTCTCATCAGCTTCAGCGCCAATGAGGGGCCCGAATGGCAGGTCGGCAGCCAGTTGCCGCCGGCGCTGACCGGACAGCCCTATTTCCCCCCCAATCTGCGCGCCATCGATCCCGACCCGCTGGTCGATGATTGCCCCAACGCCGCCAATGTCCGGAATGGCGAGGGCGCGATCATGTATGAGGTGATCTCAACCAATCTGCCCAGCGGCATTACGCTAAGTGCGGTCGAGGGTGAGTACCCGAATTGTTCAGGCAGTACCGTTCCCGCACCGGTGCTGTCCGGCACAACCAATCAGCAGGGCGAGTTCAGCGTGACCATCCGCGCCACCGACCCGGTCGGCGACACCAATACGCGGCAATTCTTCTTCAGCGTCGGTCTGCCGGCTTTCTGGGCGGATGAGCCCTCAGGGACGGTCTTCCTGCCGGACGGTGTCGGCACGCCGCCTTTGCCGAATTGCCTGGCGGAGCCGTTGGTCGGTGACCTCTGTGCCAGCAGCGCGGTGCCCGATATCCGCTGTATCGATCAAAGCAATCCCGGCGCCGAGCAGCGTGTCTCAAACGGCGCGCTCTGGCCCGCCCGCCGCAAATTCTGCGAACCGGTGCAGCAGGTGGCGGGGCAGTAGGCGTAGCCTGCTGCCTTTTTCCCGCCGTTTTTTACTTGCCTCGCAACGTGATTCCGAATACTTTAATTAAATTGTAACTTTATTCGGGAATTGCGTGCCATGTGCCTCAAGCAAGGGTTGTTGTCCTCCGTTTCCATTGTCGCGTTCAGCCTCGCTTTGGGCTCGGCAGAGGCTGCTTATGTCGAGTTGGAAGATCCCTTCGGGCAGGACTTTAACGATTCATTCGCAACGGCCGAGCTGGTGCCGCTGAGTGAGAATGTTGTCGAGGCCTTCCTCTCCGAATTCGATTTCGATTTTTACGGCGATTTTTATGGCGGCGGCGGCGAAGGCGATGTCGACTTCTTCCGCTATGAGGGTCTGACGCCCGGCTCGGCGGTCTTCTTCGAAGTTGCCAATGCCGACCGTAGCGGCGGCGGTGCGTCGCCGAATTGGGCTGACGCTGACAGCCCGTTCTCAGAGTTCGACTCGGTGCTGGGCGTGTTCGACAGCAGCGGTGCAGAGATCGCCAACGACGATCAAAGCGGCGTGGGCAGCTTTTCCCGCGTTGCGGCCATCGTGCCGGCTGACGGCACGCTTGTTGTGGCCGTCGGCGGCTTTGACGACCTCAATTTCGACGGCACCGGCAATTTCGGCCAATTCGGCGATTATGATCTGATCCGCGGCACCGTGCCCTTGCCGAATATTGCGGTCGATCCCGAGAACATCCTGCTGGATCCGATCATCGACGAAGACGGCA
The DNA here is from genome assembly GCA_964598335.1 of uncultured Rhodospirillales bacterium. GTDB lineage: Bacteria > Pseudomonadota > Alphaproteobacteria > CAZRBL01 > CAZRBL01 > CAZRBL01. The sequence continues at coordinate 19,150 of CAZRBL010000044.1, forward strand.
ACGAGTTTACCTTCAACGATACCGATGTGAACGAGCCGGGCCAAATCTTCGTCTTCGATCCTTTCGTCGCCGTCGGATACGAAATCGCCATTCTCGACGGGCCTGGTTTCTTTGCTGATTTCATGGCGCCGACCGTTCCCGGCGATGACGGTACCTATTTGCTCGAATATGACGGCGGCAGCATGCTGATCGATGCCGACGTTCTCTACGATCTCAGCGCGCTGGAGCTGACGGCGTTCACGCTGACCGGTATCGACACGGCCGCGATGCTCGATCCGTCCAACCCCTTCGCCTTCGCCTGGGCGGGATCCTTTACCCTCGCCGGGGAATATGATGTGAGCATGACCGCCATCGAGGTCTTTGTGCCTGATGCGGTGCCGGCACCGGTCGCCGCGCTGCTGCTGGCGCCTGCGGTATTCGCCGCTGCCCGCTATCGGCGCCGCTAGTTCCGGGCGTTAAACCATCTCGGCGATGCGGTCGGCAAAACCTTCGACCGGATTTTGATCGGCCTCGCCCTGTAGCCTCGCTGCAAGCGGCTTCAAGCCTGTCATGGCGCTGATATTTCGGCGCAATGCGGGTAACAGGCCGACCCCATGACCGGCGATCTGATCCGGCAATAGCGGTAGGGCAATCCGCTGCCGGAACAGACGGAAGGTCAGCATTTGCTGTTCCAATTGCTGCGGCATCACGAATGTCGGCGTACCCCCCTGAACCAAAGCCGCCATGGTGCCGAAGCCGCCATTTGACAGCGCCAGATCCGCATGGCGCGCGGCCCAGCGGATATCGATCTTGTCCGGACTCAGTACAACGCCGCTTCCCGTCAGGGCGGCGCGATCCTCGCGCGACACATCCCGGGCATAGCACAGGACCGACCCTCCGGCCTCAGCGCAGCGGCGAACCGCGTTCAGGCTCTGATCCTTCCGGCGCGCATTGACATAGGCGAAAACCCGCGGTCCCTCGCGCTCAAGCCATTGTTGAGGTCTGGTCCCGCCGCTGCCGAAAACCGGCCCGCCATAGACAAGGCCGGGATGCCGGGCTGCCTGGGGCCGGTCATAATGATCTAGCGGCGGCACCGTGCTCAACCAGATCAGCGCGTCATCGAACAGCCAATTGAGATTGTCCGGCATGGCGATACGGTGCCGTCTCGCGGCTCTGGTCAATGCCTCGAGCAGGGCCGCTTCAATTTCGGGATCCGGTGCGGATTTGGGGTCCCAGATCCGGAAGGCAGGCCATGGCGCGGTCCGGGGCGGCACAAAAAAACCATGCCCCAGGACAGCATGGCGCAGCCCTGACAGGCGACAGGCCAGCAAAGCCGACGGGGCGTGGTCGAGGACAGCAGTATCGGGCTTAAACTCGCGAAACAGGCTTTGCCAATAGGCGGTCAGCCGATCCAGTACGGCCGGTTTCCTGAGCCCTAGCCTATCATAGAGCAGCGTCGCATAGCTTTGCACCAGATCCGCTGATGGCTGTGTTCGCGGCGCATCGGGGATCGCCAGTTGATGATGCTCAATGGCCGCTGCCCAGGGGCGGCCGCGTTGCAAATCCCTGACCGCGCTTGTATCGCGCAGGGCCATGATGAGCCGATGGCCGCGCGCGATCAGCGGCTCGGCATGGCGATACAGCCGCTCGACATGGCCGATGCCATGACCGCGCTCCCAGATCATCAGAATAGTCGCCACGGAAAGGCTCGTCCGGACTACCGCGCCGGGCTGATCTCTGCGTGATAGGTGAACAGGTCGCCTTCCGAGACGCTGATATCGGTGAAGCCCATGGCGGCGGCGAGGTCGAGGAAGCTGCTGGCTTCGGCGGCGATCTGGGCGACCGGTTGCGGGGCGAGATTGTTGGCGCGGATGATCGGCAACAGGCCGGCGAGATAGGCGCGGGCGCGGTATTCATTGCCGAACTGATCTTCGGCCTGGCTGACGATCATCAAATGATCCCAGCCCTCGCCGATGACGAAGATCGAGACCAGATCCATCGCCCGCAGGCGGATCAGCAGCGAGACAAGCTGATCGACGAATTGCCGCCTCTGGGTCCCGGCCATGCCCGGTGCTGCCGGCTGTTTCGCCTGATAGCGCTCATTATCGACGGTGCCGGCATAATAGGTGCCGCGCGCCTCGTCATCGGCGCGCAGGTTTTCCTCGCCGCCGCGCCCGCGAAGGTTTTGCGCCTCGGCCGCGCTGACGGCTGTCAGGCATAGGATTAGCGCTGCAATTGATAGCTTGAACGCCCGCATCTTTTCGCTCCCGTCGAGATCATGGACCCGGATGGGTCTAACGTCGTTCGCTGAAAAAGTCCCGTAAAAGCGCCGCCGCTTCGCCCTCGCCAATACCGCCATAGACCTCCGGGCGATGATGGATGGTCGGCTGGGTGAAGATGCGGGGGCCGTGATCGACGCCGCCGCTTTTCGGATCATAGGCGCCGAAATAAAGGCGCTCGAGCCGCGCGGCGGCAATCGCGGCGGCACACATCGCACAGGGCTCGAGGGTGACATAAAGCGCATGGCCCGGCAGGCGCGGGGCACCGACGGCGTTGCAGGCGGCGCGGATTACCAGCATTTCGGCATGGGCGCTGGGGTCGTTATCGCGCTCGGTCCGGTTGCCCGCCGCTGCGACGATGGCGCCGTTCGGGTCGGTGATGACCGCGCCGACGGGCACTTCCCCCGCCGCCATGGCGGCCCGCGCCTCCTCCAGCGCTCTTCGCATCGGTTGTTTTTCCATCGCCGGGATGATTGACGGCATCGTGCGGGCAGCGCAAGCAACCGGCATGAGTGAAGAGGCTAAGGGCGAGCGCATCGCCAAACGGATTGCCGCTGCGGGGCTGTGTTCCCGCCGCGAGGCCGAGCGTTGGATCGCCGCCGGGCGGGTGGCTGTCAACGGCACCGTGCTCGACGGCCCTGCCGTCACGGTGACGCCGGATGACCGGATTACCGTTGACGGTAAAGACCTGCCCGCACCCTCGAGGCCACGCCTCTTCCGCTATCACAAGCCGTCCGGGTTGGTGACCAGCGAGCGGGATGAGCAGGGGCGGCAAACCGTCTTCGATTCGCTGCCGCCCGAATTGCCGCGCGCGCTGTCGGTCGGGCGCCTCGACCTGACCTCGGAGGGGCTGTTGCTGCTGACCACCGATGGCGGGCTGAAGCGGCATTTGGAGTTGCCCGCGACCGGCTGGACCCGACGCTACCGTGTCCGCGCCCATGGCCGCATCAGCCAGCATGCGCTGGATGCGTTACAGGACGGTATCGACATCGACGGTATCCGCTATGGCCGCATCGATGCGAAGATCGAGCGCGCGGAGAAGAGCAATCTATGGCTCGCGGTGGCGCTGAAGGAAGGCAAGAACCGCGAGATCCGGCGCGTCTTCGAGCATCTCGGCCTGGCGGTGAACCGCCTGATCCGCACCGCCTATGGCCCCTTTCAGCTCGGCGACCTGCCGCGCGGGGCGGTCGCCGAAGTGCCGCGCAAGGTGATGCGCGAACAGCTCGGCAAAATCCTCTCGCCATGAGGATCATCGGTGGCCGCTGGCGTGGCCGGCGCCTCGAGCGGCCGGCCGATAACAGGATAAGACCGAGCAGTGACCGGCTGCGTGAAGCGCTGTTCAACCGGCTCGAACATGCCCGCTGGGCCGGGCGTGACCGCCTGGTCGGTGCATCGGTGCTGGACGCGTTTTGCGGTACCGGCGCGCTGGGGCTGGAGGCCCTCTCGCGCGGTGCTGCGAAGGCGGTCTTCATGGACCGTGACCGGGCGGCGCTGGCGCTGGCAGAGCGCAATGCGGCAACGCTTGGCGCTCATGATGAATGCCGTTTTCTGTGCATGGATGCAACGCAGCCGCCAGCCGGACAGCCGGCCGGGCTGATCCTGCTCGACCCGCCCTATGCAAAACAGGACGGAGACCGCGATCTCGCCGCGTCAGCGCTGGCGGCGCTGCGCGACAGCGGCTGGATCGATGGCGACAGCCTGATCGCCGTCGAGAGCGCCGAAAACTGGGCACCCCCGGCCGGCTTCGCCATGCTGGACAGCCGCACCTATGGCGATAGCCGGCTCAGCTTTCTCATTCCAGATTGACCTGCCGGCCGGGCGGCTTGAGCCAGTCTTCATTGAGCACCGTGACGGTGCCGTCCGACAGGACCATCACCTCGGCGCGCAGCGTCCCATCGCCCAGGACAAGGTCGGCTTCGAGAAGAACGCCGTCGTCGGTCGCCGTGGCCTGTCGGCCGGCCAGCATCTCGGCCGGCGCAACCGCGGTCTGGCAGCAGCGGAAATAAAGATCGACATAGGCCGCTGCGGTGTCCGGCGTCAGCGCCAGCCCGTTATCGCCGATGGCGCGCTGTAGCGGCGCCAGGCTGCCATCGAGCCAATAGGAATCGCGCGCTGTGACCAGTGCATAGCCGCGGACCGGCGGCACCGTATCAAGGGCCTGCAGCCGCCAGAGTCGTGCGCCGGGCATGAAGGGCAGCTCGGCGACTTCGGCCTCGAGATGGGCCGCGTCGTCAAACGGCGCCGGCGCGCGCAAACGGTCGAGCGTATCGCGCTCGATTGGGGGCTCGAAGCTGAGCATCGCGGCGGGCCTCGCTTGGCGGTCGGTTATTCTGCCGCTTGGGCCTGCGGTTCGGGGAAGCCGCCGGCCTTGCCCAGATAGGCGGGGATGTCGATGCCCAGCGCCTCGCCGACCCACAGACCGGACTGCGCGGCCCTGGCCGCATCGATACCGGTCTCAACCCCCATGCGGTCAAGCATGTAGACAAGGTCCTCGGTCGGGATATTGCCGGTCGCGGCGGGGGCGAAGGGGCAGCCGCCGATGCCGCCGAAACTGGCGTCGAGGCAGCCGATTCCCGCCTCCAGCGCGGCATAGGCATTGGCGAGGCCGGTATTGCGCGTGTTGTGCAGATGCGCCCGGATCGGCAGGTTCGGCGCGATCTCACGGAACCGTTCCGTGATCTGCGCGGTTTTCAGCGGGTCGCCGACGCCGATCGTGTCGGCAAAGGCCAGCTCGATCGGCTGTTCCTGCACCGCCCGTTCGGCCATCATGAAAACGGTTTCCAGCGGTACTTCTCCCTCGAACGGGCAGCCATAGGCGGCGGCGATCATGATCGAGGACGGCACCCCGGCATCGCGGCAGGTCTTGGCGATCTCGGCCCAGGTCGCCAGCATCTCATCGATATTCTGGCCCTGGTTCTTGATCCCGAAAGTGCTCGAGGCGGGGATGGCGACGCCGACCTGATCGCAGCCGGCATCAATGGCGCGCTGCGCGCCGCGGACATTCAGGGCAAGACCGATATAGGTAACGCCCCGATCGCGCGGCACGCGGGCCATCACGTCGTCGGCATCGGCCATTTGCGGCACCCGCTTGGGATTGACGAAGCTGGTCGCCTCCATGCGGCGGATGCCGGCATCGACCATCTGCTCGATGAATTGCACCTTTTGATCGGTGCTGAGCATTTCCTTCTGGTTCTGCAGCCCGTCGCGGGCGCCGACCTCAACGATTTCTACTGTGCGGCTTCGGTTCATTGTGACCTCCGTTGCTGACATTCATGTCGGCCAATCAAGGCGTTTTGCCAAGTGGCAGGGGGCCGCCCCATGACGTTACCGGCTCGTCGACGGCTTGAGCCTTCATACCCAGGGACCGACAAGAGCAATCTGTCTTCGGCCTTACTGACAGCCAGTGTCGCTTCATGGCGTCCCAGCCGCCATTTATCTTTCTCATTCAGCCGCTTGGGGAGATCGCCCGCGCAGAGCCCGAGAAGGTCAAGAAACTCGTGCCTTGCCATGCGCATGGCGACGCGCTCCGATTGACTGTAACAAAATTGCAACACAACTGGTTGTAGAGCGATGCAATTCACGATCGACGCGATAGCTTATCGATGCCGTCCTGCACGGCGAAGCCGACGCATGTGTCGAAATCCATTGAACTCGCGATCCCGCCCCTGGCGGTTTACCTGCTTTTGGTTGACGCCTTGCCGGCCATAGGGGCCGATGCCTTGCTCTGGGATCAGGTGATCCTGCATCGTCAGCGCCGTCATCACCGGCAGCAGACGGATTTCGCCGGAATGCCGGATTGGCTGGGATGAGCGTCCGGATTGGCTTCGGTGCCGACCCTGTGGCGCGCGGCTCTGATGCGATGATCGGGTCGAGAACGGCTTGATTCGGATCAGTTCACCGATCGCCATCTTGGCGGCGGGTGGCGGCTCCCCACCTAGAGGCCGTAGGATTCAAGCCGATAACCAAATGAGGAAGCCGCCCGATGCGCGTGTATTATGATCGCGACGCCGACATCAATCTGATCAAGGATATGAAAATCGTGATTGTCGGCTATGGCAGCCAGGGTCACGCCCATGCCAACAATCTGAAAGACAGCGGCGTCAAGGATGTTCGCGTCGCCCTGCGGCCCGGCTCGGGTTCTGCCAAAAAGGCCGAAGCTGCCGGTCTGCAGGTGATGACCCCGGCCGATGCCGCGGCGTGGGCCGATGTCGTCATGGTTCTGGTGCCCGATGAATTGCAGGCCGAGCTGTATGCCGAACAGCTCGCGCCCAATCTGAAACAGGGCGCGGCGCTGGCTTTCGCGCACGGGCTCAACATCCATTTCCAGCTGATCGAGCCGCGCGAGGATCTCGATGTTTTCATGATCGCGCCCAAGGGGCCGGGCCACACCGTACGCGGTGAATATGTCAAAGGCGGCGGCGTGCCCTGTCTTGTCGCGGTTGAAAAGGACGCCTCGGGCAAGGCGCTCGATATCGCGCTCAGCTATGCCAGCGCGATCGGCGGCGGCCGCTCGGGCATCATCGAAACCAGCTTCCGCGAGGAGTGCGAAACCGATCTTTTCGGCGAGCAGGCAGTGCTGTGCGGCGGGCTCTCCCACCTGATCCAGGCCGGATTCGAGACCTTGATCGAGGCCGGTTACGCGCCGGAAATGGCGTATTTCGAGTGCCTGCACGAGGTCAAGCTGATCGTC